>JAFZRZ010000035.1 GCA_017619635.1 Lachnospiraceae bacterium | reverse complement strand
GACTAATCTCAATGTTAGACTACTACACCAAAAGGTGTGTTACTTGTTAAGTTGATTGAACCGCCGTGTACCGAACGGTACGCACGGTGGTGTGAGAGGTCGGAATTTCTCATTTAAGAGAAATTCCTCCTACTCGATTTATCATTTAAAACATCGGTCAAAAAAGATAAGATATGATCAGAACAACAAACAGGAGGTTTTTATAAATTGAAAAGGAGGTAGCATATGGTTATAGCAAGTATCATCATCTTTTTACTGGGACTTATTTCAGTATTCGTTTTTGCTGTCACAGTTGTGGGTATCATCCTGCATCTTAGAACTACCTTCAAAGGAAAAGAAGTACTTAAAGAATAGATTGAAACCCAAAGGGTATATTTCCATAATCTCTATACAGGAGCCGTCCATACTGCCAATG
Source organism: Lachnospiraceae bacterium (assembly GCA_017619635.1). GTDB lineage: Bacteria > Bacillota > Clostridia > Lachnospirales > Lachnospiraceae > Colinaster. The sequence goes on along the minus strand of JAFZRZ010000035.1, from coordinate 11,323 downwards.
GATGGCTCCATTTTGTTGACCATTCTTATGTGCTCGTTTAAAATATTTAAAGGGGGGTTGAAAGCAAAAACGTTATGAAAAAATACTCAAAGATCATACTGATAACACTGCTCATATTTACATGCGGATGTGCAGATAAAAGTAAGGAAGAACTTATCCCTGAAACTGAGATCCCGCAACCGGTGAGCATAGAGCAGGGTATACAACCGGATGAAAAAGAAACTGAAGTGACAGAGGTTATAGAACCTGTTGAGGAACAGATATCTCTTATAAATACTGAAGGTAATACCCTTCTCTCAAGGATCAGTGTTCCAAAAGGTTATGAACGTACCATGGAAGAGCAGGGAAGTCTCGGTGAGTTTTTAAGAGACTATCCGGTGCTGCCGGATAAAAGTCCCGTGCTTTATTATGACGGAAGCGTTAAATCAAATGATTCGGCTGTCTGCGTTTTTGATATGTATCTGGGAGATAAGGATCTTCAGCAGTGTGCGGATTCAGTTATGCGCATATATGCGGAATATATGCGTGATAGTGGTAATGAGGATAAGATAGCTTTTCATTTTGTGAGCGGATTTTTATGTGACTGGACAAGTTATAAAAACGGAAAACGCATTGTTGTAAACGGAAATGATGTTTCGTGGGAAAATACTGCAGATCCTTCTGATTCGGATGAGACTTTTGAAAAGTATTTAAATACCGTGTTTAATTATGCGAGCACACTCTCACTTGAAAAAGAGTCAAAGAACATTGATATATCCCAGATAAAGATAGGGGATATCTTTATAAAGGGCGGTTCGCCGGGACATGTGGTGATGGTGGTCGATACCTGTGAACGTGAAGGAAAGAAGGCTTTTCTTCTTGCACAGGGTTATATGCCTGCCCAGCAGTTTCATGTGCTGATAAATGAAGCACATGAAGATGATCCGTGGTATTACGAGGATGAGATAGAGTATCCGTTTATAACCCCGGAATACATATTTATGGAGCCTTGTCTTATGAGACCGGGATACCTTGAAGAGTAGAAAAGAACAGATGATGATATTCAGGGAACTTAAAGAAAACGAAACAGAGCTTTTAAGAACATTTTTATATGAGGCTATTTTTATACCTGAGGGGGTCAAACCACCTTCAAAGGACATTGTTGATAAGCCTGAGTTAAAACTGTACTTTGAGGATTTTGGAACAAAAAGAGCGGATCACTGTATAGTTGCGGATGATGACGGTCAGGTTATAGGGGCTGTCTGGACACGTATAATGAATGATTACGGACATGTGGATGATGATACTCCTTCTTTTGCGATATCTTTATATAAAGAGTATCGGGGGAAGGGAACAGGAACCATCCTTATGCAAAGGATGCTTGAGCTTTTAAAGGAAAAAGGCTACAAAAAGGCATCTCTTGCCGTACAGAAAGACAATTATGCCGTAAGGATGTATGAGAAAGTCGGATTTAAGACAGTTGATGAGAATGATGAAGAATACATAATGGTATGTATTCTTTGAAAACAAACATATAAACTGGACATGTTAAACAGACAAAATGACGAGAGCAGTCCGTTTGGAAACAGAAACGTTTATGATAATGATCAACTTATAAAGATGCTGAGTGCCGGTATGATTCATAAGTTTACTTACGGGATAAGAGCTTTTTACGGCCTGTCCTCAAACAATGAGATCAAGTTTAACGATGAATGGTATCAAAACATGCTTGAGCTGGAGACAAGGGCCGGCAGTATTGATGAATACAAAAAGGTCACTTTTTTCAATCATCTTATATTTGAAAAAAGACCATAAGAAATGGGATTGACAAATGAGTGAAATGAACGAGAAGATCAAAAACGCACTTATAAGCATAGACTTTGTAAAAAGATACGAAGAGTTGTCAAAACGATTTGACAGTGGCAGAACACCTTCTGATAACAGGCTTGTTTATATAGACGGTGAGGAAGTCATGGATATGATCAAAAACCTGGGATATGATCCACTGTTTGATGCGAAAGAAAAGTTCTTTAAGATAAAAGAAGAAAAGACAGAAAATATGTCATTTGGTTTTCATATCATCTTAAGAGACGGTTTAGTAGAGATGGTCTGGGTGGTAAGGCAGGATAAAGAAGTTCTTCTGGGTTCTCCTTTCGGGACATATGCAAAAAGACTTATAGATCCCGGATACAGGATAAAGAATCCGGTCATTGGATCATATGATGATCTGGAAGAGATCTTAAAGACAGCATTTGAGATGTATGAGGATTTTAAGAAGGCGCTTATTTAAAGACGAGGACGTAAGATGAATTTTTTATATGTGGCTCTTGGCGGAGCGCTAGGTGCGATGGCAAGGTATGCGATAAGCCTTATACCTGTCAAAACACAGTTCCCGATACTGACACTGATAACAAATATACTGGGAGCGGTGCTGATAGGATTTATCGTTGGACTTACCGATAAGAAAGAGAATGTATCACCCGGAAGTGTTCTGTTCTGGAAGACAGGTGTATGCGGAGGTTTCACCACTTTTTCAACATTTTCACTGGAAGCATATAAACTGTTTGAGGATAAAGCATATGTTTCCGGGGGTGTGTACGTGGCACTGAGTGTATGTTTTTGTATCCTCGGTATCTTTTTAGGAAAAAGACTGGCTGCTTTGATGGCATGATAAAACATGCAAGAAAGGATATAGATATGCGATTTGGTTTTTCTTATGTGGGGCTCATCTATCTGATAATGTTAATGGTACCGAATATCATATGGGCCAAAAACAAACCTGTTGATTATGATGATTATGTAAAGAATGAGAACAGGATACTCCTCATATTTGAAAGAGTGGGAGAAGTGCTGGTAAGCTGCCTTGTTCTGATATTTCCTGATCTTAATCTGCGCTCATGGACAAAGTGGGAATTATGGCTGGTGGCATCCTTTGTGTTTATGATACTTTATGAGATTTACTGGCTTAAGTATTTTAAGAGCCAGAAGACCATGCGTGACCAGTACAGGAGTTTTTGCGGTTTTCCTGTTGCAGGTGCTTCGTTACCTGTGACTGCATTTTTCTGTCTGGGCATCCATAGGCTGAATATATGGCTTGTGATCGCAGTGATCATCCTGGGTTTCGGACATATAGGTATTCATCTCGCTCATGAGAAGGAAGTATATGAAAAAGATGAGAAGAGTATTGTAAAGAAGATTTTTAGATTTAAGTGGATGATCCTTGTGATGGCTGTTGCGATAATCCTGATGATACCTGTATGGGGCAGGAGTATATCGGGTGCAGAAGTCCTTAGATTCAGCAGCGATGCCGAAAGGTATGAGTATGATCCCGATAATCTGATAGGAATAAAAGCAACTGTAGCAGACGGAAGGAACATAACTTTTATTTTTGAAAAAGATAAGTGTCTTTTTAACAGAAATGATGTAACAAGAGCATTGTTAAATGATAAGATCTTTGCCTGCAGGCGCAATATTCCTTCCGTTCATCCCAAGACGGTCATATATAACGAAAGCAATAAAGAGGTATATCTCACTTTCTGTTACGGAGAGGATGATAATATGGATAAAGTAGATGGATTCTATCTTTATCTCTCCGATGATGAGTGGATAACAGTAAATCAGCCGAAAGATACCGTGTTCTTTGATCACTATGAGATAACCTCACGCGGGGTTCATAACGCCGGTACAGAAGCTGAGTATGAGTACGCGAGCGGAAACGATTGGACACAGATATGGAATCAAGACGGTTCCGGACAATGGAGTGAAGTGAGAAACAGACATTACTCCTGGGATACAATGCCGCTGGAATAGAGTGTATATAGGATAGGATCATACAATGAACATCAGAGAATATACAAAAAATGATCTTACCGGGATCATAAAGATATGGAATGAAGTGGTTGAGGAAGGCATGGCTTTTCCGCAGGAAGAATCACTTGATGAGGAAAGCGCAGAAGAGTTCTTTGCATCCCAGAGTTATACCGCGGTTGCGGAAGAAAACGGTAAGATCTATGGATTATATATCCTTCATCCAAACAACGTTGGAAGATGCGGCCATATCTGCAATGCAAGTTATGCCGTCTCATCCGATGCGAGAGGAAGACACATAGGTGAACAGCTCGTACAGGACTGCCTTAAGAAGGGAAAAGAACTTGGATTTAAAGTGCTTCAGTTTAATGCGGTCGTAGAGAGCAACATTCATGCAAGGCATCTGTATGAACGGTTGGGATTTGTACAGCTTGGTGTCATTCCCGGGGGATTCAGGATGAAGGACGGTCATTATGAGAATATATGTCCGTATTATCATGAACTCTGATGATATCGGATGTGTTTTTTAGTTGGAATGGAGCAAACTGAGGATGGCTGAAAAGAAGATCACTGAAGAGGCAAAAAAACGATTAGACAATCTTTTTGAGAGTTATTCCATCATAGCCGATGATACCTATGTATTTATCTGCGATATGAAATTCGATTATTCCAGATGGTCTAAACTGCTGGTGCAGTCATTTGAGCTGCCTTCGGAATATATGTATGCTGCAGGAGATATCTGGGAGGAGCATATCCATCCGGATGACAGACAGGCGTATCATGAGGGTATGGAGGCTATCTTTTCCGGAAAACAGGCCGGACATGATATGCAGTACAGAGCAAAACGTCCCGATGGCGAATATGATATCTGTACCTGTCGCGGTACGGTTTTAAAGGATGAGAACGGTATCCCTGAATACTTTTGCGGATCGATCAGAAATCACAATGAGAGAAGTCAGATAGATACATTGACGGGACTTAGAAACCAGTACGGATTCTTTTCCGATCTGCAGGGCTATATCCGTAACAAGACACCCATACGTATAGGAATGGCCGGTATCGGAAAACTGACTGAGATAAACGAGGTGTACGGATACGATGCAGGTAACAAGATACTGCAGCTGTTTGGAAGATTTCTTATGGATAATGTTTCAAACAGGGGTGGAACCTATCGAATGGACGGATCGCGTTTTGCCATAATCTCCACTGTACAGAATGAAGCTGAATTTGCTGAATCATATGAGGATATCCGCGCCAGGTTCAGAAAGGGAGTGAGAGTTGATGGTCATGATATAACACTTGAACTCAATGCCGGCATGCTTTCCTTGGATGAATTCAATGTTGATGATCAGACAGTATATTCATGCCTGAATTTTGCATATCAGGATTCAAAGATCAATAAACATGGTGATCTGGTGGCTTTCCGCACAGAGCTGACAAACGAGAGCAGAAAACAGATCGAGATGCTCCATGCGATACGTGCTTCCATTACAAAAGACTTTAACGGATTTTATCTTCTGTATCAGCCTGTGGTGGATGCTGCCACACAAAGAGTGATAGGAGCAGAGGCTCTTTTAAGATGGAAGAACGATGAGTACGGAGTTGTGCCTCCGGACATGTTCATTCCGTTTATTGAGACTGATCCGCTATTCCCCGAACTGGGAGAGTGGATATTAAGTACAGCTCTAAAAGATGCAAAGAAACTTTTAAACTATGTGCCGGATCTTGTCATAAATGTCAATCTGTCTTATGCACAGCTTGAGAAATCTGACTTTGCGGATACTGTTTGGCACACGATAGAAAAGGAATGCTTTGATCCGAAACAGTTATGTCTTGAGATAACCGAAAGATGCAGGCTTCTTGATATGGAGCTTTTAAGGAATGTCATAGTTACCCTGCGTGCAGGCGGTGTAAGATTTGCATCGGATGACTTTGGTACAGGCTTCTCATCTATAGGGCTTATAAAAAATCTTCCTTTTGATACGATAAAGATCGACAGGAGCTTTGTTCAGCATATAGAGGAGGATGAAAAAGAAAAGAGACTCTTAAATAACTTCACGGAGATCGCAGGTATCTTTGGAGCCGATGTATGCGTGGAAGGAATAGAGACCGCGGGAATGAGAGATATCATAAGGGATTATGGTATTCACAGTTTTCAGGGATATTTTTATTCAAAACCTTTACCTATAGAGGAGTTATTGGATAAAATAAAGTGCGGAACAGACTGTTTTGCAAAATAGGTTTGAAAAACGGGTATTTATATTTTCAGGGGAGTAAAAAGGTGAGTGAAATTTTAATAAGAGATGTAAGAGCAGAAGATGCAGCCAGACTGTTAGAGATATATTCTTATTATGTCCTTAACACGGCTGTTTCTTTTGAATATGAGGTTCCTTCTGTTGAGGAGTTTAAAGGGCGTATCGAAAAGATAACAGAAAAGTATCCTTACCTGGTCTGTGTAAAGGACGACAAAATAGTTGGATACGTTTATGCCAGTGCTTACAGCACACGATCTGCTTATGACTGGACTGTTGCCACATCAATATATCTCGACAGGGATCACAGAAGACAGGGGATAGGAAAACTGCTCTATAAAGAACTGGAAGAAAGATTAAGATCAAATGGGATAGTAAATCTTCTGGCAGGAGTGGCATTTAGTGAAACAGAGGATGAGTATCTGTCACATGACAGTTATAAATTCCATCTTAACGAGGGATATATAAAAGTTGCACATATGGAGGGCGTCGGAAAGAAATTTGACAGATGGTATGATCTTTTGTGGTTACAAAAAAAGATCAAATGAACCTAAAACCGTAGGAGGTTTAAGTGCTATAAAGCTGTTTATGCAGCATGAAAAAAAGATATGAATCTGTTTGGCTTTTTTACAAAAAAGAATAATGAGAAAAAAACAGGATGGGTGGAGACGACAGCATATTTCACAGGTGATGTAAGAAAGGCTCTTCCAAAGGGGAGAGTGGGTTTTTATTATAATGACAGGCCTGCAAAATATAATGAGTATAAGATAAGATATTATGCCGGTGACAGTGAAAGAAATGCCTGGTACAGTTTCTATCCTGAACCTGATCCAGAATTTGAAGAGATCACAGACAGAAGGATCAATATAAGATATAAGAAGAACAGACCCTGGGATTATGAGGTCGTATCGGATATTTTGTCTGGTGATCAGTGATAAGAGGATCAGTTTTTTTATGCATAAGGATGGGGAGGAGTGTCGTTTGAAATATGACTGTGGTTTTACCAAAGACAATAAGTGGTTCAGATACCGCAGTGCAGCCATAATAGTTGAAGACGGATATGTTCTGTTTGCCGGAAACGAGAAAGATGATTACTATTATTCAATAGGCGGTGCGGTCCATATGGGAGAATCAGCTCATGATGCTGTTATAAGAGAGGTTTACGAGGAGACAGGCATAAGATATGAGATAGATCATCTTGCCGTTATCCATGAGAATTTCTTTAATGAAAACATGGGAGCCTTAAAAGATATGGACTGTCATGAGATAGCTTTCTACTATGTGATGAAACCAAGAGGCACAAGAGAGTTAAAAAGCGACAGCTATACACAGGGTGTAAAGGAGAACATGCACTGGATCAGGATAGACGAGCTTGATAAATATAAAGCTTTTCCCACATTTATGAAGGAGTTCCTTTTGTCACAGCACACAGGAATTGAGCATATCGTAACCGATGAAAGAGAAAGGATATGATCATGGCATCGAGTAAAGGATATCTGGATTTCATATTAGAACAGCTCTCAGAACTTGATGATATAAGTTACAGGGCGATGATGGGCGAGTACATAATCTATTACAGAGGAAAGGTCATCGGGGGAATATATGATGACAGGTTTCTTGTTAAGAATGTAAAGTCGGCTGTAAATATGATGCCTGAAGTCAGTCTTGAACTGCCGTATGAAGGTGCAAAGGAAATGCTTTTGGTAGAGGATGTGGAAAACAGGACTTTTTTAAAGGAACTGTTTGAATGCATGTACGATGAGCTTCCCTCTACGAAGAAAAAAGCAAAATGATACACCTGGATGATATCTGACTGTCATGAGGATATGAAAATGATAAAGATGATACTAACGGATCTGGATCATACTCTGTTAAGACAGGACGGGACCATATCTGAAAATACTCTTAATGTTCTTTCAAAATGCAGGGCAAAGGGTATCCTTTTTGCCATAGCGACCGCAAGGTACTGGATAGGAGCGGAAAAGTATATAAGGCAGTTAAGACCCGACTATGAGATAACGACTGATGGTACACTGATACATTCAGATGATGAATGTGTTTATTCATGTGAGTTTCGTGTTGATGAAACAAACCGGATAGTAAATTCGATTTTTGAGATAATGCCGGATGCCGAGATAACCGTGGCAAACAAAAAGTGTGTGTACTGGAACAGTAAGCATATATCTGAATCAGAGAGGCTTTATAAAGCTGTTTATAATGACTATTCAAAAGCCCTGGATGTAGGGGCAAACAAGATAGTAGCCGAACTGCCAGAAGAAAATATGGCCAAAGAGATAGCAGATAAAGAAGGCTGCAGACTTCAGGGTTACAGAGGCGAGAACTGGTACTCATTTATGCCAAAAGGCTCCGATAAGACAGTGGCGATAAAGTATCTTTCACAGACAAGCGGTATCGATATGTCCGATATCGTTGCTTTCGGAGATGACAGCAATGATATTGAGATGTTAAAGATGTGCGGCAGGGGCATCGCTGTTTCTAATGCCGTGGATGAGGTTTTAAAGATAGCAGATGAGGTAACCCTGTCCAATGATGAAGACGGTGTTGCACACTGGCTGATGAAAAATATACTGTAAGAATCTATTGTGAAAAAGAGGTTGAGCTTTTAATGTCAAAACACCTTAAGATCTTTATAACCGTTTTTGCTGTCATATGCATCATCTCTGGCATATGCATATCACAGGTATACAAATATCACATAAATAATTCATGGGCAGGTATAGTGGTATTTGATGGGGAAGAAAACACTGATCTTAATAAAACACCTGAATACCCTGATGATTTTTATCTGCAGGGAGAGATGTTGCCTGTATCATTTGCAGATGTTGAGGTAAAGAAAGTAGGCTATCCCGGAGGGGTCACGCTGTCATCAAAGGCGGATATCATATATAACGGAAAGACATATCACAAGGTCACTGTTGAAGACGGTACCAGCTGCATCATTAAAAACGGTGATGACTCCGTGACTGTCGCAATGTATAACTGTGCTTACAGATAAAAGCGATTATTCTGAGAATAGTTGCTTTTTTGTTGGAAAAATACAGACAGGTATTTGCAATCCGAAATTACAATATAAGCTGATTATTTGTCGTGCTGTTCATTTAACGGTAATGGGATTGGAACTATAATGTATCCTGTAAGGAGATTTTAAAATGATCAATTGTCCAAAATGCAATGAACTTATCGGTGAAGAACATGTGATGTGTCCTATCTGCAGGTATGAGTTTTCGATACAGGATATAATAAACATTAAAAAAGAGTTATCCGACAGGGAAAACAAACGCTTCTATTACAGGAAGGAATTGCGTGAAGAGGCAGCAAAGAAAAGAAGCAGATATTTTAGTGCGATGATGCTTTCTCTCTTTGTACCCGCGCTTGTCGGTTTAGTACTTACCCTGTTAACGGGCAGTATCATATTTGTTGAGATACTTGCATCTTTAGGGCTTGTATGCGAGATCATCAATGTTATAGTCGCACAGATAAAAGGAGTATTTAGATGTCCGTTCTGTGACGGGACGCTATACAGATATTACGGTTCATACTGTCCTCACTGCGGGGAAAAGATCTAAGACATAAATATGTATGATTTATTTCAGGGGAGATATTTATCATGGGAACATTTTCAAAGATTCACAGATTTCATGAGGCGGGACAGCCTGCCAATGAATTTAATACAGCAAACTTTGGTACACCGGCAAGGTCACTGTACACCTCAACAAGGCTTCTTACACTGCATTATGAGATAGATATCACGGATGATGACGGAAACATTGTCTATCTTGCGGGAACAAAGCTGTTTTCAATACTGGATAAGACCGATCTGTTCGATTCTAAAGACAGACATGTTGCTCATATCGAAAGAAAATTTTTTAGTATTCATGGGAGACATTATATCTCAATGGAAAACGGACTGAATTTCGAGATATCAAATGAGCTGTTTCATCTGGTGGATGACATCAAAAATATAGAGGGACTCGGATGGAGGCTTGTCGGAAACATACTCGCGCTTAACTTTGTCCTTTATGATGATGAGGACAGGGTGGTGGCCCTCATAAGCCAGAAGATGCTCTCCATGCATGATAAGTACTGCATTGATATATATCAGCCTGAACATGAGGATATCGTTGTCGCAATAGTGATAACGTTGCAGCATATGATCCGTGACAGACAGGCATCTTCTTCAGCGTCATCGTCTTCATCCTCATCGTCAAATTAAGATATGCTTTTACATTTTGATTTTTTGCTGTATAATGTGTTCGTTTGTGTGAAAAAGAAGAGTATATGAAAGGGATTGAAAGATGAAGACTATTTTAAAGAAATTTGCTGTTACAGCAGTGATGACTCTTACCATGAGTATGGTACTCACAGCCTGCTCAAAGGATGAGCCCGATTACGATGAGGAGATCGAGACAGAATATGAATCCGATGAGATATCAACGGATGATATCAATACTGATATAGATATTGATGCAATTAAGGAATCGGCTGAAAAGATCAAAGAACTCGATCTTACAACAGATGTGAATGCAAATGATGCAACGGAAACTGAGACAGAAGATGAGTCAACAGATGAACCTCAGGGAGATAAGACAGTGTACAGTTACACAGATGTTTACAGAGACGGAAATGATATAACTGTAGTACCAAACGGAGGACTGACAGGTTCGACCGTACTTTATTCAGATAAGGATCTTAACGGTTTCCTTGACTATGTTGATTCATATGTTCTTGAAGAGGGTCGTACTATAAACAGGGATCTTTTCTATGATCTTCTTGCCATAATGCTGGTTGACAAGGATCTAAGCTCTGATATCGGATATATAGAGAAAAACATGATAATGGCACTTGCCATGGCAAACAACTTCCACGATACACAGATCGATATAAAGGAATGTTATCTTGATGCCAACAATGCCGCAGATTATGTTTATAAGCTCACTGCATTCGGAAAGGATGATACATGGACCGTTAACTACGGAAAGCGCAGCGTACTTATGAATAACGGCGCAACAGAGTATTCTTCTGATATGTTCAAGGATGAATACCTTGCTGTATGGATGGTAGCTGTCGAAGAATATTACGGTATAAAATAATGATAAATTGATACTGAGACCGGTCTGTTCGGTCTCTTTGTTTGCGCGCCATGGGCGCGCTCTAATGGGTGAAAGTCCCAAACACGCCTAGGCAACGAGGAAGTGTATAGCTGAACAGCAAGGGTGTCCATTGCGAGGTGGAATCTGAAGGAAGCTGTAAGCAAACTCTTGGTC
>JAFZRZ010000034.1 GCA_017619635.1 Lachnospiraceae bacterium | reverse complement strand
TTTCGCTACCTTTTAATACTATCAGTAGCGAAAGCGGCCGCACATTTTGGCATTCGTGTCAAGTGTTTTTTATAAAAAAAGACCCCTATATCATTTCTGATATAGAGATCTTTGTTTTGTCATCTTAACTTAATGACATTGCGGAATGACCGGTTCCTTTTTTATAACACATGTTTTTATTCGACGCATCCTATGATCTCATGGATATCTTCTATATTATTCTTATCAAGGAATGCCCCGATACCGTCAACAAGTTCTTCGGTAAGGTAAGGATTTACGAAATTCATCGCACCTGCGGCCACTGCCGTTGCACCTGCCATTAAGAATTCGATCGCATCCTCAGCATTTGCGATTCCTCCCATGCCTATGATCGGTATCTTAACGGCTTTTGCGCACTGATATACCATTCTTACCGCTACAGGTTTTATCGCAGGTCCCGACATTCCTCCTGTCTTATTTGCAAGGACGCACTTTCTTCTGTTTATATCGATCTTCATACCGGTTATCGTATTGATGAGCGATATCGCATCCGCTCCTCCCGCTTCAGCAGCACGTGCCATCTCTGTTATGTCTGTCACATTAGGACTGAGCTTCATTATAACAGGCTTCTTTGCGACATCCTTGATCCTCTTTGTGATATCAAACACCGATTCTGCTTTCTGTCCGAAAGCGATAGCTCCTTCCTTAACATTGGGACATGAGATGTTTATCTCCATCATGTCCACATTTTTATCATTTAATCTCTCAACGACCTCGAGATAATCGGAAACTGATTTTCCGCAGACATTTACTATCACATTTGTATCGTAATCCTTCAAAAATTCAAGATCTCTTTCAATAAATACATCCACACCGGGATTCTGGAGACCTATCGCATTTAACATTCCGCCGTAGACCTCGGCTACCCTTGGTGTCGGATTTCCGGGCCACGGAACGTTTGCAACACCTTTGGTCACAACTCCGCCAAGTCTGTTAAGATCGACAAACTCGCCGTATTCCATTCCCGAACCGAATGTTCCCGATGCTGTAACAACAGGATTCTTAAACTCTACTCCGGCTATATTAACATTCATCTTTGCCATTATATCATCACCTCCCTGCTGTCAAACACGGGGCCGTCCGTACATATCCTTGTATTGTTCACATGGCTGTGATGGTCCACTTCCTTTGTTATGCATACACAGCCAAGACATGCTCCAACGCCGCACGCCATGCGCTCTTCCAGTGATATATATGCCTCGATTTCCTTGGGTTCAGCCCAGTTTTTTATGCCTCTTAACATTGGCATGGGTCCGCACGCATATATTATATCTGGATTTAATTTGTTGTTTTCAAGTGCATCAATGACATTTCCCTTTGTTCCAAGGCTTCCGTCCTCGGTCGCAACATATACGTCTGCATACTGCTGCAGTTCCTCTAATAAGAAGGTATCGCTGTTTCTGTAACCCACGATACAGCTTACTTTCTGGGCTATCGGAGCGCTTTCTTTGCCGTTGCCGCTAAGCTTCTTTGCAAGCTCCAAAACAGGCGGTATTCCGATACCTCCGCCCATGAGGACTGCATGTTTTCCTTCTGCTTTTTCATAAGGAAAACCGTTACCCAAAACTCCAAGGAGAGCCACTCTTCTTCCTGCCTGATAATGTGAGAACTGTCTTGTACCCTCTCCCGCGATCCTGTAAACAAGTCTTAAGGCTGTTTTGTCACGGTCGACCTCGCAGATGCTTATCGGTCTGGGAAGCAGTGCTGACTTATCCGAAGTGAAAACTCCGACAAACTGTCCCGGGTTTGCATCTTTTGCCAGATCAGTCTCTATCCACATGCTGTAGATATCAGTAGATATCTCCTCACTTCTTATAACAAATCCGTATGCTTTCTTCTTCATGTTTGTTATACCTGTTCTTTCTATATATTGTATGTTCAATTATAATAATTGCAAGATATTGGTGTTAGATGTTGTTATATACCACTTTTCCTGCACTTATTGTTAGTGCAATTTTACCACCGAATTCATGCCCCAAAAACGGGCTGTTCTTCGATTTTGACATCGTTTTTTCATACTTCCAGGGTGCTTTTTCGTCAAAAACAACAACATCTGCTATTTCGTTTTTTGCAAGTTTTCCTGCATTTATTTCATATAATCTTGCAGGATTTAGGCTCATCTTGCAAAAAACTTTCATCCAGGAAATTCCGTTTTCTTTGACCAGAACATCATAAATGACCGGTAAAGAGGTCTCCAGACCCAGGATTCCGCTCGGCGCATTTGTGATCTCTTTTTCTTTCTCCTCAACAGCATGCGGAGCATGATCCGTTGCTATAAAATCGATCGTATCATCCTTTATCGCCTCGATTATGGCTCTTCTGTCCTCATCTGTTCGAAGAGGAGGGTTCATTTTTGCGTTTGTTTTGTATCTAATGGTCGCTTCTTCGGTCAAAGCGATATGATGGGGTGTGGCTTCAGCATATATCAGCTGTTCACCGTCACACCTTTTCTTTGCATCCCTTATCGCATCAAGCGTTTCTTTTGCGGAAATATGCTGGATATTGATCTTTGCACCGGTTTTTATCGCAAGCCCGATATCTCTTTTAACCATTGAAATCTCAGCATTTCTGTCACTTCCGCCTATCCCGTAGAACTCGGAAGCTTTTCCGCGGTTAACACCGTTATTCTCTATATAGGAAGGATCTTCCTCATGAAAGCTTAACACAGAATCAGTTTTGACAGCCTCTTTCATGGCCTTGATAACAAGCTCTTCATCCATGATGGGAACGCCGTCATCGGTAAAACCTATGGCTCCAAGGCTCTTTAATGCTTCAAAATCCGTCAGTTCCTTACCCTGCATGCCCTTTGTGATATTTGCGCAGGTATATATATGGATATCAGTCTGTTTTGCTTTATCAAGTATGTATTCAAGCGTTTCAGGCGTATCTACGGTGGGTTTTGTGTTCGCCATTAATATAACAGATGTTACTCCACCTGCGGCCGCACACCTGGCACCACTGAAGATATCCTCCTTGTATGTGAATCCAGGATCCCTGAAATGCACGTGGATATCCACAAGTCCCGGGCCCACAACACATCCTGTGCAGTCATAGACTTCAACGTCTTTTGCCTCTGAAAGCACGATATTTGGCTCGATCTTTGCTATCTTATCATCTTTTATGAGGACATCCGCGATCATGTCCGTATTTGTTGAAGGATCTATCACCCTTCCGTTTTTTAATAGTATCATATTGTCTCCTATAAGCTCTTGCGATATAATTACATTGTCAATAAGGACAAATACCGGCACGGGATCGTGCCGTTTTTATGGAGTAAATAATGATCCGTTTCATCATATTGCTGATAGTTGTATTTCTGTTCTTAACACTATCGTTTCCCATACTTATATATGAAGCGATACTGGGTAAGATCAATCCCGCCAAAAGAGATAAGAGTGCTCTCGGCTGGGCAAAATGGGCATTTGGCGTAGTCACCTTCCTCTCAGGTACAAAGATCACCGTCAAAGGAGTGGAGAACATACCCACGGACAGAAGTGTATTATATATAGGAAATCATCAGAGTTATTTCGATATAATAATCAATTATCTCTATGTTCCCAGACCCACAGGCTTTATATCCAAAAACGAGGTGGAGAAGGTTCCTTCCTTAAGAGTATGGATGCGCTATCTCAGATGTCTTTTCATGGACAGAAAAGATCTTAAGCAGAGCATGGGTATCATATTAAAAGCGATCGATTATATAAAAGAAGGTATCAGCATCTTTATCTTCCCCGAGGGAACACGTTCAAAGAACGAGGATGAGATCCTTCCGTTTAAGGCAGGCAGCTTCAAGATAGCCACAAAGAGTGGCTGTGAGGTAGTGCCTGTATCGATAAACAATTCCGCAGCTGTCTTTGAGAATCAGTTCCCGAAGATCAAAAAGGCTCATGTTATACTCGAATACGGAAAGCCCATTCCCACAAAGGATCTTGACAGAGAACAGCTAAAAGCTCTTCCCGATCTAGTCCGTTCTCAAATAGTTAAGATGCATGATGATAACAAGGCTTTGGTATGATCTGATCATTTAAGTTCTTTTAAAAACTCCACGACTGCGGCAAAATTCATGCCATGAGACGCTTTAACGAGTACAGTATCACTCTCTTCCAGAATGGAAGGGAGTCTTTTTTTGAGCTCATCCACAGTCTCAAAGTAGGAAATGCTCTGCATCTCGCACATAAGCGAGCCCATAGCGGCCTCATACATGCTCTTTGAGTTCTTACCCACGCACAGAAGTACTTCTATGCCTTTTGAAACCGCATATGCTCCGGTTTCTTTATGTATCTCATCAGAACGCTCACCAAGTTCATACATATCGCCGAGTATGGCTACTTTTCGTCCGTTTGCTGTACTTAAAAGATCTATGGCTGCTCTCATAGATGCGCCGTTTGCATTATAACAGTCATCGATTATAAGATATCTGCTCGTATCTATGATATTGGATCTTCCGGGGAGAGATCTGGTTTCCTCTATACCTTTTGCGATCTCATCAAATGTAAGGCCGTATATCTTTCCGACTGCCGCAGCTTCAAGTGCATTGCCGACCATATGTGCACCGGGCATGCCTGTATGCACCTTACCGGTCTCATTTTCTCCAATACTGATGTTTAAGGTAAATGTGGAGCCGTAGACACCCGATACCTTTATATCCTCAGCATAAACATCCTGATCTTTTGCACCGCATCTTACAGGTTTTTTGCCATTGACCTCGCTTATTGTCGCAAGCTTGTCGTCCAGACCGTTAAGGACAACATATCCTTCAGGATCCATATATTCAAAACACTCGGTCTTTGCCTTTAAGACTCCGTCTCTGTCTCCGAGAAACTCCAGATGACATTCTCCGATATTTGTGAATACAACCGTGTTTGGTCTTACCAGTTTGGCGAGTCTCCTCATCTCACCAAAATCACTTATACCCATCTCAAGGACTGCCATGTCGATATCCGATGTCAGTCTTAATATCTCCAGAGAAAGTCCCAAAAGGTTGTTATGATTTCCAAGACCTTTCATCACCCGGTATTTCTGTGAAAGCACTCCGGCGACCATCTCTTTGGTGCTGGTCTTTCCGACGCTTCCAACAATACCGACCGTTATTATATTCATCTTTTCCCTGTAATAAGCCGCTATATCCGTAAGTGCTTTAAGGCTGTCCTCAACCTTTATACATGGACATACAACATCATTGGGAACCCTTTCGCATATGACTGCCATGGCTCCTTTTCCAATGACCTGGGGTATAAAATCATGACCGTCCACTCTCTCGCCTTTATATGCGACAAAGATGTAATCCTTCTTCACTTCTCTTGAATCAAGGACCACCCCTTCAGGCCTTTTATTGCTGTATTCTTCAATGGTTTTGCCCTCCGGCAGGTATATCTTGCCGCCACAGGCATCTATCACATTAATTAATTCTAAATTTAACATTTGTGTTTATTTCCTGTTTCTGTTATAGGCCATCATGGCGATCTTTTCTATAAGCTGTTCAAAGCTCATTCCTATTGCATTTGCTTCCTGTGGGATGAGTGAGGTGCTGGTCATTCCGGGAAGTGTATTTGCTTCCAGGCAGTAGATCTTTCCGCCGTCTGACATTATGAAATCCATTCTTGCATAATCACGAAGTCTTAATGCCTTAAATGCTCTCTCTGCATACATCTGCATTTCTTTTGTCTTGTTATCATCTATCTGTGCAGGGCATGTCTCGATCGTTGCTCCCGCCTGATATTTGTTCTTATAATCATAAAATCCGCTAAGAGGAGCTATCTCTATCACAGGAAGTGCTTTTCCCTCGATGACACCTACAGAGAATTCTCTTCCCTTTATATATTCCTCAACGATGACTTCATCGTCATACTTAAATCCCTCTTTTATAGCGGCCTCGTAAGCAGCCTCCTCATTAACGATCGTTACACCGACACTTGAACCGCCGCAGCACGATTTAACGACACAGGGATATCCAACAGTGTTTGATGTATCTTCACCCTTATATATGTGCACACCCTTGGGAGTGGTTATGCCGTTGTATGCCATTACTTCCTTAGCCATGCCCTTGTTAAGGCATACTGCCGAACTGAGTGTGTCGGTTCCCGTATAGCATATGCCTTCAAGATCGAATGCAGCCTGTATCTTTCCGTTCTCACCGTTTTCTCCGTGCAGAGCCATAAAGACAACATCTGCTTCTTTACACAGCTTTATCACGTTGGGTCCGAAAAAGCCTGTATAGGAAGGATCGCGAAGTGCCTTAACAGCTTCTATATCCGGATTATCCTCCTTTATGGCCTCGATCTTTGAACTCCAGTCTATATCCCTGTCAAACAGACCGTCTGTATCACCTTCATAGCCCATGTAGGGATCTACGATGATCGCCTTATGTCCGTTCTTCTTTAATGCACCATAAACATTTTTACCTGTGGCAAATGACACATCTCTCTCTGTGCTCGTTCCACCGGCAAGTACCAGTATTTTCATTGTTTTTCCTCCGGTTTTATATTCTCAGCACCCTTTGTGCCCATCGCAAAGAAAAGCTTGGACAAGGTCCTGATGTCTTTATCATATCCCGCCATGAAATCCTTCATATCCGGGTTGAATCCGTATAGATAATGTATATGATCCCTGCGTGTCTTTAGATATTCGTCTTCTGAAAGCACATAGTCAGCAAATGCGCATGCCATCAGGCTGTCCAGTCCCTTCTGAATATCTTCGTTTTTATCATCAAAAGACACATAAAAAGAATCCGTACCGGCTTTTTTTGCCGTCGAACCCGCTTCACTGAGATATTCAGCTACGATCTTTCCACATCTGTCATAATCACTGATGTTTCTTGATCTTATATATATCATATCCGCAATAAACGCAAAATCCGAATATCTTTCGTCATGCGGACTCTCTCTGTCATATTCTTCTGCGCCCTTACGGTATCTGTTCTGCCCCGTCGCCCTGTTGAGCGAGGCATTTGCCATGTAAAGAGCAAGCGGATCTGCCCTGTCGGCATACTCCATGCACGCATCGTAGATCTTCACCGAAGCATCCAGATAACCGTCTACTTCGTTTGGTTCTATATCCCCGTAGACGCAGTAATAATCAGCTAAAAGAGCACTTGCGATGAGCCTGTCGGATATATGATCCCACATGCCTGACGTATCGATAAGGGATATCTCTTTGTTAAGGGTATCTTTCATCTTCCTGTTGATATATGCCCAGTCCACGTAGTCATCATGCATCTCTGAAGCAAGCAGCATGACCTGTGTTCTGTAATAATCGCTTACATCATCATCAGCATCAATGTTCTTAAGTTTTTCGGCAAGTGAAAGATATTCCTCCGAATATACACCTTTTTTGATCGTGACCTTTGCTTTTGTCACGGGATCATTGATAAGGATATCATATTCTCCTGTTGCGGAAAGTGATGTGAGATCACCTGAAAACGCATCTTTTCCCGCCAGTTTTATCCTTTTTAACCCGCCTTCAAAGACTGTATCCCCGGTCTTTGTATTCTTTACTAAAAATGTGTCACTTAAGCAGTCACCCGTGACATAGAAGATCTTTCTATCATCCGGCTCATATCCCGGTCCAAACACAAAGATATCTGCCTTGTATGTGTCTGTTTCAGCCACAACAGCCACAGGTTTAACCGGCTCCTCGTATACCTCTTCCTTCCTGCCACAGCCCGAAAGAAGACAAATCGAGAGCATCACACAAAAGACATATGGGTATTGTCTTCCAACATGAACCATATGTTATCCTCACCTTCATAACCAACATTATAATTCTATCAAATTCGGGTTTTACTTACAACCGACAAAAGAAGGATGAACGCATTTTGCGCTCATCCTTTCTGATCTAATTTGCTATATCCAGATGCACTATCGAACCGGCCATTGCATTCTCATAAAGGAATATCCCTGCCCTTCTTATAGCACCCGTGATATCAAACGTATTTGATGATCTTAAGTTAAAATCGGTATCGGCATTTCCAAGATATATGGCTCCGACTCCTGCTTCTTTAAGATCAAGAAGCTTATCTGTTCCGGTATCATCCTTATACCAGATCTTTAAGTCGTTAAACACATCGTCATTCTCATCGATCCAGCCGTTTTTATCATGATCATATTCAGCCAGATCCGAAAAACCGTCTCCCGATCTTGTCCCAAAGAGTTCTGAACCGTCATTTATGATGCCGTCACTGTTCTTATCAAGGCTCAAAAAGCCGTTTCCCGATGTCAGCATGCTGATCTCCTCGGTTTCACCGTCACAATCAAGATCAAATGTGAATTTCTGATCCGAAAGATCGGCTATATCACCTGCGAAATTTAAGACCAGCGGATCACACATGGATATGATCTGATCGCTCTGTCTCACAAAATACTGTTCAAACCTGCTGGACATATCAAAATCAAGCCTAAAACAGCTTGTCTGACCGTCTGAGGTTGTGATGGTACCGCTTGATCTGAAACTCACCGTCTGGATCTCGCATGAATACTGTTCTTCCACCCCGTAGAGCTTTATCTGATTAAAAGGCATACTCTGAGATGAAGAAGCTGCAGCGAAACTGTCAGCCGATGCACTCATATCATCGATCCCGTATTTTTTCGACAGTTCCTTGGCCGATTCATCGCCAAAAAACAATCTCCAGAGATAGAGCACGAACTGCTGGCGGACACTCTGGATGTCTCTTATAACCGGCGTATCTGAAACGCTCTGGATGTTATTGAGAAATCTGATGTTTCCTGTCCTTAATCTCGCAAACGGATCGTTTTCTTTAGAAAGATCCTTTCCGTTTGTCAGTCCGCTGTCATCCTCATCGCCCTGATCCATGGAACACAGGGTATCGGAAAAACTCTTTGGATACCTGTCACTTTCAGGCTTTTCTGTGCCTGTGGTGTAACCAACCGAAAACTTCCTTGTCGATCCGGAGCTTCTGGCTCCGACAGAATCCATTCTTATATCATAGGATTCAATCTTCAAGAATAAAACTTCTCCTTTCCTCATATTTAGTTTGTCAGGACATGCGCGCTTATGTCCCGTGACATCGAAAAAAGCACAAAAAGAGGGATCTCATCTTCTTTATGAAATCCCTCCATGGTTTTTTCGTCCTATTTTATTTATCGGCATTTAAGCACAGGACTTAAGTATCTTCTGTTCAGTTCTTTCTTTATACCGCTATATAGGCTCCTGCCTGAACCTTCCACATCTGTGCGTATTTTCCGCCAAGTTTTAACAGCTGTTCGTGACTTCCCTGCTCGACTATACGGCCGTCCTCAAGCATGATTATCCTGTCTGCGTTTCTCGTTGTCGAAAGCCTGTGTGAAATGAATATCACAGTCTTGTCACCGGTAGCCGAAAGCATCGCGTGATTAAGCTGATATTCCGCGATCGGATCGAGCGCACTTGAAGGCTCATCCAGTATCATTAAGCCTGCATCCTTGTAAAAGACTCTCGAAATGGCAAGTTTCTGGCTCTCACCGCCTGACAGATTCACACCGTCCTTTGCAAACTCTGTTGTAAGCTGGGTATCGAGTCCTTTTTTGAGTCTGTCGACCCTGCCCATGAGTCCGCTGTCTGTAAGAGATCTGCGTACTCTGTCAGTATCCGCCTTTTCACCCACATCCAGTATGACGTTTTCCGTTACGCTTCCTGCAAAGATCTGGAAATCCTGGAATACCGTTCCTATGGTATCCCTGTATTTTTCGACATCATATCTCTTTATATCCTTACCGTCAGCCTCGATCGAACCTTTCCTTACATCATACAGCCTCATAAGGAGTTTAACGAGCGTGGTCTTTCCTGCTCCGTTATATCCCACGAGCGCTATCTTCTCACCGGGTCTGATATGAAGATCAAGGTTTTTAAGAAGCATCTCATCGCCGTCCTTATATGCAAACGACACATCCTTAAGCTCGATCTCTTTTGCGCTCTTTTCAGGCTCTATCGCTTCATCTGAAACGATAGTCGGCTCATAACCCATGAACTTCCTGATCTTATTGATATACAGGCTTGTCTCGCATGCATACGGATATGATTCTGAGAAGACTCTCATGCCTCTCTTTAATCTTCCGAACGAGCCGTAAAGTATGGCCACCGTGCTAAATGACAGATTGTGTAGCACAGCCGACTGATAAACAAGGTATGAGATGAATATCACATCCGAGAAGATGTCATTGCACAGATATTTCTTTACAAATCCCAGAGCCCATTTTTTGAAGGCATATTTCTTCTCTATCCTGTATACCTCATCATTTGCCTCCTCAAACTGCCTAAACAGCACATCAGAGACATCGGGATTGAGTCTTATCTCCTTGGCGTAATCACTCAGATAATAGATCCTCTTTATATAATCACGTTTTCTGGTGAACGGTATTCCCTCAACCTTCACCTTGTAGTTCTGCTTGTTGTATATCTGTTCAAAGAAGATGGAAAGGAAGAACGATATAACAACAAATATGATCGATATCTTGTCCTTTAAGAGGAAGAAGATACCCGTTGATATAAATACCGTAAGTCCTCCGAGCACATTTTTAACAAACTGGAGAACTCTTTCTATCTGCTTGTCAACCTCGGAGATCGCGAGCACCTGCTCATTGTAAAACTCAGGATTGTCATAGCACTTAAGATCAACGCCCTTTGCTTTTTCATAAAGCATCATCTTTATCTTTTCTCTTACCTTCGGACGTTCTCTCTCAGCCATGTAATCGCCGGCAAATACGGTAAACACCATTCCGAGAGTTATGGCACCTGCGAGTATGAGTATGAACTTTGCTACTTTCTCAAACGGATATCCGAATTCAGCTGCAGCAAGCACATAGCCTATGCCCACCGTATGCTCAAAGAAGATCGATACCTCGTTCCTTATCGCATCGAGTGCCTGGAAGAGCACATACTGGGGCGATGCCGTGAACATCAGCTTCAAAAAGAAGAAGTTGTTTGCAAATACCTGCTTTACGGACTGTTTTGTCTTTTCCTGTTCTGTCCCGCTCACAGTATCACCTCCTCTTCATTCTCGATAGCCAGATAATTCATGGCCTGCTTTTTATACATCTGTGCATAACTGCCTCCGGCTGCCATTAACAGTGCATGGGTTCCCTCCTCTATAAGGCTTCCTTTTTCAAGCATCAGAACCTTGTCGCAGTCCTTTACTGAAGAAAGTCTGTGAGAGATAAACAGCATTGTGTGATCCTTGGCTTCCTTAAGGATATTTTTAAACAGCTCATACTCTGCTATGGGGTCGAGCGCACTTGAAGGCTCGTCAAATATCTTCATCGGTGCTTCTTTGGCAAAGGTTCTTGCCACCGCTATCTTCTGGCTCTCACCGCCTGACAGTACAGCACCCTCCTCGTCAAACTCCTTGGTCATCATGGTATCCATGCCGTCCTTTAGAGTCATTACCTTGTCATAGACACCGGCTTTTTTAAGTGCATCAGCAACACGGTCATCCTCATTTTCAAAATGTCTGCCCATAAGGATATTTTCTTTTACGGTCATGCCAAACATCTTGAAATCCTGAAAAGTGGTCGCAAACACATCCCTGTAAGCTTTAAGGTTATACTCCCTTATATCCTTTCCGTTATAAAGAATGACTCCGCTGTTTGGATCATAGAGCCTAAGCATGAGTTTTATGATGGTTGTTTTTCCTGCACCGTTATGTCCGACGAGTGCTGCCGTCTCTCCCTTGTTAATCACAAAAGAAAGATCCTTTATCGTCTCTTTGTCATCATATGAGAAAGAAACATTTCTAAATTCAAGGCTCTTGAATTCCTTATCAGGCATATCTCCGTCCTGATCTTCAGGGATTATCTCCTTATACTCCAAAAAGCTCTTGAGATTATTGATGAACATACCGTTTTTAAGTATCTCCATGATGTTCTCAAACACTCTTATGAGTATCCAGGTCATGGCAACCATCAGGCTGGTCATGATGGTAAGCTGAGCAAGAGTGATGCTTTCTGAAACTCTGTTTCTGTATATCGCATAGAGCAGCACACCCTCAAATATGACGGTAAATGTGAATGTTATGCGTAAAAAGCTCAGACTGCAGTTTGCAAACGCATACTTTATAGCAACCTTCACATTTTTGTCTGTTGCATCTTTGTACTGCTTTTTCATCAGTTCAAAGACCTTTGAGAGTCTTATCTCCTTGGCTCCGTCAGGAAGATACATCATCCTGCTCACGTAATTTAACACCTTTTCATTCGGCGCCTGCTCCTGGTATCTTCTGAATTCATATTTGTTCTTGAGATTACCGAATATGAAGTTTCCTGCAAGCGGAGACAGTATGAAAAGGATCGCAAAATGATCTATCTCATACATAAGATAGAACACTATAACTGCTGCGACAGCACCTATCACAGCTCCTAAGATACCTCTGATTATCGCAGTGATCTTTTCCTCGGCACCGTCCATCGCCATGGTATATCTGTTGTAGAAATCCGAGTCCTCATAGCACCTTAACTCAACATTTTTTGCCTTGGCATACATCTTTTTATAGATACCGCCAAACAGTCTGTTTGTTTCAAGAGGATATACCACGTTTTCAACATAATTGGTGTAGATTGCGCAGCTGCAGAACACAGCACCGCTTATCAGAATGAATCTGAATATGTGATCGAATCCCAGACCCTGATCCAAAGCATCGACTACCACTCTCATGAACACTCCGTCAAAGAATACCCATTCCCCGTGTCCTATGAGCCACAGAAAGAATGAATGCACTATGATGCCCGGGCATATCTGTGAAGCCAGTGTCATGGCATACCATGCATTTTTGACAGTCACTTTGAATGACAGTTTTTCCTTGTCGGTTTTAGACATTTTCTCCCCCTCCCTTTATCGTAATTGTTATAGAATATACTATCTGCAGACATTACTGTCAACAGATTAAAGGAGTCATCTCCATCTCTATGCATTTCCATTTTTCACCATTTATCTCAAAGATAAACTCATCCGCATCTGCCTCTTTGAACCCTGCTGCCTTATAACAGTGATATGCAGGCGGATTGTTCTCAAAGACACCGAGAGTAAGCCTCTTTGCTCCCAGCATCTCAAAGGCATATTTCTCAGCCATCTGAAGCATCTTCTTACCATAGCCCCTGCCTCGCAGTGAATCATCCACGATAACAAACCCGACGCGCAGAGTAGTCTTATCTCCGTTTGTGTATCTTAATATCAGATGACCGACAACTCTTCCGTCAGCCTCAGCCGTCAGCGGATAAAAGTTATCCTCCTCCGTACAGTCACCGTTACATTCCATATATTTATGGTTTATAACATCTGCCGATATCGGATAATCGCCAAATCTGTCAGAGCTCCATTTATACAGAGCCTCTTTATCTTTGATCCAGCCTGCTATAGTTTTTGCATCACAGGGTTTATATTGTCTTAATATCATTTCTGTATCATTCATGATATTCTCCTTTTAACTTATCCCCAAAAACCGTTAAGATAATAAGCTATGCCGTCCTCATCATTTGATCCTATGGTGACATCAGCAGCCTGTTTTACCTCTTCCTTGGCATTTCCCATCGCAACACCGGTGCCGCAAAGCTTAAGCATTCCTATATCAGCCAGATCATCACCGAAAGACGTGACATCCTTTATGCTTATATGAAGATGCTCACAGAGTTTTTCGATCGCAGTCTCCTTTGTAATCCCGGCTTTTGTCACCTTATACCAGTCACCGTCCGTAAAGTGTATGAAATCACAGTCGGTAAGCTTATCCTTAAGCTGCTCTGCCGTATTTTCATCAGCTATCTCAAAACATATCTTGAGCGACGGCTTTCTAAAATCTTTAAAATCGGTATCTATACTGCTTCCCCAGCTGTTTTCAAGCTCATCCTGCGGAGGGATGAAATTCCGGTAATACTCGGCATTTTCTCCCGAGGTGTCAACAGAGATGTTAAGATCACCACAGATCATTCTTGCTTTCTTTATTATCTCACATGTCTCATCACCGGAAAACTCCGCAGTAAACACAGTCTCTCCCTTTACGCTCACCATGGCGCCACCGCTTGAGATTATGAAATCGGGATCCAGACTGTCTATGAATTTATAGCTGTTCCCCTCACTTCTTGATGTTGAGATCCCGACATAAAAGCCCTCGTTCCTGCATCGTTTCACGGCAAGAAGAGTCTCTTTGGAAATAGTTTTATCGCTCCTTAAAAGAGTCCCGTCAAGATCAAACAATAAAACCTTCCTGTCGTTTATATCCTTCCTGTATTCATCAAAAATACATTTGTATCTGTCATTGTGAGTCTTAATCGAATATGGCGAATCTGTATAATCGATCACACCCTCCTTATCAACCCATTTATAATCAACAGTCTCCCCCTCCTGCAAGACCACTGAATCCTTGTCACAGTCAACGACAGCGATATATGAATAGAACATGCTGTGACTCTTATCACTGAAAGAGACATTGACAAGCTCGAGATCATCGCTTATAAGCCCTGTCTCCTCTTTCATCTCCCTTTTTGCTGCTTCGAGCGGTTCCTCCCCCTTAAGTGCCGATCCTCCTGCGCTCGCTTCCCAGCATCCGGGATACACATCCTTGTCAGGATGTCTTTTTGTAAGAAGGTATGTGCCGTCCACATGTTTTATAAGGATGTCGACCACCATATGATACCTTCCGTCAGGTATCGTCAAAAAGTTAGCTGGTTTTCTCTCCCAGGTCTCGCCTGTCCTTTTTCCGTCTCTGTCATACAAATCCCAGATTTCCATTTTCTCCCCCTGTCTACTTATCTTTTCTGTAATCTGTCCTTACAAGTGCTTTTGCGTTTGGTAAGGCTTCAGTTACCTGTTTTATCTTTTTATATCCTGCTCTTTCCATGACCAGATCCAGTTCCAGTTCATCCATCTGATGATGAACATCATCAAGGCAGTCGAATGCATGTATATAAGGCGAGCTCGAAACCCATGCTTTCGTATCCGTATTCTTTTGTATGATGCATGATACGATATTGGGATCTGCCTTATTTAGGGCATTCACGAAGGTCTCATAGCCTATGTATTCTATAAGAAGATCGGCTATCAGAAGTTCAGAATTCGGAAGTCGGTCATACTCAGTGTTCAGATCAAGAAGGATACATTCCAGCGCATCGCCCAGATATGAGTATCTTTCTTTGAGCGCATCGAGGTACTCCTCATTTATATCTATCCCGTAAACCTTTTTATATTTTCCCCTGTCTATATGTTCTAGACCGTTACCCGATGCGACGCCAAAGATCATCACGCTTGTTGCATGATAGTCACCAAACTGATCCTTCATCATCTTATTGAGTGCCTGTATCTGTTCAACACCATCATAGCTCATGTGGTTCTCATAATCGCTGAGCCTTATCTTCTTCCATGGATTTGTTTTATTCTCCATCAGTTACAAACCTCGCAAGTTCAAGTGCTATATCAAAGTGTCCGGGATCGTGCTGTGTATCCTTTTTCTGTCCTTTCTTCATTCTTGCATCCCATTTTGGTGCATCCAGAAGGTCACCGCAGGTAAAGAAGAAATACGCATCAAGGCCTCTATAGTCACACATTGCCTCCACTGCCGCGCATTCCATCTCAACTGATATGCATCCATCCTGTTTTCTTTTTTCAAAGTTATCCCTTGTTTCCCTGTGGGGTGCATCAGTCGTCCAGGTCTTTCCGCATATATATGGAAGTCCGGACTCTTTCATAAACGCTTCGACTATAGCAGAATTCTTTATTGTTATATGATCGGATGCAGGAGCGTAATGATAGGATGTTCCCTCGTCCCTGTATGCCTCGGTGGGCACCATCACTCTGCCTCTTGCTATCTCCTTGTTAAGACATCCCGAACCGCCAAACACTATATATTTGCCGGTTTTTATTACTGACAGAGTATCCTCTATATCGGCCACACATGCAGGTGCACCCACATATGACATATATACCGCGAATTCCTTTCCCTCACAGGTAAAACCATATATGGGATTGGCTCCGTTTGATGAATAGAGATTTCCAAAAAGATGGCAGTCATACTGTTCAAGCACATATTTGAGGATCTCTCCGGAAAATGTCAGTATACACGCATCAACAGGCTTTGCATCCTCATTCTTCCATACCTTTATTATTTCCTCTGAAACGGGATCAAATGTATCGGTTATCATCACTTTATCTCCTTGTTTTCAATTCTGTTGCTTATATACCAGTATGAATAGAGCTTTTTAAATCCAATACTCTTATACAGGTTAACAGCGATATCATTACTCTGCATGACCTGCAGATATGAGTATTCCGCTCCCGCTTCTTTTGATTTGGCTATGGCTGCCTGACAGAGCTTTTTACCTAGTCCCATCTTACGGAAGGCCGGATCCACTATCACGTTATGCAAAAGGCTGTATCCGTCTTCTACCACGACAGATGCCACTGCAGCAACCTTTCCTTCCTTTAATACCTTTATATAGATCTTTTGGGCCTTAACCTTGGAATGGATCTTTGCGCATATGTCTCTTTCGGTCTCACTTAGTTTTTCATATTCAAAATAATATTTAAACCAGTCATCGGGAGTGGTCTCAAATACCACATCACTGTAAATATCTGAAAGATCATCCTCTGTATTAAGTTCGCTCAGATCAAGTATCATAAGATCAGTGGTCTTTGCTATCTTATAACCGTGTTTGAGCAGATAGTCGTTAATGTCATTATCCGCATCTGTCAGCTTGAACATACATGGAAGATCTCTTGATGCATATTCTTTCTCACAGTATCTTACTTTCTCTTCAAGAGTGATGGTTGAATCACCCTTTATAAGTACCGAGTTTGCCCGTCCCGTATAACCGTTTGAGAAACCAAGCTGCCATCCGTCATACTCCAAAGTCTCAAGCGGCACATATCCGTTTGCTGCCAGTCTTTCCAGATACCTTATCTTTTCTGTTTCATTCATCTTTGTTACCTCTTACAGGCTGTACTGCATAAAGTTTCCGTTATGCTTAAATCCGTACGCCGTATAAAGCTTTACTCCCATATCAGAAGCCGTGATATGCACAGCACCGCATCCATACTCTCTTGCCTCATTCACCACTCTGTCGAGCAGTTCTTTGGCTATACCCATACGTCTGTAACCGGGATCTGTGAACATGCTGGAGAGCAGTCCGAGTCTTCCTGTCGGGCAGGTAAAATACGGAGGTTTCTCAACAAATGACATGCCGCTGGTACCCACTATCTTTTTACCGTCCATCGCAAGCCATGAAACAAATGTACAATCCTTTATGTGTCTGTGGTAAAAGTCATTTAAAGCCGATCTGAGATCAACATCCCTAGGCACTTCTTTTCCTTCAGACTCATATTCCTCTGTAAGCTGTTTTATCCTCATATCAATAAACGTATCCAGCTCGTCAAAGGTCAGTTTCTTATAAACTATCTCCATGTTTTCCCTCCTTTTTAAACAAGAAAACCACTTACCCATACAGATAAGTGGTTTATTCACAGAAATCTATCAGATCATTTATCACGAAAAACCTACAGCTTATCCTTACCTTTATTTGAAATAACACAAAACAGACAATACACAGGTATCACATGTGTTGTCACGTAAGAAGTTCTTTCAATTCTGGTAATCAGATTAAACATCCTGTTTTTCCTTTCTTGTTTATATGTTTGTAAAGTATAATGACTGATCATTTATATGTCAAGCATAATTTTTCACACTTTTTCGATCATGCATTATAATTTTCCGACAGATCAGACATTCATTATATATATCTGGCAGGGATTGGCCTCATCCCAGTATGTGGGGAACACCTCCAGCTCCTTAAATCCGACTGACTGATAAAAACGGTTGGTCCTGTCATAATCCTCATACATGCCCATCTTTACCGTCTTTACCTGGATAAAGGTGTAACCTTCCTTTGCTGCCGTCTGTCTTGCTGCCTCAAACAGAGCCCTTCCCGTGCCCTTTTTATGGCATTCCTTGAGCACTCCCATCACGGCAAGCTCAACAGTGTCTTTTCCCGTCTCCTTAAGATATAAAAAGCCGGTGACATTGTCATTATCATCAAAAGCAGCAAAGAAATCCTTTCCCTTTGAATCTCTTATATATTCCTCTCTGCTCTCAACAACCTCAAACCATTCCGTAAGAGACTCCAGTATATATCTTGCTATCTTACTCTTCTGTTCATCATCAAAGATCTGTTTTACCATGTCATTCTCCTATCATGTCCTTATATTTTTCAAATAATTCATGAGTATACTCTTTTTTCATATCCGATTCCCTTACGATCTTCCAAAGAGCAGCCGCAGCTTTTAGCCTCTCCTCATAAATGCAGGTGGCATCATCAGAGCAGAAATCCTTTACAAATCTGTTCCATTGAAGGGCGGATCTGTCATATGTCGCATATGTCTTTTTACCATAGTAGATATCAAGAAGATCCCCCAGCGTGAAAGACTCATCGCCGTTTTCCTTTGCAGCCTTTGCACTGGCGACCATATCGACATTGAATTTAAAGTTCTCTTCTCCTGTCTGTTCCTTAAAAAACTCCCTGAAGCGGTTTCCGAAGGTGAAGCCGCATTCTATGAGACCTGTATTAAGGTTAAGTTCAGTAACAGTGGCCTTTGATGCTTTCTTTTTCTTTTGAGGTAATATCTTCTCTCCCAAAAAGTACGCCTCCACCACCTTATAAAGCTCTATCTTTGAACCGTCATGTTTTAAACCGTGAGCCTTACATATATTTATGAGTTCTTCCCTGTACCAGTAATACTTACCAAACTCATCAAAGTCTTTTATGTTATCAAAATCCGGTCTTTGCATATGTCTTCTCTCTGCTAAAAGGTGCTGTGAAGTGCCACCATATCCTCCAAAACAAAGCCCTGCTTCTTATAAAACTCAAAGGCAGGCGCATCTTTATCAGTTAAAAGGAAGATCTTATGGATATCCTTTTTTGTAAGTGTATTTTTGATCTCATCCATAAAGGCAGTTCCTATTCCCATGCCCTGTTTATCCGTGCGCACACAGAGTTCATCTATCAGATATTCGGTCCCTCTGTACCAGTGCTTGACAGATCCCATGGTCAAACCCAGCATAGTCTCCTCTGATATGGTGTCATTTTCAAAGAATCCGTAGGTAAGGGAATTGGTCTTTCCCGCCAGATCTTCTATATACGCATTCAGCTGGTCAGTATCGCTCCAGTCATCATTCCAGGGTTCCTTTGTAAAAACATTGAAGAAAAAATCAGTTATAAGCTTTCTGTGTTCTTTAATATCCAGTTCTTTTATTATCATCTCATCTATCCTTTAGTTCATCTTAGCATCCCGCCATGAAAGAAACATTCATAGACTTTTATATCAGTAAGGTAAATCTCCTCATAACCCTGAAACCAGGTAAAGTCTCCAGTCACGCTGCATCTGTAGGTATACTCGCCCGACTGATAAATCTCAGGTCCCCTGTAAGGCATGCTTTTATCTGCGTTTCTGAGTGCTTCCTTTAAGAAATCACCGCTGAACCTGTCATTAAGTACCCTGCCCATATAGTTCATGGCATATACGGCCGTACCGTTTTTAAATACAGCTTCCTGTCCCGCAAACTCTTCTCCGCCCACATATGTGTCATGATACATGAACTGTCCGTTCTCATATCTGAAATCGTGTGAGGACGGTCTTGTGGGATCTGTCTCATTCATATATGCTGCATAGGTGTTCACATTGGCTTCAAGCCTGAACTCTATAAGCTCATCCAGATCCTCTCTTGCTGTCTGTCTGATACTTACCTCGCACTCCTGCTCTTTTACCAGATAATCGAGGCTCACATTCATAAGATTGCTTATCTGGATCAGGTTATAGATATCGGGATATACAAGCGATGACTCCCATTTGGCCACTGCCTGTCTGGAAACTCCCAGTTTTTCTGCGAGTTCCTCCTGTGTAAGTCCCTTATTCTTTCTTAATATCTGCAATTTCTCTGAAAATACCATTTCGATCACCTCCAAAAACAGTATATGAGGCATCAGGTCTCTTATACATTAACCAAAGGTTGCGTTTTTGCTACTTTCATTATACAAAAGATCAAACGGTGATCTCTATCGAATTACCTTCCAGATCGACTATGCAGCTCTCATAATATCCGTCGCCTGTTGTCCTGGGACCTCTCAGGACCTCAAATCCGTCCTCTTTGAACAGAGCCGTGAGTCTGTCGACCTCCTGTCTGCTTCCTACGGAAAAAGCGACATGCGAGTAGCCTGTCGTCTCAACTTCCTTTACGCCTTCTTGCAAACCCGGTTTGTTCATGATCTCAAGACGTGCCCCACTGTCAAAACTTAAAAAATAAGATCTGAAATCCGTTGTCTCATTATGATAGCCCTCATTGGAGCTTGCACCGAAATACTTTATAAAGAAGTCTCTCGCCTTTTCGAGATCGTCAAAAAACATTGCGACATGTTCTATTATCATAAGATCCCTCTCTTTTCCCCAACTCTTTTACTGTTTAAGTTTCATCCTCATATCGAGGTATTTCTGTACCCTGTCCTCAAAGCCCAGCTTTTTGTACACAGGATATCCTTCTTTTGTGGCCACAAGATCGATACGACAGATGTCTTTTTCTCTGGCATAATTGATCATGTTGCTCATAAGCTTTGAACATATCCCCCTTGCCCTGTACTCCGGTTCTGTATAAACGCTTAATACCTCGCTGTCATACCCGTTTAAAAGGAAGGGATTTGCGGGCTTTTCTATTATCAGAAGATATGCTGCGGCAACAAGTCTGCCCTCAGCTCTTGCGACAAATGCGATAAGCTCCTTTCCGAGTTTCCTTTCAAAATAACCCGGAAGCTGCTCCTCCATACATTTTTTCTCATGATCGCTTATACTTCCGAAATCATCTATCATATATGCGATACGCAGTCTTACAAGCTCGCTTATATCGTTCACATTGGCTGTATCATAGATTATCTCACTGCTCATATGCTTTCCTCACTCAATAAAACATTATAACAAAAGACGTGTGCATTAACACACGCCTTTTATATTATGACTCCTAACCAACGCTTTGGCAAGGTCGGTTATGACCTCTCCTGTCCCGCTGCCGGCTCTATGAACTATGTCCACTCCTGTTTGGAACTTCTGCCTGCAGGAAGCTGCTTAGTATAGGTTTTTCTGTTGCAATAATTAAATCCTGTTATAATTTATCAGGCATCCTTTAAGAATGATCTGTCTCTCCTCATCGGTAAGATCTCCGAGTGTGAGCTCGAATTCCTCAAGGCCTGATCCTGTTACTTTGTATGCTTTAATAACAGATGTTTTTTCTTCTACCGCTTTCTTGATACCGGGGATGAACAGATAATCCAGGTTCTTGAACGGAAGCTCTCCATCCTTGATTATGAAAGGAAGCATACCCCAGTTGATAAGATTTGAACGGTATCTCTTGGTCGCATATTCGTTGGCGATGTTAGCCCAGCCGCCAAGTACCTTCTGACAGCTTGCAGCCTGCTCACGTGCAGATCCGTCACCGGGCTTAACCGCAAATATGGTTGAACCATATCCAATATCATCTGTTATCGAATCGCCTGCCTCTTTCTTTATAACGTCTATAACAGGTTTGAGCTCTGCAAGTGCAGCGCATGCATCCTCTCCTGCCATGACAGCGTTCTGTGCTTTCTGTATCTCTTTTGCACGGCCGACATACTCAGGATCTTTTCTTGAAAGTGCAAACTCTGCAAGACCCAAAGGATTAGATCTGTATGATGAAGTCTCTCCTGAAGGTATGAGCTCATCTGTAGTCGTAACGGGATCATGGATCTCACTTACAACCTTCAATACGAGATTCTCGGGAAGGGCACACATCTTCGGCCAGTCCTTGATGTTTGGACCAAACTTGATCTCAACGCTAGGATCAGCAACGCCCTTGCTGTCAAATACTCTGTTCTTGTATATATTGCTGTCAAAGTGATACTTATAAGCTCCTATGCGGCCTTCCATCTCTGTAGCAGGTGTAAGATAACCCTTGTTTGCTGCCGTTGCTGCGATGGATCTTGCATCCATGAGCGCAACTGAAGCGATCTGGCCGTTCTGAACCTTTGAACCTTCACGGTTCGGGAAGTTACGTGTGCTGTGTCTGATAGAGAATGCATTGTTTGCCGGTGTATCACCTGCTCCGAAGCACGGTCCGCAGAATGCAGTCTTAAGTATCGCACCTGTCTCAAGAAGAGTGGTTGCACAGCCGTTCTTCATAAGTTCCATATATATCGGAGTAGATGCGGGATAAACATTGAGTGTGAATTCATCCGCACCTATATAGCATCCTTTGAGGATATCTGCAGCTGCACAGATGTTTTCAAATCCGCCGCCTGCACATCCTGCGATAACGCCCTGATCAACATACAGCTTACCGTTTCTTATCTTATCCTGAAGGCTGTAATCTATGCTGTCACCAAAGCTTACCTTGGCTCTTTCCTCTACCTCATGAAGCACATCTTTAAGATTTGCATTAACATCATCTATCGTATATGCGTTAGAAGGATGGAAAGGCATTGCGATCATGGGTTTAACCTTATCAAGGTCGATGGTTATCATACCGTCATAGTATGCCACCTCACCCGGATTCAGCTCCTTGTAATCCTCACTTCTCTCATGTATGTCATAGAAATCCTTTATCTCATCATCTGTTTTCCAGATAGATGAAAGACATGTGGTCTCTGTGGTCATTACATCGACACCGATCCTGAAATCAGCGCTTAAGCTAGCCACACCGGGACCTACAAACTCGAGTACTTTATTCTTTACGTATCCGCTTGAGAACACGGCACCGATAAGAGCGATAGCCACGTCCTGGGGACCTACACCCTTAGAAGGCTTACCTGTCATATATATGCCGATAACGCCGGGTCTGTCTATGTCGTAAGTCTGATTTAAAAGCTGCTTAACAAGCTCGGGACCGCCCTCACCCATTGCCATGGTACCGAGAGCACCGTAACGGGTGTGTGAATCCGAACCAAGTATCATCCTTCCGCCGCCTGCTAACATCTCACGTGCAAACTGGTGTATAACTGCCTGATGAGGGGGTACATAAACTCCGCCGTATTTCTTTGCGCAGGTAAGACCAAACATGTGGTCATCCTCGTTTATCGTACCGCCTACCGCACAAAGTGAGTTATGACAGTTTGTGAGCACGTAAGGCATGGGGAATTTCTCAAGTCCTGATGCTCTTGCAGTCTGTATGATTCCTACAAATGTGATATCGTGGCTGGTAAGCTTGTCAAATCTGATCTTTAACTTATCCATGTTGCCGGAGGTGTTGTGACTTTCAAGGATGCCGTATGCGATGGTCTCTTTTAAAGCTTCCTCCTTAACCACATCTTTGCCTGTCTTTGCCTTAACGGCACTTAAAGCTTCCGGTGAGTCTTCAACTATATCAGTTCCGTTTATCAGATATGCTCCGCCTTTTGATAATGTTATCATTAACTTTCTCCTTAGTATTGTTTATTCACTGGCTTTTTTCTTGGGAAGTTTAACCTTGTCAAGGTGCCATATATCATCAACATATTCCTTGATTGTCCTGTCTGAGGTGAACTTACCCGAACATGCCACATTTAAGATAGCAGCCTTTGCCCATGCATCCTCATCACGATAGAATGCCTCTATCTTCTTTTGAGCCTCAGCATATGATCTGAAGTCCTTTAAGATGAAGTATCTGTCTGCCTTGTCGGTAGACTCTGTATTAAGCAATGAGTTATACAGTGTACGGAACAGTTCTGTATCATTGTGTGAATAGAAGCCGTTCACAAGCTGCATAAGGACTTTTCTGATCTCCTCATCGCTGTTAAAGATCTCCATCGGATCATATCCGCCGTTGTTCTCGTAATTTATGACTTCATCGGAACTGAGACCGAAGATAACCGCGTTCTCCTTGCCGACTTCCTCAACTATCTCAACGTTTGCTCCGTCCATTGTACCAAGTGTGATAGCACCGTTTAACATGAACTTCATGTTACCTGTACCTGATGCCTCTTTGCTGGCTGTTGATATCTGCTCAGATACATCAGATGCTGCAAAGATAAGCTCTGCATTTGATACTCTGTAGTTTTCTATGAATACAACCTTGATCTTGCCGTCGATAGACTCATCATTGTTGATAACATCAGCAACAGAGTTGATAAGCTTGATCGTAAGCTTTGCATTCTTGTAGCCTGCTGCAGCCTTTGCACCAAATATGAATGTTCTCGGATAGAATTCCATATCCGGATGCTCTTTGATCTGATTGTACAGATACATTACATGTAAGATGTTTAATAACTGTCTCTTATACTCATGAAGTCTCTTAACCTGTACGTCAAAGATCGATCTGGGATCAACCTCTATGCCGTTATGCTCCAAGATATACTCTGCAAGACGAACCTTGTTGCGGTATTTGATGTTCATGAATTCCTGACGGCACTGCTCGTCATTTGCATATACCTTAAGCTTCTTTATCTTGCTGAGATCTGTGATCCAGTCATCACCGATATGCTCGGTTACCCAGTCAGCAAGAAGCGGATTTGCATGGAGAAGGAATCTTCTCTGTGTGATACCATTTGTCTTGTTGTTGAACTTCTCAGGGAACATCTCATAGAAGTCTTTGAGTTCCTGGTTCTTTAAGATCTCTGTATGAAGTCTTGCAACACCGTTTACGGAATAACCTGCAACTATCGCAAGATGAGCCATCTTAACCTGTCCGTCGTAGACGATAGCCATCTTCTTGATCTTTTCCTGCGTTACACCGGTCTCATAAGGATATTTCTTCTCTATCTCTATGATGAATCTTCTGTTTATCTCTTCAATGATCTGATAGATTCTGGGAAGAAGTCTTGAGAAGAGTTCGATAGGCCATTTCTCAAGTGCTTCAGCCATTATCGTATGGTTGGTGTATGCACATACCTTTGTTGTTACGTCCCATGCCTCATCCCATGTGAGATAGAAGTCATCCATGAGTATTCTCATGAGCTCTGCGACTGCAACTGTGGGATGTGTATCATTAAGCTGGAATGTTACCTTCTCGTACATCTTTCTTATATCGCTGTGAGTACGCATGTACTTGTCAACAGCTTCCTGAACAGATGCTGAGATGAAGAAATACTGCTGTTTAAGTCTGAGTTCCTTACCTGCCCAGTGATTATCATTGGGATAAAGGACTTCAACGATATTTCTTGCGAGGTTCTCCTGCTCAACAGCCTTTTGATATTCACCCTTGTCGAATGAGTCAAGCTGGAAGCACTCAACAGGCTGTGCATCCCAGATCCTTAAAGTATTTACGATGCCGTTTCCGTAACCAACGATGGGAAGGTCGTAGGGAACCGCATTTACAACCTGGTAGTTCTCCTGTCTGAATACGTTTCTTCCGTTCTCATCAACAGATACACTTACATAACCGCCAAACTTAACCTGCTTTGTGTACTCGGGTCTTCTGAGCTCAAACGGGTTGTTAACTGCAAGCCAGTTATCCGGAACCTCTACCTGGAAACCATCCTGGATCTTCTGTTTGAACATACCGTAACGGTATCTGATACCGCATCCGTATGCGCCGTATCCAAGTGTTGCGAGCGAATCAAGGAAACATGCTGCAAGTCTTCCGAGACCGCCGTTTCCGAGTGCTGCATCGGGCTCCTGATCCTCTATAACATTGATATCAACTCCGAGTTCTTCCAGGCATTCCTTAACAGCCTTGTATGCCTGAAGGTTGATCAGGTTGTTACCGAGCGCACGTCCCATCAGAAACTCCATGGACATGTAGTAAACGATCTTGGGATCCTTCTTCTCGTACTCTTTCTGTGTAGTCATCCAGTGATCAACGATAGCATCCTTGATCGCGTAGCCTACTGCCTGGAATATCTCCTGGTCGCTGGCCTCCTCAATGTTCTTACGGTAAAGTGTCTTTACATTGTAAAGGACACTCCTCTTAAAAAGCTCTCTGTCAAAATCCAGTGTTGTTTGTACCTTCTTTGCCATATCTTCTTTCCTTTCCTTCAACAAACAGTTTTAATGCTGTCTTTTGAATCG
The DNA here is from genome assembly GCA_017619635.1 of Lachnospiraceae bacterium. Taxonomy (GTDB): domain Bacteria; phylum Bacillota; class Clostridia; order Lachnospirales; family Lachnospiraceae; genus Colinaster. Next base: position 23,583 of record JAFZRZ010000034.1, on the reverse strand, counting down.
ATGAATCAAACCTTTTCGATACAGATAGTTACATTTTCACCGTTTATGTTCCATTCTTTCTTTACTGCATATTCATCATTAAATGAGAAGCCTACAGCCAGTACCTTGTCGCCTATGACTTTCTCATTCTTCTTTACGACTTCTGCCAACATATCATTTCCAAGAACTGAAACCTTAATATGATCCATGACCTCAAAATCAGCATCCTTACGCATGGTCTGGATCTTAGAGATCATCTCGTTTGCATGACCTTCCTCGATGAGTTCGGGAGTAAGAGTCGTATCCATGACAACTGTGGTCTTATTGTCAGCCTCAGTCACAAAGCCTTCCTTCTGTACCATGGTTATCAAAAGATCTTCCTCTGCAAGTCTTATCTCCTCACCATCGTTGAATACAAGTGCTCCGTTAGCTTTAAGCTCATCCATTGCCTCATTTCCGTCAAGGGATGCGAGTGTCTTCTGGATGAATCCCAGATGCTTACCATACTTGGGTCCTACAGTCTTAAGCTGTGGCTTGAATATATATGTAGTGAATTCTCTTACGTCATCGGTAAATGTTACCTTCTTGACGTTAAGCTCATCCTCGATGATCTCAACATAGTACTCTGAAAGAGCATTCTCAGTCTTAACAAACATGTTTGCTATAGGCTGACGGTTCTTTATGTTGGATGCATTTCTGCATGCACGGCCCTTTACTACTATATCAACAGCCGCATCCATGTCTGACTCGAGTGCCTTGTCTATCATCTTCTCATCAACAACAGGGAAGTCGCAAAGATGAACGCTTATAGGTGCATCCTTGTCAACTGAGCAGACGAGATTACGATAGATCTCATCAGCCATGAAAGGTATCATGGGAGCTGCTGCCTTTGAAACAGTCACAAGAGCGGTATAAAGAGTCATGTAAGCATTGATCTTATCCTGCTCCATACCCTTAGCCCAGAATCTCTCACGTCCGCGTCTTACGTACCAGTTACTCATCTCATCGACGAATTCCTGAAGTGCTCTTGCTGCCTCGGGTATCCTGTAATTATTGAGGTTATCATCAACCGATGCAACCATTGAGTTCATCTTTGATAAGAGCCATCTGTCCATTACTCCGAGCTTTTCTGTCTCGAGAGTGTACTTAGTGGCATCAAAATCATCTATATTTGCATAAAGCACAAAGAATGCATATGTGTTCCAGAGTGTTCCCATGAACTTTCTCTGGCCTTCAACAACCGCATCACCGTGGAATCTGTTGGGAAGCCATGGTGCCGAATTGATATAGAAGTACCATCTTATCGCATCTGCTCCGTACTTATCGAGTGCCTCGAAAGGATCTACGGCATTTCCCTTACTCTTACTCATCTTCTGGCCGTCCTTATCCTGGACATGTCCAAGAACGATGACATTCTCGTAAGGAGACTTGTTAAAGAGCAGGGTTGACTCAGCCATAAGTGAGTGGAACCATCCTCTTGTCTGGTCAACTGCCTCTGATATGAACTGTGCCGGGAACTGCTGCTCAAAGAGATCTTTGTTTTCGAAAGGATAATGATGCTGTGCAAAAGGCATCGCACCTGAATCAAACCAGCAGTCTATAACCTCCGGTACCCTTCTCATCTCCTTGCCGCACTCAGGACACTTGCATGTTATCTCATCGATATAAGGTCTGTGCAATTCAACAGTAAGTGCGGCATCGTTTCCTGAAAGCTGCTTAAGCTCTTCACGGCTTCCGATACACTCTCTGTGACCGCATTCACACTCCCAGATATTAAGGGGCGTTCCCCAGTATCTGTTACGTGAGATAGCCCAGTCCTGGATATTCTCAAGCCAGTTACCGAATCTTCCCTTACCTATTGAATCGGGGATCCAGTTAACTGTGTTGTTGTTTCTTATAAGATCATCCCTTACTGCTGTCTCCTTGATGTACCAGCTCTCTCTTGCATAGTAAACAAGAGGTGTGTCACATCTCCAGCAGTGAGGATATTCATGTTCAAACTTCGGTGCATCATACAGGAGTTTTCTTGAAGAGAGTTCCTTTATAACTTCGGGATCTGCACTTATTGCACCTGCCTTGATCTCAGCCTCGGTGGGCTTACATCTCATACCGCCGAAAGGAGATTCATCAAGCATGATACCTCTCTCGTCAACCATCTGAACGAAAGGAAGATCATAGTTACGACCTACATTGGCATCGTCTTCACCGAATGCGGGAGCGATATGAACTATACCGGTACCGTCTGTCATTGTTACATAGTCATCACATGTAACATAGAAGCCCTTCTTGTTCTGCTTGTCTGCAACCTTCTTTGCACACTCATATAAAGGCTCATATTCCTTGTGTTCAAGGTCTTTTCCCTTATATTCCTCGATGATCTCATAAGCAGGCTCATCTTCTTTCTTAAGAGGTGAAAGGACCGTATCGAGTAAAGCCTTTGCCATGTAATATGTATAACCGTCTGCTGCCTTTACCTTGCAGTAATCATCTGAAGGGTTCACGCAAAGAGCCACGTTTGAAGGCAGAGTCCAGGGTGTTGTCGTCCATGCGAGGAAATAAGCATCCTCACCGACAACCTTGAATCTTACGATCGCAGATCTCTCTTTAAGAGTCTTATATCCCTGTGATACCTCGGCACTTGAAAGAGGGGTACCGCATCTGGGGCAGTAAGGCACGATCTTAAAGCCCTTGTAAAGAAGGCCTTTCTTCCATATCTCCTTTAAAGCCCACCACTCAGACTCGATATAATCATCATGATATGTTACATATGGGTCATCCATATCTGCCCAGAAACCAACTGTTCCCGAGAAATCCTCCCACATGCCTTTGTATTTCCATACGGATTCCTTACATTTATCGATGAAAGGCTCCATACCGTATTCTTCGATCTGTTCCTTACCGTTTAAGCCCAAAAGCTTTTCAACTTCAAGCTCTACAGGGAGTCCGTGAGTATCCCATCCTGCCTTTCTGGGTACCATATAACCTTTCATGGTACGGTATCTGGGGATCATATCCTTGATTACACGTGTGAGCACATGTCCGATATGCGGCTTTCCGTTTGCGGTCGGAGGGCCGTCGTAGAATGTGTAAACCTCCGCATCCTTACGCTGCTCCATGCTCTTTCTGAAGATATCGTTCTCTTTCCAGAACTCAAGCGTCTCTCTTTCTCTGTCCACAAAGTTAAGATTAGTATCAACCTTATTGTACATTGGAAACCTCCTTTAAAACTAAAAAAGATCCTACCCGCATAAGGATAAGACCTGTATCTTACTAACCACCTTATTGCGACACACTCCTCGTTCGCAAATGCTTAAAGCCCCTTTGCTCAGATTCATATGCGTGCCTGTCACGTCGGCATAACGGCGCAGCTTACTCTGCTTTGTTTTCAGCCTTGCAGCTCGGAAGTGATCTTCAGTTGTGTTCTACTTTCATGTACCTCTCACCGTCGTACACTCGCTCATGATTTCATTTCACAGCCTACTGTCTTCGTCATCGCTTTTCTATATGATTATCGATATTATACATTTTAGGGGATGAAGTGTCAAACAAATATTGACCACGGATCAACTATTTATCCCCTTTTTAAAGACATTGAGATCAATGAATGATATTATAGGATGTATAGAGGCAAAAATCTGTCACGAAGGATGATGGGTGGGGACGATATGAACAATCTGTTTAAAAAGATAAAAGAGTCTTGGAGATTACTTCATCAGGACATTTTTGTTGGTGATATGCGCAAGCAGAACATGAAGGCATGCTTTTTTGTGGGCATAGCCGTTGCGATCGCTGCCAGCACCACCACAACTCTTAATTTCTTAAGCAACAGGGATGCTATCACTATAGCCACGACCATAACCCAGGCTATCGGCGGTATCGTAATAGTTATCTTTATCCTAAGGGATGAGAAAAAGATACCGACGCTGTCCATGCTGCTCATCTGTATAATCACATTCACTTATTATGCCTTCAGCGGAGCCACGGGAGGTACGACCATCATATGGACGATCCTGGCCCCGTTGGGGATAGGATTCTTCGGAAACGCACTTTACGGTATATACTGCGGTATATACTTTGAGGTACTGCTCGTAGTCATCTTCTATACACCGATAAGGCACCATCTTGAGGACCATTATTCAAAGTTTTTCATGGACAGGTTCCCTGTTCTTTATTTCTTAAATCTCGCCCTTGTAACAGTATGTCTTATCAACTATCATCTGTCTGTTCTTAAACTGATGGATTCCGCAAAAGAGCTATTAAAATCCAAAGAAGAGGCTGACAGGGCAAACCGCGGCAAGAGCGACTTCCTCTCAAACATGTCACATGAGATACGTACCCCGATAAATGCAGTTCTGGGTATGAACGAGATGATCCTGCGTGAGAGTTTAAATGCAACAAAGAATCTGCCTGCAGACAAGGAATCTGCCATGCAGATATTTGCCGATATCAGTAAATATGCCGGAAACATAGAAAGTGCGGGAAACAATCTTCTCTACCTTATAAATGATATCCTTGATTTCTCAAAGATCGAATCCGGAAAGATGCAGCTTGTTGAAACCGATTACAAGTTAAGCTCGGTGCTTAATGATGTCAGCAACATGATCTTCTTTAAAGCCAAGGAAAAAGGACTTGAATTCGGTATAGATGTGGATAACACCATTCCGGATGGTCTTCACGGCGATGAGGTACGTGTAAGACAGATAATAATAAACATATTGAATAATGCGGTTAAGTATACAAAGGAAGGCCGTGTTGATCTTTCTGTCCGTGCCAAGGAATATGACAAAGCATACGAACAGCGTGCCATATGTCTTATCGTGACTGTATCCGATACCGGTATAGGCATAAAAGAGGAAGATATAGGAAAGCTGTTCACCAAATTCGAAAGAGTCGACCTTGAACAGAACAGTACCGTTGAAGGTACCGGACTGGGTCTTGCCATAACAAAGAATCTGCTCGAGATGATGGGCGGAGATATAGAAGTAAAGAGTGTTTACAACGAGGGCTCTACCTTTATCATCCACCTTCCCCAGATGGTGGTATCAGATGAGCCTGTAGGTGACTTCAGAAAGAAATTTGACGAAAGCATAGAATCAATGGAAGCCTATGTGGAATCCTTCCATGCTCCGGATGCGCACATACTTGTTGTTGATGATACAAAGATGAACCTTCTTGTAGTTGAAGGTCTCTTAAAAAACACAGGCATAAAGACAGATACAGCCTCAAGCGGAGCCCGCTCTATCGAACTTGCAAAGACCACCCGCTACGATCTCATCCTTATGGACCAGCGAATGCCCGGAATGAACGGTACAGAAGCAATGCAGCATATCAGGGATGATAAGGGTATAAATTGCGATACTCCGTTCATATGTCTTACGGCAGACGCTATAAGCGGTGCCAAGGAAAGATATATGGAAGCCGGATTCATCGACTATCTCACCAAGCCGATAGATTACACCGCGCTTGAAAAAATGCTGATAACCTATCTTCCGGACTCCAAAGTCGTTACAAACAAGAACAGCGAAAACGAAGCAAAAAATAACACCGCATGGCCAAAAACACTGCCCGATGAATATGATCTGCTTTCAAAAGCAGGCATAGATTCATCTGCCGGTATAAGATTCTGTAATAATGACTGGGAGTTTTACACGACTATCCTTAAAGACTATGTAACGAGCTTTAATGAAAGATCAGCTGATCTTCAGAGATTCTATGAATCAAAAGACTGGAAGGATTACTGCATAACAGTGCATGCACTAAAGAGTACTTCAAAGACGATAGGTGCCACGGATCTTTCAAAGAGGGCAGAACTTTTGGAGAAAGCTTCCAATGAAGCTGATTCAGATTATATATCAAGCGAGCATGATACAATGGAGCGTATATATAAAGAAGTAACGGATGCGATCATATCTGTATTCCCTGATTTTAACCAGGGTACATCAAATGATGATGACATCCTTGAATTCATGCCCGATAATGCCCGATAATGACTGATGAGTGAGCAGTAAAATCTGCTCACACCAGTCTCATTTCTATGTTCAGGCTGTTATCCTTAAATGTGATATCAGCCATGCTTCCGCTTATAAGAGGCATCATGGGTGACAAATGACCTATATCGGCATCCATGATAACAGGTATCCTAAGTTTCCTTACGGTATCAAGAACAGCCCCGAATCTGTCGAGCCCGAACATCGGCTCATCAAAATGCAGAGGCCTTCCTATCAGCATGCCCTTGCAGTATCTGAACCATCCCGCCTCATACATCTGCCACATCGCACGTCTGATAGAAAAAACATTAAGATCGCAGCTTTCTAAAAACCATATAAACCCGTCTTCCTTATACTTTTCGGTAAACTCATTTACCTTATCGAATCTGGTTCCGGTTATGCCGACAAGGCAGTCCATACAGCCTCCGACAAGTCTTCCGGACATTTTCACCTCATTTGACTTTTCCATCCCGTTATCGACAGGCACAAAACCGCTTAAGACTGTCTTTTCCGTGCAGTTTAACGGTGCAAGGGGATTCTCCTCGTTCTTTAGCGATTCTTTCTCCCATTTATCATAGTTATGAACACAAAGTCGCTTACCGGTGAGCAGCTCCCACGTATCGGTAATGGACTCATGCCACGGCTCCATACCAAACTTTGGGGCACAAGGACCGTATATACCTGCAACATCACATAAAGTGGTAAGCAGGAAGATAAAATTCGTGTTATCGGAATATCCCATGTACCACTTGGGATCTGCTGCTTTGATCTTTTCAAAGTCTGTGTGGCTTATCGTCTCACACATAAGCTCCCCGCCGCCGCAGGAGATGATCGCATCATTATCATCGCTTGTATAATATCCGACCAGTTCTTTGGCACAGTCTTCAGGTACAGTGCTTATCCCCACGCCGTCATCCTTGTAACAGTTGGGACCGAGTTTGGTTTTATAACCCATATCTTTAAGCTTTTTAATGAAGTTTTCAAAAGAACTTTTGTAGGGCTCTATGCTGCAGCCGAATGCAGGTGCTATAAAAGCGAGTGTATCGCCTTTTTTAATAAACCCAGGGTATCTCATCATTTCCTCCCCTCTGCCGAAACATGATGCGGCAGTTTATTCATCGCTATGTATGCGATGATAACTCCGACAGCACATACTGCCGTTCCCGTTATGAGCATTATCTTTATACCGAGATGATCAAGTATCACACCGCTTAAAAGATTTGAAAAGACTCCTCCGAGTGTAATGGCACTCGTAACATAGGCCTGACCCTTAACCTGGTCAAACTCCTCCATCGTATTGCTGACATAATAGGCAGCCGCAGGGATATAGACCGCATATGCGAACAGCTGGAAGGACTGGCTTAGATACATCATGGCCATATTTGTCGCAAATATGAGTATCAGTATCTTTACAAAGAATGCAGCTCCCGAGAACACTAAAAGTTTATCTGCGGTTATCTTCTTAAACACATAGACTATAAGTGCCATGACCGGCAGTTCAAGGATGGCCTGTAAGAAATTGGCATATCCAAGCTGTGTCTCGGCACCTCCTAAATGTCTTATTATCTGTATCATGAAATCGTTTATCATGTTGTGGGCAAAATAGAAGCATACGGTCGCTAGCATGAATAGCATGAATGCAGGATAAGTCCTTGTAAAGTCCGCGATATTATTGTGGGCCTCACTCGTATCCAAAGACTCTTCGTTTTCTTTTTCCTCGGTCTCTGAATCAGGCTTTTTGAATGTGAATATCAAAAGGGCGGATATGATCATGGTCGCGATATTGACAATGAGCAAAAGATTCACGCCGTTCTTTTCGACCATTCCTCCGATAAAGGCTGACACAACGGCAAAACTCGCAGAGCCCAGTCCCCTTGCCAGTCCGTAATATATATCACATCCCGCTTTCTGGTATTCGAAACAGAGAGCCGTCATGACAGGCTGGTATGCAAACTGGATCATGTAGATAAGAGCATAGACAACAAATATGACCGCCTTGTTGTTCTGGACAAACATGAGTATCACTGAACCGATAAGGATAGTGAGTACCGCTATCAGTATGAACCTTCTGTTTGTAAGATATCCGGGTTTATCGATTATGCCTGCTATATAGGGCTGGCAAAACGCCGAGATGATATTTGCCAGGGCGAGCAGAACACCCACCTGTGTATTGGAAAACCCGTGTGCAAGAAGATAGACTGCAGCATACGCGTGTATCGTGCAGAATGCCGCAAAATATGTCATGTTTAGCAATGTATATCTGAGAGTCCATGCTCCCTTTTTATCCTTCGCTTCCAAGCAAAACCTCCGTATATATAGTAATGGGCGAAAAAATGCTTTATCCCACACTTTTTCGCCCTCACGTTCTTTCTTTGTAATAAGATCATCAGTCTTCGGTGTAATGACCCTTTATAATGAAGCCTATACCCAAAGCTACGGGGATGACCATAAGAAGCACATCCACGAGAGATATTCCGTAGAACGATATCCTCAGTGCCAGTATTATCGACAGCGCCAGTAAGATCAGTGTTATCAAAACTAAGATTTTTGTCCATTTATTCGGATTAACAAAGGCTGCAACCAGAGCGATGACAAACAGAACTATCAGTATTCCGCCGGTGCTTACATTGCCAAACCTGTAGAACCCAAAATGTGATACCGTGGCTGCCTTAAACAGCATAAACAGACCAAGCAGTATGAGTAATGTTCCAAAGATCCTGTATCCCCTTTTTGTCAGTTTCATATTCTTCTCCCTTTTGTGATATGAACAACCGATTCCTCTGAATTATAACATGTTCTCAATATAAACGCCATATACATTGTTCAAGCTTTCATTACCATATCAGGCATGAATGCGACTCCATGTGCGTTTTGCACAAACTAAAAGACCCCGGCACCAACCGATACCGGAGTCTTAATATTGATCATATTATTTTCTCTTACCCATGATCCTTAACAGCTTTAAGAACAGGTTGATGAAATCCAGATAAAGCTGGAAAGCACCAAAGAGTGCCAGGCTGTTCTCTGTCATATCTGTTGAGTACGCTGCCATCTGCTTGATCTTCTGTGTATCGTAAGCTGTAAGGCCTACAAAGATAACAACACCGATCACCGAGATGATAAGATCGAACATTGTATTTCCAAGGAATATATTAGCAAGGCTTGCAAAGATTATTCCTATAAGGCCCATAAGACAGATAGAACCGATCTTTGTAAGATCCTTTTCGGTTGTGAGACCGATTATAGCCATTACTCCAAACATGCCTGCTGTTACAAAGAATGTAAGTGCAATACTCGTTCCGGTATAAGCAAGTACGATCACTGATAAAGTCATACCTGTAAGGAATGAGTAAACCGTATAAAGAACGCCAGCCAAAACTGCGTTATTCTTCTTGATAGCTGCGTTTGAGATCAGCACGATCGCTATCTCAGCAATAAGAAGAATGAAGAATGATCCGCCGGAAAGCATCTTTATGGCTGTTATGGGACTGGTCGTCATTGCAGCAAATGCTGTTATAACAAGAGCCACTACCATAAATATGAAAGACTTTGCGACCACCTTCTCTGTAGCTATGGTCATAAGACCTTCCATACCTGTGGGCATTGAGTAATTATAGTCATTGTTTGACTGATAGGTCGACTGTCCGCCATCATAGCTGTTTGCACCCGGATTGAATGTATCATATCCGAAACCCGGTATATCACCGGAATTGTTATCGTAATTATAATTGTTGGTACCGCTGTAGTTGTCCATATCCAACCCTCCTTTTACTGAATACATTAACACAAAACATGTGTTTTTACTATGTTTAAATCATAAAATATCTATAAATTCGCTGTTTAGATGATCTCTATTATGCATATGACCTTGGGATCACTGCCCACCCCGTGGATCGCTTCCTTAAGCGACGGATACGATCTTTGTCTGCTCCTTGCATTGTGTGGAATAAAACCCGCTTCTTCTTTTATGAATGCCACAGTATGTATCTGATGATAGAGGCTCTCTTTGTTATTATAATAAGTAACTATGGCCTTATCGACAGACTCATCTATATCATCCTCTTTCCAGATAAGCCTGGTATTTATACCTCTCTTTTTAAGGTGCGCACGTATGGCTTTTGGCGAGGAGCCTATCCTTCCTTTTAGAGCAGCTCCGCTCTTTTCAAAACTCTCTATAAGCTCTCCAATGAGCTCTGGACCTGTTTCCCTTCCCAGGGCATGGAGTATGTTATAAACAGCCATGATCTCACACCCTGAATATGCCATATCGACCTTGCCGAAAAGCACACCCTTCCAGGCGCTCTGGTTTTCTATGAATCCGTCTTTTAAAGGACTGCCTTCACTTTTCAGTTTATCTATATTGGCGCTTTTGTGATCTTTTCTCACAGACCCCTTTATGTAGCTTATCCTGGCCAGGATAGTATATATACCAACCAGAACCTGCGGTGATACATGTGAGGGGATCCACTGTGCCATCCTATGTTTGAAGTCATCGCTCATATATGTGCCCCGCTTAACCGTTAAACTTATTCATCGCCTCATCAAGTTCTCCGTGAATGATAAGAGGAATAGCCTCCGATGCCTTCTTTGCCGCCTCATCTATCAGTTTTCTGTCATCATTACTGAAACGGCTTAAGACATAATCTGCAAGATCGAACCTTGGCGGTTTCTCACCTATTCCTATCTTCACTCTTGCAAAAACATCGGTTCCAAGATGTGAAATGATGCTCTTTATGCCGTTATGCCCTCCGGCACTGCCTTTTTTACGGATACGCACCTTTCCGACATCCATGGATGTATCATCATAGATGACACAGACCTGTGTTGTGGGATCTACTTTAAAATAATCCACAGCTGCCCTTATTGCCTCTCCGCTAAGGTTCATATATGTCATGGGTTTCATCAGAACGACTTTCTCACCCTCTATGACACCTCTGCCGACAAGGGCTTTAAACCTGCTCTCTGCTATATCGATCCCATAATCATCAGCGATCCTGTCTATCGCCACAAAACCGGTATTGTGTCTTGTGTTGTCATACTTTTTCTCCGGATTACCCAATCCGACTATTATATACATATCTCTACCTGCCTGTTACTATTCTTTTCCTGCCAAAACAAGTATATCATACATGTCATCAAGCAGACCGTCAGTCAGCTTCAAAAGATTCTCCTCATCTATCTCAGCGACTCCCGTCTTCTTATATGATAATACAAACTGAGGGGTCTTGTTTGCGACAAACCTGAGACTTCCCTTATATCTGCCGATAAACTCGCTTATCCTTGAAACATCTATCTTTGCAGCCTCATACATCTTAAAGGTAACTTTAGCGTTAAGGCTCTTTATCTCTGTCACATAGCAGTTATGCGCCTTTACCCTTAAAAGCGATATCCTTATAAGATTCTGCGCAGAACGCGGTAGCACACCGAATCTGTCCCTGAGTTCATCCTTTAATTCATCAGCTTCAGCTATGTTCTCGATAGCCGCAATGCGCTTATATATATCGAATTTCTGAACCTCGTTTAAGATGTAATCCGCAGGTATGAAAGCATCTGCCTCGAGATCGACCTGGGTATCAAAATCCGAGGTCTCATCACTTACACCCTTTACCTTTTTGACTGCGTCGTTTAGCATCTTGCAGTAAAGGTCGTATCCGACTGCCTCCATATGCCCGTGCTGGGTCCTTCCGAGTATGTTTCCTGCACCTCTTATCTCTAAGTCTCGCATCGCGATCTTAAAGCCGCTTCCAAGGTCGGTATATTCCCTGATAGCCTCTAATCGCTTTTCTGCCTGTTCCTTTAAAAGCTTATCCCGCTTGTACATCAAAAATGCATAGGCGGTACGGTTCGATCTTCCGACACGTCCTCTTAACTGATAGAGCTGGGAAAGTCCCATCCTGTCGGAATCGTGTATGATGATCGTGTTTACATTTGATATATCAAGACCGGTCTCGACTATTGTCGTTGATACCAAAACATCTATGTCACCGTCTATGAAATCATACATGAGCTTTTCGAGTTCATTTTCTTTCATGCGTCCGTGACCGTAGGCAACATTCGCTTCGGGGACAAGTGCCTGTATGCGCGCGGTGACATCCGCTATGTCGTTTATCCTGTTATAAACATAGTATACCTGCCCGCCGCGGGCCAGTTCACGCACTATGGCTTCCCTGACCAGTTCTTCGTTATATTCCATGACAAAGGTCTGTATCGGTACCCTGTCACCGGGTGCCTCCTCGAGTACAGACATGTCTTTTATACCGACAAGCGACATATGAAGAGTTCTCGGGATCGGTGTCGCAGACAAAGTAAGGACATCCACATTTTCCCTTAATTTCTTTATCTTTTCCTTATGTGTGACTCCGAATCTCTGCTCCTCATCCACTATCAGAAGCCCGAGATCTTTATAGGAAACATCCTCAGACAGAAGTCTGTGGGTTCCTATCACTATATCGACCAGACCCTTTTTAAGATCCGATACGGTCTCTCTCTGTTCTTTTGCAGTCCTGAACCTTGAAAGCATCTGTATCCTTACGGGATAGTCCTTCATACGCTGTGTAAAGGTATTGTAATGCTGCTGGGCAAGTATGGTGGTGGGAACGAGCATTGCCACCTGTTTGCCCTCCAAAACAGCCTTAAACGCTGCTCTTATGGCTATCTCTGTCTTTCCGTATCCGACATCTCCGCAGATAAGTCTGTCCATGATCTTTGTTGATTCCATGTCAGACTTTGTCTCGGCTATTGCCTTAAGCTGATCATCCGTTTCCTCAAAAGGAAAAGTCTCCTCAAATTCCTTTTGCCAGACTGTATCCTCACTAAACACATATCCGTTCTTTAACTGGCGTGCGGCATAGAGGTTTACGAGGTCCTGGGCCACCTCATCAACGGCTGTTCTAACCTTAGACTTTGTATTGCTCCATTCCTTGCTTCCCAGTTTGTTTAACTTAGGCTTTCTTGCAGCATCGGAGGAGGCGTACTTTTGCACAGAGCCAAACCCTGTGGCCAGCACATACAGATTTCCTCCGTCACGGTAGGATATCTTCATATAATCCCTGATGATATTTTCGGATTCGATCTGCTCTATACCCTGATATATGCCAAGACCGTGACTCTCATGCACCACATAATCCCCGACCTTAAGATCGTTAAAATCATGTATGGCGGTCCCTTCGTACTTCTTTCGTCTGTTCTTCTTTTTGGGTACGCCGAATATATCGCTCTCGCTTATTACAACAAACTTAAGCAGCGGATACTCAAAGCCTCTTATCATATGGCCGTACATCACCACTATCTCACCCGGGATGGCATCACGGTCAAAATTCTCGCTGTATACAGCAGGGATATCAAGTCCCCTTATGTCATCGGCAAGCCTGCCTGCCCTTGTACGGGAAGGTGACAGCAGAATGACGCGGTATCCCTTCTTTTTATAAAGCTGCAGATCTTTTATCAGATATTCAAAGCTGTTCTTGTAAGGAGCTATCGACTTGGCTGTGATATTGCATCTGTATGAAACATCAACCAGTGTGGTCCTGCTCTCGAGCGACATCATACACAGTGTCGCAAGTTTGTTTAATCCGGCTATGGTCTCTTCCTGTGAATAGAGCAGCTTTCCCTGTCCGGGGAGTATATATCCCTTTAACAGCCTGTTTTTCATGCTCTCTTCAAATTCGATCTCGACAGCTTTTGCATGCTCCAAAATGTGAACAGGCTCATCCAGTATGAGTAATGTTTTATCCGCATCAAACATGTCCGTGAAATGATACAAATCATCATAGAAGTATGATGCATATGAATCCAGGCTGACCATCCTTCCGAGTTCCAAAAGGTCCTCTTTAAGGGTCTTTACCTGCATATCTATCCTGTGGGCTTCCTCGGTCTTGAATTCCTCCCTGAAGGCATTATAGACGCTGTCCCTTTCAGCCTCGATCTTCTCAAGGCCGTCTCTTAACATATCCTGCGAAAGAATCATCTCCGTCGCAGGAAATACGGTTATCGAATCAAGTTTTTCAATGGAGCGCTGTGAATCTATATCAAAGCTTCTTATCGAATCGACATCATCTCCCCAAAGCTCTATCCTGTAAGGATTGGCACTGGTCGTATCAAAGATATCAATGATATCTCCCCTTACGGAAAACTGCCCGGGTTCCTCCACCTGATAATTCCTGATATACCCTATATCAACAAGCCTTGAAGAGAGCTTCTTTATATCTATCTGACTCTCACTGTTTATCTCGATACAGCCTGACACAAAATGCTCTATCGGCAGTACCGGACTCATCAGGGTGTCAAAGGTGGTCACTATGGTGCATGGACCGTTCTCAGTAAGCTGTCGTAAGACCTTCAGTCTTTCTGTCACCAGTTTGTTTCCGTGGATATCAGCCTGATAAAAGATCAGATCCTTGGAAGGATATGTGAACACATTGTCATCGTAAAGACGCATATCCTCAGCGATCTCTTTGACCCTGATATCACTGTATGTGGCTATTATCCTGTAGTCGGCATTCTCAGAAAAAGCCTCGGCCAGATTTATCTTCTGGGAATCGGAACAGCCCGATACAGCTACTGCTTTTTTCTTTCGAAGCGTATCATATATTTTGTTGTAGTCCGAAAGCTCCTTTAGAGGAGAAGTAAGTATGTTCATATCATCCACAATGATAACATTTTCGCAAAAGAAAAGCCACAGGCTGATACTCCTGCGGCTTTTCTAACCCCATATCCGGTAACGACTGCTAATGTCGTTTCCTGTCTCTGAAAAAGAGCTTACATTTCATCCGGTTCATCCTTTGCTTTCTCATAAGCCTCGAGGATGATCCTCTGGATGGAATCTCTTGTTGCTGAATTGATCGGATGAGCTATATCCCTGTATTCTCCGTCCGTGGCTTTCTTACTCGGCATCGCGATGAATAACCCCTTTTCACCCTCGATGACCTTGATATCATGAACTACGAACTCATCATCTATCGTGATAGATACGATAGCCCTCATCTTACTCTCTTTAGAAATCTTACGTACCCTTACATCTGTAATCTTCACTGAGTTGCCCTCCTTTGGTGTCGTCACGATAAGCATCGCAACTGTCGTCGGATATATGCTTTACATTACATATCTGTCTGTATGTTCCACTACCACCTCAATGCCGTTCTCACCCTTATGATAAGAATTTGCTCTTATGGTGCCGTGGCTCTCGACAATACAATTCTCAATGTATGAATTGTCTCCGATATACACGTCATTTAAAATGATCGAGTTCTTTATCGTACAGTTGTTACCGATAAATGTCTGTCTGAATATGACAGAATCCTCAACCGTACCGTTTACGATCGTTCCACTTGCAACAAGGCTGTTCATGATCTTTGCACCGACATTGTACTTGGCCGGAGGAAGGTCATCAACCTTTGAGTAGATATCGGGATAGGTCTTAAAGAAGTAATCCCTTACCTCAGGTTTTAAGAAGTCCATGTTTGCAGAGAAATAATCGTTTACTGAAGCTATATTCTTCCAGTATTCAGTGATCTTGTATCCGTATATCCTCTTTTGTCCTTTATATCTTATAAGGATATCTCTTACGAAATCGTATCTGTCCTCTTCAGCACACTTCTCTATCATCTCAACGAGAAGTCTTCTTCTTATGATATAGATACCGCAGCTTATCGTATTGGATCTAGCTACCACTGCCTTCTCTTCAAAGTCTTCTATACGGCAGTCCTCATTCATCCTGATGGTTCCGTATCTGTCAACGTTGAAGCCCTGTTCCATCTCCTTACAAACAACTGTTATATCAGCCTTCTTTTCAATATGGTATTCGAGGACCTTATTGAAATCGAGCTTGTATACACAGTCTGCAGAAGCTATTACAACATAAGGCTCGTGGCTGGCTTTTAAGAACGAGAGATTCTGATAGATTGAATCCGCTGTACCTCTGTACCAGAAACTGTTGTCAGCCGTTACCGCAGGTGTCATTACGAAAAGACCTCCCTGCTTACGACCGAAATCCCACCACTTTGATGAGCTTAAGTGCTCATTTAAGCTGCGCGCATTGTACTGGGTAAACACTGCTACTTTCTGTATATGCGAATTGGACATGTTACTTAACGCAAAGTCGATCGCTCTGTAGCTTCCTGCAATAGGCATCGCACCTATAGCTCTTTTTTGTGACAATTCCTTCATGCGGTGATTATTTCCGCCTGCAAGTATAATTCCTATCGCTCTCATACACTATCACCTGCCTTAATTAATGTCTTACCACTTGCCAGTGTATTGTTCTGATAATCCGCATACTCGGTCTCACCGAATACACATGCGTTCTTACCTATCGTGATATTCTCGGGAATGATGCTCTTTTCACCTATACATACGAGTCCGCTGTTATAGATATGAGGATCTGTCTCATTCTCGACCTCGTCTCCTATACCGAGGCGACAGCCGTTCTTGATCTCAACATTCTCCGCTACGATCGATTTATACAGTTCGCAGTTATCTCCGATCACCGTGTTGTTCATGATGATGGAATCTCTTACAACGGTGTTCTTTCCTATGGTGACACCGCAACCTATTACTGAGTTGTATACTTTTCCGTAGATATCAGAGCCCTCACCTATGATGCTCTTTTCAACCTCACTCTCTCTTGAGAAGTACTGAGGCGGTAAAATATCCGATTTGGTATAGATCTTCCAGTATTCCTCATAAAGGTTGAACTCGGGAACTATATCTATGAGTTCCATATTGGCCTCCCAATATGAATGAAGGGTTCCCACATCCTTCCAATATCCGTTGAACTCATATGCATACAACGGACATCCTTTATCATGACAATAAGGAATGATATGCTTACCGAAGTCGAGTCCGGGCTGATCTGCCATTGTTATAAGTGCTTCTTTAAGTGTCTTCCAGTTGAAGATATATATACCCATGGATGCAAGATTGCTCCTGGGATTGGCGGGTTTCTCTTCAAAATCAGTGATCTTCCTGTTCTCATCGGTTATCATGATACCGAAACGCTTAGCCTCCTCCATCGGAACAGGCATAACCGCTATCGTACATTCAGACTTGTTCTGCTTGTGGAAATCAAGCATGACCTCATAGTCCATCTTGTATATATGATCTCCCGAAAGAATAAGGATATATTCGGGATTGAAGCTGTCCATGTAGTCGATGTTCTGATAGATGGCATTTGCCGTACCCGTGTACCACTCACTGTTGGTACTCTTCTCGTACGGAGGCAATACTGTCACACCACCGATATTTCTGTCCAGATCCCACGGGATACCGATACCGATATGCGTATTCAGTCTTAAGGGCTGATACTGTGTAAGAACACCTACCGTGTCAACACCTGAATTGATACAGTTACTTAAAGGGAAATCAATGATGCGGTACTTTCCGCCAAAAGATACCGCCGGCTTTGCAACCTTAGACGTTAGAACTCCCAGTCTGCTGCCCTGTCCGCCCGCGAGCAACATGGCAATCATTTCCTTTTTAATCATGTCATCACCTCTTCTGTCTCAGTATTATGTCTTTTTTGCTGTCAAAAAGGTACAATAGAAATTGTATGTAGATTATAGCATAGAAAGAATTTATTGTGAAGTTTTTTAGAATTATTTGACACTATTATGCAAATTTTTGTGAATTTTCAACAAATTGATTGACATTCTTTTGAAAAATAATAAATTGATATGGTATATCATTTAAACGCCACCACAAGATATTGTAGCCATATTGTATTTTACTTATAATTGGAATAAAATAATTATTTGAAAGTTCTGATTCTTAATAGGAAGGAAAAGATCATGTATCAGTTAGATTTTAACAATCCCTGTCACGTGTATTTCTGCGGTATCGGCGGTATAAGCATGAGCGGACTTGCAGAGATACTGCTGTCACGAGGCTTTAAAGTCTCAGGTTCTGATATGAAGGAAAGCGAGCTGACCCGCATACTTGAAGAAAAAGGCGCAAAAGTCTTTATAGGTCAGAGAAGTGAGAACATCACATCCGATATAGATCTTCTGGTCTACACCGCAGCTATAAGCAAAGACAATCCCGAATGGATCGCCATGACAGACATGGGGATCCCCAATATATCGAGAGCCCAGCTTTTGGGACAGATAATGAAGAATTTCGATCTTCCCATCGCTATAAGCGGTACCCACGGCAAGACGACCACAACATCGATGATAACCGAGATTCTGATCGGTGCGGATACCGATCCTACTGTCTCTGTCGGCGGTATGTTAAAGAGCATAGGCGGTAACTTAAGGATAGGACACTCACCCTATTTTGTTACAGAAGCCTGTGAATACACTAACAGCTTCCTAAGCTTCTTTCCGAAGATCGCACTCATATTAAACATAGAAGAAGACCATCTGGATTTCTTTAAGGACATAGACGATATAAGAAACTCATTTACCAGATTTGCTTCTCTGCTGCCAAAGGACGGAACTCTTATAATCAATGCGGAGATCGACAAGCTGGATACCATAACAGGTTCCATAAACTGTCCTTTTATAACATACGGAATGAACGATTCGGCAGATTATTATGCCACCGATATCACTTATGATGAACTGGCCCATCCCACATACACGCTTCACAGCCCGTCAGGGGAGGATAAAGTATCATTAAGTGTTCCCGGGATCCATAATGTATATAACTCCATGGCTGCGATCGCATTCTCTGACGCAGCAGGGATCGACAGAAAGACCGCACTAAATGCCCTTAAAGGTTTTTGCGGTACAGACAGAAGGTTTGAAAAGAAGGGTGAGATCGGAGGCGTTACGATAATAGATGATTATGCCCACCATCCCACTGAGATAAAGGCAACATTAAAGGCTGCTCAGAACTATCCGCATAAAACACTGTGGTGTGTATTCCAGCCTCATACCTATACAAGAACGAAAGCATTCCTCAATGATTTTGCTGAAGCTCTTTCACTTGCAGACAAGATTGTGCTGGCGGATATATATGCCGCAAGAGAAAAGAACACGATAGGCATCTCGTCTTTGGATCTTAAGGCTGAGATAGAAAAACTCGGTAAGGAATGCCATTATTTCCCCACATTTGATGAGATTGAAAATTTTCTTTTGGAAAATTGTTCACAATCCGATTTGTTGATAACCATGGGGGCGGGAGATATAGTAAAAGTAGGCGAAAGCCTCCTCGGGATCTGATTTATTCACATTATCCACCAAATTATCGGCTTAAGGCAGGATGATTTCGGTGGATAATTTTATATTTTCGAAACGTGCGTTTTTACTGGATTTGGTCATGATCATAACATGGATATCCACATTTTCCACATTATTCACAATGCCAAAAATCCCAGTAAAATCAAGGGTTTGCGGCACTTTAACGTATTTCATTTTTTAATCTGCTGTGCTATAATTCACCTTGCATCTGATGAGAAGGTTAGGGGGGACTCCATCGGACAGTATTGGGAATACCGGGTGAGAACATGAGTAGTTTTTCAGTGTACCGCGAAGCAGATAAAGGCTTCACCTACGTTTCAAATCAGTTTATCGATGAATTTCTTACTGAGGCAAATGCCGCACAGATCAAAGTATACCTGTATCTACTGCGCATGACCGGAAATGCGACCAGCGTATCCGAGATGGCAGACAAGTTCAATTATGTTGAAAAAGATATATGCAGAGCGCTTAAGTATTGGGAGAAAAAAGGTCTCCTTGCTCTGAATTACAATATGGACGGCTCGGTTGTGGGAGTTAAGCTGATAACTCCGGAAATAACTGTGGCTGCTGTTCCCGCGCAGACATTTGTGCCTATGACGATCACTTACGATTCACTGATGCCCACAAAGGAGGCACCTGTCGTTACAGGTATCCAGAGCAGACCGCAAAAGTCTGAGGAAGGTTTCATAAAGCCCACATATTCTCTTGATGACTTAAAGGCATTCAAAGAACAGGAGGATACCGCTCAGATCATTTTCATAGCTGAGCAGTACCTTGGAAAAACTCTGAGTCCTTCGGATATCAGATCGCTTTTGTTCATCACTGATGTCCTTCATTTCTCAACAGACCTTATAGATTATCTTCTTGCATACTGTGCAGATAAGGATAAGAAGAACTTCAGATATATAGAATCAGTAGCGATAAACTGGGCTGAGGAAGGGATAACCACACCAGAGGAAGCCAAAGCACATGCAGGACGCTATGACAAATCGGTATATATGGTGATGCGTGCACTCGGAAAGAGCAGCACTCCCACAGACAAAGAAGCCGCTTATGTGAGACGCTGGATAAATGAGCTGGGGTTTAATATGGACATCATCATGGAGGCATGTGACAGAAGTGTGATGTCAACAGACAAAAACCGTTTCGCATATACGGATACCATACTTAAAAACTGGCATAAGGAAGGCGTTAATACCAGACTTGATATAGATGCGCTCGATGCTAAGTTCAAACGTCCCAGAAAAACCGTCAATACAACCTTCCATCAGTTTGATATGAAGCACGATTACGATTATGATGAGATAGAAAAGGCTCTGTTATCCAGAGATTAAGGTGAGTTAAGTGTCATTTACCAATGCTCAGTACGAATCGGTAAAAAGAATATATGACGAACGTCGTATGCTAAATCAGGAAGAGAGCGACAGACGCCGTGACTATGTATATGCAAATGTCGCAGGCTATAAAGAGCTCTCTGACCGTTTGGTCACACTCAGTATGGAACATGCAAAGGCCATGCTTGGCGGCAGTGATGTTTCAGACGATGAATACAAAAAAGAATTTGACGATATCATCTCAAAAAAGAAAGCCCTTTTAAAGGAAGCTTCCCTTCCCGCGGATTATCTTGATCCAATATACACATGCAAAGACTGTCTCGACACAGGTTACATTGACGGCAAACGCTGTCACTGTCTCAAGCAGATGGCAGTATCAATGCTGTATTCCAATTCAAATATAGATAAATATCTCAATTCAGTGGATTTTTCACAGGTCTCAGACAAATATTATAAAGGTAACGAACTCACAGCATTCAAGGATACATACGAGAATGCCTTAAATTTTGTTAATAACTTCAGCAATGACTTTAAAAACCTTGTGATTTATGGTACAGTGGGTAGCGGCAAATCACTTATAAGTGCCTGCATAGCCAAGGAGCTTATAGAAAAAGAGTATTTTGTGCTGTATTTCAGCGCTTCTTCTCTTATGGATCTTTTCTCAAGATATTCTTTTGATCATACCAAGAGAGAGGATCTTTACAGCGACTATGCCGATATCTTTGAAAGCGATCTGCTGATAATAGACGATCTGGGAACGGAGCAGGTAAACAGTTTCACGATAACAACACTGTTCACATGCCTGAACGAACGCTTCCTTAACAAAAAATCGACTATAATCTCTACAAATCTGTCACCAAAGGCTATCGCCGAGACCTATACCGACAGGATCTACTCACGTCTCGTGGGAAGTTACACATTCTGCAAGTTATACGGTCCGGATATAAGATTAAAGTCCAAATATGGTCAGATTGATGTATAATAACAGTGTGATTAGAAAGTGAGGTTTGCTTTAACACATGGCAAAACGCGAAGAAAAAAGAAAGCTTGACAGTATCCCTGTAGGTTCACTCGGTATCATACCCTTAAGCGGCTGCAAACTGCTTGGAGAGAGTGTTGATTCCTATCTTGTGGACTGGAGAACAGAAAGAGAGAACGAGCATAAGAACAGTCTTGCATTCGCAGGATATATGAGAGATTCCTACATCTTAAAGAGCAAGGTATCAAGATTCGGTTCCGGTGAAGGAAAAGGTGAGATCTTAGAATCTGTAAGAGGTATGGACCTTTACATCCTTGTTGATGTATGTAACTACTCTCTCACCTATACGGTAGCAGGTCAGAAGAACCACATGTCTCCTGACGATCACTACCAGGATCTTAAACGTATAATCGCTGCTGTAGGCGGAAAGGCAAGAAGGATCACGGTAATAATGCCCTTCTTATATGAAAGCCGTCAGCACAAGCGTACAGCAAGAGAATCTCTTGACTGCGCCATAGCACTTCAGGAACTGGTTCGAATGGGTGTTGACAATATCATCACCTTTGATGCACACGATCCCAGAGTACAGAACGCTATCCCGCTTCACGGTTTCGAGACCGTACAGGCTGCTTACCAGTTCATAAAAGGATTGCTTACACATGTAAAGGATCTTCAGATCGATTCAGAGCATATGATGGTTGTCAGCCCTGATGAAGGCGGTATGAGACGTGCCATATATATCGCAAACGTTCTCGGTCTTGACATGGGTATGTTCTACAAGCGCCGTGATTACACAAGAGTCGTGGACGGCCGCAATCCGATCGTTGCACATGAGTTCCTCGGAACAAATGTGGCAGGCAAGGATGTCATAATCGTAGACGACATGATATCTTCAGGTGACAGCATGATAGATGTTGCTACCGAGCTTAAGAAGAGAGATGCAAACAGGATATTCCTCTTCTCAACCTTTGGTCTTTTCACCAACGGCTTCGAGAAATTCGACAGGGCTTACGAAGCAGGTCTGTTCACAAACATCCTTACAACAAACCTTATATATCAGCCGCCGGAGCTTCTCGAGAAAGAATGGTATATAAGCTGTGACTTAAGTAAGTACATAGCATATATAATAGACACACTCAACCATGATTCTTCTATCAGCGACCTGCTAGTTCCTAACGACAGGATCAACAGCATCGTTGCCCGCTATAAAGCAGGTGAGGATCTTAGCAAGCCCGCCGATGAGTAGGATCAAAAACGAGATGTTTTAAAGAAAGGGGTATAGTTATGAAGAAGTATGTTGCAGAATTTATCGGAACCATGACACTTGTGATCCTTGGCTGCGGAACGGCAATGACCGTAGGCTGCGGATACGAAGGAAGCACTGGCTACATCCTGACAGCGTTTGCGTTTGGCCTTACCATAATCGCAATGGCTTACTCTATCGGAAATATCTCAGGATGTCACATCAATCCGGCTGTTTCGCTGGGTGTGCTGATGACAGGCGGTATGGACTCAAAGGACTTTGTAGGATATATCATCTCGCAGACTTTAGGCGCTTTTACAGGTTCACTTGTACTTGCTGCTATCTTCGGACTTGGGGGTATCGAGGATAAGACCGGCGGATTCGGTTCAAACGGTCTGGCAGGAGTAAACGGAAATGCTCTCGCAGGACTTCTTGTTGAAATAGTACTTACATATATCTTTGTTACAGCCATCCTTGGTGTAACGAGCAAGAAAGCTTCTCACGGATCTTTCGCAGGAGTTGTTATAGGCTTCACTCTTGTGGTTATACATATACTTGGTATCGGCCTTACAGGAACGAGCGTTAATCCCGCAAGAAGTATAGGTCCCGCTATCGTGGCTGCTTTTTACGGAAACACAGCTCCCATCGCAAGCCTCTGGGTATTCATAGTAGGTCCTCTTGCAGGTGCCGCACTTGCCGCAGTTGTTTACAAGGCTCTTGAGAAATAAAACATTGATATATACAAATCGAGTAGGAGGAATTTCTCTTAAATGAGAAATTCCGACCTCTCACACCACCGTGCGTACCGTTCGGTACACGGCGGTTCAATCAACTTAACAAGTAACACACCTTTTGGTGTAGTAGTCTAACATTGAGATTAGTC
>JAFZRZ010000003.1 GCA_017619635.1 Lachnospiraceae bacterium | reverse complement strand
TGATAATCCTGATGAAAAGGCACTCATGATATACAGAAATAATAATCCGTATTCAGGTGGACCATGCTTTGGTTATTGGAATGATATTTTCAAGGATGGTAACTGCAAAGGGGAAACTTTTTTTGGAGTGCAGAATTTTGGCTTCATATGTGAGTGGAATAATATAGATCTTACAGATAGTGATGGTGATGGATTGTATGACAGATATGAAATCGAAGGGATGCAGTTGCCTAACGGGCAGATAATATATTCGGATCCTAGGCGTATAGATTCTTTGGGATCAGGACTCACTGACTATGAGCATTTAGGATATCCACGAAGAGTTACATTAACTATGAATTCAGAGTTCAAAGAATGTTTGATATTCCATGGAAAATCTGCTTACGGTCTTTCGGATGAGTTCATATATGTTGACGGAAGAATTAATAAGGATGGGTGCATAAACAATGATAAAATGGATTATGTTCCTTACAATAACCAATTCTATCATGCAACATATGAGGAAAAACTTCAAGAAACGATGTTTAGCATAAGTAGAATAGCTTTTGGAGCATCAGGGTTACACAACCTGTTTAGAGATAAAGAGTATTTGATGTCGGACAAAGACAGAGACGAAATGTTATTCGCAATAAATAAGGCTATGATTGTTTCTCATACAGTAGGAGTAGATGTAAATGAATGTTTTAAAATATTTGCTAATGGAAAAGGAGCCAAATACAAAGGGGTAAAAAACGGAGTTACAAGGTGTTATATAGATATAACTCCATATTTATCGAAACGTAATTTGTTCAATTCTATGGGGATTAACTATCGTGAAAACGTAATAAAAACAAAGAAAGCTGCAGAGTCGGTTCTTGGGACATACTCTAAAGACATTTATATAGCATCATCATATAATTCTTGTATGCATGGTTGTGTATATCTATCGGGAAGTGCAGACAGTAATGATTTTTGGCCATGTGCAATGAATATAAGAGCATTGACTATTTTTAATAAAGCTGAAGCTGGCATAACAGCGCATTGTATATTGGATACATCAAAGAAAGGATATTACATAGAATATAATTACTATTTGAACGATTATTATGATTTAGCACTTGATAAAGCATATACAAAAGCTGATATGATAGGAATTGCACAAGGGTATGAGTTATTTGGTAAGTATAATGATTCAGAAAGCTGGTAAAATATGAGAGCAAGAATAATTATTGTATTTAGTATTATAGGATTAGTGGTGGTGATGATTTGGTGTGCATTGCCTTTTGTTCGTTATGCAATTCCAGTTCATAAAACGCATTTTACAAATTATGAGAAATACTGCAACTATGCCTCACCACAATTTATACTGTTGAAATTTCCTGAAAAGGCATGTGATATTATGTACTATGTTGGCTTCTACAGAGCAAAAGAAATGTGTGGTATTAGCTTTAGTATCCCCGAAGATGACTATTTGGTATATAAAGATCAATTGTCAAGTTACTTAGAGTTATTTGATGATGATATTTTTGTAAGAGACGAGATAACTGATACTTCATTAAACTATAGCTGGTTTCAACAGCATGGTATGGGTAATATTGAGCAGTTAATTAGAGATGATGACAGCGTAGATGATTATAAGATTGTTGACTATTACACTAACCAACGAAGAGAGTATGTAATGATTCTTGCAAATGATGATATACATCGATTTTTGATAATTGAATATGATTGTTTAGGTAACAATCAGTCTGATAAAATAATAAATCCTTGATTGAAAGCGTTAGTTATTCTTTCCATCTATAATGGTCCTGTTTGCTTTTGAGTTTAGATGGTTTTTACACCTTCGTATAGAACATGGTATACAGATGGTTTGTTTGATTTTAATACACATTATATGGTAAAACCAACAGGAATATTCGATAAAAACGGAAAAACGTAAATATATAACGACAAAAAACGCAGCGTTTAGTATCGATTTTGAGAGTTATTCGGATTATACAAGGGCTTTTATCATGAGAAAATATAGAGAAGTTTTGTGCCCAGTTTGCGAAAAAAAGTACATGACATATGTTCATTCTGACGAAGGTTATGATGTTACCATTCGGCAAGTAGATAAAACGCTGTATGGGTGGGCGGATAGTTGCCCTAAATGCAATACATATCTTTTTATTGAAGATCATGTACTTGAAGGAAGAGAAATGGATGATTTCGATGAAAAAGATGTTTATCATAAGTTTGCTCTGAGATAGAGAACAGGAATGATTTGCACGCTATAGTAAGAAAAGGCAATGGGGAATTTTATACATCGGCAGTATTCGGATACTAAGGCAATTAGTTTCAATCATATCTGAGTTACTGAAGATCAATCGCTCTTCTATCAATGAAGAACAGCTCGATAAGCTTATAACAGAAGACGGACTTAATGAGGAAGCAACGGCAAAATTGCTAGGTAAATCGCCGATTGTAGAGTCGAATGCCCGTAAAAGACGCAGGAAGCATTAGATATTATCATAGATTAAAAGTGGTCGCGCTGCATGGTTCGACTTATTCATTTCTAAAACAACGTTATACTAACTACTAGTAAATCAGTTTGAAATTCGCTCCTATAAAACGCTATATATAGTGCTATTTCTTCAATAAACACTATATACAGAAGCAAAACTTGACATTGTGATAATTTATGTTATAATTCTGCTCAGATAACAGTATTGTTGGTATAGGAGGTCCTTTATGGGAGAAACATTAGGTGAAAGAATCAAAGAATTGTCTAAAAATGCTAACTTGTCACAAAAAGAGTTAGCAGAAAAAGCAGGAGTTACTGAAGCCGCCATATCACATTATATTAAAGGGGATCGTTCTCCTCGTAGTGCTGTAATGTCCAGAATAGCAATTGCACTTGGTACGACATCTGATTACCTTGCCCAGGGTATTCCAGTTGAAAAAGATAACGAGTTACAATACGCTAAGCGATTGATTGCTAGAAATGTCACACAGATGTCTTATGAAGAAAAGAAGGAGATCCTAGAGATTCTTATGGGAGGTGGCAAATGAAACATTGTATCCGACTGCCCGATGAAACATACGAATTTATAAAAGGCGAAGTCGCATTTATACTTAAAAAATGCAATATACGTTGTATTCCAGTCAGCGGTTTTGAAATAGCAACCAAGCTGAAAATGAAACTTCGCCCATATTCAGCTCTTGATACAATCCAAAAGGCAGCAGCCATGAAGATAAGTAGTGATGGTTTTTTTATTGAAAGTGATGAAGGTGAGTACATCATTTTTTATAACGATGATAAATCCTATGCAAGAATCAATATGACTCTGCTCCATGAAATAGGACATTGTGTTCTCGATCATGGTGTAAGTGCCTTTGGAAACACTGATATAGAAGAGGCAGAAGCAAAGTTTTTTGCTAAATATATAGCTGCTCCACCTCCACTAATCGACAAAATTAATCCGACATCAGTAGACGATGTTGCTGATTGGTTTTGCTTAAGTTGGGAAGCATCTTATATTGCTTTTAATTATTTCAAAAAGTGGAAAAGCGTTAGAAGACATCGTGATGCAAAAGATTACGAACTAATAATTGAGAATCTTTTCGTATCAAACAATAACATTCGAAAACGACTTACTTCTTATCACGAGAGTCTTCAAACATAATCAAGGAGGTGATAATAACAATTTTTCATTATTGTAACCCAAAGCTGGTACTACCAATATCAGCTACAACACTCTGGAGATACGAATACCCTCCAAACAAGTAAATGGTCTTCGTATCTCCATACAAATTTTGTATGGGGACAAAGGAGGCCCCAAATTATGAAATCAAAAATATTTAGAAATGATCCTCTTTTCTTACGTAATGAATACGTATCGGAGGGCAGATGGGATTTCCCCGTCGTTAAGAAGCAAGATATTAACCTCGAAAATGTCGAATTAATATCTTATTCAGATATCAGTTCAGCTGATACCAAAAATTTATATAAAGGAGTACATTTCTTTATAGACGATTGGCGTTTTGAAACCTTGTATAATAAACCAGATCGCAGTATAGAGACTTTATCAAAATTTCGTTTTGTACTCACGCCGGATTATTCACTTTATGCAGAAATGCCTTTGTGGAGACAAATTGAATCAGTAGGTAAAGCTCGATGGGTTGGAGCTAATTGGCAAAAACATGGATTGGATGTTATCCCTACAATTAGTTGGGCTCGCACTCCAAGCTTTGATTTTTGTTTTTCAAGCATCGAAAAGAACTGTATTGTCGCTATCGGAATGATTGGTTGCAAAAGCAATCACCGTGCTTTTATGCAAGGATATAATGAAATGCTAAACAGAATTGAGCCAGAAGCCGTTATATGCTTTGGAACTCCCTTTCCTGACATGGAAGGAAATATCATAACAGTAGATTATTTATCTTCAAGAAGGGGGGTGCACTAAGATGGGCGGTCGTGGAACTTTCGCTGCAGGTAATAATGTAGCATATACTTATGAAACGGTTGATAGAATAGAGGATGTAAAAGTCTTAAGAGGAATGAATGGTCTTCATGGTCTTCCTGAAGAGGCTCATAGTAGCATGGCTTATATAAAATTGAAACCAAGTGGCATATTTCATGAAATGCGTATTTATGATAAAGACCACTATCTGGTGAAGGAAATCGCATATCATCCTGAGCCTAATCTAAACAACGGAAACAGAACAGAAAACATACTTCATGTTCATGAGTACTCGCGGGATAACTTTCGTGATCGTCCCGCTCATCGTATTACTAGAACTGAATATGAAGAGTACAAAAAATATTTTAGGGGGGTGCCTACAATTGATCAATGGTAATATAAAAGATTTTATTGATAAACTCTACTATGGCGATGAGCTCTGGTTCACTTACAACAATGTTAAATATATGATTCAAGGATATTTAGAAGATGAGACATATAATCTATATCTTTTAATGCCTTATTCTGAAGGAAAAGGTTATTCTTGGATTTGTAAAGGAACAAAAGATTCCTATCCTGTAAATGATTTCTTGAATGCTCCGATTTTTGATGGCAAATCATTCATGGAAGTAGAACAGAACATAGAATGGGTTGATTGCTGAGCCAATTAGGCGGAATGTATATTAAATATGGTTCATACACTGTTGTTTTGACATAAAAAATACCCTGAGTGCTACCAACACCCAGGGTATTTATCTGAGGATACGAATACCCTCCAAACAAGTAATATAATTTTACGATATTAATACATATGTGTCAATTATAACAATCCTTTTATGTTACCATTTATAACTTAGAATACAATTGCTAAGACAATCTTCTAGTTGTTATGGTATTTCCTCTGGTATAAAGCTAATAAGCCGGAAAAGAAGGTGATGAATCCCATGGATTAACTATGGGGAGATAGAGAATTAGGGTCATGTCCAGAACCGGAAATGACGTATTGGGTATGCTTGTTTATTATACTCAGTTGCTATCAGATAAAAGAAGATTATATTTATGAAGATGATAGATGGGAAAATGTAAATATTGATGATAACCTGATTGAGACGCAAGAGGATATGTATTATTATGCGTTGTTACAGTTATATATTACTTATGAATTGAAAAAACATTGCGGCCTTACGCCATTAGATAGTGTATAAGATGTTAAAGAGGTAATGGTAGCCAAATATATTCAGTATAATAGGTATCTCATTCGAGAATCATATTGTATTTACAGAGATTTGTACACTTGAGTGTTCACTTGATTGTTCACTTTTGATAGATGAGCCTAAAACCCTTGATTTTTACAGCGTTCTAGAGATTACAATATTATTCGAATCCTCTAGCACACGCGCGTCTAAGGCTTGAAACCCTTGTATTTACAGGGCTTCGAGCTTTTTATTTTGTCCAAAATCGTGTGGACCTCGTGTGGACCTGGGGATAAAGGGAGATATATTTGACTTTTGTTTATCCGGTTGCGCATGTTATATCTCATTCCAACTGTCGATGAGATGACTTAAAAGCTTTTTGTCCAAACCTTCGATATCTGACATCTGGTTACTTAAGAATGATCCTATGCCTTTGAATGCATTGTCACCTATACTGTCAACAGCATAATAGGTTTCCGTATTTGAATAGTAGAACCTGAAATCCTTAGCCAGATCGCTTGAAGTATTCTCATCATATCTTTTTGCGATGGTCTTTGCACTCTCAAGGCTGTCTCTTAACATCTTCTCATCTTTCATAAAACCGTAAAGATATGCTTTTATAACAAGAAAGATAGCAGTAAACTTATCAAAATATCCATTGTCATCTTTAGAAAACATTTTTATCATGTTTATATTGTCATCACAAAGGATAAGCGCTGATCCTATTTCTTTCTTCTTACCTGTGCATGAGAGTGAGATTATCAGGTTGATGGATGAATTGAAAAGACCAAAGAGACTGTTTATAAGTCCTCTTGTAGAGTAATCCAGAGCTTCTTTTGTGTCGCCTTCTTTCAGATGTGCCGTTGCGATCACAGCATTGTTCAATCCGCCGAAGTTGTTTTCCTTAAATATCTTAAGAGCCTTCTTTTCATCAAACAGCATGTAGTCTGTTGCTATCATACAGTTTATCGTATATTCGTTTATTTCAGGGTTATCGTTTTGTTTCAGATAGTCCTTTGCAAGTTCAAAGAGCCTTATCGCTTCTTTAGGTGCTTTTTTATCCTTACCCTGTACAGCCATCACATGATATAGCATCGCTGATGTGTAAATGACGGAAAAGTCATGAGGATATCTCATAAGAGCATCATTTGAGATGTTTATGGCCTCATCAAATCTGTTTGATACTGTTTTGGAACTGATGGCCTCCACTATGTCATTTACCTTCTTTGGCGCTGAATCATATCCCAAAAGTGCATCTATCGACACATCGAAAAGATCAGCCAGGGTGGCAAGCATCATTATGTCAGGAGTGTTGTTTCCGTTTTCCCATTTTGATACAGCGCCCACGCTGACTCCCAGGATTTCTGCGAGTTTCTCCTGTGTCATTTCCTTTTCTTTTCTGAGATTTTTGATGTTCTCATACAGTTTCAGCTGCATTTGTATTTCCTTTCTCCATATCAAGTACAGGATTTATAAAAAGTATTATCATTGAAAATATCATCGTTAACAGTCCGCAGGTTGAGATAAGAGTTGATGTGTTTACGCTTATCTTTATAAAACCCACAAACATCGATGTGACAGGTATCGCAGCCGTAGCAACAGATATAAACACTGCAGATGATCTTGCAAGATATCTCTCATCGACATTTGATATGAACTCAATATTTACCGCACCGGTTATCAGGCTTGCGCAAAATGTCATGATAAGAAAACATAGGGCTGCAAAGATACTTTTTATCACAGCATTTTCAGTTAAGCTGCCTGCAATGGGAGTAAGCACTATACCCATACCGAGCAGCATTCCAAAATAGATGATCATCATCTTTATGGAAAGTTTCTTCTTTACAAAAGGAAGTACGAATGATCCTGCTATGGCACCTATCGATCCGGCCATACCTATCACACTTAAAAGGCTGCTGTCCATGTGATAACACTCACTTACAAGAGGAGCCTGCAAAGAGTTGATGGGAACAAGTATCATATTTAGCATGACGGCGACGATGCAAAAGTTTATTATCACCGGCTCACCTTTTATGTATCTGAAACCTTCCTTTAATACATTGATATAGGGCTCGGCTTTAGTCTGTTCTTCCTTTGGACTCTCAGCCTTTATTGTCATGATGATCATGGCTGCAATGAAAAATGTCGCTATGTCTATTATCATAACGGTCTTGATACCAGCTGCTGCTATGAGCACACCTGCAAGTCCGGTACCTACGAATGTGACAACGCCTGACATCATCGTACTTAAGCTCATGCCGTGCGTGAGGTTTTCCTTTTTTAAAACTCTTGGTATAAAGGCTGTACCTGCAGGCATGTTGAACGCCTCGATCGATGTCACCATCAGAGTAAACAGAGCCATTATCCATCCGTTTACGCTACCTGACAAAAACACGATAAGAAATACAGTTAAAAGCGCACCTCTTAAGATGTGTGTTCCCACTATCATTCTCTTCTTGTCTTTTTTCTCGACTATCGCTCCGGCAAACGGCTGGACTATGACGTTTGGAAACATGTTTAAGCCAAAGATGATCGCTGACCAGCTGCCGGAGTGGGTGACCTGGTAAACAAGCCATGTAAAGGCAACAGCATCGAGAGCATCTCCGAACCTGTTTACCATGGTCGAAATAAGCAGTGCCCTGTAATCTTTTTCTTTTAATACTTCCTTGTAGGGTGAATTCTTCTTTTCCATAAACACATCCTCCTTTGAATGTCTTGTTCATGGACTTATCATAGTTCACCCTTATAAAGATTTTAACATACCATTTATCCGATTAGTATACTAAAATCTTTCCAAATTGGAAAATTCAAGAGCAAAACAACTAAATTATCGTGATTGGCGTATGATCTTATGCCGGATATTCAATTTTGATAGATGAGCAAGAAACCCTTGATATTATATTTTTTTATTGATTATATATGGTCCATACGAAAATTAATATTAGAAGTATGTAGATAAATGTTTACACTTGTGTTAGTATTATCGAAAGGCAAAGGCGCCAAATGGGTGTTTTTGCTTTTTTTGTTAGGAGGAGATATATGAAACCGATCATTGGAATAGTACCACTGGTGGATGAAAAGAAAGACAGCTTATGGATGCTGCCGGGTTATATGGATGGTATAAAAGAAGCAGGCGGTATTCCTTTAATGCTTCCACTTACAGATGATAAGGAAACGATAGGACAATTACTCAATACTGTACAGGGGATACTCTTAACAGGAGGTCATGATGTTGATCCTGTGCTTTATAAAGAGACACCTGTCGCTGAGTGTGGGTATATATGTGAAGAGCGTGATAAGATGGAAAAGGAGCTGCTTGATCAGGCTTTGGAATCAGACCTCCCGATCCTTGGCATATGCAGAGGTATACAGTTTTTAAATGTATTTCTTGGAGGGACACTTTATCAGGATCTTCCAACCCAGCGTCTGTCATATATTGAACATCATCAGTCCCCGCCGTACGATGTTCCTGTTCACAGAGTGAGTATAAATGAAGACAGCGGACTTTACAGACTGTTAAATATGAGATCGATCCAGGTGAACAGTTATCATCATCAGGCTATAAAACAAAAAGCCGAAGGTGTTAAAAGCATGGCTGTATCTGAGGACGGTATAACAGAAGCGATCGAGATTCCCGGTAAGAGATTTGTATGGGCGCTTCAGTGGCATCCCGAATTCTCATACAGGAATGATGAAAACAGTAAGAAGATATTTGAAGAGTTTGTAAGACAGTGTAAAGAAAGGTAAAGCTATGATCAATTATATATGGCCTCTTCTTCTGATCGTATTATCCAATGTATTTTATCAGGTGAGTGCGAAGTCTGTACCTGATGTA
This sequence comes from Lachnospiraceae bacterium, assembly GCA_017619635.1. Classification (GTDB taxonomy): domain Bacteria; phylum Bacillota; class Clostridia; order Lachnospirales; family Lachnospiraceae; genus Colinaster. Next base: position 18,746 of record JAFZRZ010000003.1, on the reverse strand, counting down.
ATGAATCCGTTTGCGTCACTGACTATCACTTATCTTATAGGTGCCATGGTTGCATTTGTTTTCTATATCGTGATAAACAAAGATGTGAACATCATTCAGGAATATCATAAAGCAAACTGGGCGCCGTTTGTATTGGGACTGTCTGTAGTGGGATTAGAGGTCGGATTCATATATGCGTTTAAAGCAGGATGGCCGGTAAGTACGGCTCAGATCGTGCAGGCAGCAATAGTTGCTGTTGTTCTTATCTTTGTTGGATTTGGGATATATCATGAATCCATAACGTGGAATAAAGTTATTGGAATAGTGGTATGTCTTGCGGGATTGGGGCTTATCAATTACAGGTAGCTGAGTGATCTTTGTGTTTGAATCTGTAATACAGGATGAAAAGATCAACCGTGGTCAGTAATAACCAGTCGACAAACGTACCTATATAAACCACAACGGACTGGAGTGTAAGAGCGATGTATATCACCCAGGACACATTGGCAATGTAAGCAATGGCTATAGAAGTAAGGGAATAGTCATCTGTCTCTTTGGTCGTTATCGCCTTGTATATGATGGGGATGGATTTTGTATAATTCAATATGTAATATACCGTAACAAAAACAGTAGCGATCAGACTCTTCATAAAGCCACCTCCCGTATATCTTTGATATGATTGCATTCTAGTTTTACATGTGATATAAAACAATCACTCATTCGGATTATATTTATACTTATTTAGTTGACAGACAGATCATGACATTACTTCATAGAGGGGATTTTTGTTGACAAAACAAAATCATTATGATAAATCATTAATATGAACAAGGGAGTTCGCGATATGTGAGCTCCCGTTTTTATTTGCAGACAAAGGCGTTTTGCGTATAGCAGGATGCCTTGTTTTTTTAGGAGGATATGCTTATGAGAACTTTGGATACCAATGACTGGATACTCCTAAACAGTATCATATACAAAATTTATACAATGAGTAATATCGATGAGATGCGCGAGCAGTTTCTTGAGCAGATGAAGATGCTGATAGATTATGACAGTGCTGATTTCCTTTTGGCTTCTCCGGACGGAGAAAACAAACTCGTATCCCCGGTTTTGTTTAACTGTGAGGAGGATATGTCGATCGCCTATGATGAGATAGATTACAGCCGCGGGATCCTTTACAGCGGAAAAACTCTCATATACAGAGAGACTGACATTATAGATGATTCCAAAAGAGTAGAGACCGATTATTACAAGAAAGTGTATAAGACAAACAAGTGGCATTATTCTTTGCAGATGGTGCTTGCAAGAAAAAAAGAGTTTGTCGGTGTGATAACTTTCTACAGAACGATAGGTAAGGATGATTTCGTTTATGATGATATTTTTATCCTGGATCTTTTAAAGGATCATCTGGCCTTCAGGCTGTATCAGCAAAAGAAGAGCGGAAACCTGATAAGTGAGAAACTCTCGGTTGCGGGAGCAACGGAAAAATACGGACTCACACGCAGGGAAGAGACTATTCTAAGGCTTCTTATGGAAGGAAGAGATAATGCAACGATATGTGATTCCTTGGTGATATCAGAGAATACTCTTAAGAAGCATATTTTAAACCTGTACCGAAAATTAGGTATAAACAACAGGGTCGGACTTTTCAAAATGATTAGGGAAAAGGATTAAAACTACTTAAAAAGTAGTATGAAAATGGCTATTTTGATTAGTTGAAATGGCAAAGACATTGATTTATAGTACTCATATCAAAAACATATTGCGAAGGATATTTAGCAAGGGAGCTGGCTTGGCACAGTTCTCTTGTTTCATTTCAAGCAAGTATAAAGCCTTTATAGGAGGATACAGACATGAAAGAGTTAATTATCATTATCAGACCGGAAAAGTTGGAAGATGTTAAGGATGTTCTAGATAAAGTTCACTGCGGTGGTATGACACTGTCAACAGCAATGGGATGCGGAACCCAGAAAGGATCCTCTGAAGGAACTGTAAATGAGATCAAGGGTCTTAAGACCACGATCAACCTGCTTCCCAAGATCAAGGTTGAAGTGGTGGTGGCTGATAAGGATGTTGAAAAGGTGATAATGAACATTCGTGAGGTATGTGCGACAGATCATGTCGGAGACGGAAAGATATTTATCAGAAACATTGAAGACGCTATCAGGATTCGTACAGGCGAGAGAGGTGTCAAGGCACTGTAGGCGGAGGTGTTCACATGGGAACAATAGTAGAATTATCAGGTGTAAACAAATTATATGGTACGAACCATGTGGTAAAGGACTTAAACATAACTGTTGATGAAGGCGAATTCCTTACTCTCCTTGGCTCATCCGGCTGCGGAAAGACGACAACGTTAAGAATGATAGCAGGCTTTGAGGAACCGACAACGGGCTCCATCAAGGTTGAAGGAGAGTCTATAGAGGAAAAGGAGCCTTTTGAAAGAAACGTTAATACAGTATTTCAGACATATGCACTGTTTCCGCATAAGACTATATTCGACAACATAGCATATGGCTTAAAGATGAAAAAGGTGCCAAAGGATGAGATAAGACAGAGAGTCCTTGAGATGATGGATATGGTTCAGCTCACCGGTTTTGAGAACAGGTATCCCAGTCAGTTGTCCGGCGGTCAGAAGCAGAGGGTAGCGATAGCAAGAGCACTTATAAACAGACCGAGAGTCCTTCTGCTTGATGAACCTTTGGGAGCTTTGGATCTGAAACTTAGAAAGCAGATGCAGCTTGAGCTTAAGAGACTGCAAAAGAAGTTAAATATCACATTTATATATGTAACGCATGATCAGGAAGAGGCACTCACCATGAGTGACAGGATAGCCATAATGAATGACGGTGTTGTCGATCAGCTAGCCTGTCCCAAGGACATATATGAGCATCCAGCAACGAGATTTGTCGCAACCTTTATAGGAGAGACAAATATCTACGACGGATGTGTGACCAGTATCACGGACGGGATCGCAACTGTGACACTTGAAAATGGTGCGGTAAGAGTTAAATGTGATGAGAGTTTTTCAATACTTGAATATGCAACAGTTTCGGTAAGACCTGAAAACATGAGATTTGACACAAAGCCGCATGAAGGATTTGAGCTTGTTGCAGTAGTCAAAGACTTTATATATGTGGGTTCAGTGCTTAAATGCATAGTTTCACTTCCAAACGGAAACGAGCTTAAGATAGAAAGATTATCAGGTCAGGAGCTGCCGACTATAGGAAGCAGGATATATCCGTACTGGGAGCCTGAAGACGGAGTGCTCATTCATAATGACAGTTACAAGATCTTTAAGGCTTTGGATGAGATCAAGCTTGCATAAAAAGTGATCTATACGAAAGGAGTGCCAATGATGAAGAAAAGATCAAAGCATGAATTCAAATCGAATACGATGCCGGCAATGGTAACGGTAGGACCGGTGGCGATACTTCTTTTGTTTTTGGTGGTGGCTCCCCTTATATTTGTAGCGGTCATGAGTTTTTGTCAGACCGATGAGTTCTACAACGTGGTATACAGATTCACTGCTGTAAACTATGGCAAACTTGTTTCTCCGGACTATTTAAAGATATATGCGCAGTCACTGCTCATCGCATTTGTGACCACACTTATCTGTGTTCTGGTGGGATATCCGTTCGCATATGTAATAGCAAGGACAAAGAGCAAAAAGAAACAGTTATTCTATATGCTCGTCATCATACCGTTTTGGACAAACTCGCTTATAAGGATATACGGCTGGAGGACATTTCTTGGAAACAGCGGGTGGTTAAACAAACTGTTAATGACTATCGGAGTAGTCAGTGAACCGGTTGAGTTTTTGTATAAGACGGGAACTACCGTGCTTGGTATGGTTTATTGTTTTATACCGTTTATGGTCCTTCCGCTCTATACAGCGATAGAGAAACTGGATGACAGTCTCCTTGAGGCATCAAGTGATCTAGGAGCAAAGCCGGTAAAGACATTATTTGAGGTCATTCTTCCTTTAACGGCTAGCGGAATATTTTCAGGATGCATAATGGTGTTCATACCTTGTCTTGGTTATTTCTTTGTATCGAATATATTAGGCGGCGGAAACACGGATATGATAGGTAACCTCATTGAGAGACAGTTTAAGAGTGCAAACAACTGGCCGCTGGGTGCGGCACTTTCGATAATACTCATCCTGGTGACCCTGTTGCTTGTAAAGATATATCAGAAGCTCGGCGGAGATATGGACAGCCTGGGAGTATAGGAGGCGCGTATGAGAAAAGCAAGAAAAGAAAAAAGAAAGAAGAGCTTAAGTGTTGCCTTTTGTTCAATGGTATATCTGTTCTTATTTCTTCCCATATTCGTGGTTGTGGCCAATTCGTTTAACGCAACGACAACAAAGCCGTATCTGAGCTGGAAGGGATTCTCATTTGACTGGTATATAAAGCTCTGGAGTAACTCATCGCTGCTTGAGTCATTTGGAAATACGATTATCATCGCAGTAGTGAGCACGATCCTTTCGACAGTCATAGGAACGCTCGGTGCGGTAGGTATATACAGATATAAATTCAAGGGTAAAGGTATCATAAATGCATTTTTATATATTCCCGTAGTTATACCTGAGATCGTTATAGGCATAGCATTGCTTACGATCTTTACCAACGTGAACATCCCAAGAGGAATGGTGACACTTATATTATCACATGTGAGTTTCAGTGTTCCGTATGTGATATTCAATGTGAGAGCCAGACTTTCAGGTTATGACAAGTCGATAGAAGAAGCAAGTATGGATCTGGGAGCCAACAGGGTAGTTACTTTCTTTGAGATAACTCTTCCGGTCCTGGCACCTGGAATAGCAGGCGGTGCACTGCTGGCATTTACCCTTTCAATTGATGATGTTATCATCAGCTACTTTGTAAACGGACAGACAAAGACATATCCCTTAAAGGTTATGGAAAGTATTAAGAGCGGTGTTTCTCCGGATGTTAACGCTCTATCCACTTTGGTGCTCATAGGTACTATCGGACTGGTGTATCTGACACAGAGCGGTGTTTTATCCGGTAAGCATAAAAAAATCTGACATCAGATTTTAGAGGAGGACAATATTATGAAGAAAAAGATTTTAGCAGCATTGATATCGTTGTCTTTGATAGTTGTGAGCCTGACAGGATGCGGCTCAGCAGCTTCAGAGAGTGCCTCAAAAGATCAGGGTGAATTAAATCTGTTTGTATGGACTGAGTATCTGCCTGATTCTGTAGTTGAGAAGTTTGAGAAGGAGACCGGTATAAAGGTAAATGTTTCAACATATTCTTCAAATGAGGATATGCTTGCAAAGGTTAAGTCAGAAACTGCGGGAGCATATGATGTACTAAACCCGAGTGATTACATGGTTGCTCAGCTTATTGCACAGGGTATGTTAAAGGAGCTGGATTTTGAGAAGCTTCCAAACTTCTCTCACATAGGAGACAGCTATAAGAATCCCGCATATGATCCTGGAAACATATATTCCGTTCCTTACATGGGAGGAGCAGGTGCTATCGCTGTCAACACTGAAAAGATAGATACAAAGATAACCAGTTATGCCGATCTTTTTGATCCTTCGCTTGAAGGACAACTGGTCGTTCTTGATGACTTCCGTGCAGTTATAGGCATGACATCAAAGGCTGTAGGATATGACCTTAATGAGACGGATCCCGCAAAGCTTTCGGAAGTATCGGATAAGCTCATGGAACTTAAGAATAATGTAGTGCTCTATGATTCAGACTCACCAAAGAGTGCCCTGATATCAGGCGACTGTTCAGCCGGAATGATCTGGAGTGCAGAAGTGGCTATGGCTATGGAAGAGGTTCCTTCGATAGAGGTGATCTATCCCGAAGAAGGTGCGTATCTGTTCTTTGATAACTGGGTAGTCACAAAGGAATCTCCTAACTATGACAATGCGTTGAAGTGGATCAATTTCATAATGGAACCGGAAAACATGGAGATAGTCTTAAAGGAGTTCCCTTACCTGTGTGCAAATACAGATGCCATTGCGCTCATGGGAGAGGAATACAGTGGCAATCCTGCAAAGAATCCGCCTGCTGATGCCATCTCAAAGGGCAGTTATGTGGAAAATCTGGATAGTGCGACACTTGATATCTACAATGCGATGTGGACAAAGCTGAAAGAATAATTAAGCAGGATCTGTGATCGGACAGTTTGGGATTATAGGCAATGAGGCCCGGGGTGGATAGAACCACCCTGGGTCTTTCTTTTAGGAGGATAAGCTATGGCTATAGATTTTTTGTATTTAAGCGAAAAGGATATGATAGAAGCGGGAGTTCTTGATGCCAAGGGCTGTGTAGAAGCGATGAGGGATGTGATGAGCCTTTTTGGAAAAGGAGATTTTTTGCTTGGCGGTCCAAAGAATGATGAGCATGGACTCCAGATGAATTTTCCCAAGACGAAGGATATCGAGGGATTTCCGCTTGATAACGGTCCCGACAGGAGATTCAACGCAATGCCTGCTTACCTGGGTGGCAGATTTCATATGGCAGGCCAGAAATGGTACGGTTCAAACCACGCAAATATAAGCAGGGGATTGCCAAGATCGATCCTGATGGCAACATTAAACGATGTTGATACGGGTGCACCTATAGCATATATGTCAGCGAATCTTTTGAGCGCGATGAGAACGGGAGCCATGCCGGCTATGGCGGCATCGTATCTTGCCAATAAGGATTCAAAAGTTCTTTCGATATTGGGCCCCGGTGTGATAAATAAATGCGCGCTCATGTGTTACATGGCAGTGCTTCCTGAAATAGAGAAGATAAAGATAAAGGGCAGTTCGCCAACATCGGCTTCAACACTGTCCATGAAAGCCTTCATAGAAGATAACTATCCCCAGATAAGGGAGATAGAGATATGTGAGAGCCTAAAACAGGCCTGTCAGGATGCTGACGTAATTAGTGAAGCCATGTCGGTGACACCTGATAAGGCTGAGGAGTTTCATTTGGACTGGTTTAAGAAGGGAGCCTCCGTATTCTCCATGGGCAGTTTCCTTTACAGAAACTTTGATGAACTGATAGATACCACAATGGTGGTTGATAACTACGGCATGTATGACAAGTACATGAATAACTTCATTGCAAGGGGACCTGTTGACGAACTCGGAAACAAGCGTGAATGGGTTATCATGGGTATCCATTTCATCCATCTGGTAAGAGAAGGCAAGATAAAGAGAGAACAGGTACTCAATCTTTGCGATATCGTAAACGGGATCACTCCGGGCAGAAAGACTCATGATGAGATAGTGATGTGCAGCAGCGGAGGAATGCCTATAGAGGATGTCGCGTGGGGATATGACTGTTATAAGAAAGCAATGGAACTTGGAATAGGAACAAAACTTAACCTTTGGGATGAACCGTTTATGAGATAACTACTCAAAAAGTGTTATATAGACTACGAAATAAGTAAAAAAACGGTGATAGTAAGTAATTGATGAAGTACTTAAACGGGTGTAGATTGTTTACATGAAGAGGCAAAAGGGCCATACATAAAGTCCTTTTGCCTTTTACTTTTAGGAAAGAAAAGACAAACATGATCTTGAGTTTGTCAGGAAGGAAGCATATGAGTTATCCGGCGATCGATTTTTTGTTTTTAAGTGAAGAAGACATGATTAAGGCAGGTGTTAAGGATATGGTCTCTTGCATAGAGGCTATGGAAGAAGTGGTCAAATGTCTCAACTCCGGGGATTATGTTATGGGTGGTGAGAATCATAATTCGCATGGCAGTCAGGTATCATTCCCCAAGTCGTCTCCATTTACCAACATGCCTCTTGATGAAGGAGATGACAGAAGATTCATGGCAATGCCGGCATACATAGGAGGACCGTTTGATCTTATGGGAATGAAATGGTACGGATCAAACATGGCAAACAAAGAAAAAGGCTTACCCAGATCCATCTTAACGGTGATGCTAAACGATAAAGATACAGGTGCACCGCTCGCACTTATGAGTGCAAACCTTTTAAGTGCATACAGAACCGGAGCGATACCCGGCGTCGGAGCAAAGTATCTGGTAAGAAAGGATGCAAAGGTCTGCGGTATATGCGGACCCGGTGTAATGGGAAAGACCTCACTTGCAGCTATCATGGCAGCTTGTCCCAATATAGATACCGTGAAGGTAAAGGGAAGAGGAAAAGCCTCCCTCATGAGTTTTATCGAGTATGTAAGAAAAGAGTATCCGAAGCTTAAGGAAGTCAAGGCTGTTGAGACGGTGGAGGAACTCATAAGAGATACAGACGTTATATCATTCGCAAACTCGGGCTCCACCGATCCTTCAACTTATCCCTTTGTTAAGAAAGAATGGATAAAACCCGGAGCGGTACTGATAGGCGTAAGTGCATTCGATATGGATTCAAACGAGCTTAAGACATGTTCACTGGTGGTTGATAACATAAAGCTCTATGAGGCATGGGCTGAGGAGTTCACGTATCCTTCCTTTGGTGCAAACAACATAATAGGATCGAAGTTTACAGACATGGCTCACGAAGGACTGATAGATATGGAGGATATCACTGATCTTGGAGATATCATTTTTGGAAAGAGACCGGGAAGAACAAGCGATGATCAGATATTTGTATATTCGGTAGGAGGTATGCCGGTTGAAGATGTGGCATGGGGAAAGGTTTGTTACGAGAATGCAAAGAAACTGGGACTCGGAACAAAATTAAGACTTTGGAATGAACCGGACATGCATTAGAACAGTATCAAAAGATATATGAGAGGAGCAGATGACTATGGCAGACAGAATAGCGGAGCATCCAATACTTGGAGTACAGGAAAAAGGAAAGATCGTCAAATTTGTTTTTGACGGTATGCAGATAGAAGGATATGAAGGAGAACCTATTGCTGCGGCGCTTAAGGCAGCGGATGTGATGGTTCACAGATACACTCAAAAGGAGCACAAGCCACGAGGGATCTTCTGTGCAATAGGCCGTTGCACTGACTGTGTGATGATAGTTGACGGGGTTCCGAATGTACGAACCTGTATCACACCTTTAAAGGAAGGGATGGTCGTTAAAACACAGTTTGGTGTATCTGAAAAGCCATTTGATGAGCAGTAGGAGGATTAAGATATGAAAAGATATGATCTAATCATTGTCGGTGCGGGACCTTCCGGATTGTCAGCAGCGATAGAAGCGGCAAAAAGAGGACTTGAAGTAGTTGTATTTGATGAAAATGAGAAACCTGGCGGACAGTTGTTCAAGCAGATACATAAATTCTTTGGGTCAAAGGAGCACAGGGCAAAGACACGAGGTTTCGTGATAGGAAAACAGCTTCTGGATGAGGCAGCAGCTGCAGGCGTGCTTGTTGTACTGAATGCAACAGTGATCGGCCTTTATCAGGATAAGGAAGTCGTAGTAAAGATAAAAGAAAGCATAAGACATTACAAAGCAGATGCCGTTGTGATCGCGACAGGTGCAGCAGAAAACATGGTCACATTTAAGGGATGGACGCTTCCAGGCGTGATCGGTGCCGGAGCGGCTCAGACACTCATGAATCTTCACGGTGTATTACCGGGTAAGAAGGTTTTGATGCTTGGTTCAGGTAACGTCGGTCTTGTTGTTTCATTCCAGCTTTTACAGTGTGGCTGTGAAGTGGTGGCTTTGGTGGATGCGGCACCCAGAGTCGGAGGATACGGAGTACATGCTGCAAAGGTGGCAAGGACAGGAGTCCCGTTTTATCTTTCACACACGATAGTCGAAGCTGAGGGTGATGAGTGGGTAACAGGAGTCACTATCGCACAGGTTGATGATAAGTTCAATTTTATAGAGGGAACAGAAAAGCATTTTGATGTTGATACGATCTGTCTGGCGGTCGGTCTTTCACCGATGTCACAGCTTCTTAAGATGGCAGGAGCAAAGATGGAGGACAATCCCAAAAAGGGGGGTCAGGTTCCTGTATGTGATGAGTATGGAAGGACATCAATTCCCGGTGTGTTTGTGGCAGGAGATGTGTCAGGAATAGAAGAGGCATCCTCAGCCATGATCGAAGGGCGCATGGCAGGTGTTGTGGCTGCAGAGTATCTCGGATTTATCGATACAGAATCGATGGATACAGAACTTAAAGAGATGGAAAAAGCACTGGACGGACTCAGACAGGGTATGTTTGCACCAAAGAACCGTGGTAAAGCAATAGATAAGACTGAAGAGGGAATAGATATTTCCGTGAATCTTTTGAAAAGGGGATTTGTTGCGGATGATGAGATCGAAAAATATCCTGGTGTGACTCACAAGAAGGGTGTTCATCCTGTTATCGAGTGTACACAGAATATACCCTGTAACCCCTGTCAGGATGCATGTCCCAAGAAATGTATTTCTATCGGAAGCAATATCACATCACTGCCGATAGTTGTCAAAGATAGTGAATGTATCAACTGCGGTATGTGCGTTGCGAGCTGTTCGGGTCAGGCCATATTTTTGGTGGATGAGGACTGCGGAGACGGTACAGCCACAGTGACACTTCCATATGAGTTCTTACCGCTCCCTAAAGAAGGAGAAAAGGGTATAGCGCTTGGAAGAGACGGTAATGAGGTGTGCAAGGCAGAAGTGGTATCCGTAAAAAGTGCAAAGGCTTTTGACAAAACAAATCTGTTAACTATGAGAGTACCAAAGGAATATGCGATGAAAGCACGTTTCTTTAAGGTTTCAAAATAGGAGGAGAGGTTATGAACAGTGTTAATGACAGATCAAGAGATATAGGACCTTTTGTTCCGGCGCCGGATGATGACATGCTGATATGCCGTTGTGAGGAGATAACAAAAGGTGAGATAAGACAGGCAGTCCATGACGGTATGTGGACTATCACAGAGATAAGAAGATATTTAAGGGCAGGAATGGGGCTGTGTCAGGGACAGACCTGTTCAAGGCTGGTAAAGGGGATTGTAGCAAGGGAGCTGGGAGTCTCTCCTGCAGAGATAGAGCCGGCGACCAGCAGAGTTCCCATGCGTCCGATTCAGATGCGTGTCTTTGCAAATGAAGCAAAGGAGGATTGACATTATGAAGAGCAATGCTGAAGTAATTGTTATCGGTGGCGGAATAATAGGTAACGCTGCAGCTTATTATCTTGTAAAGAGAGGACTAAGCGTGATCGTCCTTGAAGGAAGTGACTTTATTGGAAACGGCGGTTCGAGCAGAAACGGCGGAGGAGTCAGACAGTCAGGAAGAGATGTCAGGGAGTTACCGCTTGTGATGTACGGCATAAAGAATCTGTGGCCTACACTTTCACAAGAACTCGAAACAGACTGTGAGTACCATCAGGACGGAAACTTAAGACTGGGAAAAAACGAGAAGCACAAAGAAATCTTAACTAAGCTTGCAACAAATGCTCAAAGCTGTGGACTGGATGTTAGGATGATCGATGCGAAGGAAGTAAAGAGCATCAATCCGTATCTTTCTGATGAAGTCACATGTGCAAGCTGGTGTCCCACAGACGGACATGCAAACCCGCTCACAACAACACTTGGATATTATAAGATGGCCAGAAGGTTAGGCGTAAGATTTATATCGGGTGAACGCGTAAAAGAACTGCGTATGGTCAAAGGAAGGGTAAGAAAGGTCATATGCGAATCGGGCGATGTATTTGAAGGTGAGAATATACTTGTGGCAGCTGGCTATGACAGCAGAGCCATACTTGGAACAGTCGGAGTTGATATCCCGATGACCAGATCACTTCTCGAGTGTCTTGTAACGGAAGCGGAACCGCATATGTTTGACCAGATGCTTGGAACAGCGGAAGCTGATTTCTACGGACATCAGACCAAGCACGGTTCATTTGTGTTTGGCGGCTCTTCCGGTTTTGAGGCATGCAATAAGGATAACGGAACACCGATATCATCATCCAAGACTGCCCCCTGCATATGCCGCGGTATCATGAAATACTTCCCTGATCTTGCTGATGCCAAGATCGTAAGGACGTGGGCAGGATGGAGTGATAAATGTGCGGATGGAGTTGCTGTGGTCGGTGCTATTGATGAGGTACCGGGACTTTATACTTCTTGTGCCATGTCAGGACATGGATTTGGTATAGGTCCCGCAGCAGGTCATCAGCTGGCTCAGCTTATCGCAACAGGAACAACAGATGTGGATCTCAGCACGTTAAGATACGACAGATTCAAAGCAAAGATATAAGCCTGCATTGGAGGAGTATGCATGAACAATTATGAATTTTGTGTCCCGACTGATATAAGATTTGGTAAAGATCAGATCGAATGTCTGGATAAGGAAATAAAGAAATACGGAAAGAAGATCCTTATGGTATACGGCGGAGGTAGTATAAAAAGAACCGGATTATACGATAAGGTATACGAAGTGCTAAAAGGCTTCCAGATATATGAGCTTCCAGGTATTGAACCAAACCCGAAGCTTTCCTCGGTAAGGAAGGGGGCAGAGATGTGTAAGAAGTACGGCATAGATGTCGTACTGGCCATCGGCGGAGGAAGCTGTATTGATGCATCAAAGCATATCGCATGTGCAGCATTTTATGACAAAGATCCATGGGATCTTGTACTGGATAAAAAGAAGGTTACCAAGGCTTTACCAATCTTCACGGTTTTAACCATATGTGCGACAGGTTCAGAGATGAACCCAGGTGCGGTTATCAGTAACGAAGATACGAAAGAAAAATTGGAGATAAATCATCCGTTACTGTATCCCAGATTATCAGTATGTGATCCGACTTATCTGTTCACGCTGCCAAAAAGACAGACGGCAGCAGGTACAGCCGATATAATATCACATATATTTGAACAGTATTTTCAACCCAACGACGGTGCTTATATCACGGACAGATTAAGTGAGGCGGCTTTGAAAACCTGTTTCAAATACGGACCGATAGCCATAAAGGAACCACAAAACTATGAAGCCAGATCGAACCTGATGTGGACAAGTTCTATCGCACTCAATCATCTGCTAACCTTCGGTAAAGGAGGAGCATGGTCTGTTCATCCGATAGAACACGAATTGTCAGCATTTTATGATATCACTCACGGAGTGGGACTTGCCATTCTTACACCGGCGTGGATGAGATATGTTCTTAACTCCGAAACCGTTAAAAGGTTTGCCATGTTCGCAAGAAATGTATGGGATCTTGACAGGGCGGATGATTATGAGGCTGCGATAGCAGGTATAAATCTCACAGAGCAGTTTTTCATTGAACTGGGTCTGCCGGGAACGCTCTCAGAGATCGGAATAGATGATTCAAAGTTTGAACTCATGGCATCCGAAGCAGTAAGAACGAGCGGATTGTCCACAAGGGCATACGTTAAGCTGGATACTGAAGATGTTGTACAGATATACAGAAACTGCTTATAACAGTATCAGTGAATAAAAATAAAGAACCGTTATGAACTTCAAAAAATACTGGTAATACCAAGTGGATATATGATAAGATAAACAAAAGGCAAAGGCGCCGTTTAGGTAGCTTTTGCCTTTTTCTTTTTATATTCTCGACAGAAAAGGAGGTTCATGATGGCAGCATTTGACAGAATTATGTCAGGAATTCCACAGATGGATGGTTGCTTTGACAACATACGTTTAGGTGACAATGTGGTCTGGAGAGTTGATGACCTTGATCAGTTCAAACTCTTTATGGAACCATATGTTAAGCAGGCGATAGCTGATAAAAGAAATCTTATATATTTCCGTTTCGCGTCGCATGAGCCTCTGCTTAAGCCACAGGAAGGCTTGAAGATAATAGAAGTGGAACTCAATCACAGATTTGAGAATTTCACCGTGGAGATACGTGAGCATATCACACGCGAAGGAAGGGATGCTTTCTATGTATTTGACTGTCTGTCAGATCTTCAGACAGCATGGGCAACAGATCTTATGATGGGAAACTTCTTCCAGGTAACATGCCCATATCTTTTTATTCTTGATACTGTTGCATTCTTCCCTCTTATAAGAGGCAAGCATTCATTTCAGGCAATAGCCAAGATAAGAGATACCACGCAGCTGTTTTTGGATGTTTATGCAGATAAGGAAAATGTGTATGTGCGTCCGGATAAAGTATGGAACCGTTATTCCGAGACCATGTACCTTCCGCATCTGTATGTACCGGGAACAGGAGAATTCAAACCCATACTCGATGGTGTGATGGCAAGTCATTTCTATCAGGTGCTCGGAGATAATTCATCATCTCCAGATCACGGAAACATGGACAGCTGGGACAGATTCTTTAACATGACTGAGATGATGTATGAGAACGGAATGGACGTAACGGAACCGTGTCACCGCATGTGCAACATAATGATGTCCAGGGATGAACGTTTAAGGAAGATGATAAAAGCCAACTTTAAACCTCAGGACTATCTTGCAGTCAGAAAGCGTATGATCGGAACCGGCATGATCGGAGGTAAAGCCTGCGGAATGCTACTGGCAAGAAAGATAATCGAGAACAGATGTCCCGAAATTTATTCAAAACTTGAACCGCATGATTCGTTCTATGTCGGATCTGATGTGTTTTATTCGTTTATAGTTGAAAACCATTTCTGGGATCTTAGGATCAGACAACGCAGTAATGAGGAATATTTTACCGTAGCTGATGAATTCGCGGATAAGCTTTTGACAGGCAAGTTTTCCAGAGAGATGGAAGAGCAGTTTGTTAAGCTTCTGGAATACTATGGTCAGGATCCCATCATAGTAAGATCCAGTTCGATACTTGAAGACGGTTTCGGAAATGCCTTTGCGGGTAAGTATGAATCGGTATTCTGCTCAAACAGCGGAAGCATGGATCAGCGCCTGGAAGAACTTGAAAATGCGATTCGTACCGTCTATGCAAGTACAATGAGCAGATCCGCCCTTGATTACAGAAGCAGGAGAGGACTGCAGAAACGTGACGAACAGATGGCACTTCTTATCATGAGAGTTTCCGGTTCGTACTACGGTGAATACTATATGCCGTGTGTTGCAGGTGTCGGTTATTCATTCAGCCCGTATCGTTTCATGGATGATCTTGATCCCAATGCAGGAATGTTAAGACTGGTCATGGGACTGGGAACATCCGCGGTCGACAGAACGGAAGGATCGTATCCGCGACTTGTGAGTCTGGATAAACCAAGAGCGACAACAGCCAGGAACTGTATAGAGAAGCATCAGTATTCACAAAGAAAGCTCGAGCTCATGAACAGAGCATCAAGAAAGCTCGAACAGGTTGATCCCGATACGGTAAAACCGTATCTTCCGAATTTTATGAAAAGACTATTGTTTGAGCATGACAGAGATACGGAAAGCATGTACCGCGAACGCGGACAGAACAGGACGATAGAATTTGTTTCCTGTCAGGGAATAGTTGAGAAAGATGATCTTATGGTTAAGATGAGACAGATCCTCTCTGCCATTCAAAGTGAGTATGAATACCCTGTGGACACAGAGTTTACCATTAACCTGTCGGAAAACGGTGACTATGTCATAAACCTTTTGCAATGCAGACCTCTACAGGTATTTCAGGATGCAAATGAGACTAAGCTACCAGAAGACGTGGATAAGGAAAAGATCCTTTTTGAATGCAGCGGCTCTTCAATGGGACTGTCCAGATTTGAAAAGATAGATATCATCGTCTTTGTGGATCCTGTTAATTACTACAACATGCCATACAAGGATAAATACAAGATAGGTCAGGCGGTGGGAAGCATCAACTGGAAAATGAGAGGCTTAAACAAAAAGATGTTACTTATGACACCGGGAAGGATAGGAACATCTTCACCTGAACTCGGTGTACCCGCACTGTTTTCTGACATCAGTGAATATGAGGCTATCTGCGAGATATCGGATTCGAGGGCAGGCTACAATCCTGAACTGTCATACGGAAGTCATTTCTTCCAGGATCTGGTTGAGGCAGGGATACTGTATAACGCGATATTTGAAAACGAAAAGACAAAAGTCTTTAATCCGGATATGTTAAAGGCATTCGAAAACAGGATATGCGACTTTGATCAAAAGTTTGAGGAGTTAAAAGATATAATACAGGTCTATGACGTATCTGATATGGACTTTAGGCTGTGTAACGATATGAAAAAGGAAAGGATCCTTTGTTTCAAAGGCGGTTTAGGAGAGGAGAACTGATATGAATGGTTTTTTAGAACAGTTGGAGACGATCAATGGTAAAGTGAACGGCTTTGTATGGGGACTGCCCATGCTGATCCTGCTTGTCGGCACAGGAATAATAATGACGATCCTGACGAAATGCTTCCAGATATCTCATTTTAAGCATTGGGTCAAGAACACTGTCGGGGGTATCTTCAGTGATTCGAAGGTTACCTCTCATACAGCTAAAGAGGATATGCAGATATCACAGTTCCAAAGTCTTTGTACAGCCCTTGCCGCAACCATAGGAACCGGTAACATAGCCGGTGTGGCAGCAGCCATAGCTTCAGGCGGTCCGGGAGCGATCTTCTGGATGTGGATAGTGGCATTCTTCGGTATGATGACCAACTATTCCGAGAACGTGCTGGGTATCTATTATCGAAGAAGAAATGAGAAAGATGAGTGGTGCGGCGGTGCCATGTATTATCTTAAGGACGGCCTTGGTTCAAAGAAGGGATGCAAACAGATAGGAGCAGTACTTGCTGTTTTATTCAGTATATTCTGTGTTATAGCCTCATTCGGTATAGGAAATATGAGCCAGGTTAATTCCATTGCGATAAACATGGACTCAGCATTCCACATCCCGACTTTTGTGACAGGAATAATACTTATGGTGATAGCCGGACTTGTTATCGTCGGAGGACTTAAGAGGATAGCTTCCGTAACCGAGAAACTGGTTCCTTTTATGGCTGTTATCTATCTTATAGGTGCGATCGCTGTTCTTGTTGTGAACTTCAGTCAGGTCGGAGCAGTATTTGGTGCGATAATAAAAGGCGCTTTCGGTCTTAAGGCTGTTGGCGGAGGAATAGTCGGAAGCGGAGTATCCCTGGCTATTCAGTGGGGTATGAAAAGAGGCGTTTTCTCAAACGAGGCAGGTCTTGGTTCATCAGTAATGGTTCATTCAAGCTCAAATGTAAGAGAACCTGTTGTTCAGGGAATGTGGGGTATCTTTGAGGTGTTCGCCGATACCATCATAGTATGTACACTTACAGCATTTGCTGTTTTATCAAGCGGACTTGTTGATCTTAATACGGGTGCAGTTATATCTGATAAAGTATCTACAGCACTTGTTGCCGAAGCTTTTTCAACTGTTTTCGGAGGATTCGGTTCAGCTTTTATTGCTATAGCGATCCTGTTCTTTGCTTTCTCGACGGTACTTGGATGGAGTCAGTACGGAGGGAAGGGATTTGAGTATCTGTTTGGAAGAAAAGCTGTAAAGATATATCAGATTCTATTCGTAGTATTCATCCTTGTGGGTGCAACAATGGATCTGGCGCTTGCATGGGATCTTTCCGATACATTTAACGGTATGATGGCTATCCCGAACCTTATCGGTGTTCTTGCTCTAAGCGGTACCGTAATGAAGATAACAAAGAATTACGTGGACAGAAAACTTAAAGGTCAGGATATCAAACCCATGTTATCCGCAATTGACAGTATTCAGGAGATACATGAGAAAGAGATGAAGGAAAACAGCAGTCTGTAGAATAGTTTAGGTATGTCATCTTTTAATAAACCCTTTTTTGGAGACTTGGAACCCTGCATTTACAGGGTTTCAGGTCTTTTGTTTTGCCAGGAATATAAATTGCATCTTAACTGAAAAGATATGCATCTTACAGGCGGATGATTACCTCTTACTTACAGATCATTGATATATACAGATGTTTTTTGTATATTTACCCAGGTAGAAAGTAAAAGGAAAAAGGGAGGTTAATATGAAAAAAGTGTTGAAGGTGATCGTAAAGATCATATTGGGGGTAATTGCATTTATCGCAATATTGCTTTTGGGGATTTTTATATTCAACAGGGTAAAGCTTGCCGGAGAGAAGAAACTGTTAAATGACCAGCAGATAGCCAGTATGGTAGAGGTGGACGGTCATAAGATGGCTGTATATTCTTCAGGAGAAGGTGAACATACGCTGGTGTTCATGGCAGGCGCAGGTGCTCCATGTCCGATCCTGGATTATAAAGCTTTCACTGACCGGTTTGATGAGGATTACAAAGTTGTTATCATTGAGAAGTTCGGATATGGGTTCAGTGATGAATATGAAGGGGCAAGAGATGTTATGACCAGGGTGGATCAGAACAGAAAAGCACTTGATGCAGCAGGCATAACAGGTCCTTATATCTTATGTCCTCATTCGTATACCGGACTTGAGACAGTATACTGGGCACAGAACTATCCTGAAGAGGTAGAAGCGATCATCGGTTTGGATATGGCGGTTCCAAGAGCTTATGACATGTATGATGAGGCACTCATTTCTTCTGTCAAATCCGCAAATTCGGTTAACAGGACATTGAGGGAACTCGGACTTGTAAGGCTGTTTGTCGGCGGTACTCTGCCGGATGAGTTTACCGATGAAGAAAAGAAGCTGGCAACAGCGCTTGTATGCAGAAAATATAACAGTAATACAGCCTCAAATGAAGCAGACAGTATCATAGAAGATCTTAATGTCATCGACAGCAAACCTATACCTGATGTTGCGACACTGCTTATCATATCTGACGGAACAGTAACCGAAGGCTGGATAGATTTTGAGATGGACTATGCTTCAAAACTGACTGATGTTACAACGCTGCAGCTTGACTGCGGACACAGTGTTTATGATCATGAACCTGACAGATGTGAAGAAGCAATGCGAGGGTTTATAGAAGGTTTGGATTGACGTTT
>JAFZRZ010000033.1 GCA_017619635.1 Lachnospiraceae bacterium | reverse complement strand
TGCTGTCGGCAAAAAGTTTAACAGATGGTATGATCTTTTGTGGTACCAGAAGAGATTATAACTTTAAAATGCTATGGAGAATTCAAAAATGTCCTTTGAAGTAAAGAATGTTTGGATACTGAAGCCATAAAAGAACTGTTTACAGAGTATTCCCAAATTCAGGGAGCAGAAAGTTGCTTTGTATCTTTTGATAAAGAATTAAATGACCTCTTGGGCTTTTATATAGGTTGTTCCATGCTTGTTGGATATGAAGATGAGAAGCCGATTGCTTGTATTGCAATCAGGAAAATAGATGATGAAACTTGCGAGGCAAAAAGACTGTTCATAAAGCCGGAATATCGAGGCAAGGGTTATGCCAGAATAATGCTGAATACGATGATTGAAAAAGCAGAAGAATTGGGATTTGAAGAAGTGATGTTTACGACAAAACCATCCGTAATGTCGATCGGGTATGGCTTGTACAAGCGTATGGGATTCGAGGAAGTATCAGAAAAAGACGGCATCGTTTCTATGAGAATGGAGTTGTAAATATGACTACAGAAGAAAGGGCTGACCGAATAATTGAAGATATCCGAAGTGAAAAGGGGACAAATCCTGTCAGCATGTTCAAGAACATGGCGCATAAGGAGTATATAAATATCCATGGACCTGAGCATCATATCCTGGACGGTGCGTGCCTGTTGATGGCATTTTATAACGCAGGCGGTGAACTTGATATAGAAGAAGCCTTAAAGAAGATATGCTTTGAAGGACTCAGAATGCCGGGGGCTATGTGCGGCCTTTGGGGAATCTGTGGAGCCATAACATCAATCGGAGCAGCACTTTCCATTATTGACGGAACCGGCCCTCTTTCTGAAGATGGAACCTGGGGAAATCATATGGGATATACTTCAAGTGCAATAGGTGAACTTGGCCAGATCAATGGACCAAGATGCTGTAAAAGAGACGCCATGATAGCTTTTAAGAATGGGATAGAGTATGTGAATCAGCATTATGGAGTTCATCTGGAATATGAAGAACAGACCTGCGAGTTTTCAACACAGAACCAGCAGTGTATCAAGTGCAGATGTCCTTTTTATGTACTTGGATAAACACTATCAGAGATATTGAGATGTTATGAAAGTATTAGTTGTATATTGCCATCCAAGTAAAAACAGTTTTACATATATGATAAAAGAATCCTTTATACGAGGGCTAGAGGATGCAGGCCACTCTTATGAAGTCTCTGATTTGTATGCACAGGGATTTAATCCAGTCATGTCAGAACGTGAATACATTAGAGAAGGATTTTATCGATTAGAGGATCCTGTAGAGAAAGATATTCTTAATGAGCAGGCGAAGATTAATTCGGCCGACATTGTTGTATTTATTTATCCTGATTTTTGGACGGCTTCTCCGGCTATGCTTGAGGGATGGTTTCAGCGGGTATGGACATATGGTTTTGCCTATGGAGATAAACCTTCGATGAAAACTTTGGAAAAAGTCATGTTTCTTATCACGATGGGAGGCTCATTAAAGGATGATATCAGATTGCAGCAACTTGAAGCTATGAAGACTGTTATGGTTGATGACCGAATTCGTAACAGGGCAAAGAAATGCGAAGTATATGCTTTTGACGAAATGACCAGAGGCTATGGTAATGATAAAAATAGAGAAGAAAGAATCGAAATATTCTCGCAAAGGGCATATGATTTGGGGGAAGAATTAAGATAAGGATCTAAGGATTGGATCAACAGGAGGAGTTATATGAGTTTTATTTTATCGGGTTTTAAAAGAATAGCAGCATTAATGCTTGCGACTTCTCTTGTTTTCATGCTTTCAGGCTGTGGTACGGACGAAAGCAGTGATCAGACTTTAAGTGACGGATCATTGCAAAAGGTCTTGGATTCGGGTCAGCTTGTGTTAGGACTCGATGAAGGATTCCCGCCTATGGGATTTAAGGATGATAACGGTGATATCGTAGGTTTTGACATAGATGTTGCCAAAGAAGTCTGCAACAGGCTTGGCGTTAAGCTTGTCACAAAGGGTATAGACTGGGATACAAAGGAAGAGTGCTTAAATAACGGTGAGATCGACTGTATATGGAACGGAATGTCGATAACACCGGAGAGAGAAAACAACATGAACCTGTCTGAACCTTACATGAAAAATGAACTCATATTTGTGGTAAGGGGAAACAGTGATATAAAAGGAATACGAGACTTAAGCGGTAAAACGATTGGTGTTCAGTCAGGCGCATCGGCTCAGGAGGCTTTAGAAACTTCTGATCTGTACTCTGATAATAAGGTCGAACTTTTTGATGACAATATTACACTTTTTGAACAGCTGGAAAAAGGAAAAGTAGATGTCGCACTGGTTGATTCCGTTGTTGCATATTATTCGATCTTTTTAAGCGATAAACAGTTCTTTGTTCTTCCGGAAAGCCTTGATGAGGAACAGTATGCAATAGGCTTTAGAAAGAATGATAAAGAACTAAGAGACAGAGTCTGTGAGATAATAAGCCAGATGAAGACTGACGGGACTCTGGGCGATATATCAAAGAAGTGGTTTGGAAGCGATATAACAATAGTAAAATAGGATGTATCGGGAGAATATATGGAAAAGAATGACAGAGTCAATCTAAGATTATCCATAAGAAGCATGCTGCTTTTCTTGATGGTTATCCTTTTCTTTGAGGGAGTCATCATAGCATATTATAAGATGCTGTATTCTGAGACTCGAAATGCGATAATCACCAGCGGAGAGTTAAGTGCCGTGACAAGTGCCGAACAGATAGACCAGTATCTGTCAAAAGGTGTCAACACGATGAAACTGGCATCTTATTCCCTTGATAACATGATAAGGGCAGGTGAGTCACAGGAGGATATAAAGGCTTTCCTTGTTAATCAGACTGCAGCCATAATCAATACCACATCAGAAAACTCCACCGGTATGTACGGATATATAAACGGTGAATACTTAGACGGTACCGAATGGGTACCCGATGCCGATTATGTTGCTACGGAACGTCCGTGGTATATTGACGCACGCGCAAATGTAGGACGTGTTGCTGTCGTTGATCCATATATTGATGCACAGACAAATACCGTGATGATCACATTCTCAAAAACACTCTGTGATGCCAAAAGTGTGGCAGCAATGGACTTTTCTTTGGATGTGCTTCAGGATATAGCGGAAGAGATCGCTGCCCGCGGTGATTCTGATATGGAGATCGTACTGGACAGAAAGTATCAGGTTATCGCGCATTCTGACAGATCACAGATCGGTAAGAACTACATGTCAGAAGAAGGTACATTCGGACGAGCACTTGTCAATGAGCTTAGAACAAGTGATGAGGGATTTTATTCATTAAATTACAATGATGCCGAATATATAGTATATGCTGTATCCGTTTCAAATGACTGGATATGTCTGTCTGTTTCTGATGCGACATCAGCCTTCAGCAGACTTAAGAATATGCTACTTATCACATTCATAGCTTCACTTTTTATCGTATCCATACTTCTTATCATCATGATACTGACAATCGAAAAGCAGCTGGAGGTTGCCAGACTAAACGTACACACTGAAAAACTCAACGAAGAGGTGGCAAAGCAGTCTGCAGTGGCAGAAGAAAGAGGAAAAAAGATAGAGCAGATGTCATTTCAGACCATTCAGACACTTGCTCATGCCATAGATGCAAAAGATCCCTATACAAAAGGTCATTCCACAAGGGTGAGTCAGTACAGTGTACTGCTTGCTGAGGCTCTTGGCTGGGATCAGGATAGGATAAATGATCTAAAATATGCTGCACTGTTACATGATATCGGAATGACAGGCGTGCAGGACAGTATAATAAACAATCCCAAAAAACTGACTGAAGCCGAAATTGAAATAATAAGATCACATACAACGATCGGTACTGATGTATTAAAGAGCAGGATTATGATAGAAGCTGCTTTTGATGTGGCAGGAAGCCATCATGAAAGATATGACGGCAAGGGCTATCCTAAAGGACTTTCAGGAGAGGATATCTCTGAAGAAGCAAGGATAGTTGCGATCGCTGATGCATTTGATGCTATGAACTCTGACAGGGTATACAGGAAAGCATGCACTGATGAGTACATAAAGCATGAGCTTGAGGAAAACAGGGGAAAGCAGTTTGATCCTGATTTTGTCGGTATCTTCATAGATCTGTGGGAACGCGGACTTTTAGATGATGTCATTAACAGTAAGGATGATGAAACAAAGATAGATATAGAAGGTTCATCAGCCCTCTTACAGGATATTTTCGAGACTTATGTTTCACAAAACTCTGCTGATGAAATAGATATGACCACAGGTATCAAAAACAGGAATGCAGGTGAGCCTGTCATAGCTCATATCATGCAGGATACGCCGGGTTGTCTGATGCTCCTTGATATGGATAACCTTAAAAAGATAAATGATACATATGGTCATGAAGCAGGAGACAAGGCACTTAAACTGATAGGAGATACGCTTAAAGAGCACAGCAAGGACGGACTATGCTGCAGGCTTGGCGGAGATGAATTCCTGTTATACGTTAAGAACGTTTCTTCAAATGAGGCTGAACAGGCAATACTGGCGATAAAGGATACCTTTGAAAGGTTGAAGGGCAATGATGCAGAGATCGCTCCGGCATCCATTTCCGCAGGTCTTGTAATGAATACAACTTCAGAGACTTATGCCGAAGTCTTTAATCAGGCTGATAAGGCACTCTATCATGTAAAACAGAACGGAAAGAACGGATACAGTTTCTATAACAGTGATGAAAGCTTAAGCGATCTTGACAGCCTTGATCATGCAAAGCTAATAGAGGGTATTAAAAACAGCGGAAATTATAAAGGTGCTTTGGATGTAGAATACAGGCAGTTTGTAAAGCTCTATGAGTACGTATCCAATCTTGGCAAGAGATTCTCACATTCTTTTAAAATGATAATCATCTCACTTGATGTGCCAAAGGATAAAGAGAATCTGTCTGATGACCTTGAAAGAGACATGTTCTATATGGACAAAGCAATACGTCAGAATGTAAGAAGTGTTGATATAATCACAAGGTATGGCCGTAAACAGTTTCTGATAATCATGATCGAGACAGATCATGAAGGTATTAAAAATGCCGTTGACAGGATATTTGACAGTTATCTAAAAATGAATGAAAACTGCACGTTTTCACCTTCATATAACATAGCTGACATTGAAGATTAAATATACTTACCTGATAACCAGGGTCTTATTAAATATAATACTTATGTGTTATAATCGAATTAGCATTAAACTGCAAGGAATGGGTGTGTGACTATGGTAAATATGGTAGCGGTTATGATAGCTGTTGGTGCGATAATAATGGTCACCAACATTTACAGGTACATTCAGTTTATGAAGAGTACCAGGGATGTTTTGTCTTCCGGCGTATCCCAGGATAGGATCTGGGAACTTATAGCACTGGCACTGCTTATCTTTTTTTTGATAGGATATATCTTTGTCGGCGTATTGGGAAAACCTGATCTTATGGTCGCAGGCATTCTGTTTGGCGGCAGTCTGTTTGTGGCTATTGTCATGACACTGCTTTTCAGACTGGTAAAGACCGTTAAGGATAACTGTATCAACATCGCCGAAACACTGATAGGTGTTGTTGATGCCAGAGATCCAAACCTAAAAGGTCACAGCAGATATGTAAGAAATGTAACAATGCTTTTGTATGATAATCTTCCCGCACAGAATAGGGAAGGTATCAACAGAGTCAGCCTTGAATTTGCCGCTCTTATGCATGATGTAGGTAAACTGGGTATACCTGAGCAGATACTAAACAAACCATATCCTTTATCTGATGATGAGTGGGAGATAATGAAGACACATCCAAGACTTGGTGTGAACATATTAAAACCACTCGGATCTTTCAGTGAGATCCTTCCATGGATAGAATATCATCATGAGAGGCTTTCAGGGAACGGATACTATGGCATACCGGAGTCGCAGATACCTTATGCTGCCAAAATAATAGCGGTAGCTGATACATATGCAGCGATAACAATGAGAAGGTCATATAAGCCGCCAAGAGCACACGAAGAGGCTGTAAAGATAATGAAAGAGGTTTCGGGAGAGCAGCTTGATCAGGAACTTGTGGATATATTCTGTAGCATACCAAAGATAGACCTGCTCGCATGTGTACCTGAAACTGTTGAAGTTTGATGATTAACCTGCTCATATGAGCAGGTTATTAAGTTTAGAGGATAAAAAATGCTCATCAGGATAAAAGATGATTTTGATATTGATAAGATAATCAGCTCAGGACAGTGCTTCAGACCGTGTATCGTTAATTCAGATGATAAAATATACACTTACAGGTTCATAACAAAAGATCATGTCCTGTATATGAATAAGACCGATAAAAACGATACATATGAGATATCCTGCTCTAAAAAGGAATGGGAAGATATTTGGGAGGATTATTTTGATCTTAAGCTTGACTATTCATCGGTTCGCTTAAGTATTCGCAAAGAAGACAGATATATGATCGAATGTGCTGATTGCGGAAATGGTATCAGGATACTTAATCAGGATAAATGGGAGATGCTCATTTCCTTTATCATTTCCCAGAGAAAATCAATACCCGCCATAAGAAGCTGTGTTGAGAAACTGTGTGAGAGGTATGGAAAAAAGATTAAGACTGACAGGGAGAGTGTATATCTTTTTCCAACGCCTGATAAGCTTATAAATGTCTCTCAGGATGAACTTTCAGAATGCGGCCTCGGATACAGAGTCGGTTATATAATAGACGCGGTTAAGAAAGTATATTTGGGGGATATAGATCTTGATCTTATAGCTGATCTTGATGATGAGTCCTTATATAATGAACTCATAAAGATAAAGGGAGTGGGTACAAAGGTCGCCAACTGTGTCATGCTCTTTTCTTACCACAGAACTGGCAGGGCACCTGTAGACGTATGGATAAAAAGAGTGATAGAAGAGCACTATGCCGGTATCGATCCGTTCCCTTCATATAAGGAGAACGCAGGGATAATGCAGCAATATGTCTTCTATCACAGTATAAATAAAAAATATTAGATCTCTTCAAAAACAGAAGAATCTTCTCTGTTATGAGAATAACGTCTTATCTGGAGCATGACCTCATCGTCAATCTTTTCAACCGGAATCTCTGACGGATGTCCGGTGTAGTAACCCTGGATAAGATCGACTCCAAGAGAGATTACACATCTTAATTCTTCTTTTGTCTCAACACCTTCAGCAAGGACCACTATGTTATTTTGGCTGGCATATTCAACGATGCTCTTAACAAAATGCTTTTTCTGATCGCTTGAGTTTATCCCGGATATGAGCATACGGTCAATCTTTACATATCTGGGAGTATACCTTATGAGATTATTCACATTTGAATAACCGCTTCCGTAATCATCAAGGGCGATCTCAACATTTAATCTGTTATAGTCTGATCTGCGTTTGATTAAGACATCATCATCGAATTCAGAAGCTTCAGTATATTCAACGACTATCTGACCATTACGGTTTGTGAGACGCTCATATAAAACTTCCTCATCATTACCTGTTAACTGATATGCTGGAAGACTGTTTATAAAGACCTTCTTTCCAATAAAGTCATCATGATGAGACTCGATATGATTGATGACACCGTTAAATGTTGTCTTTTCTATATCATAAAGCCTGTTGATGATCGCTGCGGTATCAAGGATCTCCAAAGGAGAGAGGTTTATTCCGCCGGTAGATCTCATTAGAGCTTCATATCCGAATATCGCACCATCATCAGCCCTGACTATGGGCTGGAAATGATATGTGATCAGGCCGTCATTGATGAGTCTTTCAACATCGGCACATTTTTGCTTTTCTTCACAGCTCATCTCGATCACGGATGACTTGTTTTTACGTGCAGCCATCTTTTCGTGATTCTTTGCATTGACTGTCTGATTGATAAGAAAGTCGAGTCCGTGAAGTTCGGATATCTTAATCTGCCTTGTACTGTAAAAGACTCCTATGTGATGGATCTCTTTGTCTGATCCTGTGAATGATATACCATTTTCAGGGATGCTTGATATTATCTGATCAAAACGTTTTTCACAGTTATCATCAACTATACCGATAAGGAATTCATCGCCTCCCAATCTGCCGCATACCTCATCATCATTTATACACTGTGATACGAAAGAGGCGAGTGCTCTTATGGCAGAATCACCGGCTGTTATAGAATACTGTTCATTTATATGCTTAAGGTTATCAAGATCAAGAGCGATGACACCGACACTGCGGTTGTATGCACTGTTCATTGATGACATCAGATTTAACTTTTCCAAGAAGCCCTGGTAATTATAAAGACCTGTCTGTATATCTCTGACCTGATCGGACTTTATCTGGTCTATGAGACCTGTTAAAGCCTTCTGTCTGTAGAAAGCTTCCATACCCATGTTTACATTCTTCATCCATACACGGAAGGTCTCTGTATATGAACTGAGATCTTTGCCGGGATTTAAGGCAACATATCCGAAACATCTGTCTTCAAAGAACATGGGTGCAAATATATATACAGAAGGTTCATCACGTTTTTCTTCCAGGTAAGGAAGAAGAGTGGATGTTTTGAACTTACGGTTTAAATCGACCGTATCCTTGCTGTCTTCAAGTTCAGGTCCGCAAGATATGACAAGATGCATATCCTCAGTGTAACCGTATCTTAAAGCCTCATCACCTATGAAGCATGAAGCATCAAGAAATCCTTCGTTGAGACATATGCAGAAACGCTCAAAAGGCCTTATCTGATACGAATAGGTTGAGAGCATCTCAAAGAATTTACGATAGTTTGTCTGACAAAGCATATCCTCTGTGATGTGGTTGAAATCAGAGTAGTAGCTTACCTCCGAACGGTCTGTTTTCCATTCGTCTCTGCTCATCTTGCTGTATATGGGAGTAAACTCCTTACATCCGCAGCTTCCGCCGATAAGTATCTTTACATCAAGCTTTAAGGGCACGATAGGTTTACCACAGATCTTGCTGTGAATGTAATGGAAACACTGCTTTCCGCACTGGGGTGCAGGGATATCTGCTGATGTTAACGGAACGGGAGAAGTCTGACCTTCAAGCGTTGAGTCATATCCTATGACAGCTATATCTTCAGGTATCCTGTAACCGCTTTCAGAAAGTTTTGAAGCAACACCTACAGCCATGTAGTCGTTTGCACATACAACGGCCTGAGGCATATCATCTTTGTTGCCTAAAAGATAATCGGCAAATGAATGTCCGCTGTCGTACCAGTAATTACCGTGTCTTATCCTGTCCTCACGTATCTTTAATCCATGAAGCTTCATGGAATCGAGATAGCCGTTTAAACGCTGTATCGAATGAGGATGACCCTCTTTACCGCCTAAAAATGCAATATCTTTAAACCCATGGACCTCGATCATATGATTGACAAGTTTTAACATGGGAGAGTAGTGATCAATAAGAACATGATCAAAATCCTTGGTCTCGCGATCGACCATAATAACGGGACCGTTAAAGGATTCTTTTAATCTTTGTGATAGTTTGGATTCAAGCCCCGGAGTAAGAAGTGTATCGATCATAACAACAATACCGTCAAAGTTTTGGGGTATTAAGAGATTAAAGATGTTGGAGTCTCCGATATTCCTGAGTTCAGTCTCCTGGTACTTCTGGAACATGGAAAAAATGCATACGTCATAATCATGAGAGTATGCTTCCTTGATGAATGCGTCCATAAAACGCTTCTGGGTGTTTTCCTCTAATTGTGCAAGTAAGACAGCAATCCTTTTACGCATATATAGTCTCCGAACATTCCTTGTTAATATATTATAAACCTAAATAAGCATTTATGGTATATAATTATTATGTGTCAAGAAAAAATGCTTGACAGATAAGTTTCTTTGTCGTAAGATGGCAAAGGTGTCAAGGTT
This sequence comes from Lachnospiraceae bacterium, assembly GCA_017619635.1. Taxonomy (GTDB): domain Bacteria; phylum Bacillota; class Clostridia; order Lachnospirales; family Lachnospiraceae; genus Colinaster. The sequence goes on along the minus strand of JAFZRZ010000033.1, from coordinate 20,681 downwards.
TTTTCATTGACAGAAGGTGTGTTATGGAGAAGATCGTGAGACAGGGTCTTTTGTATGATTTCTACGGAGCACTGCTCAATGAGCACCGTAAGAGCATATATGAAGCCTATGTATATGACAATATGTCACTTTCTGAGATAGCAAACGAACACGGCATATCAAGGCAGGGTGTTCATGACCTGATAAAAAGATGTGACGAAAGCCTTGAGGAATATGAGGACAAACTTCATCTTGTGGAAAAATTCATGTCCATAAAAGAGGAAGTCGAACAGATAGAGAAAAAGGCCGACAGTGATGAGATAAAAGCACTTGCGGCAAAGATACTGGAACAGCTGTAAGCATGGCATTTGAAAGTTTAAGCGATAAATTACAAAACGTATTCAAGAACTTAAGAAGCAAGGGAAGACTTACCGAGGAAGACGTTCATATAGCATGTAAAGATGTTAAGATGGCTCTTCTTGAAGCGGATGTTAACTTCAGGGTGGTCAAGAAGTTCATAAGGACCGTGGAAGAACGTGCCATAGGTCAGGATGTTATGAACGGTCTTAATCCCGGTCAGATGGTCATAAAGATCGTTAATGAAGAGATGACTTCTCTCATGGGCGATGAGACCACAGAGATAGAGTTCCAGCCCGGTAAGGCCATAACCGTAATCATGATGTGCGGTCTTCAGGGTGCAGGTAAGACGACCACAACAGCAAAACTTGCAGGAAAGTTCTTAAAGAAGGGCAAGAAGCCTTTACTTGTTGCCTGCGACGTATACAGACCTGCTGCAATAAAGCAGCTGCAGGTTAATGGAGAAAAAGTCGGTGTAGAAGTCTTCACAATGGGAGACAATCATTCACCGGTTGATATAGCCAAGGCAGCCATAGAGCATGCCACTAAGAACGGACACAACGTAGTGATCCTCGATACGGCAGGACGTCTTCATGTAGATGAGGACATGATGGCAGAACTTCAAAACATAAAGAAGAATGTCACAGTTCATCAGTCTATACTTGTTGTCGATGCGATGACAGGTCAGGATGCCGTTAATGTAGCAAGCGAATTCAAGGAAAAGATCGGTATAGACGGAGTCATCTTAAGTAAGATGGACGGTGATACCAGAGGTGGTGCGGCGCTCTCAGTAAAGGCCGTGACCGAGCTTCCTATCCTCTACGTAGGTATGGGTGAGAAACTTGCAGACCTCGAACAGTTCTATCCCGACCGTATGGCAAACAGGATCCTTGGCATGGGCGATGTTCTCTCACTTATTGAAAAAGCTGAGCAGAGCATAGATATCTCTGAAGAGAAATCAAGAGATATGGCCGAGCGCATGAAAAAAGGTAAGTTTGATTTCAATGACTACCTTGAGAGCATGAAGCAGATGAGGAATATGGGCGGACTTGCGAGTATCCTCGGAATGATGCCAGGACTTGGTGTGAATGCAGCCGATCTTGAAGGAAGCATAAATGAGAAAGAGCTTGCAAGAACTGAAGCGATCATATTCAGTATGACACCGAAGGAAAGAGAAAATCCAAAGCTCTTAAATCCAAGCAGAAAGCACAGGATAGCAAAGGGAGCCGGTGTTGATATAGCGGTTGTAAACCGTTTTATCAAACAGTTTGAACAGAGCCAGAAAGCCATGAAGCAGATGCAGGGCATGATGGGCAAGAAGGGAATGAGAGGACTCGGAGGTTTCGGAGGCCTTGGAGGATTCGGAAAGAAAGGATTCCCCTTCAGATAATGTGATATAAACCTTAGTTTCTTAACGGAACATACAGGTTCATATAAATATAATTTTATTTGTTAAATAGAAAGGAAGATTATCATGGCAGTTAAGATGAGATTAACCAGAATCGGTGAGAAGAGAAACGCAATATACAGAGTTGTTGTTTCAGATTCAAGAAGTCCCAGAGACGGAAAGTTTATTGAGGAGATCGGAACATACAATCCCAATACAGATCCTTCAACTATCAAATTTGATGAGGAGAAGGCTAAGAAGTGGCTCGCTAACGGTGCTAAGCCTACAGAAGTTGTTGCTAAATTACTCAAGGTTGCAGGAATCGAGAAATAATCATCGGGTTAATACAGTAACACTTTTGGAGGTGGGTTATGAGAGAATTGGTTGAAGTTATCGCTAAAAATCTTGTTGATAACCCGGATGAAGTTGTTGTGACAGAAGAGGCTAATGGAAAGAATATAACCATTAAGCTTCATGTTGCACAATCTGATATGGGAAAAGTTATTGGAAAGCAGGGGCGTATTGCAAAAGCGATCAGAGCGGTGGTTAAAGCTGCCAGCTCCAATGACAACAAGAGAGTGGACGTTGAGATCGTCTAAGACAGTTAACTGGCGCAGTCATGTTTTTGGCTGCGCTGTTTTTAAACGGAGTTAAAGTATGGAAGGTTTACTGCAGGTAGGAGCCATCAGTTCAACACACGGTGTGAGAGGGGAAGTAAAGGTCTTTCCAACGACCGATGATGTAAAAAGATACAGCAAGCTTAAAGAAGTCATCTTGGGAGAAGGAAGCAATGCTCCCACAGTGCATATTGAAGGCGTGAAGTATCAAAAGAACATGGTTATAGTTAAGTTCAAAGAGTACAACTCATTAAACGAAGTTGAGTCTCTTAAGGGAAAGAATCTGTATGTTACCAGGGATAATGCGGTTAAACTTAAAAAAGATGAATATTTTGTCGCTGATCTTATAGGACTTGAAGTTATAGATGAAGAAAAAAACATCAAAGGCAGATTAACGGATGTCATGCCTACTGGAGCCAATGATGTTTATGTTATAGAACTGGAAGATGGCAAAGAACTTCTTTTGCCTGCGATAAAGGAATGCATAAAAGAAGTTGACATCGAAAACGGTATAATGAAAGTGAATGTACTGGACGGATTATTATGAATTTTCATGTGATGACGCTTTTTCCCGAGATGTTTTTGGCTGCTGATAACAGTATCCTGGGAAGAGCAATGCAAAAAGAACTTATAAGCATAGATGCTGTAAACATACGTGACTATACGCTTGACAAGCATAAAAAGGTTGATGATTATACTTACGGAGGCGGTGCGGGAATGCTAATGCAGGCACAGCCCATATTTGACTGCCATAAGGCCATATGCGATAAGATAGGCAGTGACAAAAAGGTAAGGACCATATATGTGACGCCCCAGGGTAAACTTTTTGACCAGGAGATAGCAAAAGAATTATCAAATGAAAAAGAGCTGATCTTTTTGTGCGGACATTATGAGGGTGTTGATGAAAGAGTCCTGGAGGAGATCGCAACAGATTACATATCTATAGGCGATTATGTACTTACGGGAGGAGAGCTTCCTGCAATGGTCATGATAGACTGTATATCAAGGCTTGTTCCGGGGGTTTTAAGTAATGAGGAATCGGCTCAGACAGAGTCTTTTGATGATGGGCTTTTGGAATATCCGCAGTATACGAGACCTGAAGTATGGATGGATAAGAAGGTCCCCGATGTGCTTTTGAGCGGTCATCATGCCAATATCGAAAAATGGCGTCATGAGCAGTCTTTAGAGCGCACAAAACAGCGAAGACCCGATCTTTACGAGAAATATGCTCATAAAAATATGAAATACTGAAAATTAGTGATTGATTGTAGATACAATATATGGTATGATGTCGTAGATGTTGGAGGATATATTGTGAGACAGACCGGAATTACTTACAATCTTACATATGATAGTTTTTAAACGATGGGATTTTTATTCTCATCGTTTTTTTAAATCAAAAGGAAGGAAGTATACTATGAGACATCTAATGAATCCGCTGGATTTCACGGTTGAGGAGTTGGACAAACTCTTTGATCTGGCAAACGACATGGAAAAGAACCCTGACAGATACGCAGATGTATGCCACGGAAAGAAGCTAGCCACATGTTTCTACGAGCCCAGTACAAGAACAAGATTAAGCTTTGAATCGGCTATGTTAAACCTTGGAGGCAGCGTGCTTGGCTTTTCGTCTGCAGACTCATCTTCGGCAGCAAAGGGAGAGAGCGTTTCTGATACCATAAGGGTAATATCATGTTATGCTGATATCTGTGCAATGAGACATCCAAAAGAAGGTGCACCGATGGTTGCAGCTGAAAGATCAAAGATACCGGTGATAAATGCGGGTGACGGAGGACATCAGCATCCCACACAGACACTGACTGATCTTCTTACGATAAGAAGCTTAAAGGGAAGGCTTGGCGGATTCACCATAGGACTCTGCGGAGACTTGAAGTTCGGCAGGACCGTTCATTCACTTATAGAAGCTCTTGCAAGATATGAGAATGTGAACTTCATCTTTATATCACCTGAAGAATTAAAGGTTCCTGATTATATCACTCAGATGCTAAAGAGCAAGAACATAGGTTATGAAGAGGTCATAAGCCTCGATGAAGTCATTGGAAGACTCGATCTCTTATACATGACAAGGGTTCAGCGTGAGAGATTCTTCAACGAAGAGGATTACATCAGATTAAAAGACTTCTATATCCTGACCAAGGAAAAGATGAAAGCAGCAAGAGAGGATATGCTCGTCTTACATCCGCTTCCGAGAGTTAATGAGATAAGCGTAGAGATCGATGATGATCCTAGAGCTGCATATTTCAAACAGGTTCAATACGGTGTGTATGTACGTATGGCACTTATTTATACCTTACTGGGTTTAGAACAAGGAGGTAACAAGGCATGCTGAATGTAGGAAAGATAGAAGAAGGATTCGTGCTGGATCATATAAAGGCTGGTCAGAGCCTCTCACTTTATCATCATCTGCAGCTGGATACAAGAGACTGCACAGTTGCTATGATCATGAACGCAAAATCTGACAAGATGGGAAAGAAAGACATCTTAAAGGTGGAATGTGACATCAATGATCTGAATCTTGATGTTCTTGCTGTTATCGACAGGAATATAACGGTTAATGTCATAAAAGACGGCGAGATAATACAGAAGAAAGAACTCACACTCCCTCAGGAGATAAAAAGAGTCTTCAAATGCAAGAATCCCAGATGTATCACATCTATAGAACAGGAACTTCCTCATATATTCTTCCTTTCAGATGAGGCTAAGGGCCTTTACAGATGCAAATACTGTGAAGAGAAATTTGATATGAGAAGCTTAGAGAGAGTTCATATCTCATAGGGAGTCAGAGTATTTTGTATATCTCAAAATCTGTGATATACTTAATAGGACTTTATTAAAAGTAAATGGAGGAGAAGATAATGGGATACGTTGAGAGAAAAAGATGGCTGTTTCTGGGATTGCCCTGGACATTTACAAAATATACGATAAACGAAGATGTTCTCACTATAGATGCAGGTCTTTTAAAAACAACAGAGAATGACTGCTACATGTATAAGATCACGGATGTTGAGCTTGAAGTGAGTTTCATGGAGAGGATCTGCGGACTTGGTACCATCAAGTGCATAACAGGTGACAAGACTCATCCCGTGCTTCTTGTTGAGCATATCAAGCATTCAAAGGAGATAAAGAATTATATCCTTGAAGAGTCTGAGAAAGCACGTATCAAGAGACGTACCGTAAACATGCAGGATATAGGTGGTATCGATCTCAATGAGATGGGGATGGACATAGATGATATGTGATCCCTAAGGGAATTATCATGAGATATAATGAAGCTTTGGAATACATGGCTTTTATAAGCTCAAATAAAGGGATAGTTCCCGGACTTGAGAGTATAAAAGAGCTGTGTAAAAGACTGGGGGATCCCCAGGATAAACTGAAATTCATACATATCGCAGGAACAAATGGCAAGGGTTCGACTCTTGCCTTTATTTCGTCTGTTCTGACTTGTTCGGGCTACAGAGTCGGAAGATATATATCACCAACAATAAGAGATTACAGGGAGAGATTTCAGATAAACTCAAAGATGATCTCTCAGAGCATGTTTTCTGAAATTCTTGAAGAAGTAAAAACTGTTTGTGACAAGATGGAAAATGAGGGCCTTTCATATCCGACTGCCTTCGAGATAGAGACTGCGATCGCTTTTTTATATTTTCTTAAAAAGAACTGTGATATCGTTGTCCTTGAATGCGGCATGGGCGGAAAAGACGATGCGACAAATGTGATCAATACTACAGTCCTTTCGGTCATCACTCCGATATCCATGGATCATATGCAGTTTCTGGGGGATTCTCTTGAAAAGATCGCAATGAATAAGTGCGGCATCATAAAGAGTGATATACCTGTTGTGTCAGGAATACAGCAAAAGCAAGTGTATGATGTCATAAAGAAAAGATGCAAAGATAAAAACTGCGATCTTTATACTCTTGATAAAGAAAGCATAACCGATATAAAGTATTCTCTGGTAAAACAGAGCTTTAAACTTGATAAGACAAAGTATGAGATAAAACTTATCGGAGTATGGCAGATAGAAAATGCAGCACTGTCTATAAAGGCATTAAAGGTTATAAGGGATGCAGGATATAAAAAGATAACTGATGAGAGTATCAGAAAAGGGCTTTTGAGCGCTGAATGGCCTGCAAGATTCCAGGTGGTAAGTAAAAAGCCATTACTTATTATAGACGGTGCCCATAATGAGGATGCTGCATTAAGGCTTAAAGAGAGCATAGATATTTATCTTAAGGATAAGGAAAAGATATTTATCCTCGGGATGTTCAGGGACAAAGCTGTTGAAGCTGTTATAAAGACTCTTGTTCTGGATGCAAAAATGATATTTACATGTCAGGCTCCCAACAATCCGAGAGCTTTAAGAGCGGTTGAACTCGCAGATATGGTAAGTGCATTTAATAAGAATGTGACATGCTGCGATTCAGTAGAAGAGGCGGTGGAATTTGCTTTTTCAATGGCTGATGAGAATACAGCGATAATAGCGACGGGTTCACTTGCTTATCTTGGAAGGGTCCTCGATATGTATCTTAAATGAATGAACAGTAAGGCTGTGTTATATCACGGCCTTTTTTACTGTGTTCTATGAAATAATGCCTATTGGTGTTATAATATAATGATGGGAAGTAAAGATGAAATGATCATGGTTGATCAACAGACGGAGGAGTTTGACTGTGAAGTTTCACTTGCACAAAAATGATCACTACAGTGTATACAGATGGGTGGCTGTAGCAGTGGGGTTGGTGATCAATGTATTATTCTCTTATTTGGCATACAGGACCGGTGTACCGCTTTATCTGGATACGGTAGGAACGATTTTCGCTACCGTTATAGGTGGTGTGTTCCCGGGCGTTTTGACTGCAGTTCTTTCCAATGCTACATGCAGCATGTTCAGTGACAATACACTGTACTTTTCTTTTATCAGCGTTCTCATAGCTCTTATAACATCGCGTTATGTTAGAAAAGGAAGATTTAACAAAAAGAGATCTTATGTGGATTTCTGGCTTTGCATATCAATAGTATCGGGTCTGCTCGGTATCACTTTTCAATGGCTGCTTTTAAACGGGCCTCAGTTCGAGGCGGTTTCAGAAGTGGCAGGTCTGTTATTTTCAAGATCGGGAACAGGATTCTTTATAGGCGCAGCACTTGTGAACACAGGACTTAATCTTGTTGACAAGTTTTTGACGTCTTTTGTTGCACTGGTTTTACTGTTGATCATTCCCAAAGAAAAAAGAGCGGCGATAAGAAACAGCAGCTGGAGACAGAAACCTTTGACTGCTGATGAGATCCGCGAAGCAAATAAGAAAAAAGTCAGTCATTCTCTAATGAACAAGATGAGTATACTCATAAGCTTTCTGGCACTGATTCTTGCCGGGTTTATGGCATGGATCGGTATCAGAGTATATTCAGAGAATGTTAAAGCTGAATACACTGTTAATGCAATGCACGCTGCCGAGTTTGCTGCGAGCGTGATAGATGGTGACAGAATAGAGGAATATATAGCACTCGGAAGAGAGGCTGAAGGGTATGAGGAAACAGAAGATATGCTGTATCGTATCAGAAAGACTCTGCCCGGTGTTCAGTTCCTGTATGTCTTAAAGATAGAAAAGAACGGCTGTATATTTGTATTTGATCTTGATACCGAAGAGTTTGAAGCTGCAATTCCGGGTGAATTCATAGAGATAGAGGAAGGATTTAAACAGTATATGCCGCAACTCCTTGCCGGAGAAGAGATAGATCCCATAGAAACGGATGATTCGTTCGGATGGCTGTTAACTGCATACTATCCTGTAAAGAACAGTAAAGGTAAGACAGTCTGCTATGCAGGCGCGGATGTTTCAATGCAATACCTTTCAGATTATGCAAAAGATTTCCTTATTAAGGCAATGTTGCTGTTTTCAGGAATCTTTGTGCTTGTACTTGTTCTTGGACTTACGCTTTCAGGCTATTATCTGTTTTATCCTATAAGCAGTATCACAGACTGTGTTAAAGGTTTTGTGAAAAGCGGCGGTGAACAGAAAGCACTTGATGAGAATGTAAAGAAGATAAGAGCTGTGGATATACATACTGATGATGAGATCGAGGAATTATATTCATCTGTCAGCAGGATGGAAGCAGATATGGCTGAACACGTAAGAGATATACGTCATTACATGGATGCGACCGCAAAGATGCAAAACGGTCTTATCGTAACGATGGCGGACATGGTCGAAAATCGTGACTCTGATACAGGTGCTCATATCCAAAAGACAGCAGCCTATGTAAGGATCATACTGGAAGGCCTTAAAAAGAAAGGTTACTATCTTGAGAAACTGACTCCAAAGTATATGGCTGACTGTGAGATGTCTGCTCCTTTGCATGATATAGGCAAGATAAATATCTCTGATGCGGTTTTAAATAAACCCGGAAAACTTACAGATGAAGAGTATGAGATCATGAAGACTCATACGACTGCAGGAAGAAAGATACTCGAAAATGCCATTGCCACAGTAGAGGGAGAAAACTATCTTAAGGAAGCAAGAAACATGGCAGGATACCACCATGAGAGATGGGACGGTAAGGGATATCCGGAAGGACTGCACGGAGCTGTCATACCGCTTTCTGCTCGTATCATGGCAGTTGCCGATGTTTTCGATGCACTTACTTCTCCCCGTGTTTACAAGCCGGCATTTCCTCTTGAAAAAGCACTGGCTATCCTGACGGAAGGAGCGGGAGCTCAGTTTGATCCAAAGGTGGTCGAAGTCTTTATGGACTCTTTACCTGAAGTTAAGCGTGTATTAAAGAAATACAATCAGGAAATATCATGACGGAAGGTTAGTTGTGATGATGAAGGATAAAGGTTTAAAACTAAAAGCGGTCTTTTTTATCCTGTGTTTGTCTTTGGCTTTGATATGTTTTAGACAGGACGGATATGCCGCTGATACGCAGGAACTTAAAACAGAACAGATGAACTTTGGCGGCGGTTATGCCGCAACGGGACAGCTTTCAGGCATCGGATATACCACAAAGATCTATGATGCTACAAACGGGCTGCCTACTTCTGATGCAAATTATATCCTTGGGACTAAAGACGGATATATCCTTATCGGAGGATACAGCGGGATCATCCAGTATGACGGTGCCGAGTTTACTAGACTTGATACTTCAGGCGGTATGACAAGCGGAAGAGGCCTGTTTGAAGACTCAAAGGGCAGGATATGGGTAGGTACCAATGATAACGGTGTTGTCATGATGGATCATGGAAAGAGTGTTCATTATACATACAGGGAAGGCCTTCCGTCTTCCTCTATACGTGTCTTTGAAGAAGACAATTTGGAGAATGTCTTTATAGGTACGACTGCGGGCGTAGCATATGTTGATGCCCTGGGTGTACTTCATAACATAGATGATAAAAGGATCAACAACGAAAGGATACTTCGCCTTGATGCTTCCCCTGACGGTACCATATACGGACAGACAAAGAACGGTTGTGTGTTTAAGATAGAATCATGCGAAGTAAGTGAGTTTTATACGAGCGAAGATCTAGGAACAATTAAGATAACAACGCTTTTGGCAGATTCCAGACATCCCGGAATGGTCTATCTTGGGTCTGAATCAAATCTGATCTATTACGGACAGTTTGGTGATAATGTAGCTAAATTGAAAAAGATATCAGCTTATCCTGCAGAGAATATCCACTGGATGTGCTATGAATGTAACAGGGTATGGATATCTTCATCCCAGCATGTGGGCTTCCTTGATGACAATAACGGATATCACAACATAGACAATCTTCCGATGAATAGCTCGATAGAGATGATGACGGCTGATTATCAGGGGAATATGTGGTTTTGTTCATCTACACAGGGAGTTATGAAACTTGTTTCAAACAACTTCTCAAATGTTTCAAAGAATGCCGGGATCGAAGGAAGCGTCGTTAATGCAACATGTCTGATCGACGGATGGCTTTATGTCGGAACGGATAACGGTCTTTTTGTCCTTGATAAGAGCAGAAAAACTGTTAAAAATGAACTCACCCAGTACATCGGAGAAGCAAGGATAAGATCGCTTGCAAGTGATGATAAAGGGAATCTTTGGATATGTTCATATACGAATGATCTTGGACTTATCTGTTATTCGTCTGATAAGAAGATAACATCTTATACGACAGATAACGGTATGCCCAATAATGAGATAAGATGTGCTAAACCTGCAAGTGACGGGACTGTTTACGCATGTACAAACGGCGGTCTTGCGATAATCAAAGACGGTAAGGTTAAACGCGTTGTGGATGCTTCATCAGGAATCAAGAATACTGTCTTTTTAACAGTCGAAGAGGGAGAAGGCGGAGAGATACTTATAGGAACCGACGGAGACGGTATGTATATCGTTAATGGCGAACACATAAAGACCATCGGACGTGATAACGGTCTTACAAGTGATGTCATAATGAGGATAAAAAAGGATGAGAAGAGAGGTGTTTACTGGCTGGTGACATCAAACTCCATCCAGTATCTTGAAAACGGAGTCCTTACAAATGTGACATCCTTCCCTTATAACAACAACTATGATTTCTATTTTGATGATAATGATGACATGTGGATTTTATCATCATACGGCATATATTCTGTAAGAGCGGATGACATGATAAATGACAATGTCACTGATTACAGACTGTATACGATAGCAAACGGACTTACTTCCACTCCTACCGCAAACTCATACAGTGCGCTTGATGATAAGGGAAATCTGTATATGGCAGGTAGAGACGGAGTCTGTGAGGTTAATATCAATCACTTTATTGAGGAATCTGTTGCGGTAAAACTCGGAGTACGATCCATTTTATGCAATAATGAAGAAGTTTTGTGTGAAGACAATACTTATACGATACCGGCAGATAACGGACGTATAAGCATCAGTCCCACTGTTCTTGATTACACCATGTCTGATCCGCTTGTAAGAGTTTATCTTGAAGGCAGTGATGATGAAGGTATCACTGCACTAAGAAGTAAGCTTACGCCTCTTGAATATACAGGCTTAAAATATGGTAACTATACTCTTCATATCCAGGTACTTGATAACAGCGGAAAGAATGTACTTCAGGAAGAGACGTATACTGTGATCAAGAAACCCAGAGCTGTTGAACTTGTGGCTGTCAGGATACTAGCTGTAGCGCTGCTTGCACTTCTTGCGGGCTTGTTTGTTTGGAGGATAATGACAGGAACGGTCATCAGACAGCAGTACAGACAGATCCAGGAAGCAAAAGATGAAGCAGAAAGAGCAAATACTGCAAAGTCACGTTTCCTTGCAAATATGTCTCATGAGATAAGAACTCCCATAAATACCATTATGGGAATGGATGAGATGATATTGAGAGAGGATGCAACGGGAGTTCCAAAACCCTATTTTCTTTCTGTTATAAATTATGCTCTTGATATAAGAAATGCATCAGACTCACTTTTAGGACTGGTAAACAACCTGCTTGATATGTCAAAGATAGAATCGGGAAAGATGAACCTTGTAGAGCAGGAATATGATGTTGAGGACAATATAAGAGCCATAATCTCAATGATCCGCGTAAAGAGCGCTGAAAAGGATCTGGTCTTCAATATAGATATTGACAGCAATCTGCCTGTGCGTTTATACGGAGACAGCGGAAAAATAAAACAGGTTCTGTTAAATCTTTTGACAAATGCTGTCAAATATACGGATGTTGGAGGCTTTACATTAAAGATATCTATTGAAGATAAGACGGATGAGAAATGCAGCCTTAAGTTCTCTGTAAAGGATACGGGTATCGGAATTAAACCTGAGGATATGGATAAGCTCTTTACTGCATACGAGAGGCTTGATGAAGTAAAGAACAGCGGAATCCAGGGAACAGGACTCGGACTTGATATATCAAGACGATTTGTTGAACTGATGAACGGAAAACTCTGGTGTGAGAGTGTATACGGAGAAGGTTCTGAATTCATCTTCACACTTGATCAGAAGATAGCAGATGACAGATTGATCGGTATATTTGATGAGAATAAGGACGAGGGTGCAAAAGGTCCTTACATCCCTCAGTTTATAGCTCCTGATGCCGAGGTTTTGGTCGTTGATGATAATCCGATGAACCTAAATGTTATCAGAAATCTCTTGAAAGCAACTAAGATATTTGTTACGACGGCTTCAAGCGGTGAGGAATGCCTTGAAAAGATCAAATTCGGAAGCTTTGATGTGGTTTTGCTTGACCATATGATGCCCGGAATGGACGGTGTAGAGACACTGGCGCGTATCAGGGAATCAAATCCTGATCTTCCTGTATATGCACTTACAGCAAATGCAACAGCAGGTGAAGAGTTCTATAAATCTAAAGGCTTTAACGGTTATCTTGCTAAGCCAATAGATTCTGTGTCTTTGGAAAAAACCATAATGAAGCATCTTCCTGAAGAGATCATGTTTAAGCCAAGCAGAGATGATGCGATAGAGGATTTGGATGAGTTACCGGAAGACATGATGTGGGTCAATGAAGTCAAAGAACTCTCTGTTTTGGACGGGATAAAGGCTTCAGGTGGAATAGTATCATATATAACTGCTCTTAAAATGTTTTATGATACGATCGAGAGCAATCATGACGTGATAGAAAAGGCATATAAAGCAAACAATATCAAACTGTTTACGGTTAAAGTCCATTCGCTTAAGACAAGCGCACGTATTATCGGTGCAAACGGACTGTCTGAAATGGCAAGAGATTTAGAAGATGCCGGAAACCATAAGGATATGGAATTCATAGATGACAATGCCGAGAAATTCTTATCAGAGCTTATATCATTTAAGGATAAACTGGCCCGTCTGAATAAAAAAGAGGATGATTCTGACAAAGAGCCAATAAGTACGGATGAACTTAACAGTGCTTATGAGGCCCTTAAAGAAGTCGTACCTCAGATGGATTATGATGCTGTCGAGATGATCTTGGAACAGTTAAATTCATACAGACTGCCTGACAATGATAGTGAGATCATAGCAAACGTAAATAAGATGCTTAAAGTATTTGATTGGGAGGGTATAGAGAACCTGATCGATTCAAGGGAAAAAGGAGAGTAATTCGTGCCAAACAAAATGATGATAATCGCAGAAAAGGAATCATTCCTTGTGCGTGTACTGGTCGGTAAGATCAAATCCTCAAATATAGAATGTGCTTTTGTTCCATGGGACATAAACAGTATCAATGAAAACTGGGAAGGCACAACTTTCATAACCCTTTACATGGATGAGGGTAAGAGACCTCATGAGAATGTCCTTCATTTTCTTGATGACAAGATGAAAGATGACGAAGTTTTGATGATCATCATAGGAGAATCACAGGATATACATTTTGCATGTGATCATGTACCGGGAGATCTTATATATAAGACATTCACGAGACCTTTAAACAATGAGGAGTATGTAAATACTGTTGTGGATCTGTATAAGAAGGTCGATTCGGGTGAGTTTAAAAAGCAGATCCTTATAGTCGATGATGATCCGAATTACCTTTCACTTGTTAGGGAATGGCTTAAGGATGAATATAAGGTCTTTATGGCAAATTCGGGACTGCAGGCTATCAAATGGCTTGGTAAGAATAAGGCTGATCTTATCCTTTTAGATCATGAGATGCCTATAACAAGCGGTCCTCAGGTCTTGGAAATGTTAAGAAATGATGAGGAGACTAAAGATATCCCTGTCATGTTTCTTACAGGAAAGAGCGATAAGGACAGTGTAATGGCTGTATTGTCCTTAAAACCTGAAGGATATTTCCTTAAAACGATATCTAGAGAAAATCTGTTAACCAAGCTGCAGGAATATTTTATGCTTCATAAATAGGAGTGATAAACATAATGCTCGAACTGATCCAAGCCAATCAATTGAATATCATGCTCGTTTTAAGCAGTGCATGTGCAACTTTTGCGCTCTTTGTCCTTATCGCAAGAGCACTTCCAAAGAGAAAGAGGATCTCTTTGCTTTTGCTTGAATTAAGTTCCATGTTTCTGCTTTATTTTGATCGTCTGGCATATATGTATTCAGGAGACATGAGTCCTAAGGGCCATGTGATGGTAAGGGTCACAAACTTCCTTGTTTTTTCACTGACTCTTGTTGTTATCCTTGCGCTTAATCTATATCTTATTGATCTGCTCTTAAATGAGGGCGGTCTTGAGAAAGTGCCAAAAAGACTCATAGCTGTAAGAATTCTTGGCTACATCGGTATCCTTTTGGTTGTGATATCTGCTTTTACGGGACTGTATTATTACTTTGATGAACTCAATAAATATCACAGAGGACCGGGATTTTTACTGTGTTATCTGTTCCCTCTTATAACACCTCTGATTATGCTTACTGTTGTCATTCAGTATCGTAAGAAGCTGAATAAAGGTGTCTGCTTTTCTATAGTTTTATTTATCGTATTACCCATAATAGCATCTATCATACAGATATTTGCATACGGCCTGTCACTTACAAACATGACTATAGTTGGTGTGGCCATGATAACATACATATTCGCTCTTTTTGACATAAACAACAAACTTGAAAATGCAAACAAAAGAGAGATCGAATTTTTAAAAGAAGAGCGTCTTAACATGCAGAATCTCTTTGAACAGACAGCTTCAGCTTTTGTCAGCGCAATAGATGCAAAAGATGAGTTTTCTGAAGGACATTCCCAAAGGGTTGCCAATTATGCAAAAAAGATAGCAAAAGCATGCGGTAAGAATGAGAAAGCCTGTGATGAGATATATTACAGTGCTTTGCTTCATGATGTCGGAAATATAGGAATGAGTAAACCTGTAAAAGATGTGGAAGGGGAGCTTACTGAGGAAGAGAAAAAAGCTCTTGATCATAAGACTCTGATAGGCGACAAACTGCTTTCAAATATAAGTGATTATCCATATCTTAAAGATGGGGCTAACTACGTATATGAAAGATATGACGGCAGTGGTTATCCTGATGGATTAAAAGGAGAAGCCATACCGGAAGCGGCCAGAATAATAGCTGTTGCTGATCATTATGATAATCTGACATCAACAAAGAGTTACAGGGCTCCTTTCCCTCAGGCAGTTGTAAGGGAAGAGTTTGTAAGAGAAGCAGGAAAGATGTTTGATCCCAGATTCTCGACTGTTATGGTAAGTCTCATTGATTCAGATCCTGATTACGATATGAGTGACGATCAGACGGTTCATGAGTTCAAGGATGAAATCGTATGTGATGAATACAGAGATGATATCCAGAAAGGGATACTCATCGAGAATATCTATACAGATATAAGTTTTAAGTTTGAAGAAAAGAAGAATAAAGATGATGAATTCAGCAATCCGTCTATGATAATCTATGATTCGTTTGACGGAAGGGTTCATGATAACAAAAAGACGATCAAAGCATTTCATTATCTTGAATACGGTGAGATATGGTTTGACGGCAATGTGGTTTGCACTGCAGCAAGAAACATAACTGTAAAAGAGATACCGTGCGAAACAAATGAGGACAATGCCAAGAAGGCTTACAGTTTAAGAGCCGGAAGATATGAGGATCATGTTAAGATCATTGTTTCTGACGGATTAAAATCATATGAAGTTACCATGGCATTACAGGACAGCTCTAAGTATGCCTATATCGGTCTTACGGGTGAACACTGCATAATGTCTGATTTTGTTATTGAAAAGACTGATAAGGCAGTTGAGGAATCGGATATAGAGCGAATTGCCAATAAGATATCCTATCTTAACCGTCTTGAAGGTGATCTGCCAAATATCCAGATCGATAAGACAAGATCTAAATATACTGAGGGGATACCTTTAAGAAAGGATCTTAATCTCATTTTCCATACGATGAGCCTTCCTTCGGCCAGCCTTGTCTGGAACTGTCCGTATATACTGATATACAGTTCTGATGATAACAGCATAAATGGTGATAATTACAGGGAATATGCGCTTATTAAGCTTAACGGTGAGACAGACAGAAAGAAGGATTATTCTGATAATACTATAGAGATTGAAAAGACAGAAAGATTCAAAGACTGGGATAAGTGGCTTGAAAAGAACAGGAAAGGATTTGAATGTGAAGTCGAGATCGAAAGAAAGGGTAACAGTATCGTTACATGTACTGAGGCTGCCGGTGTTCAGTTAACAAATGTTACAGTCCTTAAAGAGGTACCAAAACAGATCTGTGTGGCACTTACAGGCGATCAGTGCGTATTAACGGATATAAGGGTCAGGTAGGGCCTTCATTGATAGAAGATGCTCAAATGTGGTATACTTGAGCCAAAGGAGTATATAAGCAGAAATGGTAGACAAGAAGAAAATTGAAGAAGCAGTAAAGATGATCCTGGAAGGGATCGGAGAAGATCCTGAAAGGGAGGGACTTAAAGATACACCTTCGCGTATAGCGAGAATGTATGAAGAGATATTTGCAGGTATGGATGAGAGTGCTTCAACTCATCTTTCAAAGCGTTTCACCTGTGATAATTCTGAGATAGTACTTGAAAAGGATATAACATTTTATTCAATGTGTGAGCATCATCTCTTACCTTTTTACGGTAAAGCACATGTTGCATATATACCAAACGGTGAAGTCGTAGGACTTAGCAAACTTGCCAGAACTGTTGAGGTGTTTGCAAAGAGACCTCAGCTGCAGGAGAGGATGACTGCACAGATAGCTGATGCGATAATGGATGAACTGAAATGTGAAGGAGCCATGGTAGTTATCGAGGCAGAGCATATGTGTATGACAATGCGTGGCGTTAAAAAACCGGGAAGCACTACAGTGACCTGTGTTTCAAGAGGCGCATTTGAAGATGAAAAGATGAAGAGAGCCTGCTTCAGACTCATGAGGATGTAAGATGATAATCGGTAATAAGGATTTTAAGACAAGCGGTCATACTTACATCATGGGAATACTTAATGTTACTCCCGATTCTTTTTATGACGGAAATTCATATACAAAGCTTGATCAGGCTGTAAGAAGAGCGGTTGCCATACAGGAAGAAGGAGCGGATATCATTGATATCGGAGGAGAATCAACAAGACCGGGTTATACGATGATATCATGTGAAGAAGAGATCGAGAGAGTAATTCCTGTCATTGAGGCTGTTAAGAAAGAGATAGATCTTCCTATCAGCCTGGATACTTATAAGGCTGATGTTGCCAGGGCAGGTATAATAGCAGGTGCTGATCTTATAAATGATATCTGGGGCCTGAAATATGATGAGAAAATGGCAGGCGTTATAGCAGATGCAAAAGTTGCCTGCTGTCTGATGCATAACAGAAAAGATACTGATTATAACGACTTTGTAAAAGATACGATAGATGATCTTAAAGGATGTCTTGATATTGCGATTGCTTCAGGGATCGATACGGATAAGATAATCCTTGATCCCGGTGTGGGATTTGCAA
Organism: Lachnospiraceae bacterium; assembly: GCA_017619635.1. GTDB lineage: Bacteria > Bacillota > Clostridia > Lachnospirales > Lachnospiraceae > Colinaster. The sequence continues at coordinate 2,934 of JAFZRZ010000033.1, read as the reverse complement.
AAGATACTGATCAGAATCTTAAAGTCATAGCAGCACTTGATAAGATAAATGAGCTTGGATATCCGCAGCTGCTTGGGGTGAGCAGGAAATCCGTTGTAGGAAATGTTTTGGATATACCTAAGGAAGAAAGACTTATCGGAACCATAGCACTCGGTGTTTTCGGATGTCTGCACAAAATGATGTTCTTACGAGTACATGATGTAAAGGAGCATGTGCAGGCTATAAAGATGACTGAGGCTGTTATGCAATATATGTAGAAAAAACTATTGGGGTTATGAAGAGAAGTTGGAGGGTATGCGTATGGATCAGATTAAGATCGAGAATCTAAAAGTATTTGCGTATCATGGTGTTTATGAATCTGAGCGTGAAAAAGGACAGAACTTTTTTATCAACGCTACATTGTACACAGACCTAAAGGATGCTGCTTACGAAGATGATGTTGAAATGACAACAGACTATGCTGCAGTATGTCAGACTATCAAGGATGAAGTCACATTAAAGACATATGATCTTATAGAGACTGTAGCTGAAAAGGTGGCTCAGGCTATTCTTGAAAACTTTACCAAAATAGAAGCTGTTGATATAGAGGTTAAGAAACCTCAGGCACCGGTTCCGATGGAATTTGATTCTATATCCGTGAAAATAAGCAGAAGATGGTCGGATGCATATCTTTCATACGGATCAAACTTGGGTGACAGGGAGGAGAATATCGAAAAGGCACTCTTTAAACTCTGTGACAGAAACGACTGCAAGATGATCCAGAACTCATCTTTGATAGAGACAAAGCCTTATGGCAATGTTGTTCAGGATGATTTCTTAAACGGAGCATGTTATATAAAGACTCTGCTTAGACCCATGGAACTTCTTGATGTGCTTCATGAACTTGAAAATGATGCAGGAAGAGTAAGAGATGTTCACTGGGGTCCCAGAACTCTTGATATGGATATAATCTTTTATGACGATCTTGTATATGACAGTGACGATCTGATAATACCTCATGTGGATATAGAAAACAGAGAATTTGTCCTTCGTCCCATGGCTGAAATAGCACCTTATAAGAGACATCCCATATTCAGAAAGACCATGCAGGAGATGTTGGATGATCTGATGTCCAGGTAAAAAATGTAATCTTAAAACGAATATCTGAATATATAAAATTCTGAAGATCTTGTTTGGATATGTGAAACCCCTTCGGTAAATGATATATTCTAAGATGATTGACGAGCTGTATGGTGGTATGATTACCATTGTTCAGCTCGTTTAAACTTTGTATTATCCCGTTAATTTACACATAAAAAGTATTTGAATATAAATGAAGCATAACCTGTAATCTGCATAAATATAACTCAAGGAGTACGACTGACAAGAATATTATGAAGAAAAGATTTAAGATATTGGGAAAAATATTGATGACGCTTGTTATTGTTCTTGCGGTGTCTTTATTTGTGATTTACGTTTATAACAGGATAAAGATGAAGCAGGAAGAACCCCTGTTAGAGAATCCCTTGGGACAAATGATAGAAGTGGACGGACATATGATGTGCGTCTATGAGGAAGGCGAAGGTGAGCATACACTGTTGTTTTTGTCCGGATCGGGTACTGCTGCACCGATACTCGATTTCAAGAGCCTTTATACACTTCTGAAAGATGATTATCATATAGTAGTGATAGAGAAGTTTGGTTATGGATTCAGCGATGTTGTTGATGATGAAAGGTCATTTGATACTATATTAAGACAGGATAGGGAAGCACTTGAAAAAGCAGGGATCAATGGACCTTTTGTCCTTTGTCCGCATTCCATGTCCGGACTTGAATCTATTATGTGGGCTCAGGATTATCCGGATGAAGTCGAAGCGATAATAGGCCTTGATATGGTGCTTCCGCGTACTTATGATGATTTCGATTTTGATGGTGTATTCAGGTACGAAAAGCTGGCTTCACTAGCTCGAAAGATGGGTGTTGTCAGATTCTACTATTCGGACAGATACTTACCATCTGCACTTTCAAAGGAGGAAAAGAAACTGTACCGGGCTATTGCGTGCCAGAAAGCAGTAAATATCGATATTATAAATGAAGGTCTTTCGATTACTGAAGCTGTCAGCAGGATAGACGGAAAACCTAAGCCGGATGTGCCTATGATAATGTTTATTTCCGACGGAAAAGAAGTTAAGGGCACCCACTGGGTTGAAAACCATTATGATTATGCTTCGGACCTTACAGATGCAAAGGTGGTTGAATTGGACTGCGGCCACTATGTGCACAACTTTATGCAGAATCGTATAGCTGAGGAAATTAGGGAGTTTATTGGAAAATAACTGACCTTACTGTCGGTTGGACTTTCAATTATATGACCGGACGTATCATGAAAACAGAAAATTCATATACAAAAAATGAAGACTTTCGAAGAAGGTGAATGAATTTTGACAGGCTCTTAATGATGTTTGTATGCTTTATAATAATCAGCAGACCTGATGCGGGAAAGTTACATTAAAGGTATTTAGAAAAGGTATCTAAGGAGGATGGCTGACTGGAATCCATCTTGTGATTAAGTGGTTGATAGGAAAGAATCGGTTTTATGACCGGTTCTTTTTTGGCTGTATCAGCGATAAAAATAAACCACCTGCTATGCAGGTGAGTCCTCAAATAGCTTTAGCTTCAAGTAAAAAACCTCCAGGGTATATAATAAGGTGCAGGTTCGCCAACCGCACATAGTAAATACCAAGGAGGTTATCCAAAGATGGATAAAAATAGTTTAGCACATACTACATGGGAGTGTAAGTACCATATAGTATGTGCTCCAAAGTATCGTAGGAAAGTAGTATACGGGAAAATCAGAGCAGATGTAGGGCATATATTAAGTGAATTATGCAAGCGGAAGGGAATAGAAATAATAGAAGCTGAAGCATGCCCGGATCATATACATATGTTTGTAAG
>JAFZRZ010000032.1 GCA_017619635.1 Lachnospiraceae bacterium | reverse complement strand
TGGGTTAGTTTGTTCCCCACATCCAGCTTCCTTCAGATTCCGCCTCACGACTGACACCCTTGCCTTCGGCTATATCCTTCCCACTACCGGGCGGATTCGGGACTTTAACCCGTTAGAAACGTGCGCCGCTAGGCGCACTTAGATAACAAAAGAGAGAAGCCAAAGACTCCTCTCTTTTGTACTTTCCTATCCTTCGATAAGGTCATCGATATTTGTTGCATCAGCCACAGACTGTCTGCAGGAGATTATCTGTGACGGGAATGGCTTGCCTGCAACCAAATGATTATACATCAGAACGATCGGATCATGTCCCTGTCCAAATGCATCCTGACTTATGATGGTTCCTATAGCTCCGTTCTTTATATAAGGGAACAGGTTGGGATTCAAGTCAAATCCTATAAGTTTTGTCTTACCTGCACGCTTAGCATCAACAACAGCTCTTGCCGCATCCTCAGGGAATCCGTTTGTAAGGAAGATGATATCAAGATTTCCGTTCTTGTTTAACAGCTCAAGAGTCTTCTTATAAACATCATCACCGTCATCTGCCACGACAACCTCTGCAGCGACCTTCATCGCCTTATATTTGCTGATCTCTTTGGCAAATCCCTGTTTTCTCTCAACGTTTCCGATAACATCCGGATTACCCATTAAGACTGCAACATTACCGCTCTTATCCATAAGATTTGCTGCCGCCTTGGCTGCCATCTCACCCTGTGCTATAGAATCCGACTTAACACATGCAAGTCTTAAGTTTGGATTGCTGTAATCACAGTTATATGTCATTAGCTTCACACCGGAGCTCTTGGCTTTTGAAAGCACAGCCTCTATACCGCCTAAGAAACCGGGATATATGATTGCATCAAACTTCTCATCTATGAGATTATTGAAAACTCCGATGACCATGTCATCAAATGACTGTACCCTGTTTGCAAGAAGAGGGATATATCTTACTTCAGCCTTTATCTTTGTAAGCTCTCTGGATGCATAATCCGCACCACGCTTTACTCCGAACCAGAAATCATTGTCATGCATGCTAAGGATCGCGATCCTTACTATCTTATTCGGACGATCCTTTACAGGAAGCACGCCTGTATCGAATCTTAAAAGCAGTCTCTGTATACCGTCGATCATATCATTGAGCGCTTCACTGTTGCTTCCTATCTGAGTAGCTTCAGCTGCTACCTCCTGAGATATTCCTGCGATCTCCGTGGTCATATCATTGATATCACGTGAGGTGTCATACAACTGCTCCGCTATATCCTTTGAATGATCGGAGTTGTTCTCCATGACCTTGAACATGTCGTTTATCTCGGATATCTTTTTTTGTATCTCATTCGACTGAACATTTATGGCCCTGAAAGATCTGTTTATCTCTCCAAACGCATCCTTACTGTTATTATATGTATTTGTACACTTTACTATGCTGTCTGTGACGCTGCCACTGCTCTCCATTATCTCTGAAAGGATGGAGCTTATCCTGTCCATACCTTCCTTGGTCTGCTCTGACATGCTGGTCATCTCATCAGCGACAACCGCAAACCCTCTGCCAGCCTGACCTGCTCTCGCTGCTTCTATGGATGCATTAAAAGAAAGAAGCTTTAACTGTGTGGATATGCCTACGATGAAATCACCGACCTCATAAACCTTCTTAATCTGCTCGTTAAACTGGTTGAGTGAATCATTAATGCCGTTAAGATCAGCAGAGACCGTATCCATATCTCTGGCATAACCTTCCAGATTGTCTATGCCTCCTTCGCTGGCTCTGGCAGTTTCTTCCAGCATCTGGTTTATACCGTTCATGAAACCGCTTATCTCTTCAAGCTGGGCTGAATTCGACTGGATGACTGACATGTTGTCCTGTACCATCTCAAGCTGTTTGGCGGTTTTCTCTCCTACCTTCATCGTATTTTGAGCTATCTGATCGTTTCCGACCGTATTGGTCTTCATGCTCGAATTGAGCATATCAACCGCATCTGAAACAACGACGAAGTTTCTCTTTGTGGATTCCACAAATGTGAGAAGATTTGTCTTTATGGAATTGAGACCGCTTGATACGATGTCGTAACTGGTCTTGTTTCCGGAAACAGGTATGTCATCAATGTTCAGTTTACCCTTTACTATCAACTGAGCGTTATCTACCATCATCTGCTGATGTTTTTTATTAGCCAGATAGGTCACTATTCCGGCTATGATCACTCCCAGTTCGATCAAAGCGACAATTATCAAAAAAGCTGTCATAATTCATATCCTCCAATGCATAAATTATACCACAAATTATAGACAATTGTCATTATTTTTCGACAACTTTTGAGGGCATAAAAATACCCCGGACACCTTACGATATCCGGGGTCTGATAACTTTTTATTAGCCGAGCTGAGCTGCAACTTCTGCTGCGAAGTCTTCGTTCTTTTTCTCAAGGCCTTCACCTGTTTCGAAACGAACAAAGCTGGCGATCTTTAAGTCTGCCGCAACACTCTTAAGGTATGCTGCAACTGTCTGCTTTCCGTCTTCAGCCTTAACGTAAACCTGATCAAGAAGGCTGATCTCCTTAACCTGCTTAGAGATACGACCATCTACAAGACCGCTGAAGATCTTATCGTTAACGTAGTCAGCCTTACCTTCCATAGCAAGTCCGGCAAGTGTTGTCTTAGCAGCATCTGAAAGGAAGTTGAAGAGGAATTTGTTGCTCTTTTCCTTCTCATATGCAGCAAGGTCTTCATCACTCCAAAGCTTCTCGTTAACAGCTCTGTCAAGGAGCTTCTGAAGAATAGGCTTGGGAAGTGAAGCAGGATCGTTAAGAGCACTGTCGATAGTGATCTCTTTAAGCTTAGCCATCTCATCTGCTGAGATGTCATCTCTGCTCACATACTGAGGATTCATAGCTGCAACCTGCATAGCGATGTTCTTAAGAGCCTCAACTACTGCATCAGACTTTGTTCCCTCTGCACCGAGGATAACACCGATACGTCCGCCGCCGTGAATGTAATCAATAACGATAGGTGCTTCCACCTTCTTGAATCTTCTGATGCTTAACTTCTCACCGATAGTTGCGATCTTCTCAACCAAAGCATCGTTAACAGTCTTTGAAGCATCGTCCTTCCATGTCTCTGCCATGAATGCATCATCAACATCAGCTGAAGCACTGTCAAGAGCCTGCTTTGCAACTGTCTCAACAAATGCCTGGAATGTCTCGTTCTTTGCAACGAAGTCAGTCTCTGAGTTGACCTCAACTACTGCTGCCTTGCCATCTGTAACAGCTGTACGGCAGATACCCTCTGCTGCGATACGGCTTGCTTTCTTAACAGCCTTTGCTGCTCCGCTCTTTTTAAGGAACTCAAGAGCTTCTTCCATATTTCCATCACACTCTGAAAGTGCTTTCTTACAATCCATCATGCCTGCGCCTGACATCTCACGCAGTTCTTTAACCATTGCTGCTGTAATAGCCATTGTAATATCCTCCTGAAAACATACTGTATTAACGTGTCATGTCTTACAAAATGCTCGCATTCTGTAAGCGTCGCAAAATCATTAAGATTCTGCTTTATTCTGCATCTGCAACTTCTTCGATATCTGTAGCTTCAGCTGCGTCAGCCTGTGCTTCTTCATCTGTGTATACAGACTCACCCTGGTTAGCTTCGATAACAGCGTCAGCCATCTTAGAAACGATAAGCTTAACGGCTCTTATAGCATCATCGTTACCGGGGATGATGAAATCAAGTTCTTCAGGATCACAGTTTGTATCAGCTATACCGATAAGTGTGATACCAAGTGCTTTTGCTTCCTTAACACAGATAGCTTCCTTCTTGGGATCTACAACAAATATAGCATCGGGAATTCTTGTCATATCCTTGATACCGCCAAGGTTCTTCTCAAGCTTTTCCCATTCTTTCTTTATCTGAATAACTTCCTTCTTGGGAAGTACATCAAATGTTCCGTCCTCGCTCATCTCCTCGATCTTCTTAAGTCTTGCGATACGAGACTCAATTGTCTTGAAGTTTGTGAGCATACCACCAAGCCATCTCTCATTTACATAGTACATACCGCAACGCTCTGCCTCAGACTTAACTGCATCCTGAGCCTGCTTCTTTGTACCTACGAAAAGGATTGTGCCGCCTTCGTTAGCAATATCAAATACTGCCTTGTAAGCATCGTCAACCATTCCTACTGTCTTCTGAAGGTCGATGATGTGCACACCGTTACGCTCTGTAAAGATGTAAGGAGCCATCTTGGGGTTCCATCTTCTGGGATGGTGACCGAAGTGAACACCTGCTTCGAGTAACTGTCTCATTGAAATAACGCTCATTTTTAATTCCTCCGTTTTGGTTAAACTTGCGCAGACTGATGATCCGAGCCGATCGAAACACAACCTTATATTAAGGCACCGCGTGTTTCCTGCTTAAGTCTGCGTTCTATTTATAAAGCAACGCATATGATTGTAGCACAGCCGATATAGCAAAACAATACCTAAAAATTAAAATCTATTAAAAATAAACAGAAAAGTTTTGCGAAATGATCGTTTCTTTATTGAAATTATCTGACAAAACATATATAATTTACATAGATTTGAAGTAAAGGAGTGTTTTTTTATGTTTGATCGAATATTTGCCAACTATTTGGCTGAATGTGGTAAGCTATCAGGCCAGAATTTAAAGGACATTTTTTCCATTCAGGACAGCAAACGTGTTCGTCTCGGTGTCATAGCGGTTTCCGAAAAGCTCATGACAATCGAACAGGTCGAAGAAGTTAACCAATTGCAGGCAGTTCTCGATAAACGTTTTGGTGATATAGCCATTGAAAAGGGATACCTCAACAACGAGCAGGTGGGTCGTCTTCTTGTTCTCCAGGGTAACTCTTATCTCGCATTCGTACAATCCGTTGTTGACGGCGGATATCTTTCCATGGAAGAGATTGAGAACATGCTCAGTCAGTACCAGCGCGAGAACAACTTCACTCTTTCAAATATGGAAGATCTAAAGAGTTGCGATATCAACCGCATAATGCCTATCTTCCTTTACAATCAGCCTGAGATGCTCAGGGAACTTGCAAGTGTCATCACCCGTACACTGGTACGTATAGTTGATTTCCACACATTCATAAATAAACCTTCTACGATCTCCGAATATCCTTACAAAGCGATATGCAGTCAGGTGATCGGCGGTGATCATAGATTTTTAACAGCATTTTCTGGAGATGCCCAGAACAGTCTCATGGATATAGCTGTAGCATTCGCAGGTGCCGACAACGTTGATACAAAGGAAGACGCTGTTGATGCTTTATGTGAGCTGGTAAACTGTGTAAACGGTCTTTACGCATCGGATATGAGCAATCGCGATGTGGATATAGATATGGAAGCACCCATCGGCACACTTGAAGAGGGTGTTCTTAAAGCAGACAAGATTCTTTGCATTCCCGCATATGTTTGTGGAAAGCAGATAGATATTCTGCTCACTATGGATCAGGAACATACAATGTAAGGGGGAGGACAAAATGGCAAAGATTATAATTGTAGATGATTCCAGAATATTACGAAAGATCCTGAATGCTACTCTTACCGAGGCAGGTCATGAGATCGTCGGCGAGGCAGGAAACGGTGAAGAGGTATTAAAACTTCTTGAAGAGGTTACACCCGATCTTATAACCCTCGATATCACGATGCCTGTCATGGACGGTCTTGCAGCTCTTAAGAGCATCAAAGAGAAGTACCCTTCCATCAAGGTCGTAATGGTAAGTGCAGCAGGTCAGAAAAACAAGGTTATGGAAGCTTTAAAGGCAGGCGCAAGCGACTTCCTTCAAAAGCCTTTCGAACCGGAAGATGTTAAACGTGTTGTTTACAAACTTGTTTAAACAAATATATACAAAATAAAATATCCGCCACATTGGCGGATATTTTTATGTCCGGATCTATTTGACTTCTTATAAAAATCCATCTGTAAACTACTTTGTCGATCTGATAAGGTTCTCTGCTATCTCATCATCAGTCGCATCGGAATTTATCATATGATTTCCTGTAGTGATCTTTCTGTCATAACCCTTACTTATAAGGAACTTATCAAAAGCTGCTGCATCATCAACTATACCTGCATCTTTTAATTTTCTTGAAACAGTATCCGAACCGTCTCCCGAATTGACTACTATTACGATATTTCCGGATTCTGTATTCTTTGCAGGCTTTGCTTCCTCAGTAGGTTCAGCCTTTTGTGTAGGCTTGACTTCAACTGTCGGTTCCGCTTCCTTTGTCGGTTCAGGTGTCGGAGTAGGTGTAGGCGTGGGAAGAACTTCTTTTGTAGGTTCTGATGTAGGTGTTACCTCAACAGTCGGCTCTGCTTCCTTTGTCGGCTCAGCCTCAGTAACCTCTGGAGTTTCCTCTATAGCTTCTATTGTAGGAGATACTGCATCACTCTCCTCTTTGATCTCAGGTGTAACAGCATTATTTCCGACATCGGCAAGTGTTGATGCTGCTTCTACCATCCCAAGTTCTTTAGCCCTCGCTTTTATCATGTCATCAGACATATCCGGTTTCTTATCGCCGGCGCCCGATATTATAAATACGGCACATGTAACAAGTATTCCTATGCCGATACCTCTTAAATAACTCTTCAGATTCATATTACTCAGATTCCCTCAAAAAGATCGATAACAAGCTTTACTTCCCCAATTCCAAGTCCGAGTTCTTTGGCTATTGCCATATTTGATTTACCGGCCTTGTGAAGCTCAAGTATACGGTCATTGTTGTTTTGTGTATTACCCACAGATGCAAACATCAGATCAACATTCTTGTCGGCCACGACAGGTGTCTTCTCTGCCTTTGCTTTTGATGCCTTTTTCTTTGGTGTCGGCTTGATGTCCTGTCCTACCTCGATGATATCAAGATCAGGCTTTGCCACAGGAAGCTCCTCAAATACCGCTTCGCTGCTCTCTTCTGTCTTGTCTTCACTCTTTGGCTCATTACTGGTGTATCCGAAACTCTTTTCAGTACCGTTCTCATGCTTCGGAGGGCTCACATATCCGAACCCCTTACCGTAATCCTGTTTATCTTCCTTTTGGGCTTTAACAGGTTCACTCTGTACCTTCTGTATCTGTTCTGTCTGAGTGGACACTTCCTCTGCAGCGACCTTTGCTGACTTGGTAAGCTGATTAAGCTCAGCCGCAGTATTCTTTACCTGTGCATGTTTGTTGTTGAGCATATCATACAAAAACATGACTTCATCATGATTCTTATGTATCTGGTCGAGAACTGTCGTGGAATACTCATCCACCGCACTCATCTTCTCATTCGTTATACGATCCAGGGTCCTTTCCATACGGTCCCTGTTCTCACTGAGATATTCCTGAGCCGCCTCATCAAGTTTGAACTTCGCTCCCTCTACTTCCTTATCAAGAAGCTCTCTTATGAGCTTGCGTTCTTCCTCTTCATCAAGTCCTGAAGCTGAGCCACCTTTATCGGACATAAAAAAACTCACCGTAAACAGTATCGCTCCGGCTATCAAAACTATAATCTCCGCTGCATGCATCCTCTTTATTTCCCCTTTAAATCAAATTTATATCTTCATATCAAAGCCACCACCCAAAAACGGTGCCTTGATCTGAGGCTTTTCCTTTTCTTCGCCATGCTTTTCACGACCCTTACCGCCGTCACCGTCGTAAGCGTTGTTTCCTTTTTCTTTGGCATCGAACTTCTGATGTCTGAACTCTCCCTTGTCCTTTTCCTGAACCTGATTGAGTTTCTCATCCACGTTCTGATCGATCTGATGCTGGAAATTGGTATGATCCATCATCATGCGCATATCTTCATGCTGACGCATGGCATTGTAATCCTGAACTCCCGTCATCGCACCGTTTAAGTGCACAGCATCTATACCCATATTTTCACCCCTTGATCCTTGCTACAATCCGAGCATCTTAACATTGCCCTGGCTTTTGACAAACTTGCAATGCTGAACACTCTCTTTGATCATCTTTGAAACATCAGATATCACTATCTGAGTACCGGGATAGACCGTATCTGTTACTCTGACTGAAGCATCCTTGTCTATCTCCATGGCAACTCCCAGCTCATCCTGTTCTGTCTTAAGTTCCCTTTGCTCTTTAAGCTTTATCTTTGACAGGTTATATATATTCTTTACATTGTCGAGCTGTTCTTCACTCAGTTCCTTTCCTTCAGCGATCCTGTCCCTTGCAGCTTCCATGATCGGTACGGCTCTTGAAAGGACTTTATCTATCTCTTCTATCTGTTCGGTAACTTCCTTGTATCTTTTCTTTGCAACAGCACTGAGTCCTATCTCAAGTATGGTGTTGGTCCCCATCTCAGAACCCAAGATCTTTGCTTCTATAAGACTCGTGGCATTGACTTTACCGCCGGATATGAATCCCTTTTTACCTCCGACATGGACTTCGGTTCCTGCAACAACATTGCTGTGCATAATCGAGCCGCTCTCAACATATCCTGCAGCTTCAACAGTGGAATTCTCAATGAACTTGGCGATTATATTGCCTTCACTCTTAAGGATTCCCTTACCCATGCCGTTCATGCCTCTGGCTATCGTTATATTTCCGCCCGCCTCTATCTCAGCGCCTTCAACAACACCTTTTACTTCAACGTTGCCCTTGGCTTTGACAGAAAAGTTCGAGCATACATTTCCGTTAACCTGAACATTTCCTTCATATACTATATTTCCGGTTGAGGTATCCACGTTCTCGACTTCCATTACATTTCCGACGAAAACACGGCCTCCCGTCAACATGACATGTCCGTCACATTCGGCATAGATCTCAGTACCGTCCTCGTTGACTGAGATGTTTTTACCATATTTCAAGATCTTCCGGTTTACCTTGGCCGGCTGTGTAACGCCACCCATGATATCCTTACCGGGAGTTCCCTTGACTTCTTTGGTCAGTCTTGCGAGCAACTGTCCTTTTTCTACATGGTTGATGATATTAAGATTAAAGAAGTCTACAGATCCGTCTTCATTAAGAGTGGGTCTCACATGAAGATCGGTATTAAAGAAATACTCGATCGATGCATTCTGTCCCTGTATGGGAGGTTGTCCGTTCGCCAGGATTATCTCCTGGTTATACATCCTGCTCATGAGATAGAAATCGATCGCGCACTCGTCTATTCCGAATTTGATCCCTTTATATTTCAGATCCGATAAGATCTCGTCCTTTGTTATCTCTTTTCCTTTATCGGACGCACAAGTAAAACGCCCCCGGGCACACATCCTGTCGGCGTCTATAGTCACAAACATCTCCTCGTTTACCGGGATCAGTTCATCGTTATTAAGCAGTACAGCTGTCTCGGCGGTCAATTCCGAAACCGCTTTGTTAAGAGCAGGAAGATCATACATCAGCTTATGGAAATTCAGATAGTCTATGACATCCGCAACATCCAGTGCCTCTCCGCCATCTGTGGGCGGATACAGCTTAAGCCAGGTCTTCCCATCCTGTCCTACGAGCTGAAAATACCCATTCACCCTTTATACTCCTGCCAAAAATCCCATATACCTTCCCATCTTGTCCTTCATCCTGGCCAAAGCCTTGGTATGAAGCTGAGAAACCCTTGATTCGGATACTTCAAGGATGACACTTATCTCCTTTAAAGTAAGATCCTCATAATAATATAACTCAATCACTCTTCTTTCCTTTTCAGTAAGAAGAGTAAGTGAATCCCTTAATACTTCTTTGAGTTCATTCTGCTCGTAACGTTCCTCGGGGTTGGCAAAATGCGTACTGCTGCCACGACCGTTAGGAACATCACTGCCCTGTTCCATGAACTCATTTAATGATACAACATTGGTTATCTTTAACTGTGACTGCCATTCGTTGTACTCGTCCTGGGATATACCGATCTTTTCAGCTATCTCCTCGTCACTGGCGTTCCTTCCGGTAAGACTCTCTATCTCTCTGATAGCACTGTCTATCTGTTTCTGTCTCTGACGCACGGTACGCGGGATCCAGTCCATCTTTCTGATCTGATCGAGAATCTCTCCCCTGATCCTCAAAGATGCATAAGTCTCAAACTTATTCTGCTTGTTAAGATCATACTTGTCTATAGCATCAATAAGTCCAAAGACACCGTAACTTACAAGATCGTCGTACTCGACATTGTAGCCAAGATACATACTTAACCTTCCGGCAACGATCTTTACCAAGGGCGCATATTCCAATATTAACTTTTCTCTTAAGTCAGCAGCTTTGGTCCTGTTGTAATCCAACCAGAGACGCTCTCTAGCACTCTCGTCCATATTGAAACCCCATTTTCAATACATCTTTTTATGATCTTTCCACAGGAGGTCTGTTACCAAAATCCTTCGCTGTGGATGCTGCATCATTTATCTCGCTCTCATCCTTCTCAACGACCGTTCCCTCCGGAGGAAGCTCTTCCTCTTTTGTCTCCTCCTCGGGTTCTTTCTCATTCATCTTCTCAAAATTGTAGATGAGTTTTTGAAGGACTGTACCCATTATGTAAAAAATGATCAAAACGATTAAAAGAATGATCAGCGCACTCTTCATCGTATAACCGATGATGTATGTGATTATACTGGTGAGTGCTCCGGCAAGCAGCATCACAAATGCCGGTAACAGTTTAAGCTTTGTGCTCATACCACCTGTCATCAGATAATCCTCAATTCCTTACCAATCGCTCTTATGTGATACTCGCCTGTTTCAGGGAAGAATTCTACGGTCCTGCCGTATGTATCTCCTGTATCCTCTGCGACCAGTCTGATCTTCAACTCAGATAATTTTGCTTTTACCGCTTCTACATTGCGTTCACCGACTCTGAGTGTCGGTGAGTTTGTGTTCACACTGAACATCTGAGCCCCGCCGGCGATCTTTGCCACCAGTCTTGCTCTTACAGCTCCTTTGGCTATTACTTTGTCCAGCAGTTCCGCAACACCAGTATCGGCAAATTTTGCCTTGTTGGAATTCTGAGTTATACTTGTTGAATCCGGGAGCATAACGTGTACCATTCCGGACACCTTGCTCACAGGATCATATAACACACAGCCCACACAGGAACCAAGCCCCATGGTAATGATGCTGTCAGAACCGGCACAGACATTCATATCAGCCATGCCAACCTTTATTACCATCAATCTTTCCTCAATAATTTATGAAATCAATCCCAATGCTTTGAGAATCTTCTCATATGATTCAATATCCGGAACCATGATAAAGAAACCGTCTATCTCTATCTCATCCGATATCTGCGACTGTATCAGCAGGATATTGTCTCCGTATATGCCAAACTGTATCGCCGGCACACTTAATATCGCCCCGGCCATATCAATGGCAAGATCGGGTACTGTCGGATATATACACATATTCGTCATCGTAGAGAGCGCATTTAAATACGCTCCCGTGATGATATTTGATATCTCTTTAAATGCGGATTGTTCCATCTCGCCAAAATCACCGCTGGCATATCCCATCATCATCTTTGTTACAAGATGGAGGGCAACATCTTTTTTGACAAGAAAGAGGATACTTCCCGTTATATCTCCCTCGACTCCAAGATAAGAGCCTACCATTTCCTGCTCTTCTCCGCCGAGTATCGCACCTACGTCTTTGAATTCCAACAGTTTGACCTGAGGAACTTTCATATCAACTTTTGACTGAAGCAAAGATGCAAGTGCCGTAGTCGCATTTCCTGCGCCTATATTACCGAGCTCTGCAAGAACATCGATATATTGCGCGGTAATGTTCTCTAAGGTATCTGCCATCTACGCTTCCTCCCTGCTGGATTTGTCATAAAGTACAACATTGATATCTAAAAGTGACACCAGTGATCCGTCCACCTTACCGACTGCATTCACGAAATGATTCTCATCGGAATTGTCATAAGGAAGTTTCTCTATCTGGTCTTCTTCCAAAGCAACAACCTCTTTGACCGCATCAACGATAAGGCCTATCTTTCCGAAGTTCTCGGTCTTTATGATAATGATTCTGGTTGTCTTTGAATATTCTATCTCTTCAAGTCCCATCTTAAGTCTTAGGTTCATGATCGGAACGATCTCACCTCTTAAGTTGATGACTCCCTTTATATAAGGCGCTACATTGGGAACTCTTGTGATCCTCTGCATACGTACTATGTTGTCGATTATACTGATATCCACACCGTAGAATTCCTCGCCTACTTCAATCTTTATATATTGTATAGCCTCTGAAAAAACTTTAACCTCGTTCATTAGCGTTCTCCCTTTCGTAATAAGCCTAACTACTTATCATCCGTCAGATCAGAGCATTGGGATCAATGATAAGGGCAACTTCACCATCACCAAGAATGGTAGCACCGCTTATAACCTTGCTCTTGTTTATGTACTTGCCAAGGGACTTGATAACTATCTCCTGCTGACCGGTAAGCTCATCTATAACGAGACCTGCCTGTACATCGCCCTTCTTGACAACTACAACTATATAATCCTCTTCAGGCTTTCTTGTTGATTCACATCCTAAAACCTCATTGAGCCTGATGATCGGTATAACGCTTCCGCGAAGATTAATAACTTCCTTCTGCTGAACTGTTCTTATCTCATCGGGTACAATACTCTCGATCGTCTGGATATTTCCGAGAGGTATAGCATACTTCTCACCGCCGATGACAACCATGAGTGACTGTATGATGGCAAGTGTAAGAGGAAGACGGATCGTCCATTTACTTCCTTCTCCGTATACAGACTTAACATCAACCTCACCGCTTAACGATTCGATCTTTGACTTAACAACATCAAGTCCAACGCCACGGCCTGAGATATCTGAAACCTGCTTTGCAGTAGAGAAGCTGGGAAGGAACAAAAGATTTATGATCTCGGGATCGCTCATGCTGGCTGCCTGCTCTTCCGTGATCGTTCCTCTCTCTATAGCCTTGTTTCTTACTGCTGCAACATCGATACCGTTACCGTCATCTCTTACCTCGATGACAACGTTGTTACCGTCCTGATAAGCATCCAGCCAGATACTTCCTGCTTCCGGCTTTCCTCTTTCTTTTCTTAAGTTAACATCATCCTCGATACCGTGATCTGCAGAGTTACGGAGCAGGTGCATAAGAGGATCGCCGATCTCATCGACAACGGTACGGTCAAGTTCAGTCTCCTCACCTGACATGTACAGTTCCATCTTCTTGCCGAGCTTCTTCTGAAGGTCTCTGATCATACGAGGGAATTTATTTACTACGCTCTCGATAGGAACCATTCGAACTTTCATGACAGATTCATGAAGGTTTGTGGTAACACTCTCAAGATATTCTATCTGCTCATTTACATTGTTGGTGCTTGCTCCCTTGGTGGTTGCGGCACTTACAAGTGAGTTCTTTGCAATGATAAGCTCGCTGACCAGATTCATAAGGTCATCCAGCTTCTCGATATCTACACGTACTGTTCTGTTAACAACAGGTTTCTTCTTGTCTGCAGCCTTGTTAACACTAGCAGCATTTGCACCCGAATCAACAGTTGAAGGCTTCTTGTCAGCAACAACAGCAGGCTTGTTCTCGGGTTCGCTTTCGTTCTTCTCGACTGCCTTTTCTTCAGCAGGAGCACCATCAAGCTGCACGTATCCGCCAACCGCCTTTTCTATCTCAGATACGTTTGTAGCTGCACTCTTTAAAGCTTCGATATCAGAATCACTTATAACTATAAGTGAGAATTCGAGATCGAACTTTTCATCTTCTATATCCTGCGCAGAGGGATTAGATACGATGATCTCTCCCAGTTCCTCAACAGCTTTATACACAAGGAAGGCTCTTGCGGCTTTAAGGATACAACTCTCCTGAACAGTAACCGTAAGACCGATGACTTTCTTTCCTTCCTTTATGGCTTCTTTCATAACAACAAGCTGAGACTCTGCAAACTTGATACTCTTCCAGCTTGCATCCTCATCTGATGAATCAGCTGTTTCTGCCACAGCAGCCTTCTCAGGCTCCGCTTCTTTTGCTTCACTCTTTTCTTCCTTGGCTGCTTCACCTTCTGAAGACTTGCCTTCGAGGAAGTCGTTGAATACTTTTATAAGGTTTTCATTGTCATTGTCACCCTCATCGCCTGTTGACTGAATATTTGACACATATTCATCAAGCGCATCAAGGCACTGGAACAAAACGTCCACAATGGCCGCATTGACTTTTGCTTCACCGTTACGGACCTCTGAGAATACATTCTCCATGTTATGGGTGAGGTTCTGCATCCTCTTGTATCCCATTGTGCCTGCCATTCCCTTAAGGGTATGTGCCGCACGGAATATCTCATTGATCGTGTCCATATTGCCCGGTTCCTGCTCCAGGTCCAATATCTGAGTGTTAAGATTTTGTAAATGTTCTTTGGATTCGTCTATAAAGACATCCAGATACTGACTAACATCCATCTGCTTTTACCCCCACGCGTAAAATAATCTCCTGTGCTATCTGGTTTAATGTGACAGACACATCTGAAACTCCTGCCTTGACACACGCTTTGGGCATTCCGTTTACCACGCAGCTGTCACCGTCCTGGGTAATAACATACACAGACTGGTTGGAATTCTTCAGGTTCTTCAAACCTTCTGCTCCGTCTGCTCCCATGCCTGTCATGACCACTCCTAAAACTTCATCATAAGGTGAATCTACAAGTGATTCATACATATAGTTGGCACAGGGTCTGACTCCTTCTCTGTATGCTTCCTGAGAATAATGAATCTTCATCCTGTTCTTGTCTCTGACAAGATTGAGATGATATCCCGCTTTGGCAATGTATACACAGCCTTTCTCGATATACTCGCCTTCTTTTCCTTCAACAACCTTGATCTCACTGATCTTATTGAGCCTGTCGGCAAATGATTCCGTAAAGCCCTCGGGCATATGCTGAACGAGAACGACCGGAGCATCCAGTGCTGCGGGTAAGAAAGGAATTACACTCTGGAGAGCTTTGGGACCGCCTGTGGAAACGGCCATCGCAACTATCTTGCTTCCAGTTACACGCTTGGTACTCTTTTTTACTATATCGACGATCTTTACGGTATTGACCTTGACCGCCGGTGCTTTAGCCTCAGGTATCTTTGAATTACAAACTGCTTCAAGTGTTCCCAGCAACTCAACTTTAAACATCTCGTCTTTACACTTGTAAGACCAGTCAGGTTTGTGAATAAAATCAAGCGCCCCGAGTTCAAGAGCATCAAGTGTGATCTTGCTGCCTTCCTGTGTAACGGTGCTGGCCATGAGAACCCTGGCTTTGATGTTAAGGTTTCTTAATTCCTTTAACAGTTCAAGCCCGTTCATCTTAGGCATGTTAACATCTAGAACAACTGCATCATACGTTTTCTTCTTGAGCAGTTCCAGTGCCTCAGCCCCGTTAACGGCTTCATCTTCTACAGAAAATCTACCATCTGCATTGATTATATCACTTAACACCCTTCTCATGAGTGCAGAGTCGTCAACAAGCAGTATTTTTTTCATCTGAACCCTCTCTCTTTTCTGCGATTCTTGCGTTCTTCCTCAAAGATATACTGTATTATCTCTTCTCTTTCGTCACTGTCCAAATTAACAAACTGTACCCTATACTCAAATTCCCCTGTTCTGTTTGGTATGTCCTTCACATCCAGTATCTTGCAGATGATCTCATATTCCTTGGCCCCTCCATGGATGAACAGGCCGTATGTGCAATAAATGAGGCTTTCTTTTTCGTAAACAGCTTTGGATGTGAATCTCAAACCCCCGCCTGAGATATCGACTATCACACCTTTTCCTGTGGGCAGTCCCGGCGGTGCCTGATAGATCTCCCCTTTTCTGAACGCCACCACCTCGTCGGGTGTGAGTTCTCTCGTATCCATATCAAGAGCACAGCTGTATCTGTAGAAATCCCTTCTCTGATACTTCCTTAAGTTGGTCTGAAGTTCAACAAGAAGTATATATACATTGTTGCTCTTGTATCTGTCGGTTATCCTGACAGTGCTCTCATACAGACCATTATCCGTATAGAAGAACACCTCATATTCTCCGTCCACGGGAAGTAATATGAGCTTTGTCTGTTCCATCGGCATAACAAGCTCAAGTGTATCCTCATTGACAACATCATAGATCTTTGTCGAATACACCTTATCCTTATTCTCTTCTCCCGCAGGTCTAACACGCCTTACGGCTTTCATATCTACCCTTTGTCCCGGATTGATAAAATTCTCCAACATAACTCTTCCCTAACCCTATCTTTTTCCTGATACTAAATGTGAGAAAAATGCTGCCATTCCCCTCTTTCTGATATCCGGAGTCTCTTCTTTGTTCATTAGTTTTGCTGCTATAGTCTCATAAGCCTTTGATGATTTTGCATTCTCATTTGCCAGCGATACAGGCATCTGCTGCATGACAGCCTGGCTTAACTTCTCATCCTCCGGTATCGCACCCAGATACTCAAGCGGAAGCTTTAAATACCTCTGTACAACAACATTCAGTTTGCTAAACAGGGCATTTCCGTCCTCCGGTCTGTCTACCTTGTTTGCGATGACCTTTATCTTGGATGTCTCTGTCGAAAATCTGGGGTGTCTGTTTAATGCCTTTAAAAGTGAGTATGAATCCGTTATCGATGTGGGCTCCGGTGTGGTAACCAGTAAGATCTCTCCGCTCGCAACCAGAAACTCAAGTACTGCATCGGATATTCCGGCACCCGTATCGATTATTATGACATCCGCCATGACATCGAGCTGGGCAAGGTTCTGGATTATATACCCCAGATACTCCTTGCTTAAATTTGACAGTCCAACTATACCCGAACCGCCCGAGATAAAACCTACTTCTCCCGGTCCCCATGTGATGATATCCGTTATGCTCTTTCCCTGATAGAGAAGATCACAAAGATTATGCTTTGGAACCGTTCCGAACATTATCTCAATGTTTGCAAGACCGAAATCGGCATCAAGGATGATGACACGCTGTCCCATCCTTTTAAACCAGATAGCCAGATTTATGGAGGTGTTTGACTTTCCCACACCGCCTTTTCCGCTGGTCACCGTGATAACACGTGCCGTTGGCCTCACAACTGTATTATTCGCCTTTATTATATTCCTTAACTGTTCTGCCTGATCCAAGGCTGCTTCCTTTCTATTTTAACATATATCTGCGGATTATGTAAACTTTCTTTATTCCTCATTCGGACTAAGTATCTGCTTTACGGTTGTCTGAGGATCGAACTTGTCGATATCCTCAGGAACATTCTGTCCGTAGGTCACATACGAAAGATCCGCACCGGTATAAAGCTTTAAGTTTAAAAGATTACCCAAAGAGGTCGTCTCGTCAAGTTTTGTGAAAATGATCTTGAAGTCGGTCATCTCTTTGTATGTATCCGCAATGCTGGTAAGATCCTTATATTTTGTGGTTGCACTCAGCACCAGATATACCTCGGGCTTTGTCTTGTCATCAAGAGCATGTATCACAACATTTGTGTTGTTCTTCTGCTCCTCGTTATGATGAGAATGGCCTGCGGTATCAACAAGGATATAATCATAATCGATGAAATTGTCGTATGCCTCTTCTATCTCTGTGGGAGAATAGATGATAAGGCATGGGATCTCTAAGATGTTCGCATATGTGCGAAGCTGTTCTGCCGCAGCGATCCTGTAGGTATCCGATGTCAAAAGAGCGACTTTCTTTTTCTCCTCAAGACAGAATCTGCTGGCTATCTTTGCGATAGTCGTAGTCTTTCCGACTCCTGTAGGACCAACAAAGAACACTACCTTCGGTCCTCTCTCAGCAGGTGTTATAACAGAAGTCTGACCAAATTTAAGGATCATCTTCTGATATATGTTTGTCAGGAAATAATCGACAGGCATGTTGGGCTTGTTAGTCTTTTCTGCCTCTTCGATTATCTGGTTTGCGTACTTCTCGTGAACCTCATTTTCGATCATCATATTATATAGAAGCTTTGTGAGCTTCATCTGATCGTTCTCTTCATTGTGAGGCTCGCTCACTGTCTCTTTCTCACTTGCCTTTGAGTCCTCACTTTCAAGGCGCATTTTAATGAGTGTCTCGATAGAATCAAGCTTTTCTTCAAGTGCATTGCTCGACTTATCCTCTTCCTCATGCTCCTTTATTATGACTTCTTCACGCTTAACCTGTTGCTGGACAGGTTTTACAGTCGGGGTTGCCACAGTATTTTTCTGCGCTGCACTGTTCTTCTCATTAATCTCTCTTTGCTTTGCAGCCAACTGTTCAAGTGCTGTCATCGCCGGTGCCTTGGCAGGCTGTTTCTCGCCTTCCTCCTCAAGTGCGACCGTCACTTCCACCTGAGGGGATGAAAAGAACTTAAGGATGCCTTTTTTCTTAACAGTGCGGACATTCATGACCACAACATCGGGGCCCAGTTCTTTCCTTGCATTTTCAATAGCCTCAAATTCAGTTTTGCTTGAAAATTTTTTGATTATCATGCTGTTACCATCCCGACAGACTGTAATTCAACGTTTGATTCAACTTCGTTGTAAGAGACTACAGCAACATCTCTGTAATAGTCCTCAATTAGTCTCTTAAAATATATCCTCACGATCGGTGAGGTTATCACTATGGGCGCTTTGCCCAGATTCTCAAGCTTCTTTGCCTCGGCCTCAACTGATTTCAAGATCTCCTTTGTAAGATCTGGATCAAGATTCAGATAGGTTCCGTTCTCGGTCTGCTTAACTCCCGCCATGATCTTCTGCTCAAGTCCGGGATCGAGTGTGACAACACTCGAAGTCTCATTTGACGGAAAGAATTTATTCGATATGGCTCTCTTAAGAGCCTGTCTGACATATTCGGTAAGGATATCAGTATCCCTGCTCGTGGTCGCATAATCAGCGAGCGTTTCAAATATCGTAAGAAGGTCTCTTATGGAGATTCCCTCTTTTAACAGATTCTGTAAAACCTTCTGAATCTCACCAAGTCCCAAAAGCTTGGGTGTGAGTTCATCAACAAGCGAAGGATTGGTATCCTTTAAGTTGTTGACAAGGTTCTGTACATCCTGTCTTGTAAGCAGCTCATCGATATGCTGTCTGATGATCTCTGTAAGATGAGTGGCGATGATACTCGGCGGATCAACAACCGTGTAACCGAGTGATTCCGCACGCTCTCTCTGTGATTCAGTGATCCAGATGGCAGGCAGGTGGAATGAGGGTTCAAATGTAGGTATACCCGTGATCTCCTCTTCCACATATCCAGGATTCATGGCCATGTAGTGATCAAACAGTATCTCGCCTTCGCTTATCTGTATGCCTTTTATCTTTATGATGTACTGGTTCGGATTAAGCTGTATATTATCCCTAAGTCTTATGATAGGAACCACAGTACCCAGTTCAAGTGCAATCTGTCTTCTTATCATTACGACTCTGTCAAGAAGGTCACCGCCCTGATTGACATCAGCAAGCGGTATGATACCGTAACCGAATTCCAGCTCGATGGGGTCGACCTGCAAAAGTGAATTGACGTTTTCCGGCTGTCTTATCTCCTCTGCGGCTGTCTCTTCCGCACTGACCTCTGTTTCGATCTTTGAAGTCTCTATCGTACCTTCTATCATACGTGCACAAAGGATGAACACTGCACCCAAACACACAAATATGATGGGATTAAGAGGCGTCACAAGACCTAAAAATGCTATAACGGCACCAACAAGATATAAAACCTTCGGTATACCGAAAAGCTGTTTTATAAGTGTATTTCCGAAATCCGCTTCTTTTGATCCCTTGGTTACAAGGATACCTGTTGAAAGAGATATCAAAAGAGAGGGGATCTGGCTGACAAGTCCGTCACCTATCGTCAGTATCGTATACTTATTGAGCGCATCGCCGATCTCCATTCCCTGTCTGGTCACACCGAGCGCTATACCGCCTATAACGTTAACGGCTGTGATGATAAGTCCGGCTGTGGCATCTCCCTTTACATACTTAACAGCACCGTCCATGCTACCAAAGAAGCTTGATTCCTGCTGGATCTTGTCTCGTCTTATCTTTGCTTCAGCATCACTTATGGCACCTGTGTTAAGATCGGCATCGATAGCCATCTGTTTACCGGGCATGGCATCAAGCGTGAACCTGGCTGTAACCTCGGCAACTCTTTCAGAACCTTTGTTGATGACCATGAACTGGATGATTATCAGGATGATGAATACGATCGTTCCTATGATAAGATCGCCGCCACCGACATATTCTCCGAACGTCCTTACAACGTTACCGGGATCACCGGTACGTAAGATAAGCTTCGTTGAGGATACGTTTAGAGCTATCCTGAAAATGGTCGTGAACAAAAGGATGGTCGGGAAGAAGGATATATCCAGAACTTCCTTTATGAACATACATGTAAAAAGTATCGTGAACGCTATCGCCATGTTTATCGCCAGAAGGACATCCAGCAATACTGACGGTATAGAGATTATGAACATGACAAACGCGGCAAGTACATACAAAGCTATGCCGACATCAGCCTTTGGCATCTTCATGTTCATCTCTCCTTTCTTTTATCAGATTCTTCCCTGCACATGATATACATATGCGAGTACGTCAGCCACCGCACTGTAAAGCTCTGGCGGTACCTGTTCGTCTATATTGACATTGGCATAAAGCATACGTGCCAACGGTTTATTCTCAACTATCTCGATCATGTTTTCCCTGGCAACCTCTTTAATCTTGAGTGCCAGATAATCCTCGCCCTTTGCTATTACAAAGGGAGCAGGAGCTATTTCCTGATCGTATTTTAAAGCGACGGCATAATGCGTCGGGTTTGTGATTACAACATCGGCCTGCGGGAGTGCCTGCATCATACGACGCTGACTGGCCTCTCTCATCTTCTGCCTGATCCTTCCCTTGATCTCAGGATTACCTTCCTGATTTTTGAACTCTTCCTTTACTTCCTGCTTGGTCATTCGCATGTCTTTCGCAAACTTATACTTCTGAAATGCGAAATCCGCTACAGCTATGATCATAAACAGAAGCGATATCCTAAGTCCAAGGTTAATGACCGTCTCTCCTATAAACGCTATCGCCTGGATCAACGATATATCATATAGAAGCAAAAGATTATTCTGTCTCTCTACCAGGTACGAATACGCAACATATGCGATAAGAAATATCTTCGCAATGGACTTTATCAGCTCGACCAGCGAATTAACGGAAAATATCCTTTTAAATCCGTTTAGAGGATTCAGCTTGCTTAACTTTGGCTGTAACGGTTTGGCTGTAGGTTTCCACTGAACCTGAACATAATCGCTCAAAAATGCAACCAGATAACCGATAATAAATATCGGAAGCAGTATCAAAACCGTCCTTAAAGCCGCGAACCTGAAGATCTGTGTGGCTGCTGTCGAAGGACCCGTACCACCGATTAGGTTTGCCATCTCGGGTATCCTGCCATATACAGCATGGAACATCTCAAGAAACTGAGTGCCCATACTGGCTGCCCAGAACTTAAGTACCAAAAAAAGTGCAACCAGTCCAAGTCCGCTCGCTATCTCTTTGGACTTGGCAACCTGACCTTCCTTCCTGGCATCGTCCAACTTTTTCTGAGTTGCCGGTTCGGTCTTCTCACCGCCCTGTCCGTCATCCGCAAAGAACTGAAGATCAAGGACAAGTTTGTATCCGATATGCTCCTTAAGTAAAATCTCTCTTATATCCATTCTTAAAGTCAGGTCAACGCCTGAACAAATGTAACCATCATCTTTCTGATCTCACCAAAGATCATCTCCGATACCATCGGTAACATTCCGACAGTTATCAGCAAAGTTCCTATACCGGTAAGCACCTTTAGCTGCATACCGACTGAAAACATATTCATCTGCGGCGCAACTTTCGTCATAATACCCAGTATCGCATTAAGTAACAGCATTACAGCAAATACCGGTAGACATATCCTGAAGCCAAGCATGATGTAATCATTCAAAAAAGTTACTATACTGTCCAACAGTCTGGTCGATTCAAACACAGCTTTGTTTATCGGTATGAGTTCAAAAGTCTGGCACAGTGCTGTAATAAGATATCTGTGCAGACCGGATATCATCAGCATCAGGGTTATAACATACTGATACAATACACCGGAGATCGATTCACTCTGATTAGTAGTGGGGTCAACGAGATTTGCCATGGACATACCTGTTTCCATGTCTATGATCCTTCCTGCGAAAGCCACTATGGTGGTGGCCATATTTGCAGCGAAGCCTATGAGCAGACCAGCCATTCCCTCACGAAGTACAATAGCCGCATACCCCCACACAGTATTGTAATCAAGCGGTGTTCTGTCATGTATGGTTCCGAACACCAGCACCGATATAAAAAAAGACAATCCGATCTTGACTCTGTTTGGTACCCCTCTTTGAGAAAACAGAGGAGCCACGCTTATGAACATACTGATACGCGTCATTATCAGCAGAAAGTACTCAAGATCGCTGACATTGATAGTGTAATTAATCATCTTATGTAAACCGAAAAATCAGCCCATAATCTTTCCATGTATCCCACCATGTTGTTCATCATCCAGTGTCCCAGAAGGATGAGTGTTGCAAATATCGACAGGACCTTTGGAACAAACGTCAATGTCTGCTCCTGAATGGACGTTATGGTCTGAAATATACTTACTATAAGTCCCACTATAAGGCTCACCAGTAAAACCGGTGCAGCAGTTATACATATGGTATACAAGGCTTCCCTTGTAATCATTGTGACATCATCAATACTCATATCAATCTCCGTCCATGCCAAGAGGCATGTGATCTACTAATCTATCAGTAGAAAGTCCTTACCACGTTACCTATAACAAGATTCCAGCCGTCTGCCAGGACAAACAACAGTATCTTAAACGGCATACTTATGGTCGTTGGCGGCAACATCATCATACCCATACTCATAAGGGCCGAGGCCACGACCATGTCTATTACAATAAACGGCACATATATCAAAAATCCTATGATAAATGCTGTTCTTAATTCGCTCACTATAAAGCTCGGTATAAGTACTGAGCTGGGTATGGCATCCACACCGTCCTCTTCCGTCCACTCGATCTGTGCTATATCAAGGAACATCCTGACATCTTTCATCTGGGTCTGCGGATACATGAAATCTCTCAGAGGTTTTACGGCTCTTTGCAAAGCCTCAGCCTGATCGATCTGCCCCGCGTCAAAAGGAACGAGTGCTTCGGTTCTGATCGTATTGATCGTGGGTGTCATTATAAAGAATGTCAAAAACAAAGCCAGTCCTATGATCACCTGGTTAGGCGGTGCAGTCTGGGTGTTTAGCGCATTCCTTGTAAAATGCATAACTATGATTATCCTGGTAAAACTCGTCATTAACAGGATGAGCATAGGAGCAAGTGCGATAAGCGTAAGGGTTATGAGAATCCTTAACGCTCCGTTTAACTCACCGTTACCGTTGTCATATGTGATAGTCACAGTATTTGCTATATTCAGTTCTTTGAGCTCGTCGGCATCATCAGTCTCCCCGGGCTCTCTTATATTCGTTCTGTCTTCAGTTGTGTCAGTCAGCTGACTGCCTATCCCCTCCTCACGTATAACCTGCTCGGCATGTACGTCTATCGCGGGATATATACACAATATGCCCACCATTAACAGTAGGCATATTAGAACGATATATTTTTTTATTCTTCTATATGTTTTCATCTTTGTCTTGCACTTTTGCGGTGCTATCATTTCCGTTTTGCAAAACAGCGTCCTTAAATCTCGCAAAGACCTTCGAAAAATCTTTTTCGGTCGCTTTTTCATCGACATCTTTAAGCTCATCTTCAGAAAGTTCGGCAAGCAAAGTCACCTGCTCTTTGCTTACAGCAACGGCAAGGTAATGTTCCCCAACCTTTATGATCTGAATAAACTGACTCTGCGAGAGTCTCATGGTCTCAAGAAGCTTGATGTTAGTGCCTGTCATCTGCTGCTTTTGAAACCCCGCCATCCATTTCGTGACATAAAAGGTTATAAAAAGCACCAGTATAAATATGATAAGCACAGTGATCAGCTGAACGGCCGAATCGACTCCGCCGCTTGAACTCAAAAGCATATCAGCCCACTACTTTCTTAACAGCTTCCAATACTCTGTCTGCCTGGAAAGGCTTAACGATAAAGTCCTTAGCGCCTGCCTGGATAGACTCGATAACCATAGCCTGCTGACCCATTGCAGAACACATGATAACCTTAGCACCTGCATCTGATGCTTTAATAGCCTTAAGTGCCTCGATACCATCCATTTCCGGCATTGTGATATCCATAAGTACAAGATCAGGTTTAAGTTCGTTATACTTCTCTACGCCCTTAGCTCCGTTCTCTGCTTCCCCTGCAACATTATATCCGTTCTTTGTAAGGATATCCTTGATCATCATTCGCATAAATGCTGCATCATCACAAATAAGAATACTCTTTGCCATAGTTTACATCTCCTGTTTCTGTTATTTTATAATCTCAGTTACTCGAATACCAAAACTCTCTTCGATAACAACTACTTCACCTTTTGCTACAAATTTGCCGTTTACCAGAACATCTATCGGCTCACCTGCCAGTCTCTCGAGTTCAATGATCGTACCTGGTGCAAACTCAAGTATATCCGAAATGTTCTTTTTGGTCCTGCCAAGCTCTACTGTGACTTCGAGCGGCACATCCATGATCAGACCGATGTTCTCATTTCCCTGCAGAGCAGATACATTTGTTGAGAACTGCTCGAACTGTGCCGGCTGGTAATTCATGCTTACCGGAGGCATCTGATACTGCGGCATCATGTTAGGATCATAATACGGCGGTGCCATGTTAGGATAAGGCGGAGCCATATTCGGTGCTGCCTGAGGCTGTGGCTGAGGTGTAGCTGCCGGTTGAGGTTCCGGTGCAGGTGCTGTCGCTTCAACCTTCGGCGGTTCGTAAGGTGCCGGTTCAGGCTTCTTTTCGGGTGTCTGTATTCCTCCACCCAGGAATGTTGCTACGATACTTCTTGCAAATTCCACCGGATATAACTGGAGGATCGTACTGTCTACCAGATCTCCAATCTGCATCCTGAAAGCTATCTTTACAAACGTGCCTTTAAGGAAATCTCCTGCATCTCCTCCCGGAAGACCGCCCTGCTCCATGCTGATACGCTCTGCCTGCGGAGGCGAGATATCTATCATGCTGCCAAGCATCTGTGAGAGGCTCGTTGCCGATGAACCCATCATCTGGTTCATGGCCTCAGATATAGCCGAGAGATGTAATTCTCCGATCTCTCCTTCTGTATTTGTACCGTCACCGCCCATCATAAGGTCGGTAATGATCTTCACATCATTTTCTTTAAGGATAAGTATGTTGGAACCATCCAGTCCCTTTGTATACCTGATCTGTATCAGTATAGCGGGATCCTGTTTTTCTGACGATAGATCGTCCCAGTTACTGAGTGAAACGACCGGTGTCGTGATGTTGACCTTCTGATTAACAAGGGAATAGAGAGTTGTAGCGGATGTTCCCATGCTTATATTGGCCACTTCACCGATGGCGTCTTTTTCAACATCCGACAATGTATCGCCGTCCAAATCGCTTGTGGTCTCTATTGGCTCACTTGCAGGACTGTCACCTGTCGGCTGATCTGCTGACATACCACTCAGCAGGGCATTTATCTCTTCCTGAGATAAGATACCATCCATGCTCTATTCCTCCTCTCTTATGACTGTTGTCACCCTGCAGGCATATTTATCGCCACTCTTACCGGGTGCAGCCAAAAATTTCTTTATATTTCCGACGTATACAGGAAGTGGTTCCTCAGCTTTGGTGTCAAGTCTTATGATGTCACCGCATTGAAGTCCGGCAAAATCGTTGACCGTTATGACACTCTTTCCAAGATATGCAGTGATAGGAACCTCAACTCTTCTGATGAGTGACTCAACATATCCTGAGAAGTCCTCCTCGTCGCTGTCTTTCATCCTTGAGTACCAGAACTTGGTATTCAGCTTCTCTATGACCTCTTCGATCGTAAAGAAGGGAAGACATATATTCATGATGCCGTCCACATCTCCTATCGTAACATTGAGTGTGACAATGGCTATCATATCATTCGGTGCTATTATCTGTGCAAACTGAGGATTTGTCTCGATCCTTTCAAGCATTGGATTAAGGTCAACCACGTTCTTCCATGGATCCTTCATCAGCTGCATGCATAACACCATGATCTTTTCTATGATCACAAGCTCTATTTCAGAGAAATCTCTGTTTTTGTCAATAGGCAACCCTTTTCCGCCCAACATCCTGTCGATGATCGCAAATCCAAGATTCGGTGATAACTCGATCATCATGGAACCTTTAAGCGGTGCAAAATCCACGATACCTAAAATTACAGGATTGGATAATGCATTCGAGAACTCCGAGAATACTACGGTCTCAGAACTTGCGGTCGTGACCGATACGTTCTTTCGAAGGTAGAGCGGAAGGTTTGTCGATAACAATCTTCCGTAATGCTCATATATTATCTCGAGTGTTCTTAAGTGTTCTTTCGAAAACTTCGAAGGACGGGCAAAGTCATAATTGCGAACCTGCATTTCGTCCTTGGACTTAATATCTTCCGCATCAAGCTCTCCACTGCTCAACGCATTTAACAGGCTGTCTATCTCGCTTTGAGATAATACCTCTCCCAAGCAGGCTCACCTCCCGTCATCTCATATTTCCAGCTTTTTCTTTTAAACAGACATCAGCTGAACATAATGTCTCTGAATACGATATTGTATATGAACTTGGAACCGTACATACTCTGCAGGGCTTCAAGTATCTCTTCTCTGAGTCCGTCCGTATTGCTCTCGGCTTCTTCTATGGTATGACTTCCGACTATCTGGAAGATCTTGTCCTTGATCATATCCTCATTGTCACTGAGAGTCTCACTGTATTTCTCATAATCGGGATCTTTGGTGTTGAGCGATAATGAAATACTCACAACACAGTAATGAGACTTGCCGTCAGCTCCTTTTGCAAGACCAATGGTCAGCTGATCGGGTATCTGATGGACTTTGATATCCTCCATTGCCACTTCTGAGGATTCCTCGACTCCCTCCTGCGTCGGATCAGCTATCTCAAGGGAAAGTGCTGTTGAGATACCGTCGATGAGTCTGGCTGTCTTTTTGTTTGTCCCCATCATTGTGAACATCATCACCGAAGTGAGTGCCACATTCACAATGAGCAATGCCAGTATCAAAATTGATAACATGTTCTTCTTCATACCGTCAATTCCTTCTTATTCCTTATCTTACAAGGCTGTTCAGACTGTTGTATACCTTGATCTCGATCCTTCTGTTCTTACTCCTGCCTTCAGGTGTGGAATTATCAGCGATAGGAGCATATTCTCCTCTACCACTGTGTTTTATCGCTGCAGGATCTATGCTGGTATTCTGAGTCAGATAATTGAACAGACTTAAAGCTCTGTAGCTGCTCAGAACATCGTTGTTCTCATACTTTCCGCCACTCATCGGAACATTGTCCGTATGACCTTCGATCTCAATACCGTACAGTCCGTATCTTTCAAGTATGACTCCGATCTGAGCTATCGTAGGCATAGCCTCCTGTTTAAGTTCTGCCTTTCCTGAGTCAAACAGAACGCTTCCTTTGAGTGTCATAAGAACATACTGAGATGTGAATGTAACATCAACTTCTCTGTCCTTACCCACTTCAGCAAGAGCTTCTTCTATTCTTTCAGCCATCTCTTCAGACTCTTTTAAGCCCTCTTCTTCCATCTTCTCAGCAAGTGACTGTTCCTCTTCAGTCTCTTCCAAAAGCTCGTTCTGAGATTCTGTATTGTCTGCAGCTGCACCTACATTCGATATATAATTGTCAAGCTGATTCAACTGGCTCATGCCGTTGCTTATCAGCAACCCGTCATCAAAAGAACTTCCGCCCGCCGAAAATATCGAGAAGGTGTTCGAAAATGACGCCGCCAATGCTTCAAATTTCTCAGCATCCATGTTTGACATTGAAAACAGAAGAACGAAGAAGCAAAGCAGCAGGTTCATCAGATCCGCGAAAGTACTTTGCCAGGCGGGGGCACCGGCCGGCGGCGGATCTTCTTTGCGCTTAGCCATTTGCTTCACCTCCCTCGGCGTCCATAGCAGCCTTGTCACCCGGCTCAAGGAATGACTTTAACTTTTCCTCGATTACACGCGGGTTTTCGCCCGCCTGAATGGATAACAAACCTTCTATTACTATCTGCTTGCCCATCATCTCCATCTCATTTTGAACTTTGAGCTTGGCACTCGTAGGAGTGCATATCCAGTTAGCAAGCAGGGAACCGTACAATGTTGTTATAAGAGCGACAGCCATAGCAGGTCCGATAGCACTGGGATCGTCCATAGCCTGAAGCATGTTAACAAGTCCGACCAGGGTACCGATCATACCCCATGCAGGACCCATGGCTCCAAGGTCACTCCAGAAATTGATCTTCTTCTTATGACGTTCATCAACCGAGATCATCTCAGTCTCCATGATACCTCTTACGAGCTCGGGATCTGTACCGTCAACTATAAGCAATATGCCTTTTTTCAAAAACGCATCATCCAGATCTCCTGCAGCCTCTTCAAGTGAGAGCAATCCTTCCTTTCTGGCTACATTGGAAAGATCGATGATCTTTTTGATAACATCAGGTGTATTTGCGGACTGAGCTTTGAATATCAGAGTGATCGACTTGATACCGGCCACGAAATCAGGCATAGTATTGCTCGCCATTACACTACAAAAAGCCCCGCCAAAGGTTATCAGGGCTGAATTGAGGTCCAGGAAGTTTTTGATAACTCCAAATCCGTTTCCGGCAACGATACCGAAAATGACCAAGGCCAAACATACTACTATTCCGATTAACGATGCTAAATCCACGATGTCACACCTTTCCCAGGAAGCTATTATAATCTGTCAAATATCGGCAGATTTGCATAAAGTTCCTTTCTATACGATTTTACTAAATTATCTATCTCTTGTCTACTTTCTTTTGTAATTATTTTTCTCCCCGTGGTCAGTGTCACCACTGTATCAGGCGTTGATTCCACTGTCTCTATGAGTTCCTGATTTATAAGGGTTTTTGTTCCGTCCAATTTGGTAACTTCGATCACTGTTTTTCCCCATTTCTTAAAACGCAGTGATGCATTCGCCGTTAGCGAATGCACCAACTGTCACTATATATAAAAGCACAATATCAAAACGTCAGACTGATTATCTCTTCAGATTTACTAACTCTTCGAGAAGTGTGTCTGATACTGTTATGATCCTTGAATTTGCCTGGAATCCACGCTGTGTAGTGATCATATCCGTGAATTCTGCAGACAGGTCAACGTTACTCATTTCGAGTACACCGGTTGTCATGTATCCGCCACCGGTCTTTACTTCTGTACCGATTCCGTCGAAATCGCCGGAGTTCTGGGTTGCCTTGTAAAGGTTGTCACCTTCTTTTTCAAGACCTGAAGCATTTGCAAATTCAGCAACTGCGATCTGACCAAGAAGCTTACTCATACCATTGTCATATGAAGCATAGATACGGCCGTCGTCCTGAATTGAAACACCGCTCATCTCACCCATCTTTCTACCACAACCAACCTTCTTAACATCACCGCTGGCTGCTGCGATGGTAGATGTACCTGCGTTGTTGTACATTGTTGTTGTTGAGAAATCGATCTCGATATCATCAAATCTTCCAATAGGATCAAGCTGACTCAGTCCAAGTGTTACACCTGTTCCACCTGCGATGCTCTTGAAAGCACCTGTTGTAGCATTATACTCAAGAAGTGAGCTGCCGGTAGGAGTAACCTTATCTGATGTCAGGCTTGTTATATCGTATATAGACTGAAGATTTGTAGCTGTACCATCTACCGTGACGCTTTCATTCTTAAGGATCTGCTCAAGAGTAACATCTTCGGTTGTCACGGGATCTGTTGTTGAATCCGTTACTACCGTAAACTTCATGCTCTGAAGTTCTGTTGAATCGGAATAGTTGTATGCTTCTGCCAAAAGATCCCAGTCAACAACATTTGTTCCGTCAAAAGCGATCTGTGTAGGATCATCTTTATTAACGATCTGTCCTGAAGCATCAACTTCCCACTTATCAGAAAGATTAAGAGCAGTGTTCTTTTCAACTTCAACGCCACCGCCAAGCTTAAGATCGCCTATGGGATATTCTGAGTTGTTCTGATCCTTTATTGAATCAAGCTGTACAGTATAAACGCCTTCTGTATCCGTAGCCTTAACATTAAGCTTTGCTGTGTAGCTGTAACCAAGTTTATCGTAGAACAAAAGGTTCATTGTCTTTCCTGATGAAGAAAGGACATTTGAATCATTCTTATCAAGAATACCTGAAACCGTAGCCTTTGTTGTAGCTTCCGGAGGATATGTCATGTTTTCAGGACTCATGATAACAAGGGGAGAAACCGTATCTCTCTTGATATCCTGTGTCTCGGGATCAACCTGCCATCCCATTACATTGTATCCGTTTGATGTCATAGCGAGATTGCCGACACCGTCAACATAGAACGAACCGTCTCTGGTGAAGAATCTCTCACCGCCGGTACCGCTTCCAACTATAAAAAACGCATCTCCCGTAATCCTTATATCGAAAGGATTGTTTGTTGTCTGTGATGCACCCTGTGAACTGATCGCTGTATTGATAGCTCCGGTCTTAACGCCAAGACCTATCTGACGAGCATTGATACCTGCGGTTCCTGTTACTGAGTTGGCACCGCTGGCTGCCTGTGAGGTCTGATACATAAGCTCAGAAAATGTTACAGACTGTGACTTATAGGCTACTGTGTTGACATTGGCAATGTTGTTACCTATAACGTCCATCTTAGTCTGGTGTGTCTTCAGTCCGGCAACGCCGGAGTACATAGATCTCATCATAATATTTGCCCTCCAATTGATCTGAGCGGCATCATCATCTGTTAACTCCTTCTGTCGTTCGGGAGTTATCGGCCTCCTTGTGAGGTCCGGCCTATACGATGACTGCCCCGTCTATATTTGTAAATACCTGTTCGTCGCTGACACTTGAATCTATTGCGGTCACCACCGTGCTGTTTGGTACATTCACTATGAATGCCAGCTGGTCCATGATCATCAGCGAATCTTTGATTCCTTTCATCTCAGCCCTTGCAAGTCCATCGTTCAATCTGTCTATCTGTTTATCGTCCAGAACGATATCTCTTGTAGCCAGTCTGTCTGATGCATGCTTGGAAAACTTTACGCTTCCCTGCGCTGCTTTAGATTCTGTTTTCTTCAGGATCTCCTCAAAACTTCCTGTACCCGAAGTATTAATCGGAGCTTTAGTCTGTTCTTTAAAGAACTGATCCTGAATCTGTCTGGTGGAAAGGAATCTGTCATTTGTGATATTCATACGCTTTCCTCCATTTCTTATTCAGTTGTCATTATGCCATCTGTATCTCTTCTTCGCCTTCACTCTCGTTTTCAGCAGATGTATTGCTCTCTTCTGCTGCGGCTGTCTGTCTAACATACCAGTCTGCATACTGCTTATAAACTTCATCAGCTTCATCCGAAATAAAAGATTTCTGATAAGCTGTCATGTTATTGTAAGCATTTATAACATTTGCAACAACACTTAAGCTTTCATTTGTGAGTGCTGCGTACGAAGGAAGCTTTCCAAGCTCTGAAGAGAATGTCTCAGCCAGTTTCGTTGCCAGTGTATAATCAGAATCCGCTACAGTCACAAGATCGTCGTAATTGTAAAGTGTTCCGTCTATCGAAAGGTATGTCTTGCTTCCCGAGAAAGAAACATATTCAACAGTTCCTTCAGCCATCTTGCTGTTTCCTGTAGAATCCGTCTCTTCGATGTATACGTACTGACCAATGAGCGATGAAGCATTCTGCTTTCCAAGTGAAGCGCTCATGTTCTGCATCTCTTCAAGTTCTGAGAATGTAGCCAGCTGTGATACATATTCGGTATTATCTGTAGGTTCCAAAGGATCCTGATATTTCATCTGAGTTACAAGGAGTTTTAAGAAAGCGTCTTTATCAAGACTTCCTCCTGCCTGCTTCTGAGAAGCTTCAACAGCCTTGTTGACAGATGAAGCAGCGGTAGAATTGTTGGTTATCTGTCCGTTTACCACATTTGCTATCGAACTCATATAATCCTCCTGTGCGGTTTTGTTGATCACGCCATGTAATCAACTGAATTACCGTTTGCCATCATCATCTCTCGTGCGATCCTTATCTCGTCGTCACCATCAATATCTATATCGTCAGAATCGTCGATTTCATTTAGATTGATGCTTCTTCTTTTTCTGCCTTCACGAGCTTCATATTCGGAAGAATTGTCACCTTCCTTGCTTAAGTTTTCTTCAAATGCATGAGCCGCAACGCTTACTTCAATAGCTTCCACCTTGATGCCCTGTTCGTTCATGCTCTGCTTAAGCTCCACAAGCTGTGATTCAAGAACTGCCTTGACCTGTTCGTTCTGAGTTAAGAAGTTGGCTGTTACCACTCCGTCTCTTGCAGCAACCTGTATGCGTACATTACCGAGACTTGCAGGATGAAGGCTCATCTCCATCTCAGTCACATCCTCACCCATGTTGAGTTTGAGGCTTTCTGTAACCTGCTCGTAGATCCTGTCCATATCAGGTGTGTAGATCGTTTCAGGCTCTGCTGCCTGCTGTGCAGCTGCCGCTTTGATGCCTTCAGTAACGGTCTGTGCCCAGTTCATCTGATTTCCGGCCTGGGAATCATCTCCGGCACTGCCTGTATCTTTCCTGTCGACCTTTATCTGAGGTCCTTCGGCATTTAGTGTTTCTGTTGTGATCTCATTTGTAAGGCTGTCTAACGGATTCTGCTTGATAGCAGGTTCTTCAGTTATCGCAACCTTTAAATCTTCTTTTGCCATATCCAGTTTTTCTGAAAGCTGGCTTAAGAATTCATCAGCCTGTGCGCTTATCTCTTTCACGCTTGCAAACAGATCCTCATCTGTTGCTATCGCAAGAGTATCTTCAGCGCCTGTAAGTTCCACAACGACCTGTGGAATATTTGCACTATCAAGAAGTGCGTTTGCATCAAGTCCCAAATTTTCAAGTCCATCTGTTACCGCTTCGGGCTCGATGTTAAGTACCTGAGCGACAACCTGTACCATCTGAGTCGCTGCATCGATCACAGCTTCATCAATACCGGTGTCCTCCTTTTTTGTATTTTCATCATCAGCATTTGATGTTTTTTTAACGTCCTTGTTATCAGCTTTGGATACATCATCCCTGTTCTCTGTAACTTCAGATTTCTTGACTTTTGTCTTATCGTCTGTTTTTACGGTATCCGCTGTCTTCGATGTGTCCGACGAAGCATCTGCCTGCTTATTGCTGTTCTTTAATACATCCGAGAAATTCTGTGATGCATCTGTCTTGGCGTTAGCCTGTACAACATTGGTCAGTTCGCTTATCGGGCTTATCTTTGATATTGATCCCGTCGTCATATATCGACCTCCTTTCTACCATCCCGGATCACGCCTGAGAATCTCATAAAAAGGCGCAATCTCCTAGACAATATATATTTCGGTCATACCCGCTCAAAAGATTAGATTTTGTTTTCCTTATCACTCCGGATCCATGATCTTTGTGAGTTTGGCCGCAACCTCCTGGTCCATTACGCCAAGGATCTTGCCTCTCTCATCAGGT
This sequence comes from Lachnospiraceae bacterium, assembly GCA_017619635.1. Classification (GTDB taxonomy): domain Bacteria; phylum Bacillota; class Clostridia; order Lachnospirales; family Lachnospiraceae; genus Colinaster. Next base: position 51,357 of record JAFZRZ010000032.1, on the reverse strand, counting down.
TCCATCTGCCAGAGTATCCTTGCAACAAGTTCGAGGTTATCCGTCATCTGCTCAAATATCTCAGCAGCCTGTTTGGGTTTCATCTCAGAATATGCCTGTGCATAGTTCTTAACAAGCTCATCCTCTTCCTTCTGGATGATCACCTGTTTGTAAAGTGCTTCGGCCGTTGCGGGATCCATGGTCTCGTAATACTTCTGGTATTCCTCTGCTCCCGGTCCCTTTTGCGCATAAACGACTTCGTTGTAAAACTCTGTCTTTATCTTCTCAAACTCAACCTGTTTGTCTTCAAAAGTCTTTAACCTGTTTATCTCCTCAGCCTGAACGGATATCTGCTCATCCTTCCTTGTATTATCCTCGCTGAGCCTGCTGACCTGTGCCTTCAGATCATCGATCTCGCGCACCGCATCTCTCAACGAAGAGTATCCCGATACATCAACATATTCGTCATCTTCCTCCAAAACACTGTCCGGTAAGATCTTATTGACAACGGGAACGTTTTTTAAGACAGGAGCAAGAACACTGGAGCCAAAACCGCCGACATCCAGTTTTACAAGAGCGCACAAAATAGCGACCCATACAAGGATTATGATGACTGTGGTTATAAATACCGGTATGCCACTGCCCTCATCGTCCATGATACGAGCTTCTTCATCCGCCAGTTCCTTGGCTCTCTTTTTTGCCTCTTTCTTACGTGCTTTCTGATCTTTCTTTTCTTTTTTCTGTTGTTCCTTAAATTGCTTTTGGTTCTCTTTGAGTTTCGCAACTTCAGGATCCATAGGTTCTTTAGCCATCTAGATACTTGCCTTTTCCTCTGTATTGTTATTGCCAGCTTTTATACGCTCACCGTAAGTGTAGCTGACAAGTTCGTCTATCTCTTTGCTCTCCGCAGCATTGACTTCATGCATGAATTCCACAAAGCTGTTCTCCTTAAGCTTCTCGTGTATCTTTCTCTCCTGCATGGCATCAGTCAGTTGCAGTCTTGCCTGTTCGACACCTTTTCGTGCCTTCTCAACATTCTTTTCCTGTTCTTTTATCTGTCCTTTGATATTCTCTATCGCACGGTCATTATCCCTCATATCATAGGGGTTCAGGACATCTTCTCTTAACTTTCGTCCTTTCTGCTCGTACTCGACTCTTCTTTCGATCAGCAGATCTCTTTTGTGCTCCTCTTCATCAAGTTTTGCCTGAGCAGCGGCAAAGGCAGCTCTTGCCTGATCTTCAATCCTGTATTTGATATCAAGGACGTTTTGCAGTTTATATTTAAACTTAGCCATAAATCGACTCTCTTCTCATTACGAAGCATCCGTGAATATACTCTCCATGAGCCTTAAGCTCTCTTCGTAATCAAACTTCTCATCAGTATCCTGGAGCAGAAACTCATTCACCGAATCTATCTTGTCTATGGCATAGTCTATATTTTTGTTATTGCCACGTTTATAAGCCCCGATATTGATAAGATCCTCACTGTCATTATAGGTCGCAAGAACATTTTTAAGTTTTCCTGCTACTTTCTTGTGCTCCTTATCAACTATCTGACTCATGCATCGGCTTATGGACTGCAGTACATCGATCGCCGGATAATGATTCTTATGCGCCAGCTTTCTGTTAAGCATTATATGTCCGTCAAGGATAGATCTTGCCGTATCTGTGATAGGTTCATTGAAATCATCACCGTCAACAAGTACGGTATAAAGTCCGGTGATCGAGCCCTTATCATCACATCCTGCTCTTTCCAAAAGTTTTGGCATCTCCGAATAAACGCTCGGCGGATATCCGCGTGATACCGGAGGTTCACCACCTGCCAGTCCTATCTCACGCTGTGCCATGGAAAAACGTGTAAGTGAGTCCATCATAAGAAGAACATCTTTACCCTGATCCCTGAAATATTCCGCTATCGCCGTGGCAGTCTTTGCAGCTTTGTTTCTCTCAAGAGCCGGTCTGTCGGATGTAGCCACAACAACAACCGACCTTTTCATGCCCTCAGGTCCCAAATCTCTTTCTATAAACTCCCTGACCTCACGTCCACGCTCTCCGATAAGAGCTATAACATTGATGTCCGCTTTGGTGTTTCTCGCAAACATACCCATGAGTGTGGATTTACCGACACCGGAACCCGCAAAGATTCCTATACGCTGTCCCTTGCCTATGGTAAGCAGGCCATCTACCGCTTTTACTCCAAGGCAGAGGACCTCATTTATTATTTTTCTTGCCATCGGATCAGGCGGAGGTGCTTCAACCGAATATGCTTTTCCGTCCAAGATCTTCGATCCGTCCGTAGGTCTGCCCAGACCGTCAAGCGTTTTTCCCAAAAGTCCGTCGCTGACCATAACAGTCAATGGATTCTCGGTATTAACAACTATATTTCCGATACCGATTCCTTCGGTTGAGCCGTAAGGCATCAGCTGAGTCTTTCCTTCTTTAAACCCGACCACTTCCGTCATTATGGGCTTTGCCGTTGAATCATCAGGATATACGTAGCATACATCACCTAGTCTCGCATCAGGTCCCATTGATTCAATGGTAAGTCCTACAACGTTTACGATCTTACCCTTACGTGCAAAAAAAGACTCTTCTGCAACCTTAATATATTTATCAAAATTTATCTTGACTGCATCCAAGTCTCTTCCTACCTTCCATCATATGCGAGAAGCATAAGCTTCTTCTTTATGGCCGTGAGCTGTGTCTCCACACCGCAATCGAATATACCGTTTGCTGTTTCAATGAGGGCATCCCCGCTCTTCATTGTCAGATCCTCGATAACATCGATAGTTACATCCTCGGCCATGGCCGCATCAGCCAGTTCCTTCTTACGCTCGTATACAAATTTATAATCTTCTTTGCTTACATGTATGATGTAATTCTTGGAACCTTCCACCTTCTGCATGGCATTGCGTAAAAGGTTCACCACTATATTCTTTTCTTCCGAAAGGTCTACCTGAAAGACCTTCTCATAAATATTTGTTATATATCTTACAAACTTAGGTTCAAGCTCAAACAACAACTCGGCATATTCCTCGTCATGTTTGTTCTTTTCTTCCTCAAATTTCCTGCGTGCTTCCTCGAGTTCGGCGTATCCCGCATCTCTGCCTTCCTGATACCCCTGTGTCTTTGCGGCTTCCAAAGCTATGGCCTTATCCCTTGCCACTTCTTCGGCTGCCTGATTCTTCATTACAGCGATATCAGCAAGTGTTTCTTCAACCAGACGGTGTCTTAAACCTTCAACCTCAGCTCTTACCTCTTCTTCCGAGGGGATCGGTTCCTGCGGTTGACCCGCTTTTATCACGTTCGATACAGGTGCTTCTCCGCCATCTGTTGGCTCATCACCCATATCATCCACAAGACCTTTTACCATCTCGGCATCAAGCTCACTGAACGCAGCCTCCGAAAATTCGCCCTCTGTGCCATCTTCTGAAAGACTATCCTGATCCTGCACATTAGGAACTCCGTCAGGAAATATATATTTGATCCTCTCAAGGCTCTGCTCCACGGTTATATTGCCGTCAATAACCCTTGGAGAGGATGTCTCTTTTGTAACATAATAGGATTTAACCAGATTCTTAGACAATGATCTCGTCTCCACCGCCTCTTGATATTACTATCTCAGCACTGTCCTCTAACTTACGGATTATATTAACTATCTTCTGCTGTGCTTCTTCAACATCCTTCATACGTACAGGGCCCATGAATTCCATATCTTCCTTGATCATGGTCGCAAGTCTCTTTGAAAGGTTGTTAAAGATAGCATTCTGTACCTGCTCATTTGAACCCTTAAGTGCAAGTGCCAGGTCATTATTGTCAACATCACGCAACACTCTTTGAATGGCACGGTCGTCCAAAAGAAGGATATCCTCGAATACGAACATCTTCTTTCTGATATCGTCGGCAAGCTCAGGCTCTTCGATCTCCAATATCTCCATGATATGTTTTTCTGTACCACGGTCTACCGAATTGAGTATCTCTACAACCTGATCCACACCACCGATAATCGTGTAATCCTGGTTTACAAGGCTTGCAAGTTTGCTTTCGAGCATCTTCTCCACTTCCTTGATAACATCAGGGCTTGTTCTGTCCATCATAGCCACACGTTTTGCAACATCAGGCTGCCTGTCTGCCGGTAAAGCGGATATGACAGCACCTGCCTGTGCAGGCGCAAGGTATGACAATATAAGAGCAATAGTCTGCGGGTGCTCGTCCTGTATAAAGTTGAGCAGCTGGCTGGGGTCTGTCTTTCTGACAAATTCGAAAGGCTTGACCTGTAAGCTCGCAGTAAGTTTTGATATAACGCTGACTGCCTGTTCGGAACCAAGAGCCTTTTCAAGCAATTCTTTCGCATAGCCGATACCACCTTCTGCGATATACTGCTGCGCAAGACATACCTGATAGAACTCGTCTATTACCTGTTCCTTAACACTCGGGATGATACTTCGGGTGTTTGCGATCTCAAGCGTGAGTTCCTCTATCTCTTCTTCCTTCAAATGTTTAAATATAGTTGCCGACTTCTCGGGTCCGAGCGCGATCAGAAGTACCGCCGCTTTCTGTATTCCCGATAAGCCCTCATCTTGCTGATTCTTGGCCATCTTGGTAAACCTCTATTCTCTCACCTGCATTAAACAGATGATCAACCCCAGTCTTCGTTCAGCCAGTTACGCAACAATGCTGCGGCTGCTTCCGGGTTCTCATCCACAAATTTATCAACGACCTTTCTGGTCTCTGATTTCTCTTCAACTTCGATCGAATCAACTTCAGCAGGATTAACAGGTCCTGACTGCAATAAGCTTTCCACTGCGAGTTCTTCCTCTACCTCTTCGACCTTTTCTGTCTTCATACCGCGAAGGATTACAAACGCAAGAAGTCCGAGTATCGCAACTATGAGTATGATCTGGATTATATCGCCTACTTCAACAGCAGTTCCTTCCTTATCTATAAAGAGAGGTTCCTCGTAAGCGATTATCGTTATCGATTCCTTGGGAATACCTGATGCATTCGAAACAAGATCGATCATGCTCTCATCCACATCGATCCTGGTTCTTTGCTGATTAGCCAGTTTATACTCATCCCATGTAACTCCATCAAGAAGCCCCTGGGTTTTGGCATCCTCTTCCTTTAAAGCCTTGTATTTAATGGCGGCTACCGATACGGATGATGTGGAATATTTAATAAGCCCCGCAGGTATTGTCGTCTTTGTAACTTCCTCATTAGGAAGATACTTCCTTGATTCCTCAGTGACGGTAGAGCTTGAACTCTGATTGTCCTGAATCACATAAGTTGTTCCGTCCTCACCGTTAGAGTCTGTTCCCGGAACACCCGCTGTCGATCCTGTAGACTCGGAGTTGTAAATATCTTCGGAACTCAGTACACCCTGACTCTGATCCTCTGCAGGAGTATATAAATGGCTTGTCTTCTCAGTCACAGAGAAATCCAGATCAAGCTTGCTTGATACCTCGATCATGTCAAATTCATTTGTGCCAAGCAGTACTTTTTTGATATTAGCCTGTATGATGTTCTCAGCATTCTGCTTTACAGCCTGCTGACCTGTGGCAGCACCGGTTATCGAATAATCCTCATCACCTGAGAATAGAAGCTGGCCTTCATTGTCAATGATAGTGATATTAGCGATAGAGCTGTTCCCGAGAGCAGTCTTTACAAATTTAGCCACATTCTCCGCATTCTCTGCCGTGAATTCACCGTCAGGCTCTATCATGATGGCTGCGCTGGATTCTTCCTTTGTTGCAATAAGTGTCCCGTTATCCGAAGGAAGATCAAGCTGCACGGTTGCATTCTTAACATTTGCAAGACCTTCTATATGGCTCTCCATCTGCTTTTCGAGATAGAGTTTATAGCTTCGCTGCTTATCCGATTCAGTGGTCGAGAGGCCTCCTCCGGTAACATTACTCAGATCATAAGAAGCAGTAGGTATGTTGTTTGCACCAAGTAAGAGATTTGCCTGTGCCACCTGACTCTTTAAAACGCTGATCTGATACCCGTCTTCACTTGTCTTATAAGTGATGTTGTCACCTTCGAGCAGTTCTATTATCTGCGATGATTCCTTCGTGGATTCACATACAACGAGTGTCTCGTAAACAGGTCTTGTAAGCAAAGTTACGAGCACAACAAGAGCGACTACCACGCCCAATACTGCGGACACGATAATCGTTTTTTGTTTTGGTTCAAATTTGTTCCACCACTCCAAAAATTTCTGTGGCAGTTGTTTCAGTTTTTCAACCATGAGTTGCCTCTATATTTTTTATATCTGCATCTGCATGAGCTCTTTGTAAGCTTCCAAGAGTTTGTCTCTTACAGCTACTGTGTACTGAAGAGCTGTTGAAGCTTTTTCCAAAGCTATAGTCAGATCATGGGTGTTGTCTGTAAGTCCCATTGCAAACTTAAGTTCCTCATTCTCTGCATCTGACAGATATGAATTTGTCTGATTTATATTATCAAGAGCTGTCTGGAAGATAGCTCCGAAAGCATCCTCAGAATCATTAGTCGTTGTCTTAACACCGGCTACGGAATTCTTCGTTGCTGTCTGTATCGCCCCTGATGATATGTTATATAAAGCTGTTATATCCACCGTTCATTCTCCTTTGATATAAAGGCTAAATGTCATCTCAAACTGACTGTCTTATCATCAACCGCCCTGTCCCATGCTGAGCCCCTGCTTGGCAATTGATTTGCTTGCCTCAAATGCAGTCGCATTTGCCTCATAACTTCTGGATGCATCTATGAGGTTTGTCATCTCAGTGATGATATTTACATTAGGATATATAACGTATCCGTTCTCATCCGCATCGGGATGAGCAGGATCATATACCATGTTTCCTTCAGAATTGTCTTCAAAAGTTCCGCTTGCAACAACGCCGTGACCTTTGAACCTTCTGCTCGCACGACCAAATATCGTATCAAAGTTCTCGTAATGGCCGTTCTTCTCCTCAAAAGTAACAACCTTTCTCTTGTAAGGAGTTCCGTCCTCTGTTCTTGTCGTATTGGCATTGGCCACATTTTCTGCTATGACATCCATACGGTAACGCTGGGCTGTCAGACCGCTCGCATTTATATTAAAAGAATCAAACATACTCATAAGTCACACCTCTACTTCAACACTGATTTGATATTGGCAAATTCCTTGGTCATCGCCTGGATCAGTCCCTGATACTTAAGCTGGTTGGCAGCAAGCTTTACCTGTTCCTGTTCCGGATCGACATTGTTCTCATCCATTCTGTATGAGAAATCACCGTAATCGGTATAGATCCTTCCGTTGAGTTTCTTAAGATCGGCGTTCTTTACCTTCGCATCGATCGAGGTATACTTCTGATTTTTAAGAGCCTGTGAAAGCTGACTCTCAAAATCAACATCCGTGCGCTTATAACCCGGAGTGTCCTGATTGGCTATGTTGTTGGATATAAGTTCATTACGAAGCCACGAAGCATCTGCTGCTTTGTCCAAAACGTTTATGTAGCTGTATATTCCCGAATTGTACATGTAGTTCCTTTCTGCATTAAGGTTGTAGTTATGTTAACCTCTCAGCGTATAATCCGCTTATATGCAAACATATCCTATTTAATTATATAGAATTACGCAAAAAATACAAGAGAAAAACACATTATCTTGTGCCTTTTTTACAAAAAAGTTATAGATATTGGGCATCTATAGGCTTTTGTGCCATTATAAGCATTCATTCGACGCATCCTGTAAAACATAAAAGGACTTATACGATGTATAAGTCCTTTTATATACGCGAATTCCATTTCAGATATTGTTTGCTGTTCAAAACATATATCGACAGGATCGTCCGTTTACTTTATGATTCTTTTTTTCTCAGTTTGTCTATCTCATCAAACACAACATCATTTAATACTTTGATGTATGTTCCCTTCATTCCGGATGACCTTGATTCTATAACACCTGCCGACTCAAATTTTCTTAAAGCATTAACTATAACACTTCTGGTGATCCCGACTCTGTCTGCGATCTTACTTGCAACCAGGATGCCTTCCATACCGTTGAGTTCATCAAATATATGAACGATAGCTTCCATCTCAGAAAAACTGAGTGTGCTTATTGCCGATTTTACAACCGCTACCTTTCTGGACTCTTCGGCATTCTCTTCGTTAACCGCGCGCAGCATCTCAAGCCCCACAACAGTTGATCCGTATTCGCACAGGATGATGTCATCTATGTCATACATCTGTCCTGATTTATAGATGAACAGTGTGCCAAGCCTCTCTCCTGCTATCTCAATAGGAGCAATGATAGCAGTAAACTTGCTGACATCGGTATCCTCAAATCCAAGTGTCTCAAGGTTAACATTCTCTTTGGTCGAAAGAACCGCAAGCATACGCTCATTCAGCATACCGTCTATGAATCCGCCAACCTTATCCTTTATAAGTTCATGGATGACTTCCACATTTTCAGTGTTGTCTATTCCAAGAACCTTGCCTTTCTTACTGATAACAAGAACATTGCTGTCAAGGATTTCCTGCATAACAGCACATATATCATTAAACACAACCTTACTTGAATTATTGTTATGTAAAAGCTTACCTATCTTTCTGGTCTTATCCAATAATTGAACACTACTCATAGATAAATACCTCCTGAATAATCTCCATATTCCTCCAATGGCACTTCCTTGGATATAATTTTATCACAATTGACAGGATAGTTCAAATATTTTTAGACAATTTAGATTGTTTATTCTATTATTGATTTATTTATAAAAAAAGATCATCTCCAAATTGAGATGATCTTTAGCGTCTGTTCAAACTGTGTTATTTTTCGCTTTCAGAGTAATTGCACTCCTCTGACATGCATACAAGCTTACCACCACGATGAAGAAGCATCTGACCGCATTTGGGACAAAGCTTTCCTGAAGGCTTCTGCCATGTCATAAAGTCACAATCAGGATTATCTATACAGCCATAGTATTTACGTCCTTTTCTTGTAGCCTTAACCACGATATCCTTACCACATTTCGGACAGGTAACACCTATCTTTTCAAAGTAAGGCTTTGTGAAATGACAATCCGGGAAACCGGAACATGCCTGGAACTTACCGTGAGGTCCGTATTTGATAAGAAGCGGTTTGCCGCACTGCTCGCAGAGCTCGCCTGATTCCTCATCGCGTATCTCAACATTTTCCAGTTCCTTTTCAGCTGCGATAACAGCCTCATCAAGATCCGGATAGAAATTGGCTATGATAGTCTTCCACTTGACATTACCTTCCTCAACAGCATCCAGCAGAGCTTCCATGTTTGCCGTGAATGTAACATCAACTATGCTTGGAAATGCCTCTTTCATGAGGTTATTTACGATCTCTCCAAGTTCCGTAACATATATGTTTCTGCCTTCCTTGACTATATATCTTCTGCCAAGGATAGTACTTATAGTAGGTGCATATGTACTCGGACGGCCTATTCCAAGCTCTTCAAGTGCTCTTACAAGGCTCGCTTCCGTAAAATGAGCCGGAGGCTGTGTAAAATGCTGTTTAGGCTCAAGGCCCTTACAATCAAGCTTATCACCCTGTATAAGGTTACAAAGAAGCGAATTGCCATTATCTTTAGCATCATCAGCTTCTATATATACATTCCTGAAACCTTCAAACGCGATCTTGCTGGCTCCAGCACTAAAATTATGCTTACCCGCAGAAAACTTAACAGAAGTCGTATCATATATGGCTGCAGCCATACGTGATGCAACGAATCTCTTCCATATTAATTGGTACAGTCTCAGCTGATCTCTTGAAAGCGAATCCTTGATAAGCTGAGGTGTACGTGCTATATCTGTGGGCCTGATAGCCTCATGCGCATCCTGGATCTTTCCGCCTTCTTTTTTAGCGGTAACTTCCTCACCCACATATCTCTCGCCATACTGGCTTGCGATATACTCACGTGCATTCTTTAAAGCCTCATCAGAAACTCTTGTAGAATCGGTTCTTAAGTAAGTGATTATACCAACGGTACCCTGCCCCTTGATTTCAACGCCTTCATAGAGCTGCTGAGCTATACGCATAGTCTTGGTCGTAGAGAAATTGAGTGCCTTACTTGCTTCCTGCTGAAGAGTAGAAGTCGTAAACGGAAGCGGTGCTTTTTTGGTACGTGTTCCGTTCTTTACCTCATCAACCGTAAACTCAGCGCCATTAAGTTCTTTTACGATACTATCAATCTGTTCTCCGCCCTTTATATCGCCGGTGTAATTAACAGTAAAATCCTTGCCCTTACGCTGGCATACAAGGTTTGCATCTAACGTCCAGTATTCTTCTGGCACAAAGTTTGCGATCTCATCTTCTCTGTCACAGATGATCCTTAAAGCAACAGACTGTACACGGCCTGCACTAAGACCACGCTTAACCTTTGCCCACAAAAGGGGTGATATACGATATCCAACACACCTGTCAAGGCAACGTCTGGCCTGCTGTGCATCAACCAGATCCATGTCTATCTCACGGGCGTTTTTAAGTGATTCTTTGACAGCATTCTTTGTTATCTCGTTAAATGTGATACGATATACTTTTTTATCATCGAGTTTTAAAGCCGCGAGAAGATGCCAGCTTATAGCCTCTCCTTCACGGTCAGGGTCAGTTGCAAGGTATATCTTGTCAGCTTTCTTGACTTCCTTACGAAGATTCGCAAGAATATCTCCCTTTCCTCTTATTGTTATATACTTGGGTTCATAATCATTCTCGACATCTATACCAAGCGATGACTTGGGCAGATCCCTTACATGACCATTACTGGCAGCCACTATGTAATTGCTTCCCAAAAACTTTCCTATGGTCTTCACCTTTGCGGGTGACTCCACTATTACCAGATTCTTTGCCATTTCTCATTCCCTGTAGGTTTAATATCTTAGGACATCTAATCGTCCCAAAACTCTTATCCCTAACATACCTTCAATAGATTTATAAATCAGTTTCGGTCAACACTATACAACAAAAAAACTTCAATGTCAAAAATTATTTCAAAATCTGCACTAAAAAAAGAGCCGAAGCTCTTTTCTTATTTTACTTTCTTCTTGAGATCCTCGTATTTCTGCTTGTACACCATAAGACGCTCAACCTGCTTTTTAAGATCAGCATTTTCCTTGATAAGTTCCTTCATATTAAGATCTTCGGGAGCAGGTGCCTTCTCCTTCTTTACAGGGCCTTCAAAAGCCTCTTTGAGGTAACGATACATGGTTGCCTGACTTACATCATATTTCTCCATAAGTTCCTGGACCGTCATGACCTTTGCCTCTTTACGAAGTTCGCTCATTTTGGGCTTATTCTTGCATGGTCTTCCACCTTTAGCCACCCAGATCATCTCTTTTGCCATAATTTTCCCTCCTTCAATAAGAATCAAATCTATATAAAAACATAGCTACCCATATAAATCTGATTATATTATAGCGCAAAACCTTTGTGATAATCAATAGCAAAAATATACGGGAGATCACTCTCCCGTATATAGTAAAATTATTTATTAAATCTTTTACTTCAGATCATATAACTGTGTAAAGTTTACATTCAGAGGCTTCATACTGTCGTTAGCAGAAAGTGAAGTAAATGTTCCTGTAGCATTGATATCTGCTTTTTCTTCGTCTACACTCTTTGACTTTGACTGACATCTCATACGTGTGTAGATCTTAGCATGGTATCTAGTGTTAACGCCCTGAAGATCACCATTCATAAGGTCTGAAACTCTGAAGTCCATCTTATATACACGTCCGTTTTCAAGCACCTGAGGATCACTTACATCTGTGTACGTTGTACCGCTGTTTGTTATGGTACAAAGTTTAACCGAACCAGCAACAGGAGTAATGATCTTATACTGTGTTGTACCGATTGTAATGTCCCCACCTGAAGGAACTTCAACATAATACTGTGCTATAAGAGCTCTACGGTTGTCCTGAAGGTTGTTGTTAACCGTCTTGAAATATACAGTAACTGTATCCTGAAGCCAACCATTCTCATTGCCTCCATCTTCAGCAGTTGTCTGTGAGAATGTTATATCGTAAGGAATATAACTGCTTGTGATGTCTGTTGCAAGTCTCGTATCGTTATTCTTATACGATGCATAAGGAGCATGTGTACCTGCATTGTATGCAGCAACCAGCGTGTTAACAAAAAGCTTCTTTTCTTCATCGCCACCGATGTTAGAATGTCCAGCACCTGTATATGTGATATTACCCTTATTATATATGTAGAAGTTATTTCTTACATCGTTATAATTCAGTTTAAGGTACTTAGACTTCGCATTACCCGGTAAGCTTAATGCATACCATACTACAATATCATCATCATAGTTCTCGTCCGTGTAATCAGTCTCCATATCAAGCTGGAAGTACTGATGGTGAGTCTTTGCAACTGTAATGTACGGATTAGCATAATAATTTGTATCACCATTAGCGATGTTACTCTGCTCAAGAGATCCAATTCTGAACGGATACTCTGTGATCTGTCCTCTGTTAACTCGAGCTACAGAATAACCTTCACGTTCGTTATCCATATACTTATCACTACCATTACTGCTGTTAGACAGATTTCTGGTATTCTGTGCTGCTATATCACCATAGTCACTACTACTTCTTCTAAGAAGACTGGAGTCAGAGAAACCTACTTTAGCCAGGTTACTACTATATCTGGTATCATATACAGATTTATACTCTGTTAGGGCTGTTCCATTTGAGAATGTCAGATTAGCAACATTATCTTGAATATAGCCATATCTATCCATTCCCTGAATATCTCTCAGATATCTGTCTGCAAGTTCACCCCAATCGTTACCATCTGTATTTCTGATTCTCGTAGAGGTAAGGTCATGTGTGAACAATACGCTTCGTCCTGAAAGCATATATTCACGAATACACAATATACCCTCTTTAGATGTAGCTGTATTCGTACCTGTCAGGCTGTACATATCAAGGAAGCCAAGAACAAGCATATCATACTCGTACATCTTCTCAAGTCTATCAACTCCGTTTCCGAATATAGTTCCGGTACGATTCATGAAATCTGATGACTTAACATGGTCTACCTGAATATTGAAGTCAACAACCTGCGTATATAACTCTCTTAATCTCGCATCATTCCAAAGGTTCAAGTTTGTACTGTCACTATTTCCTGAAGTGATCTGCAAAATCTTGATGGTAGGCTTGTTAGTCAGATCGGCTATAGCAGAGTAATCCTGAACTGCCGTCTTTATAAGAGCAGCTCCGTCTCCATCTCTGTTTTCAACAAATACCAACTTCCAAGGAACCAAACCAACATATCCTTCTGGAACTGTTCTGTAGATCTTGTAAGTAGTACCTGTTGTGAGATGATACTTTCCTGAACCATCAGGACTGATATAATCATTGTTATCGACATTGGTTATATCAATTCCGTCAAGCATTTCCACCGCCTCGAAACGTCCGTCACCATCATGGTCAATGTATAACTGACAATCATAATTTGTCTTGGTAGTATCTACTGCAGCATCATTTGTAAGTTTAACAGTATATTCAAGTGCATACTGACCCATGCTATTCATTGCAAGGTAGTTATGCTTATTACTGTCATTTGTATCATAAGGATTGTATAACGGTGGCTGTTCCTTAACTTCAACCTGAAGTTTAGAAATATTTACATATTTTATAAAGCTCTCTCTGTGAGCAAGTGCCGTCTTACCATCAGTTGTAACAGTATTGTTTTCAAAGTTTCTTGTAATATCGACATTCTTATACAGATATTTGTAATTATTCCCATCCTTCTCACTAATACACCAGTAAACAAAATCATATAAATACGAATTCTGATTATCTTCATCCAGATGAGCTTCGACTCTATCAGTGTCTATTACAAGATTACCTTTCGAATCTTTTAATACATTTCCGTTACGATCATACTTAAAGAATTCATCAGACAATAGAACTGCATATCCTGCTTTAACATAATTCTGAAGTTCTCTAAACTTATCCGGTGTGATATCATTTCCACCCATGTTCCAGGTTCCATCACCACCAGTCTGATTACTTGTAGATATTCTATCTCCAGTATGCCTGTATACATATGTTGCTCCATCATTTGATACAACATTCTTTGATTTATAATACTTATTATTCTCTTTAGATATCGCTGTATTGATATAAGCAGTATCCATTCCGATATAGATCATATCGTAGGACTCATTGAGATCTTCTATCCTACCTATGAATTCCTTGGTACCAATACCAGTCACGTCAATTCTATCTGTAGTATCTGATACGTTCTGCTTAAACCAGTTTATAGCAAAAATATCTCTAACATCAGCAATATTTTCAACGGTAACATTGCTTCTGCCATTATTTACATACAATACCTTCTTAAGCTCATTATTATCACTGTAATCATCTACGACACCTTCAACGTCTCTTGAATAGTACGGCTCAAGGTCAAGCACTCTCAATGCGGTCTTACCAACCACACGTCTGTCGCCATAGTTGAGAATATATCTTATAGAAGTAGCCTTACTTATAGTATCATTGAAATCGCCAACATTCTTTCCAGCCACTTCAAGATAAAACTTCTCTTCATCTATATCTTTCTGTACATCTTTGAATCCGTCAAATGTAAAGTCAGCATGTGTACTAGTCGAAGTAGAAACATTAAGAGTAAATCCGCTAACCTTAGCATCTGAATATGCCGTCGTGAAATCTGTAGATATAGCATCCAAAGTTGTATCTACGTTATCATTTACGAAAACAGAACCAGTAACATGGCTAAGATCTTTACGAGTACTACCAGCGTTAGCATAATAAGCCAAACGCCATCCAAGAAGTTCTGTCTTCTTTTCGTCGCTCATGTTCCAATCAGTAGCTCCTACAAACTGACTGATACCATCAACATCATTCTGTAATAACAAAGATATAGCAGTTTGAGCGATTGTTCCACCAAAATGTATAAACTGTGTACCGGCATTGGTTGCTCTCAAGTTGATAACAACAGCCTTATTTTCCTGGTCAACAGCTGTAATAAGTGCTGCAGCCGCATCGTATTGCATATCTATTGCGGCACCTGATGTATCTGTATCATATACACCATTACCTGTAAAATAGATGAGATCTGCATCTTTGATATCATCAGCGGTTACTTCGTGAAGCTTCTTAGTGATAACATCAATGCATATTTTTCCACAATCAGCTTCATCAACATCAAGAACTTCTTTCTTGAACCACTCATAGTTTGTATAACCACCCTTGTAATAGTATGTATCTACATCGGGCGCAGTATAATCATGAACGAAATCATACTTTCCATCATGAGGTTTTTCATTATACTTGTACGGAGAATTACTCTGTGACTTATAGTACCATACATGATACCATGTATTGTCACCTGCAGGTCCTGCAGCAAAAAGACCTTTTTCAGTCTCATCCTTAATTCCAAACTCTTCAGGTAGAACATCAGGATCGTTCACTGCACGGAATCTCAAAGTCGCAAGTTCATAAAGACCGCCTACACCCTGCTGAGTTGAAGAAATATAATACTTCTTAATGGCGGCTCCATCACCGTTGGTCGCTTTTCTAACAGTAGAGTATTTAATTGAAAGATCATTCAAAGCAATACTTGCAAATGATTCAATAGGGATCGGATTTCCCGAAGCATCAAGTTTGAGTATTGTATTACCATCTGTATCCTTCTGCGGATCACCATTAACATCAGGATCAAACTCATATACGCGTGCAGAAACAGGTATGGTCTTATCTATTGTGCCATCATTATTTGAATCATAATTTAATGAAAGAACACCTGATACAGTTGATATATAACCGCAGTATTTGAGCCTACCGTCATCTTCAGATGTATAAATCACGCTTCCATCAGCAGGCTCAGTTGTAAATGTGTAGATATCATCATTTGCATCGTCCGCATCATTTTCATCAAGTATCGCCTCAAAAGGATCATTAAAAATATAGCGGTCATCATCATAATACTGATAATGTATGCTGTAAGGATTACCATTTCCATCAACTAGAAGATTTCCATCTGCATCCGTGTTAACATCCTCTTCATATATCTTAAAGGGAAACTTCCAGCTGTTATCAGTATCTATTAACGCATACTGAAGAATATTGTAATTATTTGCAAGCGTAGTATCACCATTATACAGAAAACCTGCATAATTCATGTAAAAATAGCCTGTCTGATCAGTTCCTGGAAGTTTCTGATAAACGTCATCTATAGTTTTATGTCCATCAGTATTAGCTGTTCCGTCATTAACCTGAACATAATCTCCCGATGTATCCGCATCGTCATACCGTCCAGTTGTAGTAGAATTAGTCTCAAAAGTACCATATGACTTTCCGGTTTTTATTCCATCCGTTTTATCATCATAAGCACCAACAGCACCAGGTTCGGGGCCCTGATCATAATCCGCATAAGCAAATGCTTTTGTATTCAGTTCATCAAAAGCTGTATTCCATGCAGAATTATCTATAGGATCAGTTGAATCATAATCCGTCATAAAATAATCTTTACGCTCGCCGTATGAAGCCATATCTGATATTGCCTGTGCATCTTTATTTGATGGCTCTTCACCGGCAACCGTATATCCAATACGCGCATTCGTATACTGATCGACTATCTCAAGAATCTTAAACGGTCTGCCACTGCTATTTCCGTTTACTATCTCCTCGATACCCGGCAAAGAAGGTCTGGCTAGTGCTACAGATGAATCCTTATACAATGCCGTACTTACAATAGCTACAGTAAGAACTCCAGCTATTGAAGCAGATATTATTTTTTTCCCTCTACCCGCGTTAATTCGATGCATATTGCACTCCTTTTGTTAGATACTATAGGTATATTCATCTTGCCGTGATCCCTCATCACGGACTTTTTATCAGTTATTCTTCTCAGTATATGACAGATCCTTCATTTTTGATGGATCATATATAATCTTGAACTTATGATCCTTTGCGGCCTCAAGATCACCGTCATTATAGTAATCTGTTCCTGTCAGGTAATATGTATCCACAACATTTCCATGACCGTCCCATGCAGTGAATATCGGTGTCACTGTATCAGGCAGATTCGTCATAGAAAGAGCTCCTTTGTTGATGATGTCTGTATAATACTTCTTAAAGCCTGAATCGTTCATTGATGCAGCTATAGAAACTGTATATCCAGAAGTATAGCAATAGTCTGTTACTGTAAAATAATTCTTTATATCTTTATCCGATATTGTTTCACCAGCTGAATTGTAGAACATAAACTTACAGTTCTTTGTATTTGTTGCATTGTTTGCATCATTAATGGTTACATTCGCAGTTTTGGTTGCATCGAAGTCAACACCTCTCGCCATAATCTCGAATGTTCTGACTGTACGTCCGCTAAAATGACTATAATCAGGATTGTAATTTCCCTGCCAGTCCTTTGTACCATCAGTCGTTCTCTTAAGATCAAGAGAGGTATTAAACTTATATGTCTGAGATGAATTTTGTTTAAATGCACTCGTCGGTTTCAAGATTATCTTTACAGGCTCATATGTAACAAGCATTGATACAGGACCTGTATAGTTATTCTGCGATGCAATGTCAGACTCATGTCCAACTCCATATTTCTTTCCTTTTGAATCTACCGCAAAACACTCAACTTTAACCTGATATTGTTTAGACCAATCCAGCCAAGGCACTGATCCCAGGTAAAGATAACTGTAACCGCTTGGAGTAGAGTAGAATCCATCTCCCTCATCTGTCATGGTAACACCGTTTCCACCACTCATGGAAATAGTTTTGCTGAAGCGCATGCGGTCTGGATCTGAATCCTCGGTTGCCCAATTCTCTCCGTAAGATGATACCCTCCAATAATATGTAAAGTCAGTCGATGTCGAATTTAACCAAGAGGCAATAACCACGGAATTCTGACCTCTTGAGTTGTATTTTGAATCAACTCCGCTCAGATATAACTGTTGATTCGGTACATAATCGCCTACATCTGAAATCGGAAGTTCAAAAGTTGCAGTAAGGAACGTTCCATCTGCCTTTGGAGCCTTCAGAGTTGCTTTGAATACAACAGTCTGTCCATTTAACGAACTTAGAGCCGTCAAAGTTCCTGTTCCCTGATCATATGTACAGCCCTGAGGTAATATCGGAGATATAACCCAAGTACATAAAGAAGCTTCTTCTGCTGTTGTATGGTCAGTATATGTAACCTTAGGACATATGCTGTAATTCCTGTAACCATCATAATCAATATGTCCCTTATTCTGAATTATAAGAGACTCCGGATACACACCACTGTCTGTAACAACAAGTCTTACAGTCTGAGACTTCGAAGCATCGTCCACGCTAGTACATCTCAGTATATTAGTCGTACCTGCCGGTACTGTATGACTAACAGTAACAACACCTGTTGCCGAATCAACTGCCATTCCTGCTATGTTAGTATCAAGAGACCAAG
This sequence comes from Lachnospiraceae bacterium, assembly GCA_017619635.1. Lineage (GTDB taxonomy): Bacteria > Bacillota > Clostridia > Lachnospirales > Lachnospiraceae > Colinaster. The sequence goes on along the minus strand of JAFZRZ010000032.1, from coordinate 32,964 downwards.
ATGCTACATATGTCCTTCCTGAATATTCATTTGCTGTAACTTCATAAGTAAATGGAATACTTAAATCTGTAGCTCCGCTCTTTGCCAACTCTGTATCAGCACCTGCTGCAAGCGGGATACCATTTCTGTATATAGTGATATAACTTATAAAACTGTTAACAAATTCTTCTGTGCTTGTATAGATCGTCGTGGGATCATCACTGTTTATTACTCTGTTTCTAAGCGAAACAACCTGTTCAGAAACAAGTTCTTTTCCCTCTGATTCAAATGTGATAACAAATCCAATCTTACCTTCCGATATCTTATCAAGATCAAATGTTATATCCTTAACTTCTTCACCCAAAAGTTTTGCATCATCATCAGATATAGCTGTAATATCGACACCATCTGTTCCACTGATATCATCAAATATCCTAGAAACCTGTTTGAGTTCAGTTCCACTTAAAAAAATCTTCGTTACTTTATATTTATAGATATGTGTTGTTGCGCCAGGAGCAGTAGGTCCCATATCTTCCTGATTGTAAACATACAACACCTTGGTAGAATCATCGTAAGAAAGAGCATTACTTGACTCAAGTAATGTATCGCGAAGCTTATTGACAACGACCTGCTGTTCATATTGTAAGCCTACGTCTCCGCCAGTCTTCTTAAAATGATTTGTGCTGGTGCTCATCATACCATATATAGCCACTCCAGCAATAGCCAAGATGGCAAATGATACAATCAATTCAACTAATGAAAATCCTTTATTATTCTTCATATCCACATACCCATTTTTATAATCATTTGAAAGTTAACTTTATTTCTCTATAGTATGTTTTCCGGTCTCACTTATAAAGTTTATCTTATATGTCCTAAGACCGCTAGTCATCTCAAGTGATACAGGCTGAGCATCCACTGTAGTAAAAATAACATCGCCCGAACCATCTAGTCCGCATCCAGTTCTTACATCTTTGTACAAGCCTGTTGCTCTGTCAAAGGTAAATCCTACTCCATTTCCAGATACTGGGCTAACCGAGTAATTGCCTCCATCATATGTGAATACCATGCTCACTCTACTATTACATATGTATCTATGTTCAGATCCAAGGGACATAACTACAGGTTTTTTTGTAGTAGCATCTTTAGTAAATGTATAAAGCTGCTTTACAACATAATATCCTTCTTTGTCGGCCCAATCATAAGCAGATGGATCATCAACATATACGATATTCATATCCTCATCATACCTGCTCATAGAACCAGTCTTAGCCTCATTTAATTGAGCGCTTATCTTTTCGCAAGCCTGTTTGGCTTCAGAGCCGGTAAGCAGTGATACGGCTAACGTACCCATACCAACCATGAGTGCCATGATAGCAATTATCACAATAAGCTCAACAAGCGAGAAACCTTTGTTGTCTGTGATTGCTCTTTTTCTTCTCATACCTTATTCCTTCTTCCAGTTCTCATAAGTAACAAGTCCAGTGAGGGAAGTATCACTCGAACCTCCGCTTCCATATGAAGCATAAATGTAGTCATCTCCATTCGCGAGGCAGCTGGCAATCGCATATGTTAATCCAGCATCCTCATATCCGTAGCCCAAACACTTTCTTACTAACTCAGGGCTCTTTGTCATTGTCTGTGCTGACGTACCTGACATTTTAAGTTTACCATTGCAAAGTATTACACCATTAAAACTTGTTGTTGTAACAGTAACTTCACCCGTAGTTACTACAAGGTTGATATTGGAATCGTTAACTGTTACATCTGCTGTTGAAACTATCGCAATTGATCCATCAGAACTATCAGTAAATGTCATGGTCTTATTGGAACCAAAGCCTGAAATATTTACGGTTACAGTTCCAAATGTGCTTCCACTCAAACCAGCATCATTTGCTCTGTCAATATACTCAAGTATATGCGTTTCATCTGTGGCAACATTTTCAAATATAACCTGACTGTCGATATCATTCATATCGTTTGACGCACAGCCCGTAAGTTCCGAGAAGTTTGGTATCAGTTTTGTGGTATAAGCTTTAAACTTCTGCAGATTCTCTGAGGAGTCCTGATTCATTACTAAGCTTGCTGACAACTGCGACTGAGGCCAAATAGAAAGACCGTCGTTCTCAGCATCAGTAGCATCAGTAACATAAGTACTACCTGCTGTAATAGAATCAACAAGATGTTTGAACTTAATCTCTTCTATGTATGTATTTGTATATTTTGCCAACGCCTTCTCATTGTTTGAATAATACATTGCAAAATACTCATTTGCTTTTACCTCGTCGGCAAACTGCATATAGAAGAAGACAAGATATCCTGTTGAAGCATCATTTACTCTTATCTTATGTTCATATACTGCAGGTTTTGAACTTGCATCATACTTTAGATATGGAGCAATTGTACCACCCGAAAGAACAGAAATAGGTGTCGAATCTGATACCTTCACGAAGGATGTAGCACTATCGGCATGTGTATCATCATAAGTCGCTTGTGCAACTATGTCTTCATACTGTGCTTTAGTAAGAGGATTTGCGTTATACTTCGATCTTCCTGTCTTCTCATCCACACCTATAGCCTCAGCAGGTACAAGATACATAAGCTGATCAGATTTTGCAGCGACTGATTCACCTGTATATATATCCTTGTACTGAGTAGATGCATCAACACTTGTATAGTCATGAGTAGATGATGATGAACCTGCTGAACTCAATCCCAAGAAAGCATGTCCAGAGATCTTAAGCTTTGTTACATCATCAAAATCCAATTTTGCCTTTTTACCGTTTATAAGAATGGCCGAACTCTCATCCGCATCATCTATAGAACAACCGTATCCATTGAACTCTCCCTTCAGTTTTACACTGGGATGGTCACCTAAAAGATTAAGGTCATTCGAAAGATTCACCGAACCATCAATATTCATCGTACATGATCTAGCTTTTAGATTGTCAGCCCAAATATTACATCCGGTTCCAGTTCTAAAACTCTGACCATCTATGAAAATATCATGTTTTACAAGTATGAGATTATTATCACTGAATTTTACATTAACTCCCTTGGTCGCAAAGTTGTTGGCGTATATATTTCCAGATATATCAAGATCACCGTTATGTGTTCTCTCAAAACCACCATCTGCTATAAAGCAGTAATCTGCAATATCAGCCATAGATGAGTTCTTGGCGAAATCGAATTCCGGATAGTTAAGTCTGATATCACTCTGTATAACAGAAACAAATCCATTTACATCCCTGTAATAAACCTTAATATTCTTTAGCACGATACCAGTACCCGAGAATGTAAGCATATCGCCGTAATCAGCTGACTCAATCTCCGCGCCTGTAGCATCATTAGTAACAGCTACTAATATCGCACCGAAGCCTTCATCAGTATCTTCAGTACCATCTCCATTCAAATCATATCCATGATACTTTGTACTGTCTTTAAGAAAACTCTCTAACTTTTCAATCTTATACTTTGAGTGATCAGAAGTTGAATACTGTAATTCCTCCCAAACTTTCTCATAATACCTCGTCTGAATCATCTGTTTCTTTGTGGTATTATCAAGAGTATTATCACCATAGTTTTCCAATATCTCTGTATACGAAGTACTTAGTGCATTAGAAACAACTCTTTGAAGTCCTACGGTAATCTCATCAAGAACCTGCTCTGCCGAATAGAATGTATCGGTTCCTTCTTCATTTACTACTTTCATTTTAAAGTTGACCAGTGTGGTCATAAGAAGGATGCTGACCAAAGCAGCAACAAAGCCTATTGCTATGATAACTGTGACCAACGCAATACCTTTATTATCCTTGATTCTTCTTTTTATTCTTGCCTGTAATCTTTTTTTTCTCACCGCTTCATCCTCTATAAATATTTGAGATCCACATTAACTCCGAGTTGTATACATTTCTGCCTTATCTGCACTTTAGATCAAATAATAACATCAATTTAACCGTGATTAAGTTTCGTTCCTTCCATGTAAGATACCGGAAGATCAACCTCCGGATCAGCTCCCGGTTCAAACACTTTAACTCTTACTCTGTATATCCTCACCCTGCTCAGGGAACTGTTTAACGTTTTTCCATCTATATCAGAAACTGTAAGACCTTTAATCGCACCATTAAGCAATGCATAATCAGCCGGATTGGGATCAGTTGTCTGATTGGCTGTATAGTTATCTGTTCCTGGTTTATATGTCAATGAGAAACCAAGTCTATAATCGTTGTTATCATTAGTACTATAGGGTGTTCTAAAAGTAGTCACACTGTTTCGTGACAACAAATTCGTTCTAAGAGTAAGTTTACCCTTTCCGTCTGCATCTAAAGCAGGTTCTGAAATCACCATAGAAAGGCCTTTTCCTGTCAGCAGATATGTGTCCTTAGCCACTGTTGAATAATCTGTACCACCATTCATGGCAACCACATAAAGATCTGTGCTAACACCTGCATTATTCTTAACATTTAATACTTCTTTATTTCCAGAAGACGCTGCTGTATATCTGGGATAATAGAACAGATATATTCCACTCAACTTCTGATGTGAAGATGTGTTATCAAAAAGATATGCTTCTGTGGCCGTATAATCTCTGTCTGTAGAGGCTACCACATTTGATTCACTAACATGATAATCTATTTTAAGCTTAACTCTTACTAGTTTTTGCGTCTCACCATCATCATCAACATAACTTCCTGCATCTTCTGTAATTATGGTCATGGTTCTGGTAAGCTTGCTCTTACAATCATCTTCATTCCACTGAACCGTGGTTGCCGGATGAGCTGCATATCTTGCAGAATTTCTAGCAAGGATAGTATTATAAGCATTATGATCAAAATCATCCGCCATGGTATAGACCGCGCAATCTCTGACCGAGATAGGATTAAAATCCGAAAGATTCAGGCTGTTAGCATTCGGATACGCCTCATCTCCGCTCGCACCGTTTGCATCAAGCTCCACTGTAGCATAGTATCCAGTAGGCAAATCAGCCTTTAATACATCATTATCATCAATAGTATATGTAATCTTATCGTTGAGAGAACCACTCGCTGTATATAATGTCGTCATATCCTCAAGTTCTTCTTGAGACATGGTCTTTATTTTCTCCATGACATTTTCTGCAGCCGTTGTAGATTTCATCTGAATCTTAGCTTTGGCATTCGTCTGTGCACTTGTCGCAAATGAACGTAGAAGCGGTACACAGACCACAGTAAGTATAATCATTGCTACTAATACTTCAAGCAGTGTAAATCCGCCGTTATTCGATTTAACCTTCATAGCTTTATTATTCACGCTTCTACTCCTAAATACTCTTTCTTCAAATATCCGCATAAGAGAGGCGTCAACCTCTCTTATGCACATTTTCATTATTACAAATTATTCTCTTTCAACATCCGGTTCAAGCCCCATTGCCAATTCGCTTTCAGTAATGACCTTGGTATTAGATGCATGATAAGGATTAACAACTCCAGTAGGAACACTCGGGATTGTAGCAGGAATATGATCTTTTCCTGTTCCAACCATGTAATACATATTCATATCAAGGGTACCTTCGATATTGCCTGTTTCCTCGTTGTAAGCGGCCATTATACCTTCGATACTCTTCTTATCATTCTGAGCAAACACATAATCAACCATTCCCTTCAAGCCATCATATGTTGCTTTATAAGTATAGTTTACAGGGGCTTTGTAGAGATGAAGCTGAGTTGCCCCTTCTTCATCGCCCTCAGTTGCCTCAGTTTCAACAACAACCTCCTGAAGGCTTGACATTGCTATGTTTTCAAGAGCAAGCTGACCACTATTAGCTCTCTCCATGTTAGCCCAATACATGATACGATCTTCTGTGATCATGCCTGAAGGATAGTTTTCGAGCAACTCTTCTCTTTCATTCTGAAGAGCCGTCATACCTTCTTCATATTTTGCTTTTTGAGCATTAACTGCTTCATATTCTTCTTTTTTAACCTTAAGTTCCGCATTCTCAGCAGCAAGCACTTCCTTCTTATCCTTTATCGGGCTTGCAACAAACATCCATACCAAAACAGCAAGAACTATACCTATGAGTCCTTTTATAAGATTCTTTTCTTTACTTCCAAGTTTCATGATATCGCCCCCTTTACTGTTCTTCAGCTACTTCTTCAGCCACCTCTGCAGCTGGTTCTTCATAAGTCACTTCATCTTCCACTGCAAGTTCAGTAGGAGCATATATCATTTCAGTCACGAAAGAATACTTGATTTCTCCTGTTTCTTCAACAATCATCTCTGTTACAGATGTAGTATCTGCTGTAATGAATCCGTCAACCTGCTTAAGTTTGCTTAACGCATATGCAGCTTCCTCTTTTGTGGCAACAGTAGCATCAAGCGTAACCGTAGTACGGCTTGTTGTCAAACTGTTAAGCATAAATGTGCTCGGCATCTGATTTTCTAATGCGCCTAAAAACTTAACCAGATTCTCATTTCTATTAATCGTAGCAGAATCAAGAGCCTCAACATATTTCACGTCGTTCTCTAACTCAAGATAATCAAGATACATATCATATACAGGCTGAAGTTCATTGATTGTAGCCTTATAGCTCTCATTCAACTCCTGTTCCTGCATATAAGGAACCATCGTTACAGCTATCATAGCTATAGATGCAATAACACCTGCAGCAAGCACAGCCCAACCTATAGCATTACCAGTCGCATTGACGTCTCTGCCCTTTCGATCCTCTTCTTCAGCGCTCTCAGGGTAAAATCCTATAGGTGAAAGTGCTGCACCGATACATCCAACAAACTCACTATAGGTACTTCCTCTAAATATCCTATCGATGTCAACGCCGGCTACTCTGGTAATATCTCTAATCTTAAGTCCGATTTCACTAGTAAGAAGGACATCAAGACCTGTAAAATCTGCACCAAGTCCCGTAATAAGCATCTTCTCTACAGGTCTCTGACCATGGTTAGCATTATAATAATCTATTACTCTAATAATACCACCAGCAAGAGATCTGAGTGTAAGAGTGATCTCACTCCTTACTGCAAATTCTTCCTTAGGATCCTCTGTATCGCACTCTTCAAAGGAAGGCATAAGAACTTGCTTAGATCTTGCTATATTCACAGCCTTTTCATAATCTTTTGTGTCACCAAAGATATCAGTCTGCATCAGAGACTTGATTGCTTCGTCAACACCATACGGAATTGTTCTATTCAGAGTTGTCGCGCCATCTTCAAGAACCATGAGAAGAGTTCCTCTCTCATCAACTTTCACAATGAGTTGAACGCCATCGCGACACTCGTCTTTTGCTGCCTGGAATATTGAATTACCATTGTAGTCAAGAGCAGCTATTGAAAGGCCTATTGCCTGTGCAAGTTTTTCATAACTCTGTACTAACTGTTTAGGAGCTGCAAGAAGAAGTAACTTATATCCAATCGCCTTACCCTTCTTCTGCTTTCCGGCAACTTTCGCTGTACCAGAATCAAGTTCAGCCTTAACCTGTTCAGCTTTGGTAAGGGGTGCTTTGCTCTCTTCCTTCTTATCCTCAATTGTTTCTGTCTTCTCTTCTTTTGATTCGTACTCAACACCTATAACACTGTGTGAGAACATGTACTGACTGCCATCAATAGGAAAGTAGTCATTCAAGTTGGTTCTAACCAAATCCTTGATCTTACTCTCCTTACAATAAGGAATACGCGCCTCTCTTGTTGCAATCTTAGAAGAAGAGATTGTAAATACTGCTCTTCTGGTCTTGATACGCTTAACAGTAAGCATACGCAAGAAAGTGTTGACGAATTCGTCATCGGTATCCACGATACCATCCTTCAACATTCCTTCGGGCGTGGTAACCACAAAGCTGTTGTAGATCTTGGGGCTCTTTGCACCTAAATCAGTCTCAATGACCTTAGTGAGCGAGCTTCCCATCTCGATACTTAATACTCTCTCTGCCATCTTAGTTCCCTTCCTGGATAATATTATCTCTATACATTAAGATCTATAAAGGTAAAAAGACATAAGCCTTAATACTTTCGCATACAAAAATAAACTAGTGGTTAACTATTTATGTAAATTATAATTATGTTAATCTATAAAATCAAGCAATTATTGCAATTTTTTCAATATTTTTGATATTTTATGTAAAATTCTAATGTGAAATAGTTATATATGCCTTATATTATGTCAATCTGATTCAGATACCGGCCATATTAAGATACCAACTTATAAGTTGTTCTCCCCATAACACCGATATAAATATGCCAATACTTAAGTACGGCCCCATAGCCAGCACCCTGTCTGCACCTGACATCTTCATTCTAATAACGTGAACAGGCGCACCTATTATGCAACCCAGAGCGAAAGCCAATACCACAAGCTTCCAGCCAATCAGCAATCCCGCTGTTGCCATCAGCTTCATATCACCACCGCCGATACCGCGACCATTCGTCACGATAATGATGATATACAATGGTATACTGACAACGAAGAAGCCGATCACGTGGTCAACCCAATCAGTATAATGATATACTGTCATGACCAGCCCCAGTGCCAGTATGAATATGTTGATTCCTGCAGGAATCTCATAAGTTCTAAAATCAATTACGCTTAATGTCAATAAAGCTGAGAAAAGTAACGCGTAGAGTAGGGTATCTACGCTCAACCCTCTGATTATTGCCACAAGCAACCACAGCAAGCCGTTAGAAGCTTCTATGATTGGATACTGTGGAGATATCGGAGCTTTGCAATATCTGCACTTGCCCCTTAGCATCAGCCAGCTGAGAAGTGGTATGTTATCATACCACTTCAGCTGATGATTGCATGTCATGCAGTGAGATCTGATTATTGCGATATTCTCTTTCTTAGGTATGCGATAGACACATACATTCAAGAAACTACCAACCAATATTCCATATATTAATATTAGTATGTATATCATAATAGTTGTTATATCTAACATATCTCAAACTGCCTTGAAATTTTTAATTCAATTAGGGCTGCTTGTAGTTAGAAGCGCCGTCCGAATCTGTAAGAACGAATGATCCTAATCCAACAGCACATGTACCAGAAGCAGCGTTATATTCTACAGACCAAGATGTTGAACCAGGTGTAGCACCACCAGTCTTATTACCCTTAACCTTCGGAACTTCTCCGATAGCTGTAGGTGTTCCAGCTGTAACTGTCAAGGTTGCAGAACCTGTTCCACTGAGAAGGCCATCAGCGATATCAGCAAGAACAGCTGACTGAATATTCTGAGCGTTAGAGATATCTGTTGATCTTCTTGAGCTCTCTACATACTTGATGAACTGGGGTGCAAGTACACCAACCAGAACTGCCATGATCGCGATAACAACGATCAACTCAACGAGTGAAAAACCTTTGTTGTTCATTTTCTTCATAATGAATTTTCTCCTTTTCTTTTGTTTAGTTTTCATCTTTTTATCTTAAGCATCGAACCCCTACAATCCGATGTTTAATTCATGTTATTTTACAGATTATCCATTGCCTGGTACATCGCCAACATAGGTGCCATTATAGCTCCAATAAGTACGCCAACAACACCCGCAAGCACAAGTATGATAGCTGGCTCCATCAATGCCATGAGCGACTGGGTTGCCATCTCCACTTCTTCATCGTAATAATCAGCAAGTTTTGTAAGCATCTCTTCTGAGTTACCAGCTTCTTCACCAATCCTCATCATATGATAAAGCATAGGCGGGAAGAGTCCGCTGTCCTCTATCGGCTCTGAAAGTGGAACGCCCTTCATAACCTCATCTCTCGAAAATCTTAACGCATCCTGAATAAGTACGTTCTGCATTGTATCAGCAACTATACCAACCGCATCGGTAAGTCCAACACCGGCTGCAAGCAATGTTGAAAGTGTTCTTGCAAGCGAGGAACAAGCACTCTTTACAACCAGATTCTTAATAGCCGGTACCTTTAACTGAAAAGTACTCCACGCAAGCTTACCCGAGTCAGTCTTGAACCATGTTTTTATTCCAACTACGATAGCAATGACAACAGGAACAATTATAAACCAATACGCCATTAGGAAATCACTTGCAGCTACAACCATTTTTGTGATCTTAGGAAGATCAGTCCCAAGGTCATTAAACATGTCAGTGTATGCAGGAATAACCTTTATCAGCATCAATATAACAACGCCAACAGCAACGCAAGCAACAACCACAGGATAAATCATAGCTTTCTTAACAAGAGCCTGTGTTTTTGCCGACTTTTCAAACTGATCAGCCATCCTCTCCAAACTGACTTCCAAAGAACCTGATGCTTCACCTGCTGCAATAGTAGTACACATCAGTGATGGAAATACATCAGGCTGTGCCTCCAATCCATAAGCAAGAGTTTCACCCTTTTCTACGCTGGTCTGAACATCTCTAATTGCCTGCGCAAGTCTCGGATTCTCAGTCTGTTCTCTAAGTAGGCTCAAACATTCGATGATCGTTACACCCGCTTTAGACATTGATACAAACTGTCTGCAGAATACTGCAAGTTCTCTTGGTGTTATTTTCTTTTTTGGTCCAATCGAAATCTCTTTATCAAGAAGTCCCTGCTCCTTAACGTTTGTCACAACCAAACCTTGATTTTTCAACTGGGCTCTGGCTGAATCAGGATTTTCAGCCACAATAGTACCTTTTACCTCTTTGCCGTTTGCCGATAAGGCAACGTAGCTAAAATCTGCCATAATTATGCTCCTGTCCCTTCGTAATCTCTATACATTTATATATATCGTCACGTTTTCACGTGTTGATAACTATTCATCAAACGAGACTTTTTTCATCTCGCTGATAGATGTTATACCGTTCAGTACATATCTTGTGGCGCTCATTCTCAGAGTGCTCATGCCATCTTTAAGCGCCTGTTCCTTGATGTCATCTGCCGTGCCACCTTTGGATATAACAAGCTTCAATTCATGAGACAATTCCATAATCTCATATACACCGATACGTCCTTTATATCCGGTATCATCACACATCTTGCAACCATTAGGACCAAATATCGTATATGTGTCGCCAGGTTTTATGTTCAAAAGCTCTTTCTCTTCTTCTGTCGGCTCATATTCTTTTTTGCAAGCAGGGCAAAGTCTTCTCACAAGACGTTGCGCCATAATTCCGACAACAGAGTCTGCTATAAGATATGGTTCGATGCCCATATCCGCAAGACGCGTTACCGTACTTGCTGCCGAGTTAGTATGTAACGTACTAACAACCATATGGCCGGTAATAGAAGCCTGAACAGCTATCGATGCAGTCTCATTATCTCGAATCTCACCTATCATTATGATGTCAGGGTCCTGACGTAAGATAGACCTAAGAGCAGAAGCAAATGTCAAGCCAGCTTTATTATTTGTTTGAACCTGATTGATACCATCTATATTTGCCTCAACAGGATCTTCTACCGTGATAATATTAACCTCGGTTGAATTCAATTCCGAAAGTGCTGTATATAGTGTGGTCGACTTTCCCGAACCAGTAGGCCCCGTAACCAACAATATACCATGAGGATTAGAAAGAATGTGATCAAAAACTTTTAATTCTTTCTCATTAAATCCAAGATCGGCTTTATCTCGAGTAAGACCAGTCTTGGAAGTAAGTCTCATAACTATCTTTTCGCCGTATACAGTAGGAAGAACAGATACACGGATATCATATTCCTGTCTATCAACTACCTGAGTGATACGACCGTCTTGCGGTTTTCTCTTCTCAGATATATCCATTCCACCAATAATCTTTATACGGGCCACGATAGCAGGTAACAGCTGTGGTGAATAATGGCTTCTTACAAACAAAGTACCATCTATTCTGTAACGAATTCGAACGCCGCTTTCCATGGGTTCGATGTGAATATCCGAAGTCCTCTGTCTAACAGCTTGTTCTATCATACTCTTAACAAGCTGAACGATCGGCGAGTTCTCAATCTCTACATTTGCTTCTTCTTCGGAATTTGCCGCCTCTTTGGCTTTTCTTTCATCCGCATATGATTGGAGTTTAGAGTCAACGTCCTTGTGTCCAAAGACCTTGTCTATCGCTCTAGATATATCCGCAGTAGTAGAAACCACGGGTTCAACTTGCATGTTGGTGATGATACCAATATCATCCATAGCCATCATATCCATGGGGTCAGCCATGGCTACATGCAAGATGTTTGCAGAATCTGCCGCTATCTCATAAGGTATGCAATTATACTTTTTAAGCATGGCAGGCGTTAGCTGCGGGTACATCTCAAAAAGCTTTTTATCTACTTCAACCTCAGAAAGGTTGACCATGTTATAGCCAAGCTGATTCGCCAGCGCAACAGCTATGGAATCATCAGTAGTAACACCAAGGTCTACTAATGCCTCTCCCAGCTTCTTGCCACTTTCGCGCTGTTTGCGCAATCCCATCTCCAACTGTTCCGGAGTGATGGTTCCATCTTTTATAAGTAAATCGCCCAAGCGCATTTTTTTGCGCTGCAATGTTATCATGCTCAAAGTCGTTTCCTCGTGATGTCAGTTTTAATCCACTTCATCAGTATCTTTCATAAGATACCAGTTGCCAAACTTGTTTGTGTTACTTCCAACATTATTAACCGTGGGCAATTTGGCATATTCCTGGCCTTGGTGGAAATACACGTAACGATGAGTTCCGTTATTGAATATCGTACCACCACTGATAAGATACTCTTCAGTGTCTGCCGTTTGGTGTGGATCATCGCTATGCTTCTTTAAGCTCGCTACTGTTTGAGCCGCCTCCGAAATCGATGCATATGTATACTCTGTACCATTTGTAGCGATAACGCATTCAGAATCCGATCCCGCAAGATAATAGGAAGGATCAAATGCATGCTCATATGTAATCTTACACTTTCCGTCACCGTTCTTATCTATCATTACATAATAAGTAGTAACACCAGAAGAATTTCTCATGGCAAACTTACCCGAGGGAGCATTTACGTACAGATAAGAACCACTGTAACGTCCTGCCGCGTCCCATCTATAATCATCAAGATAAGGCCAATACGAATTAGACGGTACGGATGTGGGATATGTTGTAGGCGACGGGGTTGGCGGTACAGTTGTAGGCAAAGCGGGGGATACCGGCACCGTAGGCACATCGAAACTCGGATCGGTGGTCATATCTCCAACGCCTCCCCAAGTAGATACATCTGCCACAACATCTTTTGTTCCATGCACTCCGCATTGGCACGTGATTATGCCTGTTGTTGTGTTAACAGTCACACTCATAGCACCGCCATCGGAGCAAATCCAATGTCTTTTCAATGCTTCTTCATATTCTGCAGGAATTGAATGAGTTGTCGCACTTCCGGATGTAACTATCTCATTAACACACGCCTGGATTTGGCTAAGCGGAACTCCGCTGTAAACCATCTTTTCGCATATATTGACGACAGCATCTCTGTTCTCAACGCACGCCGTTTCTCTCTTCTGATTGATATACCTGGTAAACTGCGGTACTATCAGCCCGGTAAGAGTTGCAACTATCGCTATTACTGCTATCAGCTCAACAAGTGACATTCCGTCGTTAAATTTTTTACTCATTCTCATTGTATGACCTCTATATGAACATACTATACATCTTGGTTTTTATGTTAACACATCATTTATCATATTACAATATATTTATTAAAAAAAACTTAATTTTTTTTAAATTTCATGTCTAAATCTTAATTTTTCTTAAGTTTTATCTCTGCTCTATTTTTCTTCGCTTCCTTCATCACTTAAACAACGGTCTTCATTTTTATAGTTTTGTCTCTGTTTTCCAACCAACAATCCAATAAACATAAAAAAGTAGCAAACCGTATTATACTTTCGTACTCCAAAAAAAGAACTAGCCAGATAGCCTATGATAACGCCACCTGCTATCAATTCCGATGTTGTCAGGCTTTTTATCTTCCTGCATTTATCTATACACAATGCAATAAGGCCGCCAACGTATAAAACCAGTCCGGGAATTCCCATAAAGAGCGCACACTCCAAAAATTCGTTGTGTGGCGTATCCCAAAGAATATAATTACCGTTTCTATATGAAATAACACCCGGCCCGTATCCCACTATTGGACTTTCAGATATTTTCTTTACTGTATCTATCCACAATCCCATTCTATCTGTACCCGCATGTCTATACCCTTCAGTTTGCTGCTTTACTTTTAATAAGTCAAAAACAAATACAACCAAGCTTTGACCAATCGTACTTCCCAGTTTTGTAGGAAACGCTCCATAATAACTCAACATAGTCAATATAAGCAAAATGAAATGTGGGATAAAACATGTTATTCTTATCTTTTTCTTATTTGCCAGCCATATAAATGGAATTACGATCAAAGCAAATACTATCGCAAGATATGATCCCAACGTATCGTTTATAATTATCGAAAATGCCTGAATAGCAAATGAAAGCAGGCAGAACGCAATCTTTCTTCGCTTTTTATCTTCATTCGATGATAAAAGTTTGTAATATATTCCAGTTATTGCGACACAGACCATCGTTAGCATATATCCAAAATGATTACTGTTTGTATATACAGACACTCCTGACGTAGCTGTGAACAGCCTCAAAAAAGGAACATCATATTCATATGCGATCATAATAATAGAAAGAACATCCATTATAATGATGAAAGCCCATACAATCTCTTCCTTTTTTTTGCGATTTGATACCATGTTCACACACCCCATTACACCCAGAGTATAAAAGTGTGATATATATCCGCTGGCCAATTGACTAGTTCCAAGAAACGCCCCCTGAACATCAGGTGAAAAAATAACTGGTATTACAGTCCAAACCAGAAGAAGCATCCACCAAATCAGCCATTTTTGCTCCTTTTTAATGCTAAAAAAAGCACCTTTTACGCCACATTTATTGTAAGAAATCTTTCCAACATAATAGAGAACGCACCAAAAACACATTAGCATGAAGACTATATTCCATATTGGCATACACTTATAATTGTATTCGTATGCATTATATGGCGTTATATAGTTATAAGAATCCTGTATCATAAAATAATTGATTATTCCCGCAATAACAGGTGCCACTATCAGCATGATTGTCAATATGTAAGCCACATTCTCAAAATTCGCTTCGCCGATAGTTTCATATAATTCCCCAAAATTCTTACACTCTCTTAGTTTCTTCATCTTCAGTTCCTTTACTTTCTTTCATTATTATCATTCCCAAAAACATAAACATATATGGCACAATATGAAATTTCCTTACTCCAAAAAAAGCACTGATCTGATATCCTATCACTGCACAGGCTGCTGTTATCATATAATCAGGAAGTCTTTTCAGATTTTTCAGTCTATTAACAAACAGTGATATCAAGCCTCCCAGATACATTATCGCACCCGGAATACCCATATATAATGCACACTCCAAAAACTCATTATGTGGGGTTATACTCACACACATATTCCCGTTTTTATCAAGCATAATATCCGGTCCATACCCAAAGACAGGGTTTCTTTTTATAGCCGCGATTGTTTCCTTCCACAGATAAATTCGATTTGTTCCCGCCTCTTCATATCCTTCACTTTTCTTTGCGACACGGAAGATATCATAAAAAAGCACTCGCAGACTTGTACCTGTTGTTTTCCCCAGCACTGATGTGATAACGCCAACATAACTAAGATAAACCATAACCGCAAGAATTATCACAGGCATAAAATAGGCTAATTTGAACTTTCTTCGTCTTATAATCCAGAATACAGTTAAAAACACCAGCGAAAAAAAGACTCCCAAAAAAGCTCCCATGCAGTCATTTATAACCATAGCCTGCATATGAATTATATATGAAACAAGAAATACTATACATGAAGTATTACTTTTTTCTTTTCCCTGATCAGCTTCATCATATTTTTGTAAAAACAAACCTGCCAAACAGGGGATCGCCATTGCTAAATAATACCCATAATGATTTGAATTAGTAAATGTAGCCACTCCGGCATAACCCGAAAAACTATTAAAGAATGGAAGATCATAATTAAATGATATCATTATGATCGCTAATATGTCAGATACTACAACATATGTATTAATAACTCTTCTTCGTCCATCATCATTCAAAAGATATGCACATATCATCACACATATCATATATATATGTGTAATATATCCAGAATAAAGAATTGTTCCGCCAAGCAAAGCTGATTTAGGATAAGCTGAAGCAACTACCGTAATAATCCCCCATACCAATAGTGCGATCCACCAGAGTAACCAGGGTTCCCTACATTTTACCTTCCACAATATATCCTTTATTCCCAAATGTTCATGCATTATCTTCCCTATTATAAAGAACAAGATAAAGACAGTCATAAGGATAAAACCAATACTTGAAACAATTATGCACCTGTAATTATATAGATAAGGATCATATGAAGGTATGTCCAACAACATAATATAATTTATTATGCCGGTGATTAACGGCGTTACACAAAGTAAACGCAAAAGCCACTCAGAGATCTCCTCAAATCCTTCTTTCCCGATTCTCCCCAAAATACTTACTAATAATATCCTTTTTCCTTTTTCTTCCATAGCAATTTCGTCCTTACACTTCATTATTCATATTTATGTTATAGTATTCAAGCGGATCAATCATGAACAATACTACTTCAAATAATCATTACGGACAACTTGATTTACTAAAGCCTTTGCTACAATAGTTTATTACGTTTTTCTACTCACGCCAAAACTTGATCAGTTTTCAAATGAGCATCATTTTCGTTAAAATGCTTATCCTTTTTCTTAGTGCGAGCACAATTCCCAAACATACAGAAACGAGCATAATGATCAACCCGGTTATTAGTCCCGGAGGGAAAAAAGCTATCTCTATATTATGCAATCCTGCATCCAAAGGAACAACTATCATAGTTTCCCTATAATCACTATATTCAACCTTTTTACCATCAACCTTAATATTCCATCCATCCATAAATGGTAATGTAAGTAGCATACTTCCACACTTACCAGATTCAATTGTCCCTTCAAAATGCCCATTAGAATGCTCAGTTATATAAAGCTGATTCTTTGATAAAGAATTCATGCAATTATGATATACTCCCTCATCAAAAGAAAAAAGATGCATAATACCACAGTATTTTGAACTTAAGATTTCAAGATTCAGCTTTTCTCCAGATTCATGTTCACCCAAGAATACCATATAAGCCGATTCATTATGAGGATCTATGAATTCACCTATACTTTCACCATTCAAAAACATTTCATTATCCGCTTTGAGTGTTTTTTTTTCATCTGGCAATTGTCTGTTATTATCAATCTCAAAATACGCCCATATATTTGCTTTTTTCGATATCATCACGCTAAAAACATCATGCTGTACCAAGCCATCAGAACTATAGGAGATCTGTTCATCATGTTGTAACTCTCGAAACACATCTTCTGTTCTTCCCGTCAGCTCTTTAATCCAAATATTCTGATTTTCAAAAGCATTCCCACTCAATTCTTGACTTGTTCCACCATCCTTCAATTCTGACATATACCCCAAAGACAGTGCATTATCATCCTCATATAACGAATAAAGCCCATCATAAGCAATGAGTTTGCCATATATAGGTTTCTCAGCATACAAAATCTTATACTTCGCACCTAGAAGTGTCTCTTCCACAGGAGTCCTTAATCCATCTCTCAAAATGTGATGTGATTGATTCTCCCCCATAGATCCCAGAAAGTTCATGACTTTAAGGTTATAACATGAAGAAAAATATCCAAAGCCATTATAACCCAGCCACGCTGCATCGTTGTATGTATAAGCTGTATTCTCTGATACTCTGTAAAAACCTGTATCTTCTATACTCCCCAGAAGCTTTTGCTTGGAATTTAGGATCCTATCATAATCTACACGTGTTCCATAGTGTAGTTCAACATTCAGTTCAGATATCAATATAGAACTGTTCATATACAGTTCTGCAAGAACAAATATGGCAAACAGAGTTTTTATGTACTTCTGATATGTTTTGTCCTTTATCACCTTCACTACGCAGTCAACACCTCTGTATGCCAGTATTAAAAGCATGCAGCTAAAAGCAAAACCATATCTGACTTCAAAACATGTTGTTTCTTGAAATCCGTGCATGATCCTGTCTAATGGTACAAAGCACATAGAAAACAGATAGAATGCAATTAGTATTAACCATCTCAATTTGCTGATAACATCGTCTTTGCTCTTGGCAAAATACACTAACACTAACACAATCGTCAGCGACCCACAAAAGATAAACGGAAGGCCATCGTCCATGACAGTATCATACTTGCCTGATGTCAATTGACACAAAACATCAATAAAGCTATATCTAAACATCCTTACAACAGGATATTTGTCTTCCTCCATCCTTCCATTTGATAAAGCAAGTACTCCAGGTAACAAAACAGGCATAGCTGTTCCAATTCCAACCAAGGAATAAATAACAAATCCACCAAATCTTTTTGCATTCCACTTGTTCAGCTCAAACATACGAATAAAAAGATATCCAATTGCAAAGATCCCTGACATAAAAGATATGTAATAATTTAATACCAAAGTCAGAAAAACAGATACTATAAACATGCCTGGTCGTTCTTCCCTAAGGCACTTCTCTATTCCAGTCAGTATCCAAGGAAGCATAAGCACCGCATCCAACCACATGATGTTGACAGAATAGCCAATATTATATGCCATCAGCGCATAGCAACACGCAAGGAGAATTATTGATAATTTATGTCTTTTTTCCGGATATGTATAATAAAGGTGGTAACAAAAGCCCACTCCGCATAAACCTATCCTTACTAACGTAAGAAAATATATGGCGTCAGGTAACTTCTCCAACGAAAAAAGAGTTGTCATCCAGGTCATAGGCGAATAAATATAGTATGCAAACCCCATAAAATTATTCGCCAATGATCCAGACATATTCAAAAACAAAGAACTATCAGTGGTCGAGTCACAGATGTATCTGAGGGACGCAAAAAAAGGCATATACTGAGATTTCATATCATATGTCAGTATAGTGATTGGTCCACCCGGATATATTCCTATAAAATAATAGACTAAAGCAAGAATAAAAATCGAAATTATTCCAGCTATAAAACAAAGGATTGTTTTTTCTTTTATATCTTTTCTCATAACTTCATATTTATATTAATGTTCATACTGCGTTCTTAGACAATGTTTATACCTACGAAGGATAACAGCAAAAATAACCCCAAAAAAACTAATCAGACTTATACATTTCCCAATTTTACTTCCTTCGGCCTCAAACATAAACTCTACTTCATGTATACCCGGTTCAGTTATCGTAACAGACAAAAAACCATCATTTAATATAGGGCAGGTAACGCAATCCACACCATCCACTTTAACTCGCCAGCCTTTGTCATATGGTATGCTTGTGAACAATAGATTTTTGTTTTCGGGAACCATTACATTTGCCTTAATAAAATCATCTCTATATTCGGAGATACAAAGCTGATTTTCTTTTAGTACATCATAAGCTTCAACAAGCTTATCCATATCTAAAGTCGCAAAAAAAACGTTTTCAAACGAAGCTTCAGAAATATCTCCCTGAGGCAATATATCTAATACTGATGTGTTATTATCATACTCAAGCTCTTTTATATATGAAACATCTATATCCCCCCATCTCTTAACAGCATTTTCCACTCCTCCATCCAACAAAAAATAATCGTACAGATCACTCTTAGAAGATGATTCATTATAAAAATATGCATATACTTCTTTAGCATCTACACTGATCTGAAGCATGGGATCTGTTTCATCAGTATCTATATCTCTGTATATACGATATCCGTTACCCGATTGAGCATTTCCTATATTTACTCCATTATTATATATACTTATGCAATCTGCGTTGACAGGGCTAAACACTTCAATATTTTCACCTGTCATCACATTTATCATTGAATTATTGTTTGCAAACGAACTGTCTTCATAGAAATAATAATCCTCAGGTGCTCCTTCAACCATAAATCCCAAGCTTAACGTATTATCATTTTTAATGACTTTTGAGTGAAAATCAGATTCGCCATTTATTATCCCTTCAAACGCTCCATAGACATCATAACGGACGCCAAGTATCATCTTTGTTACAGGTGTGAGCCCAAAATTCAACATTAATTTGGGTGAATTATACATCCCCAAATCTCCCAACGCATGTCTGGTATAGATATACTCCGGACTATAAAAATATCCAACCGAATTAAAGTCCTTACAAGTACCTGTATTTAAGCCTATATCGTATAAACTATTAACTCTGTATATATCTTCATCATCAGACAGTTTGTCTCTGATCTCATTTGTTCCATAATCCCATACATTGTATAAGAGTTTGGTCGTGGTCCCATTGTAACAAACACATCCATTCCCTATTATTTCTATAACCGCAAGAATAAGCATGCTCCTTAAAAGCACTTCCTTCCTATCTTTAAACCAAAAGTATGACAGTATCAAACTTTCCCATAAACAAAGAAGAACGATATTTGTTAAATATATCCACTGCTTGTTTCCATGATTAACAACCAGGCAAAGCAAACAAAATACCAAACAAATAGCAAATGGTACAATTATCACCCTCAAGCTGTTATCCTGCAGATTCTCAAAAGCAAGCGCAGCCATTATACAAAGCAAGAAACTAATAAGAAATGAAAACCTGTATGGACATCCATCAGGATTATCAAATCCATGCCACATCATATATAAACCATCTACAAAGCAAGATATTATTGTGAAAAAAAGTAAGATGCCATATACAATCTTGTATTTTGCCTCAATCTGTCTGAAGACAAAAAACAGCATGATCATAAGTATTACTGCTATGCCACAATATACATTAGGCAAGGTTCCATTTTCATTCCAATTCTGTCCCCATAATAATCGAGTGCAAAAATCCATAACAGAAATACGTCTTTCCACCAGTTCTTCAGGAACTATAATACGATTGTTTACGAAAAACATGAGTGCCGGCATCCATACAAATGCTGATATACCAACCGATAAGAGCAACGCCATAACGTATCTAAGGCAGTATTGAATAATACCTCTTTTACCCGTCAAACGCTCACGATACTCAAAACAACACAGCAATATAAAATAACCAAAACTGAAAACACCAATGACATAGCCCATGTAAAACTGTGTAATAAAAATATAGCTAAACCCCAACAACAGTTTAGTCAAACGTTTTGTTTTAAACAGTTCTCTTACACCCAGCAATATAAAAGGCAGAACAAACATAGCATCCAGCCAAATAATATTTATGATGTTGTAGTAAACCTGAAATGAACACAGTGAATAAAGAATTGAAAAAAATACTGAAGAATAGTCATCGATTTTATGAGCATTTTTCAAAAAAACCTGAAATGATAGTGCTGCAATACCTGTTTTCAGAATAATTATCATTTCTAATATCTGAACATCACTTAGGAATCCATCCAGCAAAAATAAAATATTGAAAGGATTGTACACTGAATAATATGCATTGAA
Organism: Lachnospiraceae bacterium; assembly: GCA_017619635.1. Lineage (GTDB taxonomy): Bacteria > Bacillota > Clostridia > Lachnospirales > Lachnospiraceae > Colinaster. The sequence continues at coordinate 11,510 of JAFZRZ010000032.1, read as the reverse complement.
CAACGAAGTATTCAATCCAAGAGATATATTCCAAGAATAGTCAAAGCTTTCCCCACGAATAACATCCCTGCACATATTCTTAATTGCTGGTAAGTACTGGTAGAAAAGATCCCCATCGATTATGCAATAGGTTCCATCAGACAAAATGCCCCGCACAAAGATAATCATACTCATGCAAGTCATAGATAAGATAAAACTTATTAGCGAATATTTATTCATCTTTTTTTTCATGAGTATATGTCCTTTTTACCCCTCAAATATATCCATCATTCCAAGTATATTCCCAAACGTCACCTATACATGTATGTAATAATCTCAATACAGATATCCCGCTACTTACGTTATCTCATATGTAAACGCAATTTTCCTTCGAACGGATTATAAATATTACAAATATCAGCAAGCATAATCCCCCCAAAAACACACCAAAATATAATCCCGGTGGTACAAAGCGAATATCTATATCATGTTTTCCAGACGCCAAGTTAACAGTAAGCATTACATTCCTATATTCTCCCAAATCAGCGTTCTTTCCATCGACTTTTACCCTCCATCCATCAATAGCCGGCAGCGACAACAACATTATGCCATCTTCTTCGACGTCTATTGTTCCGCAAAAATGTCCAGCAGAATGATAGGTCACATCCAATTGGTTGGAAGCAAGCTCACTTATCAGTTCTCTATATACATTCTCATCAAAATAGTCTATATGAAGTTTCCCGTTATCTGCATTAGATAGAGTCTCTATCTCAATTAGCTTTCCTTTTTCATACCTTCCCAAATATATCATATATGGAGAATTGAAATCTTTGTATATGTATTCTCCCATGTCTATTCCATCAACAACGAGTTTGGTATCTGGAAGCGAAATATCAGATCTTTCAAAATACACCCAAACCGTGGCATCTTCTTTGGCTTCAACCAAGTATTCATATATCCAAACATGTTCATCGGTCTCAGTCTTTTCGCAGCGAGATGGAATGAGTTCAACAAAAACTTCGCCTTCTTTGCCAGTGAGATCTTTTATCACACTATTCTGATTTTCAAACGCATTATTTCCAAACTGTTTTATATTATCATCACGCAGATTTACCATATATCCTAATGACAACGCATCATCGTTTTCTTTTATTGTATAAATCTCACTTTCATTACCATCCTCCCCCGCTTCGCCAACTTCTTCACATGCCACAATATACTTTGCGCCAATAAGTGATTCCTCTAATGGTGATCTGATTCCATTGGCCATAGCATGATATGTCTGCCTTTCTCCCATGGCACCAAAGAAATCCATAACATTCAAATTGTGACATGAAGAAAAATAACCTACACCATTATAGTTCAGCCAAGCCCCATCATTTCCTGTATATCCAAAATAATCAGAAATTCTATAAAAGCCATCGTCATTTATATACGTAAGTAGTTCTTTTCTACTTTTCAGTTCCGAATCATACCCTAAGCGAGTATAATAATTCATTTCTTTACTAATTCCAGTAAGCAATATAGCACTGTTCATATACAGTTCTGATATAACAAACACTATTGATACTATTTTCAAAAATCTTACTATTGATAAAGTCTCCAAATCATCAGATATGCTGTCTACACCTCTATATGCCATAATTAACAATAAGCAACTAAGCGAAAAAGAGTATCTTGCCTCATAGTATACGGTTTCTTTGAATCCATGCATTACCCTGTCCAACGGAATAAAACACATCGCAAATACGTAAAACAGAATAAAACCCGCCCATGCAAATTTAATCTTCCAACTATGTTTAGATTTAATAAAATAAAACAGCACTAATACTAATGTACCGGTGCCACAGAATATCAATGGTAGTCCATCATCACGTAATGTATCATATCTGCCCGAAATGAATTGAAGTAATAAATCTAAAAGCTTATAACGAAAAAGCCGTTCTAAAGATCTTGAGCCATTGCCTATCTTCCCACCTATAAGTCCTAATACAGCAGGTAAGACAACAGGCGCAGACATACCTGCTCCCAACAATGCATATAGAATATATCGCAGTATAGTTTTTAATCTCCACGCTCTATTCTCTGATAGCCTTATAAACAAATATCCTATAGAAAATATGGCTGACATGGCTGTGATATAATAATTGCACAGCATGCTGATAAAAACAGCTGTGATAAAAAGTATCGGTTTTTCTCCGTTCAAAATGCGTTCTATACCAACTAATATCCATGGAAGCATAAGAACAGCATCAAGCCACATGGGGTTTACAGAGTATCCCACATTATATGACATAAGCGCATAACAGCATGAAAGGAGAAATATAGATGTTAAGTGACGTCTAGTAGGATATGTATACCAAAGGTAATAACAAAAACCTGCGCCACACATACCTATCTTTACGAGTATGAGATAATATATGACATCGGGCAATTGTTCCAACGGAAACAAAACCGTCATCCACGTCAAAGGAGCAAAAGCCCCATAACATGCATACGCTACAAAATTATTTCCCAAAGCACCTGACATTGTCAGGAATATAGAGTTATCGGATTCACCTAAATACCTGAGAGAAGCCCAAAACGGCATATATAGCGCCTGCAAATCCGCCACCAAAACAGTGTTCGTGCCTCCCGGGTAAATTCCAATCCTATAATATGCTGAAGCCAGAATAACAGCTGGAACAATAAAAGACATCAGTAATAAGATTGCTAAAGGTCGCTTTATTATCCGCAGATTCATAAACACATCTCCAATTTGATCGACATCAAATTATACCAAAAAACACCGAAACATCTTTCTAATAATTCTCCGCCTTAAGTTGGAAATAATCTCTCGGATGGTTGCAAACAGGGCAGACTTCTGGAGCTTCCTTACCAACAACTATATGTCCACAGTTACTACACTGCCATATGCAGTCTCCTTCTCGTGAGAATACAATCTTATCCTCAATATTCTTAAGAAGCTTACGATATCTCTCCTCATGCTCTTTCTCAATAGCTGCTACACCTTCAAAAAGCTCTGCAATCTCTTCAAAGCCTTCTTCTCTGGCTGTCTTGGCAAATGAAGGATACATCTCATTCCATTCATACGATTCACCCTCAGCTGCTTCTTTAAGATTATCTATCGTACTTCCTATACCTGTAAGTATCTTATACCATATCTCAGCATGTTCCTTCTCATTTGCTGCCGTTTCAGCAAATATATTAGATATCTGAACATATCCCTCTTTTTTTGCTTTTGATGCAAAGAATGTATACTTATTACGAGCCTGCGACTCACCAGCAAACGCTTCCTGTAAATTTTTTTCTGTCTGAGTACCCTTAAGATCTTCTGCTCTACATCTCCATTTGTTTTCTGCCATATCTAATTAATCTCCTTATCATTCGTAATAGTTTTTTTACTTTTCTTTATTTAGTAGTTCATCAGAAAATATTGTTAATCCAAATTAGAATCATTGATTTTCTTGAATCTTTGTTCCATGCTTTCCATAAAATCAAATTGCCCCATGTCTAGCCACAAATTCTCACTAATCGGATATACTTCTACCCTTTTCCATCCTTTCTCATTTGCTCAGCTATATCAGGCACATCTATAACCTCATCATTATTTATATAATACATTATACACGGCTCTATAACATAATACCCTGAATTAATAAAGAAACTCATATGAGGTTTTTCTTCAAAAGATTCTATTTCTCCTCCCTTAGAAAATTAACAACGCCAAATGGTATCTCACTATTCTTTAATGAGCAAACCATTGTAGCATCATTTCATAAGCAATACTTGTTTTTAGCTTCTATTTATAGTAACGCTCCAATATTAGCTTTATGACTTTTGTTTTTTCCGACACTTCATCATCTATGTATCGATTCTTACTTATCATCTCCATTGCATAATCATATTCTCTTTTATAAGTTTCTATAGTCTTTCCAGATTTTATAATTCTTTGTCCAAGTATTCTTCTTAAAAAGCGGAATACGTAGTCATTTCCCAATGCCAATGACATAACTCTCCTTTTGAAATTATGAAAACGCCAATAAGGATATGGTTTAGCTAAGTATTCTAATTCACTAATACTATAATTATCGTCTCCTAATACTTCTTCTAAAACATTGCAGACTCTAATAAAGGAAGGTGTGTTTTTATCTATATTATAAAATCTTTCTACATTTATTGAATTAATAGGAAATTCAGATTTACTATCAAATGTTCTATCAAATTCTTCAAATGTCTTTATAAATCTTGCTTCTTTATATATCTGTAATTCATTAACATATGGTAATGACATAGGACGTAGAATCTCACATCCCTTATTGGCCAAAAACACTTCAGCTATTGATGTGCTCCACCACATATATATCTTATCCGCAATCAAAATCCACTGTCTTATTGATAAATCCCCATAAACTCTAAAATTTGAATACTGTTTTTCTAAGTTCTTGAGAACATCCGAGTTTTTTTCTGCTGGATGAGGTCTATATATTATCAATGTCTTGGGATGATACCTTAATTCTCTCTCAAACCATTCCAATATCTTTATTCTGGAATAATACGATAATTCACAGTGTTTTTTAACATCAAAAGATTGGTTTTTATATATATCTTGATCAAGAATAGTCTCTGGCAAATCTGCATAACTAAATGAAGATATAAACAGGTACAGACTCTCATATCCTTCCATGCTATATCTATGTTCCATCTCATCTCTAGATAAGTATAAACTTCTAAATTCATCTCTCAAAAAATCCAGATTTACATTCCCACAAATTCGAACGAGCTTAGCATCTATACCATATTTTTGCGTCAATTTCCAATAATTGTATTGTCCCCATGATATATGTACGGCTTTTTTTGCTACACCATAAAAACCTGCAGCATCATTACTATCGTTTTCCTGTGAAATTTCCGTCCCATTTGTGTTAATCTGTTCCCATTGAAGGTTAACAAATTTGTTACAGTTTTTCACAAATTGTCTGACAAATCTAAATATGTCGTCATTATATAGTGCAAAGCAAACAGCAACATTAGCAATGACTGGGTTAGTTCTTATTATATCTCTCTCCCATGTCTCCACCAAGTAAACAGAATATCCCCTTCTCTCCAATTCGCATTTCATTAACAATACACTATCAAGTTCTCTGTTTTTTACTTCATAGATAAAAACGAAATCATACTCTTTCATCATAAATCCATCATCTTATTCTTTTTTAAGATCATCTTACTCATCTTTTTCCAAACAATAATTAATTCTGCTCTATAAACATAAATTATGAATAGATATATTACGCCCTGAAAGGCATATAACCACCCTCTCTTTAACCCGATTATCGCCTGAAATAAAAGTAGCACATATACTAAGCAATCTTTTCGAACATCAATTTTCAACTTCATAAATCTAGTTAAAAATTTATATCTCATTATCCACATAACTACAAATGATATAATTGTAGCTATAGCTGCACCTGTTGCCCCAAACTTAGGAATAAAAAGAATATTCAATAAAATATTAACAATCGCCGCCAAAACCACCGAATAGGCCAACACTTTGGAATTCTTCACTGCTATAAAAATACTTCCTAAAAAACCACTCAACGCAGAAAAAACAGTAGAAATAACCAAAAAAGATGAATACCGCCATGCATCATAGAATTCTTTTGCAAAAAGTATTTTTGCCATAGGTACATTAAATAAGATTAACGTACTACATGTAATTACAATTAATGCATTGTATATAGAATAAACATCTCTAAAAAAACCCTCTCTATCTTCATAATCATACTCTTTTATAGCTGACAATCCCCACGCCTGTCCAAAAATTTGATGAACGACTATTATAATCGTAGAAATCTTAGCCGATACAGCATACACCCCATTAACAGTAACTCCTCGAAAATAAACAATAAAAAAACGATCAAGACTACCATTCACCCACCACGCTAATCCATTAAACACCAAAGGAATGGAATACTTTATCATTTTATGTTTTGTGTCAATACTACAAGATTGTCTAAAACATTCTTTATCATGAATGCAAATATCTACAAAACCTATAATCATCGAAAGTGTGCTACCCGCCACAATAGATAATAAAAATCCTACAACCCCCATCTTAAAGTATAAAAGAGTTATAAGATTACAAGCTATAGTAACAATAGTAGTTAATATCCCCATAATCGCAACCGTAATAACTCTTTCAATAGAACGCAAATAATACGAAACCATCTGATTTAACGAATTAGATATGAAAACCAAATATAGAAAAATATATAGGTATTTTTCCCAATATATCGGATTAAAATACGCAAATACAACGAGACTTACTCCACTTATAACGTATCCTAGAAGCATCACCTCTAATCCAAAACGAAAAACTCCGTATCGGCTTTCCTTACTCTCAATTGAAAACCTCATAACTGCATCTGCTATGCAAAGTGTTACAAGAAAAATCATAAGACTTGAAGCTGTCGATACAATATCTGCTGTTCCATATTCTGCAGTAGATAAAACATTTGTATAGAATGGCACAAGAAAAAAAGCTAGTATTTTCGTACCAAATGTACTAATAGAAAAAATCAATGTATTCTTAGCCAAATAATCATATTTACTCGCCATCAATTACTCCAAGTTATAATTCCAACTGTATACTTGTTTTAGCTTATGCCAAAATCTATAAAAACTCACATTCAAAAAAGGCGCTTCCATCCCTTTCTAATATCATGAATATACATCACCTTATTTAACAATACATTTGGAATAAGCCTTTTTATCTTGAATTTAAAAGTGATATGGTTATACCTCTTTTCATACTCATTACTCTTATCATGATACTCATCATCGCTGAACACCCCTCGATTCTTACGAATCTCCAATTGTTCTTTTAACAATTGAATCGCACTTTCTTCGCGAGATGATAGGCCTCCAAATTCATACCTGGACAAAGGAGTTTCTATATACTCAAAATTTATCTTGTTTTGGTAGCATCTCAAGAAAAAATCATAGTCAGCGCATATTGTATATTGGGTATCATATAGATATTTTCTAAGCACTTCCAGTTTTGTTGCACTACTCTGATGAAAAAAGGGAATAACTTGTGATATTTGATCTAACGGGAAGGCCTTCCTGTAGATATACAGACCATTTGCTTTGAATTCTATTGTATCCCCATATACTATTTCCGCAGTGCCTTTTTCTGCTGATTTCTTTATTATGTCTAACGACTCAGTATCATAAAACATATCTCCTGCATTCAGAAAACAAACCCATCTTCCACCGGCCATAGATATGCTTTTATTCATTGCATCATATATTCCATCATCATTTTCTGAAATATATTTATACGATATGCATTTTTCATCGAATCTGTTTTTGTTCTCAGATATTCTTTGAACCGTATCATCTTCTGATGCACCGTCCACCAGTATATATTCATAGTCTGTGCAGCTCTGTTCATATACGGATTCTATTGTCTTAGATACTTTTTCTCCAGCATTATATGTAACTGTAACTATCGTAAAAAAAGGAGCGGTATTCATATGTCACCAATCATACTACTATCATTTATTTGCGTGTTTTATATACCATAAAGTATTCCACAGTCCCTCATAGGATATATTTATTCTTAAAACCGCCTTAAGAAATCCTATCGGCCATTCAGCCTCATAAAAATCCCTTGTAAATCGTTTGGGATTCAGGATATATCTTCCCAGACTCATTTTGGGTTTGGCGAGATAAGTAAAATCTCCTATATCAAAATATCTGATACTTCCAAAATTCTTTATCATCTCCATGGATGGTTCCATGATACAATTCTTAAGTAGCCCAAAAGCCTCTTTACCATTTAGACTAATCACTTCAGAATGGCTTCTGTCACTTATTGCTTTTGTAAAGTCCGTTGTTCCTTGCTGTATTCTATTTAAAACACTTATTTCATCAAGAATGCCTCCTGGCATTTCATATTCGTATGGATATCGTTTTGCAAGGACATCATCCCCATCTGATGAGTATTTTTTTACAGAGCCCAGCTGTTCATGAAAAAGTGTTTCGATCATTCCAACATATGCACCCTCTTCAGGTTCATCACTGTACACATTGTAATGATCCCATAAGAAACCTTCCGCATTAAGATCTTCGCTGTTTACAGAAGACGTTCTGTCCAACGCCAGATAAAAACCTCTTACATCAACATCCAAGCCCTCATTTTTACGTGTCTTAATTAACTCTTTTTGTATCGTTGCAGACCAGCCTATATCTACCAGAGCAGTTTTCTTTTCCAAATGATATTTCTCCAAATACTTCAGGAACAACTCATACTCTTTAGCAGCATTGGCTTTAATATCTTCCTTAACTCTATCATAGAGATTTCTTATTCTTATTTCTTCTTTTAATCCGGATCTTCGATACTCTGTATTATCATCGATCTCTAATTCGATCAGGACATCCTTGTAATCTGTCTCCTCAAGCCCCCATGCTTCTAATAATTGTCCCGCCTTTATACATGCAGGCAACCTTATTATTTCAAGCATCTCATCATAGCTTAATCCCTTTGAAAATGAAGCCGGTATCATCGCACTGCGTCTGGACATTTCAAAGTAATATGAAGGTATTACTTTTGAATATCCCAAAGCATCATACACTTCTTTTATCATATATCCGTCACGTGCGATAAACAGAACCTGCTCGATATTCTCAGAGCTCATTTTTTCTATCAGCCACTTGCAAAAACTCCATAATAATACTCCAACATTTTCATAACCAAATCTGTAATAAAAATCAAAGTCTTTGCTTGTTGTATTCCTAATGAAATTATAGATTATGCCAAACTGTTCAGAATTTTTCTTTTTTCCATTACGTACAAGATAGTCACTGATCAGTTTGTTTCTTTGCAAGCGCCTTAGTTTATTTGCATGAACGCCCTTACTCTTTGCGTTCATATAATCAGATTTATAATCATCTCCAAAATGCGTTATTTCATCTGTACGGATCTTAAGATCAGATGCAATGTGTTCAAACAACTCGCCTTTATTGTATTTTGATCTTCCCACATCGCATGATACATAAAGCTTTATATATCCGGTAATACCACAACTGATAAGTATCTTTTCCATCATGTCATTCGAAATATACATATCGCTTGTGATTATGACCTTATACTTTTCTTTACACGCTTCGTAAAATGGTACGATATCCAAGTTAGGATGACACAGATCCATTTCTGTCTGTAATTCAAAGTCTATATATTTTGCAGCTTCCTCTTGCGAGATACCTTCATACGAATTATAAATATCTTCTATTTTCACTTCCGGATTACAGGGATCCTTCTTTCGAGCCTCCTGTTCTGCCATGATCCTCTTTTTGTAAAATCCGGGTATGTTATACTCTTTTTCAATTATCTTAAAAACATCAGACGGTTTATCGACATCACGTAATATAAGAGTATCAAAAATGTCAAAGGATACCACCTTCGTATTATCGCTTATATCATTAAGACTAAAATATTCTTTGCCAACTCTGTTGTCTAAGACTTTTTTTGTTATGCGTTTGGAAGATCTTATGACACTCAATACTCATTTACCCCTCAATACTGTTTCACCTAATCTATATTTTTTCTATTTTAGGGTTAAACCGTATCCCCTGGATCGTACTGCCAATAATAAGCTTTATACGATACATCTTTTTGGATTTTGCAAATAATAATACTCTGAACACATGTATTAGAGTTCTTGCAAATATATATGATATCCCTTTAATGCCTTCCCTCTTAAAAAGATACATCTCATTTCGGTAGGCATATCTATATCGCTCTATCCTGTCTTCAGAATCTGTAGCTATATTTACTCCTGTGTTTGACTTTGTTTTGTGGACTACTTTGCTGTCAGAGACAACATAGCATTTGTATTGTCTAGATATCCTTCTTGTGAATTCCCAATCATCTCCCCAGATAAAGAATTCTTTAATAGGCAACCCAACCTCTTTAACAACACTCATAGGTACCCAAAGAGATACAAAAGACCCCAGAACAGCTTCGGTATACTTTTCAGTCAAAACTGCTATTTTTTTAGTAAGACTGCTCCTGTGTATATTAGTCTGACACAGCTTTCCATCTGTCCATAAAACAACACTTGATAAATAACCCGGATCATGCAGTTCATTGTTTGCATCTATAAGCTTTTGCAGTGCATCCGGTTCCGGCATGCAATCATCGTCCATTGTCCAGATATAGTCATATTTACGATCTGCCGCTTCTTTTATACCAAACTGAAATCCGCCTGCTCCTCCAAGGTTACTCCCGGTATCTTTGTATATCATCCTCGGATCAACCAGGTATTTCTCTACAGCCTCCCTGGTACCATCTGTGCTGTGATTGTCTATCAGTAAGATGTCAAAAGCATCAAATGTCTGCTTAAACAACTTCTCTAAGCATTCCAGCAGTAATTCTTTTCTGTTGTATGTTACGACCACTGCCGCTATTTTATTTGACATACTGTTTTCCGTTTCTTAAAGATATTTCCTTACCAGAACTTCCTTACTCCTGCTATCCCCCATCGGATCACATTTATACCGGATACGATAGGATTTTCTTTAAGATAGGTCCTGTAAAACCTGTACTGTTTCTTGATAAGCTTCTGCTTGTTACCGGTCACACTTGTTTTCAATACTCTGTAACTGGCAAGGATCTGAGGATTTCCGTAAGCCTTCCCATCCAGCTTTACAAGTTCATACCAGAACGCATAGTCATCGCGTATACTCTTAAGTGATTCATCAAGAAACATCTTCCCATGCTTAGATGCATCATAAAGTCCTGTAAGACATCCTATGTAATTCATGACCTTCATATGCTTTGCGGTTATTACACCTTTGGCTATAGTAGGTCTTAAAATCTCTTTTGAATTCTCATCTATACGATTGTATGAGCAGAATACACATGCCGTGTCATGCTCTTTGATGAATGCTGTCTGAGTCTTTAAAAACTCCGGTTTCCAAAGATCATCAGCATCAAGAAGTGCTATATATTGTCCCTCGGCATGTCTTATACCGTTGTTTCTGGCTGCAGCAGATCCAGCATTCTTTTGGCGAAGCAGATGAATACGGTTATCTTTCTTTTCATATTCCTCGACTATGGCTGCCGAATCATCCTTAGATCCGTCATCTATGATATACATCTCCCAGTCGGGATATGTCTGTGCCAATACCGAATCTATCGTCTCTTTTATGTACCTTGCGCCGTTATAACAGGGTGTTATTATCGATACCAATCCCGGTTGCATAACCTTAATTCCTTCAAACCTTAATTTTTCTTAATATTTTACCACATTCAAGCGATAAATAAAAGAAAAAGCCACAAGTTTGGCGCATTTGACCAGCTTGCAGCTTATGTATCTAAAATTGGGTATTCAAAGTTGTTGAGGGGCTGTCTTCGTGAGGGGACAACTTGAGGGTTTATCGTGAGGGGCTTTCATGAGGGGCTGGTTTGAGGGTCCTTCGTGAGGGTTTGAAGCTTTTAACATAATAAAAACAGGGTTAATCAG
>JAFZRZ010000031.1 GCA_017619635.1 Lachnospiraceae bacterium | reverse complement strand
TCAAACCATTGTTTCTGGGTTCGGTATTGTCCCATGACGTCACCTCCATTTGGAAAAACAGGAACTAAAATGTAACCAGTGTCTACATGATATTCAATTATCAAGGATCAATTAATACGCGGTTTTATTGAGCGCTTACGAAAAATCCCATTTTGGACCCAAATTTAAGCAAAGTAAAAGACTCAAACCTTGTAGATTTGAGTCTCTCATAAGAGGCGTGAGCCGGATTTGAAGTAATCGAAAAAATGCAAAAACGTTGATTTTATGGGCTTTGGCACTTGGTATATATCATAAAAATTCGTTTTGACATACTTTTTGACATACTCTAGGATAATACTGTTTTGATCTCCTCAACCAAATCAGGCAGATCTTCTCTTATCGTATCCCATACTATGTTAAACTTCACTCCATCATATCCATGAACTATACGATTTCTAAGACCATATATCTGATTCCATGGAATAGAAGTGATTGAATCCTTTAGTTCATCACTAAGTGATGCCTTTGACAATTCTCCTATCTGCATTAAATTAAAAACAGTAGCTTCAACACACATTTCGTTTTCTTGAAATTCGCTACATTCCTTATATTGAGATGTATACTCAATCGCATGTTGAGCATGCTTTAGTATCTTTAACAGAATTTCTCTATCTTTATTTTCCATAAATCACAACTCCTGTCGAGTTAATCTCTGAAAGAACTCTTGATTCACTTTCCACTTGTGAAGAATCTATTAAATCTACTTGTCTATCCAAAGCACATGAAACATCTTCTAGCAGTCCAAAGAACTTGAGTCCTTTGAGTCCACTGTCGACGTAGATATCTATGTCACTTCGATCGTTTGCCGTTCCTTTAGCATATGATCCAAAAAGTATTGCTTTACGTACATTGTATCTTCCAAATATCGGTATTAAGCTTTCTCTGATTGATTCAATACTTGGCATATAAATCCTCGATTCTTAAATATATCCAATATATTTCGCCTTCTTATTGGTTATTGTATCATTTTTTTTTAAATAATGTTAGTATTCATAATATTATCGGTCGTTTATATATAATCCAACCACTTTATAATCTGTTTTCACTATGAAAAACTATTCTATTCGTTCCAATAATCTAATGATTCTTCAGATTCACTACTTATTCCAAACAACTTATACATGAAATCTTCACGCTCGTCGAACATTTCAGCCACAATGATTTTATTATCTTCCACATAGTAAAAGAGATAATTATGATTCACATATAGCACTCTAAAATCGGTATCAATATCAAACAGGCTGGAAACAGCTTCACCTTTTTCCGGGAATTCGGATAATCCTTTTGCTGCTTGCATTATGGATCGTAGAGCCTTATCGGCTGTATTAGAATCAAAACGATCAGACAAAGATCTCTTTAAAGCTTTCATCTTACGTCTGACAATCTGTGAAAATTCAATTTTCATCTTCACTACAGACCCAGCTCCTTTTCAAGTTCCTCAGCAGAAATAGTACCTTCCTCACGAACAGAAACCTTCGCATCATTAAGCTTATTCATAAGAGTTAAAAGTGCTTTCTGTTTATCCAATTCGTCTAGTTCTTTCATATCGACAAGTGCACATTGACCATGTCCATTCTTTGTCAGGTATATTCTGTTTCCATATGATACTTGATTGATTATGGTTGTATAATTTTTTAAATCAGATATAGGTTTTATACAGGGCATTTTAATACCTCCTACTTTCATTATTGAACTCGTATTTCTATCATTATTTTAATACTTCCAAACTGCATTTGCAATTATAAGCCCATAAATTTGGGGTTATATTTTGTGCTAACTATTTTGAAGCAACAATATAATGTCGTATTATACACTGCATGCAGATCAAACAAAGAAAAAACAATGTTACACAATATAAGTAGGAGCCGATCCCGTATGGAATCGGCTCTGGTTATGGAATATATTTTACTGTTTACATTTGGCTGCCTTCCTAAGCTCATTCAGGTGTTCAATAGCATCCATTTCACTACCAAGTCCATACTTCTCATAAAACCGATCTGCCACTTCGTCCTTTTGATCTTCATCCAAACCCTTATGTTCAGAATAATAATTTAGAGTTTCTTTATATGCATTACTAAATCGTACTATGAAAGATAACTCATCCGGTTTATCAGCCAGATATGCTGCCAAGGCGTCCTTTTGATCATTACGCAAGAATGTTAAATTTTCTACTATATCCCTCGCTATTGGATTTGTTTTTACCAGAGCATATGCTGCCTCTCCTTCCGTTACTACAAAAGATACGGTATTTGAGTTGTTGTCCTTGTCCTGAAGGACTTGTATATTACCGCCGTCTGTAACCTTTACTACAGAAATAGAACTTCCATCTCTTAAATTCTCAGGTAAACCGACAGTCATTTCTGCGGTACCCTGGCTGTTCTGCTGAGCGAGAGCTTGTGCAGCAACTCTTATTTCATACAAATGGCCATCCGCATCAGACCAACGTCCAAATCCATTATTTGCAAAATACTGGTCCAAGATTCCCATTCTTTCAGCTTTGCTTGCGTTAGCCCAGTTAGGATCAGCTCTAGCCTCTTTTAATACGTTATTAAACTTTGCCAGAAATTCCTGCTCTCCAGGCTTATCCTGCAGATAAGCTGCCAATGCATCCGGATCAACAGCTAAATTATCACTCCAAACGCCTCCAATTCCCTCTTTATCATTTAATAACGCCTTTACTAGGGCCTTTAATGCACCGCTGACTTGTGGTTTTGTTTTTTTGATATTTACCTGTATTGCAGGGCCTAATTCTCCACCTATGCTCTTTGCGCCTGCTTCAAGACTGCGCATAGCATCAGGGCTGTTTCCCTTTGTAACATCCCACGTTTCAACACGCAGGCTCTGACCTTCCTTAAGAGCGAAGCTTTCCATTAGTTGCTCTTTAGGTGTAGTGATAACCGTACCTGCCACACTCTGAGCAGTATACGCACCATCAATAGTAGTCTTAAGGTAAGTTCCACCGGATGATATAGTAGAATTCTCTCTGTATCTTTCTCGAAGCTGTTGATCAAGTTCAGCTTGTTTTCTAGCGTACATTTCTTCTGGTGTCTCTTTTGAATCATCAGAACTATTATCATCAGTAATAACTACACTAGATGTTGAAGGTGTCGTAGGCGTGCTTGGAGTTGATGAACTTGAACTGCTTGGTGAAAACCCTGTACAAGAACAACCTGTAACCATACATTTATGATCACCAGATGCATGGTCGTCGTAAAAATGTCCACAAGTACATATATCCGATCCAGCCTTCACCTCCAATACATTCGTCGGAAGCATTGTAAATGCTACCACCGACGCAATAAATAATGCCAAATACCTCATTCTCTTTTTAGTCTTCATAAAAAATCTCCTTCCTTCTGCTGTATTTCATTTATCTAAAGCTGTATGCAATCTATCCAGCATTTTATTCAATATCAGTACGTTTCTCTTACCGTTAATAAATCGTATAAACATTAAGAACAATACGATCATTGAGCTTATATATAGTCGTGTATAGGTGGTATTAATATCTTCTCTCATATTCATTTGATGCAATAAAAAATACGCCGGATATAAAGGACATCATAATCCTCTTATCTGACGCATATTAGTCTTATAAAGATATATAGTTGTAAAAAGGACGCAGTTAACCTGCTGTGCTGTGCTGTGCTGTGCTGTTAAGATTTTAGGCATATGCAACATACCAGTCAAGTCCTTTCATGTTGATCCGTTAACTGTAACCATATGTATCGATTACGTGTTTGTAGATTATCAAAATCTGTGTAACAAATCTATACTTTATGTCTATTCGGTCGTTTTTGATGTCTGAACGGTAATTGAGATTTATTTTTTCATCTTCGTTCTTATATTGATGATCCATCAAAGTGCATTTTCATTATCATCTTTAGAGTGCATTTGAACACATACCGACATGCATTAACATGTTTGGTTTTTGAATTATCATGTGTGATGATACATGGATAACCTTATCCTCTGTTCTCTATTGTGGCTCCTCCTATTCGTCTGTAAAGGTTGTTTACTCATCCGTTCGTGTTACCTTGACAGACTCATATCCGGAGCTGATGATAGCCAAGAGGATTAAGGATATGAGTGATCATATTCATTCATTACTATTAACAGTGTCGTAATACAAAAGCTTTATAAGAGCATGGTGGTAACTAAATCGATATGCTATTCTTAGAATTCAAGAAGATGTTTTAGAGAATTATTCACATAGACAAAATATATATGTTTAATCAATAATAAATCTACTGATCTGCCTTGATTGTGAAATTTTGACGTGTAATAATTGTATCATGAAGAAATGAGACAAAAGATTTATATAAGCTTTTGATGTTGGTAATACTTGTAAAAACAAATCGAGCAAAAGGATCATTGTTATTTCTTTTATGCCTTATATCATCAAAAATATTTAAGACCACATGACATTCGAAAAGAATGTCATTTTATTTCCACAGTAAATGTACAGATCTGACACAGATCGATACCTTTTATTTGGAACATCATCATGTTAATATGTTATTGTAAACGATCAGGACATTAAGTGACTGATCTTTTTTTATTCAAGACTTTAAGATTAATGTTTTGTTAATTACCTGTTAATCTGAATGCCTTTTTTAGTCAGATCCGATGTGATATTATGTTATTGTAAAAGATCCGACATCATGGCTCGATGATATCTTCAGGAATGATGTAGTCGACACCCAAATGGAATACACGTGGAATAAGATGGGAATAAGACGGTCACTTTTTTCCAAACATACATGTTACAATGATATCATAAGAATCTTTTACAGATTCAGGCAGCGATGATCCTAACTACCATAGAAACCTATATGGTACCAAAACGATACCCTGATGAGTATTGCTTTTAGTTACATCCGTGTTAACATGTTAATATAAACAACGTGCATATCATTCATGACATCCTTTAAGTGGATGTCTT
>JAFZRZ010000030.1 GCA_017619635.1 Lachnospiraceae bacterium | reverse complement strand
TATTTTAGACAGACTTTTGTCTGTCTAATTGTGATGTTCAGAAATAAAACAAGAGCGGTGAAGATATAAATATCTCCATCGCTCTTGCTGATTTTTGGGTTAGACCCTTAAGTGTTCAATGTAAACTTAATGACATTGGGTCATTCCGGTTCCTTTTCTTTTACCATTATGCTGATATGACAGTCGGCCATGTACTCATAATTCATGTCTAAAACATAGTCTATATGCAGCTCCATGCTGTTTTCGGTCTCGCTTCTTGAGATATTTTTGGTTTTAAAGCTGAGAGTAAAGCCTCCAAACTGAGTATCGTAGTTTACGAGCTTTTTTGCTCCCACGCGAAACGGGATCTCGACATTCACAGCTCCCCGTTTTGTCACGCATACATCGTTAAATCCTATCTTAATGAGGCATTTGGTGGTCTCTTCGCCGTTACCGTGATCCTCGTTGTACATAAGATAGTGCATTCCTTCTCTGAAGAAATAGCGTCCCTCATACTGGTCGGCTATGCTCTCAGGGGAGGTGTCCTTACACATTTGCAGGCCTTTTATTGATATAAGAACATTTTCAGTCATTAGGCTTATCCTTTTCGCTGCGGATCCTGCTCACGATCGAGGCCTCCTGGTTCTTTATGTGTGCGGAGATCTCTTTTGTCGCTGCCTCTATATCGCCGTTTACTATGGCATCACATATTCGCCTGTGCTCCTCGACCAGTTTCTGATGACCGTTTTTATCCTTTATATATTCGAATCTGTATCTGTACATCTGCTCAGCCAGGTTGTTTACCATCTGACCAAGCCTCATGTTTCCGGTCGCATCAAATATGGCATCATGGAATTCCACATCGGCCTTTGCTATCATACCTGCGTCGTCTGTTCCTGCAAGGCCTTCAAAAGCGATCCTTTTTTCGTTTAAAAGTTCCTTTTGTTCATAGGTTATGCGTTTGCAGGCAAGCTCAACTGCAAGCTTTTCAAGTGCAAGCCTTACTTCGAGCACATCTGTGAGGCTTTTTTCTGTTATGCTGGCAACCTGGGCTCCTTTTCTGGGCACCATTATAACGAGACCCTCAAGCTCGAGCTGTCTTATCGCTTCTCTTATCGGAGTTCTTGAGACTCCCAGCTTGTTTGCAAGATGTATCTCCATCAGTCTCTCGCCGGGTTTTAATTCTCCCGTGAGTATGGCCTGTCTTAATGTTTTGAATACGACATCTCTTAAAGGAAGAAATGCGTCCTGCATGTAATTTTCCATGTTATGTACCTTACCGATCCTTTCTGATAATGTCTATAACTGTTCAATGATACATGTTTTGTCTGAAAATCCGGTTACACAGCCGAATGCGACCTCGCCTGTTGCCATCACTTTATCAAGTGCTTCTTTTGCCACTGCCTCATCCTCAAAAAGAGCAAATACTGTGGGACCGCTTCCGCTCATTAGAGAGTTTAATGCACCGGCATCCTTTAAAGTCTTCTTTATCATAGATATTACGGGATATTTGGTCTCTGTCACGTTTTCCAAGATGTTCTCCATCTTTGAAGCGATAAGTTTTATATCGCCTTTATCTATCCCGTCCAGCATCCCATCGATATCGGGATGTCTCTTTATGGTGTCGACATGAAGGTTCTCATACACATATTTGGTTGAGACTCCTATATGCGGTTTTGCCACAACTACAAAGCATTTCGGCGCACTTTTTAGCGGTGAAAGTATCTCTCCGATACCTTCTGAAAGCTGAGTGCCGCCCTCTATACAATAAGGAACATCAGCACCAATCTTTACACCGATCTCTTTTAGCTTCTCAACACTCATGTTAAGGGAAAAGAGAGTGTTTATCGCAACAAGAGTGGCTGCGGCATCGGTGCTTCCTCCTGCCATACCGGCAGCAATGGGTAT
This sequence comes from Lachnospiraceae bacterium, assembly GCA_017619635.1. Classification (GTDB taxonomy): domain Bacteria; phylum Bacillota; class Clostridia; order Lachnospirales; family Lachnospiraceae; genus Colinaster. Next base: position 1,218 of record JAFZRZ010000030.1, on the reverse strand, counting down.
GTTCTTTACAAGTCGTATATCAAGGCCTTTCTTAATACCGGCCTCATTCATGATAAGATCTGCCGCCCTGTAAATGAGATTTGACTTATCGCATTCGAGAGTCTCATTGTTGCAGCTTATAACGATCTGATCATCGTCACGTTCTTCTATATACAATTCATCACAAAGTTCAAGGGTCTGCATGATCATACGGACTTCGTGATAGCCGTCTTCACGCCTTTTTATGACATCGAGACCAAGATTTACCTTGGACATAGCACTGATCTTCATGATAATCACCACCGTTTTGTATTTTGTATATTGTGTACAATATACAAAGATTGTACTAAAAAAAATACAATAAATCAATATGACCTATAAAGATTTGAAGGTAAAATGCCGATAAAACGATTACAAGGAGGTGTCGACATGAGTGTGAACGGAGTTACAAGCGGTGTTTCTGCGTATAGTAATTACACTTCCGCAACTAAGACGGAAAGTGCTCCAAAAGCTGCTGAAAGTCAGAGCACTTCGAGTGCCGCAGCACAGTCCGGAGTGGTATACGAACCCAGCAAGGAAGCTGTTGAAGCAAGTGCAAAAAAGACATATACGCCAAACACAGAACTGGTGAACAAGCTCAAAGCGGATGTTGAAGCCCGCACGAGTCAGCTTAGGAGCCTTGTTGAGAAACTCATCACCGGACAGGGTAATGCTATCGGAAACAGTGATGATATCTGGAGTTTCTTAAGAACAGGAAACTTTACCGTTGATGCTGAGACAAAGGCTCAGGCACAGAAGGATATCGCGGAGGACGGCTACTGGGGTGTTGAGCAGACTTCCAGCAGGATACTTGATTTTGCCAAGGCATTGACAGGCGGTGATCCGAATAAGGTTGAACAGATGAGAGATGCTTTCAAGAAGGGATTTGAACAGGCCACCAAGACATGGGGCGACAAGCTTCCCGATATTTCTCAGAGGACCTATGAGGCAACGCTTAAGAAGTTTGATGAGTGGGCAGAAGAGTCTAAAATTTCATAACGGATATTTAATTGATTTTTGCAAGAGGATTAATTAGATAGAAAAAGCGGAACCTGAGGGTGATATGTACCCTCTTTACTGGACAACCAGTAAGGAGGGTATTTTTATGCGTTATAGTTATGAATTCAAAAGAAATGCAGTAATGATGTATCGTCAAGGTCTTTGGCCTGATACTCCAGACGGTATTACCACCCGTCATTT
>JAFZRZ010000029.1 GCA_017619635.1 Lachnospiraceae bacterium | reverse complement strand
TCATAAGGCGTTCATCGCTCCTCGATTTTGATACTTCTATTATACCAGAAAAAGTGCCTCAACCCCAGGTAAATAAAGGCTTTACGGCACTTTTACATGGAAAAATCCACGACTTTCGCCGTGGACTTTGTCTACACTCTGTAAGGAGTTCTCTTAAAAGAGAGCTCCTTTTTCTGTTATAGTCAAAACCTATAACACCCTATAACGAATAGGAATTAGACAAAGGATATCAATTGTGTGAAAATCAGATACATCAAAAGCCTACTGAATTGGTAGGCGGAAAAGAGGAGTATTATGAAAGATCACATTAAGGCAAGACAATGGTATACACAACGATGTTGGAGTGATGATGTCATGTGACGCTTTAGATATATCAAAGGTTAGAAAAACAGTATTTAATGAGGAGATTATCATGAAAAAGAATATAATTACAAAGCTTATTACATTATCACTTATAGGAACAATTGGACTGTTTTCGCTCACAGGATGCGGTGCAGCTGTTGCATCAAATGCAGCTCAGAATAATGGCGAGGAAGTAAAACAGGCAGAAGAGGTTAAAGAAAACGAAACAGATGAAACTGCAAAAGAAGATGAGACTGAGGTAAGGGTCATCAAGGCTGTGACAGGAGGAATGCCCAAGCCTTATGTATATGTAGACGAGAACGATCAGGCAACAGGTTATGACATCGAAGTCCTGAAGGCAGTATTTGACATACTTCCGCAGTATGAGCTTGAACTTGAAGTTGCAGACTTCTCTGCAGTGTTTGCCGGTCTTAACGCAGGAAATTATCAGATAGGTGTCAACAACTTCTCATACAACGAGGAAAGAGCAAACAATTACCTTTACTCACTTCCTTATGACAAAGTAAGTTATGTGTTTGTTTACAACAAAGATGCAGATCCTATAACATCACTTGCTGATGCGGCAGGAAAGAGTTTTGAAGGCGGTGCGGGAGTATCCGTTACAACAGCAGTTGAAAAGTGGAACGAGCTTAATCCCGGCAAGGAGATAACTATCACATATACCGATGCAGATACAGCGATCGAGCTTCAGCATATCGAAGACGGAACAACGGATTTTGGTATCATCGACGGACCTATGTATACAGCTTATGTTGATGAGTACGGATTTGATATCGGTAAGTTTGACATTCCGGAAGAAGAGACAAAGCTTATAGCAGATAACCTTTACGCTTATTACCTCCTTCCGAAGGATGAAGCAGATCTTAGAGATGATATTGACAAAGCGATAATCGAGCTTAAGGAGAACGGAACACTTAAGGCACTGTCAGAGAAGTATTTTGGCGGAGTTGATCAGTCACCTGAGATTGAAAAGCTTAATGCAGGAAAAACTAATTAGTATACAGGAGAAAGATGATGGAAGCCAAGGATTTGTTTGATGTCAATCTGGTATTTACCAACATACCCGATATATTGAGATTCCTGCCTGTAACACTGGAACTGGCATTTGGAGCTATGGCGTTCAGCCTGATCTTTGGATTGATAATAGCCCTGATCCGGATAAAGCGGGTCAGGGTGCTTTCACAGATCGCTGCCGTATTCATATCGGTAATAAGAGGTACACCGATACTTGTTCAGCTGTATGTCACCTATTACGGGATACCGATGTTTTTGAAGTATCTGAACTTAAAATACGGGACAGCCTACAACATAAACAATGTACCTGCCATACTGTATGCATTTGTGGCACTTGCGATAAATGAGTCGGCATTCAATGCAGAGATAATAAGAGCATCCCTGCAGTCTGTCGATAAAGGGCAGATTGAAGCGGCACAGTCGCTGGGAATGACTTATCTGCAGGTCTTAAAGAGGATAATCCTGCCTGAGGCGATTGAAGTTGCTCTTCCTTCACTGGGAAACTCTTTTATCGGACTCATAAAGGGTACATCACTTGCATTCACATGTGCGGTGGTGGAGATGACGGCACAGGGAAAGATACTCGCAGGAAGGAACTTCAGATATTTTGAGACATATATCTCACTGGCCATAATTTACTGGGTGATAACCATCGTCGTTGAGAATACGATCAAGGTCATAGAGAAAAAGATAAGAATACCTGATCAGGTAACGGGTACTGTAAGGGATGGTGAGAAGGCATGATCGAAGTAAACGGACTGAAAAAGAGATTTGGAGACAACATAGTACTTGACGGAGTAGATCTTAAGATAAACAAGGGAGATGTTATAGCGATCATCGGTCCATCGGGAACAGGAAAGTCAACTCTGTTAAGATGTATCGACAGACTGGAAAAGCCTGAAGAGGGAAGCCTTATTATAGATGAGCTTAAGGTCAATCTTAACAAAGCATCACGCAAGGATCTTATAGCGATAAGAAAGAAGACTGCAATGGTGTTTCAAAACTGGAACCTGTTCTCAAAAAAGACGGCCCTTCAAAACGTGATGGAGGGATTGATCGTTGTAAAGAAGACAGATAAAGAAAAGGCGAAAAAGATCGCAGAGGAACAGCTAAAAAGAGTTGGATTGTCTGATCATGCAAACCATTATCCGAGACATCTTTCGGGCGGACAGCAGCAGAGAGTTGCGATAGCGAGAGCACTTGCCATGGAACCGGATCTGCTTCTTTTAGATGAACCGACATCTGCTCTTGACCCGGAACTGGTAGGAGAGGTTTTGGAGACTATCTTAAAAGTGGCTCAGGAAGGATACACCATGCTTTTGGTTTCGCATGAGATGAATTTTGTGAGAAAAGTCGCTACCAGGGTCGTATTCATGGAGAACGGACATATATTGGAAGAGGGTACTCCAAAAGAGATATTCGGTAATCCGAAGAATGAAAGGGTAAAAGAATTCATACATAAGATCGAACTGTTCAATGAACCCGAGTACATCATCTGATACGTTAACAGGAGGAGAAACATGTCATACATAGTACCGTTTCAGAGCGTGTCTTTATTTGAGAATACATTTAAGAAACAGATAAACAAAAATACAGGAAAGATAGAGAACAGAAAATTCGTTTTTGATAAGCTTTTTGGTGACAAAGAGGATAACCTGCCCATAGAGGCTGACAGATACAGACTGATCTGGATGCCCGGATGTCCTCATTCCAACAAGGCAGTCATAACACTTCGTCTGCTGGGACTGGACAGAGTGATAAGCATAGGTGAGTGCGGAGTACTCAGAGATCCCAGAGGCTGGGTATTCTCCGAGGATATCGGTGAGGTGGATCCTGTACTTAAGATACACTACCTTGATGATGCTTATCTTAAAGGTGATCCGACATTTACGGGAAGATCAACAGTCCCTGCCATAGTTGAGGAAGCATCGGGAAAGGTCGTACAGAACGATCCGATAAACATTCCCAAATACTTTGTGAGAGACTGGAAAAGGTTTCGTAAGGAGAATGCACCTGATCTTTATCCTGAAGATCTTAAGGGTGAGATCGATGAGTGGAGCGATTTCATAAATCATGAGGTCAATGCATACGGATGCGGATTTGCTCTTGACCAGCAGACTTATGATGAGTGGTTTGAGAGATACTTTGCATCTTTGGACAAACTTGAAGAGAGACTGTCTGACAAAAGATTTGTAAACGGTGATCATATAACTCTTTCCGATATACATCTTTATGTTGCGCTGATAAGATTTCATATTAACTATCATCTGGTATTCGGTGTCAACAAAAAGCGACTTGAGGATTATCCCAACCTTTGGGGATATACAAGGGATCTATATCAGACTGAGGCCTTTTATGAATTCACAAAGCTGGAATGGATAAAGAAGCATTATCAGCTTTCACCTCATATGAGAGCCAAGTTGGGAAATGTTTACGGTCTTATCGCGACAGGACCGGATAACAGTAAACTGCTAAGCCTAACGGGAAGAGAGAGACTTTCATCAGATCCTGATAACAAGTTTGTATATGAGACTAATAACGAGAGCATCTACGAGCATAAGGATGTGAAAGATGAGATCGAATATCTTAAATTCGCTCTCATAGAACCGATCGAAAGAGCAGCCAGGGCTACATATCAGAATGAGCTTGAAAGATGGGCTCATCTTGAAGCGGATGCATTTAAAGAGATCGACAAGCGACTTAAAGAAAAAAGATATCTTTTGGGAGATGATATCACAGAGGCGGATGAGCTCTTATATAAGATACTTAAGAGGCATGATCACATATATTACTACATATATAAACTCAATTTCGCAAAGTCATTTGATCATCCTAATATCAAAAGATACACAGAAGATTTAGAGAGCATAGACAGGATAAAAGGATCCATAGATATAAGAAAAGAGACTGAAGAGGCTTATAAAGCCTTGGATGATGACAGGAACCCATATCACATTATATTCAGAGGTTAATTCAGGGAGGTAAAAATGAGTAAGATCTATCACAGTATCATTGAACTTATAGGACATACACCTTTGGTGGAACTTCACGGACTGGAAAAAGAACTTGATACAACGGCACATATATATGCTAAGCTTGAGTTTTTCAATCCCTCAGGTTCAGTAAAAGACCGTACAGCTTTAAACATGATCATTGATAAAGAAGAACAGGGACTCTTAAAGCCCGGTGGAACGATCATTGAAGGAACATCAGGAAACACCGGTATAGGTGTTGCAGCGATAGGTGCAGCCAAAGGTTACAACGTAAAGATATGCATGCCTGATAATCTTTCGGCTGAAAGAACAAGGATACTTAAGGCATTCGGTGCTGAGGTATATCATACTCCGGGGGCCAAGAGCATGGGTGGTGCAGGAGCTAAAGTGGCTGAACTTTTGGAGGCAACTGAAGGAGCTGTTACACTTGCTCAGGGCGCAAATCCCAAGAATCCCGAGGCACATTACAAGACAACAGGACCTGAGATATGGGAAGACACAGACGGAAATGTTGATATCTTTGTTGCAGCAAGCGGTACAGGCGGTACAGTAAGCGGTGCAGGAAAGTATCTTAAGGAAAAGAAGGCGGATATAAAGGTGATAGGCGTTGAACCCACAGGAAATGCCGTATTAAACGGCGGACAGCCCGGACCTCATAAGATACAGGGAATAGGCGGCGGACCGACTCCTCCTGCTACAGATGAGAGTATCTTTGATGAAGTCATAGATGTAACGGATGATGATGCTTACAAATATGCAAGACTTATACCGAAGATCGAAGGTTTCACTATCGGTATATCGGCAGGAGCTGCGATAAGAGCTGTGGCAGAGGTTGCAAAGAGATCAGAAAATGCTGGCAAGAACATAGTGGTCATAATACCTGACAGCGGTGATCATTATCTTTCCGGTGATCTGTATGATGAATAAGAAGGAATGAAAAATGGGAGCAGATTACAGAGAACTATTACTAATAGAAAACATTGAAAAGATCACGGAAAAACTTCAAAAGTCAGGGTTTGCAGATCTGAATCCTAAGGATAAGAAAGATGAGATCGACAGATTAAACGATGTCATCGATAACGATCTTTATCAGGCGGCATACAATGCCTATAGTGCAAAGCGTACTGAGCAGTATATACCTTACTATGATAAGGTATTTGATGCACTGGACAGCTTTGATGAGCTTTTTAAGTCAAGGAGGTTTTTGACTGGAGATGAGATATCCGAAGCGGATGTGAAACTGTTTGTCTTTTTGTCAGCTTTTGATCTTGCCTATTACTTTGCATTCAGACTCAACAAAAAACGTATCAAAGATTATGAAAATCTCTGGGAGTACGCAAAGGATCTTTATTCACATGATGCATTTAAGAGTGTCACGGATTTTAATGAAATAAAGAAAGATATCTTTTTGAGACTGACAGAAAATCCTGACAGCATCCTGCCTGACGGACCTGATACAGGCATCTGGGAAGAGATTAATGACAGAAAAAAGAAGTTTGGGCTCACCGCTTAATGGTGTCCATACCTGAGAGGAGATATCATGGCAGTAGTTGATCATGTAACAAATACAGAAGTTAATAAGAGCGGAAAGTTTGAAAGACAGTCAAACAGGTTTGTGACTCCGTTTGGTGACGGTGAGGGAGAACTCCCAGTAGAGGCAGGCAGATACAGAATACTCTGGGCTCCTGTATGTCCGTGGGCAAACAGGTCTATCATTGTAAGACAGCTTCTTGGACTTGAGGATGTCATATCGGTCGGCACTCTTGATCCGATACGTCCCGACGTACCCTGGTCTGACTGGGCGTTCACACTCGATGAGGGTGATGTTGATCCCGTCCTTGGGATAAAACTTTTAAGCGAGGCATATAAGAAAGCCGATCCGGATTATAAAGGAAGATTCACGGTACCTGCTCTTGTTGATCTTAAGACAGGAGCGGTCGTAAACAATGATTATTTTAATCTGACTCTTTATTTTGAGACTTCCTGGAAGAAGTTTCATAAAAAGAAAGCGCCGGATCTTTATCCTGCCCACTTAAGAGAAGAGATAGACAAGCTCAATGCCTTCATATTCCATGATGTTAACAACGGAGTATATAAGGCGGGATTTGCACAAAGCCAGGAGGCATACTCGGCAGCTTATAAACTGGTCTTTGATGCGTTTGATGTGCTTGAAGAGAGACTTTCAAAGCAGAGATTTTTATTCGGGGAATATATTACGGAATCCGATATCAGACTCTATGTTACACTGGCAAGATTTGATGTTGCATATTTTAACGGATTCAGAGTCAACAAAAAGATGTTAAAGGATTATCCGAATCTATGGGGATATGCAAGAGATCTTTATACGGAGGATGCATTTAGGGACAATACTCATTTCGAAGCAATCAAGAAGCATTATCACTTATGTTGTTTAAAGACAAACCCGAATGACATACTTCCAAAGGGACCTGATGTTTCCGTCTGGGATGAACCAACAGACAGATATAAGCTGAGTTTGGATCCCGATAACAAGTTCAGATTAGAACAGTAGAGACACGTATATATAGGAAAAAGCCTTGTTTTCACTACAAAATGTAGTCAAAACGGGGCTTTTTACGTTATAGGCAAAAACTATAACACCCTATAAACAATAGGAATTAGACAAGAAATTGAATACATGTAAAAATGATTACAACAAATACCTACTAACGCACTAGGCGGATAGGGAAAACCCAATATAACAATTCATTGAAAGTGAGGAGATTAAAAATGAGTGATTACAGATTTGAGACATTACAGTTACATGTAGGCCAGGAGACACCTGATTCAGTTACAGATTCACGTGCGGTACCGATCTACCAGACAACATCTTATGTGTTCCATAACAGCAAACATGCTGCAGACAGATTCGGACTTGCTGATGCAGGTAACATCTACGGAAGACTTACAAACACAACACAGGATGTTCTGGAAAGAAGACTTGCAGCACTTGAAGGCGGAAGCGCAGCGCTTGCACTTGCTTCAGGAGCAGCAGCCATCGCATACACGATTCAGGCACTTGCAGCAAACGGCGGACATATAGTTGCACAGAAGACGATCTACGGTGGAACATTCAACCTTTTGGCACACACACTTCCGCAGTACGGAATAAAGACAAGCTTTGTTGATGCACACAACTTAAGTGAGGTTGAGGCAGGCATAAAGGAAGACACAAGAGCAATCTTTTTGGAGACACTCGGAAATCCCAGCAGTGATATCCCCGATATCGATGCGATCTCTGAGATAGCTCACAAGCACGGAATACCGGTGGTTGTAGATAACACATTCGGAACACCTTATCTGTTCAGACCTTTCGAACATGGTGCAGACATAGTTGTTCATTCAGCAACAAAGTTCATCGGCGGACATGGAACAACACTTGGCGGTGTGGTTATAGAGTCAGGTAAGTTTAACTGGAAGGCAAGCGGAAAGTATCCGAACATTGCAGATCCCAACCCCAGCTATCACGGAGTATCATTCTATGATGCAGTAGGACCTGCAGCATTTGTTACATATATAAGAGCGATCCTCTTAAGAGATACGGGAGCAACACTTTCACCTTTCAACGCATTCCTTCTTTTGCAGGGTGTTGAGACACTTTCACTTAGAGTTGAGAGACATGCTGAGAACACAAAGAAGGTTGTTGAGTACCTGAACAATCATCCGCTTGTTGAAAAGGTTCATCATCCTTCACTTGAAGATCATCCCGATCATGAGCTTTACAAGAAGTACTTCCCCAACGGCGGCGGTTCGATCTTCACATTTGATATCAAGGGCGGCCAGGATGAGGCATGGAAGTTCATTGACAATCTTGAGATATTCTCACTTCTTGCCAATGTTGCAGATGTAAAGAGCCTTGTGATCCATCCTGCATCAACAACACATTCACAGCTTTCCGATGAGGAACTGCTCGATCAGGGTATAAAGAGAAACACGATCCGTCTTTCAATAGGTACGGAACACATTGATGACATCATAGCAGACCTTGAAAAAGGATTTTCAGCTTTGAAATAAGAAGTATTAAGAAACGAGGAGAGTAAAATTATGAAAAACTTAGAACTTAGAAAAAGATTATTGACTGTGGTTCTGACAGGTGCGGTTGCCCTGTCAGGACTCGCAGGATGTGGTAACACAACAGTTGTTGCAACTGATGAGCCCGTAAGTGAGACAGCTCAGGTTGAAGAGAATGAGGTTGCAGCAGCAGAAACAGCAGAAAACAAAGAAGAAGCGGCTGTTGAAACAGAGTCAAACGAGCCTAAGGATTATGGAACACTCTATGTTGCATTCCCTACAGGAAACATCAGGATCACGATCGATATCCTTGCAAAACAGCTTGGTTATTTCGATGAGGAAGGCGTAAAGGTTGAGCCTGTAAACTTAGCAGGTCCCAACGCACTCACAGCTATAGATTCAGGCAGTGACGAACTTGATCTTTTAACAGTAGGATTCGTACCGGATCTTCAGGCACTTGCATCGGGTTATGATCTTGCATTCATCGCAGGTACAGCAGTTGAAGGTGGTGCTGTTATAGCAAAGAAGGGCAATGCAGACCAGTTTAAGGATGCTTCAAAGATAATAAATGTTGATGCATTTACAAATGCAAAACTTGGCTTTGTAAGAAATGAGGCTTCATGGGTGGTTACAAGACAGTATCTTCTGGATAACGGAGTTGATGCTGCGACCATCGAGGCTATAGAAAGCGAAGGAAGCGGAAATATAACATACTACGCAGATGAGACAGAGACGGCACAGGCTGTACAGAAGGGTGCTATAGAAATAGGTTTCCTCCCTCTTGAATATGCACTTTTGTATGCTGACAGCTATGACCTTGAGATAATCACTGCAGCCGGAGATCTTCTTCCCAACTATGTATGCTGCCGTGAGGTTACATCACACAGCAAGCTCAATGAGAAGAGAGATGCTTTTGAAGCATATGAGAAAGCAAGGATCAGAGCATGGGAGTACTACAAGAAAGGTGAGACAGACGATACAGTTAAAGCCGATGTGGTAAAGATCGTATCTGATTATTCAGGCAAGGAGAGCGATTATGTTGAGACTTATCTTTACGGCGGAGTAACAAAGTTCTCATGCGATCCCAATGCTTCAGGTATCAAGTCATATTCTAAAGCGGTTTACAATTCAGGAGCTTTGGCAGATGCAGGACTAGATTTCAACACATATGATATTTCACAGAATATCAGTGATGATGTATATAAGAACGCTCTTGACGAGCTTGTAAAGGAACAGCCTGACAATGAGTTCTATGCATCACTGGAAAAGCTTTACGATGAATATAAATAAGTAAAAGAGCGCAGAAAGGAAAGGCACAAGTTATGAGTAACGCATGCTCTATAGCAGCACATTCAGCTGCAGTAAAAAATATATCAGATTACACAGATGAAGAGGCTGCTCTTCATGCGAAAGAAGTAGGAGTCGATCCCAGACCTAAGGAGACCGTAAGTGAGATAGATGAAAGAGGTGTGTTCGTAAGACAGCCCAACGCATTCATCACACCTTTCGGAAACAGGGAAGGCCAGCTTAAGGCTGAGGCAGGAAGGTATGCCATTTACTGGATGCACGGCTGTCACTGGTCAAACAGACCGGTAATAGCAAGGGATATTTTAGGACTTACTGATGTGATCTATGACCAGGCAACATCACACAGCGGACCGTCAAACATATACGGTCACGGTTTCGGTGATAAGCCTGATCACAAGGATCCTCTTACAGGAGCATATTTCTTAAGTGAGTTCTATAAAAAGGCTGATCCGAATTTTACCGGAAGAGCAACAACTCCGACACTGGTTGACATCAAGGAGAAAAAAGCTGTCAATAACGACTATCACAGACTGAGTAATTACATTGAGGTCTACTTCAGACGATTCCAGCCTGTGGATGCACCGGATCTTTATCCTGTTAAGTATCGAAAAGAGATAGATGAGTTTAACGACTGGCTTTTCCCTACTGTTAACAACGGTCACTACCGCATGGCATTCTGCCAGAGCTGGGTGGCTTACAACGAGGCATATGAAGATTTTTATGATGCTCTCGAAAAACTCGACAAGAGACTTGAAACAAACAGATTCTTATTCGGTGACTATATCACGGACAGTGATATAAGACTCTATGTGACCCTGGTAAGATGGGAGACATCTTATTATCATAACGTCGGTCCTATGAAGAAGAGGATAACGGAGTATAAGAATATCTGGGGATATGTAAAAGAACTGTTTGGCATACCGGAGTTTAGAAAATACACATTCTTCGAATTCCCCGAGAATACAACAAAGGGAATATTCGCACCATATCCGCAGAGGATAGCTTCACAGGTTCCTTATGATGAGCTTTGGAAGAGCGATGGTGAGAGAAAGAAACTATCAAAGACTCCGGACGAAATATACAGAAAGCATCCGGATGGAGAGACATATGAGGATTATGAGACAGAGATATCTGTAAGCAAGTGGAACAGTAAGGATCAAAAAGAGCGCGATCCGAGAAACGTATCCATCTCAATAGATCCTTCTGTCAATCCCATCAAAGAATAAAGATGAGTGATACAGAAAAGAAAACAAAGATAAATATTAATAATGTTTCTTTTGAATATGTTGACAAGAAATCCAAATATGAGGCTTTGAAAGATATAAGTCTGGAGATCAAAGAAGGCGAGTTTGTATGCCTGCTCGGATCTTCGGGCTGTGGAAAATCAACACTCTTAAGCCTGCTTAACGGAATGAACAAGGCAACAAAAGGCGAGATAAGAGTGGATGAGAAGCTTGTTTCGGGGCCGGGTATAGACAGAGCCGTCGTGTTTCAGCATTATTCACTGTTTCCGTGGCTTACGGCAAAGGGCAACGTGCTCTTTGGGATAAAACAAAACGGTAAGAACTATTCAAAGAAACAGCGCCTTGAACTGGCAGATTCCTATTTGGAGAGTGTGGGACTGTCATATGCAAAGGACAAATATCCGGCGCAGTTATCAGGAGGTATGCAGCAGAGAGTCGCAGTCGCAAGAGCACTTGCTCTTGAATCAGACATCCTACTCTTTGATGAGCCTTTCGGAGCTATAGATCCCAAGTTAAGACTTGAACTTCAGGAGCTGGTTTCAAGACTATCGGTTGAAAAGAAAAAAACAGTTGTTTTCGTTACACATGATATAGATGAGGCTATCCTTTTGGCTGACAGGATAGTGGTAATGGAACCGGGAAAGATCAGGACCATAGTTGATGTGGATATACCACATCCAAGAAAGAGGGATGATCTTGTGGGTAAGAAGAAATATGAGGAACTTCATAAGAAGCTCATCACATCATTCTACAATCATGTTGAAGAGAACATATATGAGGAGGTGTTCCTGTGAAAGAAAAGGGTTTGTTCAAACTTGACAGGAGCATGTATCCTGAACTGGCGGTGGCAACACTGCTGTTTATAACAGATATAGCACTTACGCTTGCAATGCCTTATTTCTCAACCCATAAGGCATATTACACAAGCGAGGCTTATATAACAATACTCGTGGTGGCATATGTTTTGTACATAGCAAACCTTTTTGTAACGAAGAAGAAGAGTGCCTCTGATATCGCAGTTATACTGTTTGCCTTCTTCGCTCTATGGGAGGTTTCATATAAGATCGGATGGATACACAATGATCTTTTGGTACCGTCACCCGAGGGACTTTTTCACGTATTTTTGGAAAAACCGGACGAGATAGTCGCAGATATCGTCGGTTCGGTGAAATTGTTATTTTGGGGTTTTGTTTTGGCTATTCTGTTGGGAACACTTTTGGGACTTCTTGCCGGATGGGTTGACAGAGTCAGAGAAGTCCTTCTTCCCATATCGAATGTGGTAACACTTATACCACCGCTCATGTTTTCAGCATACTTCGTTATGGTGCTCCCTTCATTCAGGAGCGCAGCGATAGCGGTCATATTCATGGCGGTGTTCTGGCCTACCTTCCAGGGTATGGTGACCAGAGTGGGACAGATAGACAGAAGGATAATCGATACCGCAAAGACAATGGGAGTCGGAACAGTTGGAATGCTGTTTAAAGTTATATTCCCTTACTGCCTTCCTGAGATCATAGGCAGTATATCAAGGACATTAAGAGGAGCGTTCATGTGTCTGTCAGGTGCGGAGATGCTCGGAATGAATCTAGGTATAGGATACTTTACCGAGAAATACAAGAGCTTTGCCGATTACAGATGCGTACTTGCCGGAATAGTTTCGGTGGGTGTTATAACAACCATCATCGATCTGGTTGTAAAGAAGCTCAATAACACTGTCATAAAGTGGAAGTGATACGGAGGTTTCATTAAAAATGAAAGCTATAAGAGTAACAAAAGATATCCAGTGGGCTGTGGCCGGTGTTCACTATGTAAGGACACATGCGATGGTATTCGGCTTTGGATGCTCTCTTGAAGCAGAGTTTGCTCAGGATACAGCTGATTCACAATACATTCTTGTTGTTGACGATGACGGGCTGCCTTTAAGTACGTGTCGTATCCATATTGAGAAAGAAAAAGGATATGCTAAGATAGAAAGAGTAGCCACAGTACCTGAAGCAAGAAAAAAGGGTGCGGGAAGAGTAGGCATACTAGAGGCTGAGAAGGTGATCAAAGAAGCCGGTATATCAAGGATAATAATCACCAGCAGAGAGGAAGCAGAAGGCTTCTATAAGAGGCTTGGATATCTGACCGATGAAAATATGGATCCTGACACTCTTGCTCCTTATAACAGTGTAAAGGAGCGTGAGGAGAAGATAAATGAGGTCAGAAGAACACATCCTCTTTTTGTGACAGTCTATATGTATAAAAACATAGCATGATAAATGAAATGATACACACGCTGACCGCGATATCTCAAAAGGGTATCGCGATTTTTGCTGTATATAAAGGATGTTTGTATTATAGGCAAATCCTATAACCACCAATAAAGTTTATGTATTTGTCAGATAAGAATGCGCAATTTATACTGAAATCACAGGAGGGAGATAACAGTGATAAGACTTGTGGATGTATCCAAGGAATTTAAAACTAAAGATACAAAGATCAAAGCGGCAGACAGGATAAACTTAGAGATAAAAGACGGCGAGATATTCGGGATCATAGGTTTTTCCGGAGCAGGAAAGTCTACACTGGTAAGATGTATCAATCTTCTGGAGAGACCGACTGAAGGCAAGGTTTATCTGGACGATCTGGAACTTACTTCAGCTTCAAAGAAAGAACTGTTAAAGGCAAGACGGAATATAGGGATGATCTTCCAGCAGTTCAATCTTTTAGAACAGAAAAGTGTGATAGAAAACATCTGCTATCCGCTTCTCATATCTGGAGTGAGAAAAAAAGAAGCACTGACAAGAGCAAGACAGATGCTTGAGCTGGTGGAACTTACCGAAAAGGAAAACTCATATCCTTCACAGCTTTCAGGAGGACAGAAACAGAGGGTGGCCATAGCAAGAGCACTTGCAACAAATCCGAAGTATCTTTTGTGTGATGAGGCAACAAGCGCACTTGATCCGCTCACAACGAGAAATATCTTAGAGCTTCTTGAGACCATAAACAAAAAGCTGGGTGTGACGATAGTCGTGATAACACATGAGTTGAAGGTTGTCGAACAGATCTGTGACAGAGTGGCAGTCATGAGTAACGGAAAGATAGAGGAAGAAGGAAAGGTTGAAGAGATCTTTTTAAGTCCGAAATCGGAAACAGGAAGAAAACTTGTTTTGCCTGACTCAAATTCAGGAGCTGCACCCACAAGAGATTACTTAAGGATAGTATTTGACGGACAGTCATCCTTTGAACCGGTATTTGCAAATCTTATATCAGAACTTGGCATAAAACTGAACATACTCGGAGCAAATACAGAGGATATAGGAGGAAAGGCTTACGGACAGCTTCTGATAGAAAGACCGGATGAATCAAATGTGAAAAAGGTCAGGGATTATCTTGATAAGACTAAGGTATCGTTTGAAGAAGTTTTTGTAAGTAAAGAGGTGATAAGCGCATGAATATAAAGATCATAAATCTGCTTATAACCGGTATCGGAGAGACTTTTTATATGGTTGTCGCATCGACAGTCATTTCATATATACTGGGCATTCCGTTGGGAGTGCTTGTATATGCAACAGACAAAAACGGGATTTGTCAAAACTCATTTGTTAACAGGATCGTGGGCCTGGTCATAAACCTTGTCAGATCCGTTCCGTTTTTGATTTTGCTGGTAGCGATTCTGCCATTCACGAGAGCTATCGTGGGAACCACAATCGGCTCATCTGCTTCAGTGGTCCCGCTGGTGGTAGCAGCAACACCATTTGTTGCGCGCATGGTTGAAGCCTCACTGAAGGAGGTCAATCATGGGGTGGTGGAAGCAGCTCAGGCAATGGGCTCAACAGGATGGCAGATAATATCAAAGGTACTGGTTCCCGAGGCAAAACCGTCTCTGCTGGTTGGTATGACGATAGCGTTTACCACAATACTCGGATATTCGGCAATGGCAGGTTTTGTAGGTGGCGGAGGCCTGGGAGCCATAGCTGTCAATTACGGCTACTACAGATATCAGACAAAAGTGATGCTGATAACTGTTGCACTTCTGGTGCTGATAGTCCAGATCTTTCAGGAGGGAGGACTTAAACTGGCATCCTATATAGACAAAAGGATAAAGAGGTAAATACCCGGTATCACCGGATATGAATAAACAAAAGGCAGGGGTATCAATTACATAAGATCCGATACCCGAGAGAGGAGAAGATTATGAAAAAAAGAGTTTTAGGAGTTTTACTTGGTGCGGCGCTTGCTGTGAGCACACTTGCAGGATGTGGTTCATCTGCAACAGTCAGTGATAATTCACAGACAGCAAATGTTGAGGACACACAGGTTCCCACAACTGACCAGGCTGCAGTCGAAGAAGCAAAGACAGATGATCCAGAGGATAAGGTTATAACAGTAGGAGCTACTATCACACCTCATTCGGAGATCCTTTCAGTTGTTGCCGAGAATCTTAAAGAGCAGGGTTATGAACTTAAGATCGTAGAGTATAACGATTATGTTCTTCCCAATACGGCACTTGAAGCAGGCGATCTTGATGCAAACTACTTCCAGCATGTTCCTTACCTTGATGATTTCAATGCTGAGAACGGAACACATATCGTAAGTGCGGCTGCAGTTCATTTTGAGCCCATGGGAATATATGCAGGCAAGACTGCAAAGATAGAGGATATCCAAAAGGGTGCATCTGTAGCAGTTCCCAACGATACGACAAACGAGGCAAGAGCACTCCTTCTTCTTGAGGCACAGGGTCTCATAAAGTTAAAAGCTGATGCAGGTATCAAGGCAACCATACTTGATATTGAAGAGAATCCTTATGAGCTTGATATCAAGGAACTCGAGGCAGCTCAGGTTCCCAAGGCTATCCAGGATGTGGATATAGCAGTGGTAAACGGTAACTATGCAATTGAGGCAGGACTTGACGCGGCACTCGTAACAGAGGCATCTGATTCACTTGCAGCTGAAACATATGGAAACATCATCGCAGTAAGAGAGGGTGAGGAGAATTCAGCAAAGACAAAGGCACTCGTTGATGCGATCCTTACAGATAATGTAAAGGAATACATTGAGAAGACATATTCAGGAGCAGTACTTCCTGTATTCTAAGATAAGATGTGAAAAAGGGGCCTCGCCCAGATGATTAATCATCATCTAAAGCGACAGCCCCTCTTTCTCTTTTTATGTTTGAATTATTTTGATATAATTAAGAGGCTTGGAATTTAAACATATAAGACATAAGGGAGAAATGATGACAGAGACCAGACAGAAACTGTTAACCGGAGAGAGAGCTTTGTTTGCAAGTCATGATATGAGGGTCGTGGATTGCGAGTTTAACGACGGTGAATCACCGCTTAAACACAGCTCTGATATTGAACTCAAAAACTGTCTGTTTGGCTGGAAATATCCGTTGTGGTATTGCAATAACATATCGGTAGAGGATTGCAGGTGGCTTGAGATGGCCAGGGCAGGCGTATGGTATACGAATAACATATCCATAAGCAATGCAGATGTACAGGCTCCAAAGAATTTCAGGAGATGCAACGGACTGATCTTGTCTGATGCTTCAATACCAAATGCTGCAGAAACACTCTGGGAATGTAAGAATGTGAAGCTTAATAACGTGACCGCCAAGGGTGATTATTTTGCCATGAATTCTGAAAACATAGAAGCTGAAGGCTTAAAACTTGACGGCAACTATTCATTTGACGGCTGCAAAAATGTCACGGTAAAGAATTCGACACTGATCAGCAAGGATTCGTTCTGGAACTGCGAGAATGTGACAGTGTACGATTCCTATATATCGGGCGAATACCTTGGATGGAATTCAAAGAATCTTACCTTTATCAACTGTACGATAGAAAGCCTCCAGGGAATGTGTTATATAGACAAGCTGGTAATGAAAAACTGTAAGTTCAGTAATACAACACTGGCTTTTGAGTATTCATCGGTTGAAGCAACGATAGATTCAAAGATCGACAGTGTGCTTAATCCAAAGGAAGGTACCATAAAAGCAGAGAGTATAGGAGAACTCATACTTGAAAAGGATCAGATCGATCCTGAGAAGACAAATATAATATGCTCATCAATAGATAAAAAGAGCGATGTAGTGGAGTGGCGCAGATGAGATACGATTTTGATACAGTGATATCCAGAAAAGGAACGGATTCCATGAAATGGAACGTTAATGAAAATGTGCTCCCCATGTGGGTGGCAGACATGGATTTTAAGACCGCTCCGGAGATAATCGATGCTATAAGTAAAAGGGTTGAACACGGTATATTTGGATACAATGAGGTGCCTGATGAATGGTATGAAGCATATATCTCATGGTGGAAGACAAGACACGGTTTTAGCATGGAAAAAGACTGGCTTGTTTTTTGCACAGGTGTTATACCTGCAATATCGAGCAGTGTGAGAAAACTCACCACACCCAATGAGAATGTCGTCATCCAGACACCCGTTTACAACGTGTTCTTTAACAGCATATTAAACAACGGATGCCGTGTTTTGGAGAATGAACTTATATATGAAGACGGTGAATACAGGATGGATTTTGACGATCTTGAAAAGAAGCTTTCAGATCCTCAGACAACGCTGATGTTACTGTGCAATCCGCAGAATCCCTCCGGAAAGATATGGGATAAACAGACTCTTGAAAGAATAGGGGATCTGTGCGTAGAGTACAATGTTGCTGTTATCGCCGATGAGATACATTGCGATATAGTGACACCCGGAAAGGAATATATACCCTTTGCTTCCATATCTACAAACTGCAGGGCATGCAGTATCACCTGCATAGCACCCACAAAGGCATTCAATCTTGCGGGACTTCAGACGGCAGCAGTATGTATACCGAATCAGTTTCTGAGACATAAGGTATGGAGAGCGTTAAATACCGATGAGGTGGCAGAACCCAATGCGTTTGCGATCCCTGCGACTGTAGCGGCATTCACAAAGGGCGGAGAGTGGCTCGATCAGATGAATGAGTATGTAGCTGAAAACAGACGCATACTAGAGGAATATATAAAAGAAAACATTCCTTCATTAAAGGTGATGCACGGTGAATCCACATATCTGGTATGGGTTGATGTGAGCGGACTTTCTGAAAGATTTGATGGAAAGCCCTCGGGACTGCCCCTTAGCAGAAGGGTGGCTTCATCCATAAAGAGAAGCACGGGCCTGTTCATATCAAGAGGTGATATCTACGGAAAAGCCGGAGATGAATTTGTACGAATAAACATAGCATGTCCAAGGAGCATGCTGATGGACGGCCTGGACAGATTAAAGCGTGGTGTGGAGGCACTGTAATTTGTCCTCGTAGTGCAAATACAGCATCATAATTTGTACCTGATCATATTGGAAACAATACTGATAGGATATATAATCTATTCAACATCAATCATATGGTGATGTAAAAAACAGGTCGCAAGACCGCCACAAAATGAAAGGGGAATTAATATGACAATCGCAGCATTAATTGCAATCTTTTTGGTCATCGCACTGGTGATACTTATCATCGTGACCGGTTATGTAAAGGCTCCTCCGGATAAGGCATTTATCATATCTGGCTGGAAGAAAGAGCCTAAGATCCTGATCGGACGTGCAGGTATCAAATTTCCTTTTTTGGAAAGAAAAGATACTCTGGTACTTAAACAGATAAGCATAGATATAAAGACTAACGGATATGTGCCCACACTTGACTTCATTGGTGTTGATATCGATGCAGTTGCAAAGGTAAGGGTAAAGACAGATCCCGAAGGCATCAAGATAGCTATGAAGAACTTCCTTAACATGGATGAGAAGAACATCATAGCAGCTCTGACAGATTCCCTTCAGGGTAACATGCGTGAGATCATCGGTACCGTTAAATTAAAAGAACTCAATACCGACAGAAAGAAATTCGGTGACGAGGTTCAGGAAAAGGCACAGAAGGATATGAATGCTCTTGGTATAGAGATCATATCCTGCAACATACAAAAGATCGAAGACGAGAAGGGCCTTATCATAGCTCTCGGTCAGGACAACATGAGCCAGATCCAGAAGGATGCTTCAATCGCAAAAGCTCAGGCTGACAAGGATGTAGCAATCGCTGAGGCCGAAGCAAAGCGTCTTGCCAATGAGGCACAGGTTAAGGCTGAGACAGAGATCGCTTCAAAGCAGAATGAACTTCGTATCAAACAGGCAGAACTGAAACGTGAATCGGATATCAAACAGGCTGAAGCTGATGCAGCTTATGAGATACAGCAGCAGGAACAGCGTAAGACTATCGAGATCACGACAGCAAATGCAAACATCGCAAAGCAGGAGAGAGAGATCGAACTGAAACGTAAAGATGTTGAAGTAACGGAGCAGACTCTCGAAGCTGAGATCAAAAAGAAAGCTGAAGCTGAGAAGTTCGCAAGACAGCAGAAAGCTGAGGCTGAACTGTTTGAACGTCAGAGAAAGGCAGAAGCAGAAAAGTTCGAAAAAGAAAAAGAGGCTGAGGCAAGAAAGGTACAGGCAGAAGCTGATCTTTATGCAAAGGCTCAGGAGGCTGAAGGTATAAGAAAGGTCGGTGAAGCTGAGGCGGCAGCGATCGAAGCCAAAGGTATAGCAGAAGCAGAAGCTCTTGAAAAGAAGGCTGAGGCAATGAAGAAATACGGTCAGGCTGCCATGGTTGAGATGATCGTTAAGGCTCTTCCCGAGATGGCCAGCGCTATAGCAAAGCCTCTTGAGAATATCGATAAAGTTACCATCATAGATGGCGGCTCAAACGGCGGCGAAGGCGGCATCGGAAGCGTAGGTTCTTATGTACCTAATGTTCTTGCAAAGACCATTGAGACCGTTAAGGAGGTTACCGGACTTGATATCGTTGATATCATGAAGGCAAACACATACGATGCAAAGGTAAACAGGAATATAAATGTGACAGGACTAAACGGTGAGCAGGCTGAAACTGCTGTCATAGCAGGTGCTGTCTCAACAGATGAAGAATAAATAATTATGTCAGGGCGGGCTCTACACAGCGTAGGGCCCGTTTTTGCTGTCGAATATTATAGAAAAAGCATTGCTTAAGTGATATAATCTATTTTGATATATTCTGCTTTGAAAGTATATCAGACCAAATCAATAAGAACGGGGTTTCGTTAAATGAACGGGGTTATTATACAAGCGCTGTATTATGAAGAGATCAATGCGGTATGTGCTGTATGCATACTGCTTTTTGGACTTCTTACATTCGCATATATGAAGGCACAAAAAGAACACATCAGCAGGTTTATGATCGTCTTGGTCGGTCTGCTGATATGTGCTCTTACATGTGATACCATAAGAAGACATATAGGAGGGGATTTCATCTCCATATATGACGGCGATACCAAAGGCTTTATTCTGATAGGCACTGTGAGTCAGCTGCTCGCAGCGGGCATCTGGATGGCCTTTGTACAGAGCAGGACGATCATAAGCGAACGTATAAGAAAAGTGAGTATCAGCATCAGCATGACCTTAGACATAGCCATGCTCGTATTTGCTGTGTTTTCTTACCATTATGCACCTATGGTGATCGAATGGGAGGAGAGGATCGGATTTGAAGGACTGACTGTGCGGCTGATAGATTATTTTATGATGCTTATCTACATCATAACTCTTATCTATGCCATAAACAGGATCTCGGAAAGCTGGGCAAGAAAGAGACAGTCGTTTGCTATAATCGCATATTCTGCTCCTATAATAATCACATATGTCTGTGAGATAGTGACAGGCCGTAATTTCAGATCTTTTGGATGGATGATAGCATTTGTAATGTATGTGTTCATCAGACTTGTTGATATAAACAGGGGACAGAACAGGGAACTCAAACACTTCCTTAACGTAATGGATTCCATAAAGGATGAATATCTCTGTATATTTTATGTAAACCTTGAAAAGAATACATTTGAAACATATGTTGTCAGTGATATCATTAAGAATTCATTCGCAGATTTCTTAAAAGAGGGCGATTACGAGCGGATGGTCCAGGCATATCTGGATAATCGCGTATATTCATCCGATGCTGATAAATTCCGCAGTGCGATGGACAGAAAAGCCATAGTCAACAGGCTTGGCAATCTGAACAGTTTCATCGTTGAATACAGAGGATATAAAGAGGGTGAACTGGCAAATTATCAGATGCAGTGCTGGAAGCCCAAGAACGAGAAGGAATTAAAGCATGTTGTACTCGGCTTTAAGGATATCAGCGAGGAAAAGCAAAGAGAGTTTACCAATCATAAGAACAATTTAGTACTTCGAAGCCTGGTTGAGGGCTTTGAATATGTCTGCTACATAGATTTCGGAAACGATACGATAGAGGAATATCATGTTTCCAAAAACTTTGAATACTACTTTAATCTGATCGGTGAGGATGATATCACCAAGAGATTTGATAAGATCTTCGAGCATGGTATAAGCAGTGATGAATTTGCGGCTTTCAGAGAGAGGTTCAACAGAGATACTGTGCAGGAAGAACTGGCGGATATGGGTCAGTATTCCGTAGAATGCAAGATGAATCTCGGAAGGGGGTTAAGATACTACAATGTCAAGGCTCTTGCTGACAGGATCAATCCGGAAGCGGCTATCATTGGTATCGTTGATATAGATGATCAGATACGTCGTGAGATAGAAAAAGAAGAAAGAGCAAAGGAAAGAGAATACAGTATACAGTTAGAGTCAACGATCGCTGAGAGAACGGCCGAACTTCATGAGAAGGCAAAGTCACTTAATCAGATCAATGAGGATATCATAGAGCTCTTGGGTAACATCACCGAGGCAAGAGACACTGAAAGTGGAGAACACATAAAGAGAGTCAAAGGCTTTACCAATATCCTTGCAAAGCGGATCATGACCGAGTATCCGGAGTATGGTCTTGATGAAGAGAAGATAGCTCTTATCACATCTGCAAGTGCACTCCATGATGTGGGTAAGATAATGATACCCGATGCGATACTGCGTAAACCGGGCAAGTTCTCAGATGAAGAATATGACATAATGAAGACACACTGCGACAAAGGCTGCGAAGTCTTAAAGAATGCTCCGAAAGGTTGGGATGAGAGTTATCTCAATTTCAGTATGGAGATATGCAGGAGCCATCATGAGAAATGGGACGGTAAGGGTTATCCCAACGGACTTAAAGGTGATGAGATACCCATTTCTGCTCAGATCGTTGCAGTTGCGGACTGCTTTGATGCTCTTACAACAAAGAGAGTTTACAAGCCAGCATTCTCACCGCAGCAGGCTTATGACATGATCCTTAACGGAGAGTGCGGTCAGTTTTCTCCCAAGATCTTAGATGCCTTTACGAAGGCTAAGGAGGAGTTCATCGCACAGATAGACAATGGGGAAGAATTCCGTTCTACGCCTGCCCTTAATGCACATTCTCTTACCGATATAAATATCCTTCTTGTTGAGGATAATGAGCTGACAAGAAAGATAACCACTGAGATACTCGAAGAAGAGGGCGCAAAGGTTAATGCGGTAGCAGACGGAGATGCAGCGCTTAAGGATATAATGGATAAGGAGAATATTGATTATGATGTCATACTCCTTGATCTTATCCTTCCCGATATGGACGGATGGGAAGTGGCAAAAAAGATAAAGGCCATGGATAAACCCAGAGCATCAGAAGTTCCGATCATAGCTATCTCATCAAGCGGTGATGAGCATATCAAGCAGAAAGCTTTTGAAGCAGGTATGGTTGCTTTCATTCCAAAGCCTGTATCAGTATCGACACTTACGAAGATCCTGATAAAGAGCATGCGTTCGGAGCAGGACTCATTAAAGAAGCGTCTTGAGGAGATAGTAAAGAGAGCCAATAACGATCCGTTAACCGGTGTTAAGAACATCACGGCATATACTGAGGCTGTCGGTGAACTGACAAGAAAGATAGCTGATAAGGAACCGACTGAATTTGCCATTGTCATGTGTGATATCAATCACCTTAAGGTCATCAATGATAATTATGGCCATCATATGGGTGATAAATATATCAAGAACTGCTCAAAGATAATCTGTAAGACCTATGCTCACAGTCCTGTTTACAGGATAGGCGGCGATGAGTTTGCGGTCATCCTGACCGGAGAGGACTACGCTAGGAGAAATGAGCTTATAGATGACCTTGGAGAGCGTATAGGCAAGGCCACAGACATAGACAGCATAGAAAACGGCAAGGCTTCCATGGCTGTGGGTATGTCTGTATACAATCCTTACACCGATTTCTCAGTTGCAGGTGTAACAAAGAGAGCGGATGACTCCATGTATATGAACAAACGTATGATGGAGTATGAGGGAAACTACAATTAATATAAGGAAATAGTAAAATGAGGATCAGTGCCTGATATTGGGCACTGATTTTTTTGTTGCATGAGATGTCCTAATATGCTATATTAATAAAGTTTTGGAAAGATGGTACATTTTATTGGAAGAGACAGGGTGCAATCATGATACAGTCAAGAGATGATGTGAGAAATGTAGCGATCATAGCGCATGTAGATCACGGTAAGACAACGCTCGTGGATGAACTCTTAAAACAGAGCGGAATTTTCAGGGAAAATCAGGAAGTGGCAGAGAGAGTCATGGACTCTAACGATATAGAGAGAGAACGTGGTATAACGATCCTTTCTAAGAACACTGCCGTTACATATAAGAACACAAAGATCAATATCATAGATACTCCCGGACATGCTGATTTCGGCGGAGAGGTTGAGCGTGTACTTAAGATGGTAAATGGTGTCATCCTGGTCGTTGATGCCTTTGAAGGTGTAATGCCACAGACAAAGTTCGTTCTTGGCAAGGCACTTGAACTCAAACTTCCCGTAATCGTATGTATCAATAAGATAGACAGACCCGAGGCAAGACCTCATGAGGTGATTGATGAGGTATTGGAACTGTTCATGGATCTTGATGCCAGTGAAGAACAGCTTGACTGTCCATTTGTATTTGCATCCGCAAAAGCCGGTGTGGCAAGTCTGGATGCAGATGTGATGGGTACCGACATGGTTCCTTTATTTGAAACGATCCTTGATTACATACCTGCTCCCACGGGCGATCCCGAAAAAGGCACACAGGTATTGATAAGCACCATTGATTACAATGAGTATGTAGGACGTATCGGTGTAGGAAAAGTTGATAACGGCACGATAAAGGTCAACCAGGATGTTGTGATCGTCAATCACCATGAGCCTGACAAGGCGGTAAAGGTAAAAGTAAGCAAGCTCTATGAGTTTGACGGATTAAATAAAGTAGAAGTAAAAGAAGCAGGTATAGGTTCGATCGTAGCCATATCAGGTATAGCTGATATCCATATCGGTGATACTCTCTGTTCACCAGATGAACCCGATCCGATACCTTTCCAGAAGATCTCGGAGCCTACCATAGCCATGAACTTCATGGTAAATGACTCACCTTTGGCCGGTCAGGAAGGAAAGTATATAACCTCAAGACATTTAAGAGACAGGCTGTTTAGGGAACTCAACACAGATGTGTCTTTGAGAGTTGAAGAGACTGACAGCACCGATGTGTTCAAGGTATCCGGAAGAGGAGAACTCCATCTTTCTGTCCTTATTGAGAACATGAGACGCGAAGGATATGAATTTGCGGTATCAAAGGCTGAAGTCCTTTATAAATATAATGAAAGAAATCAGAAGCAGGAGCCCATGGAGACAGCTTATGTCGATGTTCCTGAAGAATTCTCAGGAAGCGTAATTCAGAAACTCTCTTCAAGAAAAGGTGAACTGCTTGGCATGACTTCTATAAACGGAGGCTATACAAGACTCCAGTTCTCTATCCCTTCAAGAGGACTTATCGGATACAGAGGCGAGTTCATGACCGATACAAAGGGTAACGGTATCTTAAACACGAGCTTTGACGGATACGGTCCATACAAGGGTGACATGATGTACAGAAAGCAGGGCTCTCTAATAGCATTTGAAGCTGGAGAGGCGATCACCTACGGCCTCTATAATGCACAGGACAGAGGTACACTGTTCATTGAACCGGGTGAAAAGGTTTATGCCGGTATGGTAGTCGGACAGACCGGTAAGGCAGAGGATATAGAGATAAACGTCTGCAAGAAGAAGCAGCTTACCAATACACGTAGCTCGAGCGCGGATGAGGCACTTCGCCTTTCTCCAAAGAAAGTGCTCAGTCTTGAACAGGCACTTGAATTCATAGATACAGACGAGCTTTTGGAGGTCACACCGCTTAATTTAAGGATCAGAAAGAAGATACTCGACTCGACCTTAAGAAAGCGTGACATGATCAACAGGAAGAATGCCATAGGCTGATTTTTTACTTGAAAATGACTCATTACTGTGATAAACTTTAGTTCGGTCGAAAGACCGGCAGGCTGGTGTGTCGGAATGGCAGACGATGCAGACTCAAAATCTGTTGTGGGTAACCACGTGTGGGTTCAAGTCCCACCACCAGCACTTTAAAGGCTCGTTTTTACGAGCTTTTTTGCTATATTGTGAATTTATTGGAGGAGCTCCTTGGAAGAAGGTCAGATAGTAAAACTGATTATAATCATAGTGCTGATACTGTTGTCGGCTTTCTTTTCTTCGGCAGAAACGGCCCTGTCCACACTGGGAGATATCAAGGTCAGATCGCTGGTAGAGGAAAAGAAAAGAGGCGCAGGGATTCTTAAGAACATCCTTGAAAACTACAGCAAGATGTTAAGTGCCATCCTGGTAGGCAACAACATAGTCAATATCGCAGCTTCAGCTCTGGTAACTCTGTTTACGATGGAACTGTGGGGTAATGCCGCCATAAGTATAGGTACAGGAATACTTACGATAGTTGTCCTGCTGTTTGGCGAGATAGTTCCCAAAAACATCGCAAAGATAAAAGCCGAAAAGATCGCTCTGATATATGCTCCTGTCATATATGCACTCATGTGGGTGATGACTCCAGTCATATTCATAGTCGATAAGATAGCTGCATTTATCATGTGGTGCATCAGGATAGATCCAAATGTCAAAAACGCTATCACTGAAGCTGAACTTAGAACATACGTTGATGCCAGTCACGAGGACGGTGTTATAGAGTCCGGTGAGAAGGTCATGATAAACAACGTGTTTGACTTTTCGGATTCGGTGGCAAAGGATATCATGGTCCCCAGGATCGATATGGTGTGCGTGGAAGAGAGCGCCAAATACGATGAGGTTTTAGAGGTGTTCAAACAGTATATGTACACGAGGATACCTGTTTACCGTGAGGAGCCTGATAACGTCATAGGACTCATAAACGTAAAGGACTTTATCCTTGTTGAGGACAAGAGATCGTTTGCGATATCCGATATCCTAAGAGAGACCTATTACACATATGAGTATAAGAAGACAGCCGATCTTTTGATGGAACTTAGAAAGACCCCGTTTTCAATGGCTTTTGTATTAAGTGAGTACGGCGTTTGTGTAGGTATGGTCACCCTTGAAGACCTGCTCGAGGAGATAGTCGGTGAGATAAGGGATGAATATGATGCCGACGAGGAAGAGTTCTTCAAAAAGGTCGAGAAGAATGCATATCTTATAGATGCCAGCAGAAAGATAGATGATGTAAACGACGAGCTGGGACTTAAGCTTGACAGTGAGGATTATGATTCGATCGGAGGACTCGTTATACAGATCCTTGACCGTATGCCTGAAAGAGGTGATGAGGTCGTAACTGAGGACGGTATCAAGATAAAAGTGCAGTCGATAGACGAAAACAGGATAAAGAAGGTACTTTTGAGAATACCCGAAGAGCAATAAATCAGTTGATAATATAATTATTTTATGTTATAGTATACAAGATTGTTAATGGCAAACCATAGGGTTTCATTCAGGAGGTTTATATTTTATGAAGCACATCAAGACTTTGGTAACTAGAAATCTTAAAGAGTCTATGAAGAAGGGTGGATGCGGTGAATGCCAGACTTCTTGCCAGTCAGCTTGTAAGACAAGTTGCACGGTTGGAAACCAGAGCTGTGAGAAGATGAAATAATTTAATGTTTTTTATTTGCTAAGATCATTCAAACTCGAAGTCAAAAGACGGCTTCGAGTTTGTTTTGGGTTGAGGTTTTTATGATCCATCAGTATAAGAATAACGGATACAATATCGTTCTTGACGTAAACAGCGGTTCTGTTCACGTTGTGGATGATTGCGTATATTATATGGTACCTCTTTTGGAGGCCATAGTAAAATCCGGCATCACGGGTGAGACTGCCATAGAGGCGGTATGCATGGCGTGCGAGAACATGCCCTACAGTTCATCTGAGATACGCGAGGCTGTAACGGAGCTTTTAGAGCTTTACGAGGCAGGACAGCTTTACACGGATGATATATATGAGAATTACATAATCGATTTTAAAAAGAGACAGACTGTGGTAAAGGCTTTGTGCCTTCATGTCGCTCATGACTGTAACCTTGCATGCAAATACTGCTTTGCTGAAGAAGGCGAGTATCATGGAAGAAGAGCGATAATGAGTCTGGAGACAGGCAAGAAAGCCCTTGATTTTCTAGTTGCCAATTCCGGAAACCGTGTCAACCTGGAAGTTGATTTCTTTGGAGGAGAGCCACTGTTAAACTGGGAAGTGGTAAAACAGCTGGTTGAATACGGAAGAAGTCTTGAAGAGAAAAACAATAAGAAGTTCAGGTTCACTCTAACGACTAACGGTGTGCTATTAAATGACGAGATCATCGAGTTTGCCAATAAGGAGATGTCAAACGTTGTTTTGAGCATTGACGGAAGAAAAGAAGTCAATGACGCGATGAGACCTTTCAGAGGCGGACAGGGCAGTTATGATGTCATAGTCGACAAGTTCAAAAAAGTCGCTGAAAGCAGAGATCAGAACAATTACTATGTAAGAGGCACATATACCCACAACAACATAGATTTCTCTGAGGATGTAAAGCATCTTGCAGAGCTTGGCTTTGAACAGATATCTGTTGAGCCTGTTGTGGCATCACCTTCCGACAGCTATGCATTAAGGCCGGAAGACATTCCGACACTGCTTTCTCAGTATGATGAGCTTGCAAAATATATAATAGAAAGAAGAAAAGCCGGAAAAGGTATTAATTTTTTCCATTTTATGATAGACTTAAGCGGTGGTCCGTGTGTGGCAAAGAGACTCAGCGGATGCGGTTCCGGAACAGAGTATCTGGCGATCACACCTTGGGGAGATATCTATCCCTGCCATCAGTTCGTCGGCAATGAGGATTTCCTTATGGGAAATGTCGATGAGGGCATAGTAAGGACAGACATCAGGGATGAGTTCAAGAACTGTAATGTCTATGCCAAGGAAAAATGTAAGGAATGCTTTGCAAAGTTTTACTGCAGCGGCGGATGTGCTGCCAATGCATATAATTTTGAAGGTGATATCAATGGTACATACGAAGCCGGATGCGAATTACAGCGCAAGAGGATAGAATGTGCGATCATGATAAAGGCGGCTTTGGCCGAATGGGAGGAAGAGAACAATGAGTAAGAGAAACGGTGTCATAACATTACTTGTTATGTTGGCACTACTGGCAGGCGGAATATATATCAGCATATTCGGTATGGATTCCAAAGGCTCAGGAAGTGCTGCCAATATAAAGCAGGGCCTTGACCTGGCAGGTGGTGTAAGTATCACATACCAGGCTGTCGGTGAGGCAGAGCCCAGCAAGGAAGATATGGCAGACACTATCTACAAGCTTCAAAAGAGAGTAGAAGGTTATTCAACAGAAGCACAGGTATATCAGGAAGGTTCTGACCGTATCAATATTGAGATACCCGGTGTTTCAGATGCAAATGCCGTACTGGAAGAACTCGGTAAGCCCGGTTCACTGTTCTTTACGGATAAGGACGGCAATCAGATCCTTTCGGGAACAGATGTGGCAGATGCTCAGGCAGGATATCAGAAAGACAGCATGAACAACCAGGAGGTTGTCGTTCAACTTACTTTCACACCTGAAGGAACAAAGGCATTCGCGGATGCGACAACAAAGGCTGTTGCAAATCACGATGTTATCTATATCATCTATGACGGTGAGATCGTCAGTGCACCTGCTGTTCAGGCAGCCATCACAGACGGTAGAGCCATCATCACGGGAAGCAATACATTTGAGGAAGCAGAAAGACTTGCTTCAACCATCCGTATCGGTGGACTTAAACTCGAGCTTGAGGAATTGAGAAGTAACGTGGTAGGAGCTCAGCTTGGTGCAGAGGCTATAAAGACAAGCCTTTATGCAGCAGCGATCGGTTTCGGTATCGTGGCAGTATTCATGATCGCCGTATACTTCATACCCGGTCTTGCATCAGTAATCGCTCTTGCGATCTATGTATGTCTCATGATCCTGATGCTCAATGCATTTGAGGTAACACTCACACTGCCCGGTATCGCAGGTATCATCCTTTCGATCGGTATGGCGGTTGATGCGAACGTTATCATATTCGCACGTATAAGAGAAGAGATAGCTACAGGTAAGACTGTAAGCTCTTCAATTAAGATAGGTTTCCAGAAAGCTCTTTCAGCAATCCTTGACGGAAACATAACAACACTTATAGCTGCTATAGTACTTGGAGCGATGGGTACAGGTTCAATCAAGGGATTTGCTCAGACTCTGGGACTTGGTATCGTGATCTCAATGTTCACGGCACTTGTTATAAGTAAGCTTATCCTTAACTCTTTCTATGCACTGGGTATAAAGGATGAGAAGTTCTACGGTAAGGCTAAAGAGAGAAAACAGGTTGATTTCCTTTCAAAAAAGGTGATCTTCATTATCATATCACTGGTATGTATCATATCAGGATTCGTATTCATGGGTCTTAACAGCAGCTCTACAGGTGATATCCTTAATTACTCGCTTGAGTTTAAGGGCGGTACATCAACAAATGTAACATTCAATGAGGACTTAAGCCTTGCAGATATCGACGGAAAGGTAATACCTGTTATATCATCTGCGATCGGCGGCGGAAATGTTCAGGCTCAGAAGGTTCAGGGTTCTAACGAGGTTATATTCAAGACCTCTACACTTGATGTCTCTCAGAGAGAGGCTATGCAGTCAGCACTTGTAAGCAACTTCGGTGTTGATGCACAGAAGATAACCGCTGAATCAATATCTTCAACGATCTCTAATGAGATGAGAAGCGATGCTATTGTGGCAGTCATCGTTGCAACGATCTGCATGCTGATCTATATCTGGTTCAGATTTAAGGATATCAGATTTGCGGCAAGCTCAGTTCTTGCTCTTTGCCACGACGTACTCGTTGTACTTGCTTTCTATGCAGCAGCAAAGATAAGCGTAGGTTCAACATTCATCGCATGTATGCTTACCATTGTAGGTTACTCGATAAATGCCACGATCGTTATCTTCGACCGTATCAGAGAGAACCTTGCTGTCATGGGTAAGAAAGACAACTTAAAAGATCTTGTTAACAGATGTATCAACCAGACACTTTCAAGAAGTATCTTCACTTCATTCACAACGTTTGTCATGGTAGCTGCTCTGTATGTATTCGGTGTAACAAGTATCAAGGAATTCGCACTTCCTTTGATGGTAGGTATCCTTGTGGGAACTTACTCATCAGTTTGTCTGACAGGTGCTATGTGGTACATCTTCAGAACAAAGTTTGCAAAGAAGGAAGACAAGGGCGCTTCAAAGAAGTAATTATTTGATCTTAAAAGGATGAGCTTGTTTGCTCATCCTTTTTTTGCAGGTGAAAATATGGCTAATTGGATGGTCGCGGGAAAAAAATGTGATTTTAAACAGATAGGTGATCAGCTGGGGATAGACCAGGTGGTCGTTCGAATCATGCGCAACAGAGGACTCACAAATGCGGAAGAGATGAAAAGCTTTCTATACGGAGGAAATGAGTCCTTACACAGCTATGAGTCTTTAAAGGACATAGACAAGGCAGTTGACATCATCCTTGATAAGATCGATGAGGGAGCAAAGATCAGGATAATAGGAGATTATGATGTTGACGGGATCATGTCGACATATATCCTCTGGAAGGGTCTTTCGATATGCAACGCGGATGTGGATACCGTCATACCTCACAGGATAAAGGATGGATACGGTATTAGCGTAAGTCTTATAGATGAGGCTTATGAGGACGGTATAGACACCATCATAACCTGTGATAACGGGATAGCGGCTGTGGAAGCCTTTGATCATGCTCTGGAATACGGGATGACATGTATAGTTACCGATCATCACGAGATACCTTTTAAGGATGTTAACGGGAAGAGAGAATATATCTTACCCAGTGTTCCGGCGATCGTCGATCCCAAGCAGGAGGACTGTCAGTATCCTTTTAAGGGAATATGCGGTGCAGTGGTCGCACTAAGAGTCATAGAAGCTTTGTTTGACGCTCTGGGCGAGGATGTTGGCAGACTCGATGAGTTAAAAGAGCTGGCAGGCTTTGCCACCGTATGCGATGTGATGGAGCTTAGGGACGAGAACAGGGTGATGGTAAAGAATACCATTAAGAGCCTGTCAAAGAGCCTTAACACCGGCATGAGAGCCCTTGTAAAGGCATGTAACCTTGAAGGCAAGGCAATAAACGCTTATGCCATAGGTTTTATCCTCGGACCGTGTATAAACGCCACAGGAAGACTCGACAGTGCGAATCTGTCTTTGGATCTTTTAAAATGCAACAACATAGAGGATGCTGTTGTTATAGCAAACAGGTTGAGGACATTTAACGAAAACAGAAAGGAACTGACTGCCAAAGGGGCATACCAGGCCGATTACTATATAGAAAAAAACGGTGTTGATAAAGATAAGGTGATGGTCGTATATCTTCCCGACCTTCATGAGAGCTTGGCCGGTATTGTGGCAGGCAGGATAAAGGAGAAATATAATAAGCCCGTATTTGTGATAACGGACGGAGAGGAAGGCTGCAAGGGTTCTGCAAGGAGCATTTCTTCTTATCATATATATGAAGCAATGTCAAAGATCAGCGATGTGTTCACAAAGTTTGGCGGACATGCCATGGCTGCGGGTTTCTCACTTGAAAAAGAAAAGATAGAAGAGTTTAAAAAGAGGATAAATGAGACCTGTGAGCTTACAGAGAGCGATTACGAGGAAAAGATCGTTATAGATGTGCCCATGCCTATGAGTTATGTGTCTGAAAAGCTGATAGAACAGCTCTCTGTTTTGGAACCATGGGGCCAGGGAAACGAAAAACCCGTGTTTGCACAAAAGGATGTGGAGATCATCTCATGTAAGCTGATGGGAAAATCTTCTGATATGCTTAAGCTCAATGCAAAGACTCCAGACGGTGTAAATGTTGAGATGGTGCTGTTTAGGAACGGAGAAAAGATGTTAAGAGCTTTTGATCAAAAATACGGTCCCAAGACCTCCGATAAGCTTTTAGCCTCCAGGGCAAGCGGGATACTCATGGATGTCATCTATTATCCGTCAATAAATGAATATATGGGAAGAAAGAGCCTTCAGTTTGTGATAGGCGATTACAGATAGTATAAAGAAAAATTTATAAAACGAACACAAAATGAACACAATTTGTTGATATATTAAGATCACAGATAGTTGAGAGTTCACTATCTCCCCCTCATAAGAAACGAAAACGCCAGGGTTTTACCTTGGCGTTTTTGTTATGCTTCTTTGCGGAAACTACCGAATATGCTATACTATATTGATATGATTTTTAAGGAGGTCGGATCATGTATGCCAAAGTAATAATAGACATAAGTGTTGAAAGCCTTGACCGTCCTTTTACCTATCATATACCTGACAGACTTGCCACGGGATGTCATCCAGGAACAAGGGTCACGGTGCCGTTTGGAAAGAGTAACAGGCTTATCCAGGGATATATCCTCGAGATAACTCCGGATACGAACATCACAGGCGTTCAGATAAAGGATATCACGGATATAGTGGTGGAGCAGCATCAAACGCAGGGAAGGCTGATAGAGCTTGCCGCATTCATAAAAGAACAGTACGGTTCAACGATGAATACGGCGTTAAAGACCGTTCTGCCTATAAAGAAAGCCTATAAGCCAAAAGAAAAAAAGACCATTAAGACAGCCTGCAGCAGGGATGTGCTCATGGATGCATATTCACAGGCGGTAAGAAAAAAGCAGGTCGCAAAGGTACGTCTTCTCAAGGAGCTGCTTGAGGAAGAGGTACTCGATCACAGCCTCGTTACAGGCAAGCTTGGAGTATCATCTGCTACACTTTCCGGACTTGAAAGAAGCGGTATCATAAAGATAATATCTGAGAATTATTTCAGGAATCCTGTTGTCATCAGTAAGAGCAATGAGCAGGATATAGAATTAAATGATACACAGCTTGGTATCCTTAATGAGTTTAAAGAAGATTTAGACAATGATATCCATAAAACATATCTGCTCCACGGAATAACCGGAAGCGGAAAGACTGTGACATATATAAGCCTCATAAAAGAGGTCGTCAAAAGAAAACGCCAGGTCGTTGTCCTGATACCCGAGATAGCGCTCACCTATCAGACTCTAAAGAGGTTCTATCACTATTTCGGTGAGAGGGTTTCAGTATTGAATTCATCGCTTTCGGCTGGGGAAAAGTATGACCAGTGCGAAAGAGCAAAGAAAGGAGAGATCGATGTCATAATCGGTCCAAGATCGGCTCTTTTCACACCTTTCCCTGATATTGGGCTCATTGTCATAGATGAGGAGCATGAGAACTCATATAAATCTGAGAGCATGCCAAGGTATCATGCAAGAGAAGTTGCAAAGAAACTTGCCGGTTTACATAATGCAAGCGTGGTGCTTGGAAGCGCGACTCCTTCCATAGAATCATATCATAAGGCGATGCAGGGCGAATACAGACTCTGGACAATGGATAAGAGAGCCACCGGAGCAGAGCTTTCAAAAACCCGGATAGTCGATATGAGGGAGGAATTGAAAGAAGGAAACAAATCCATCTTCAGCAATGCTCTAAAACAGGGTATAAGAGACAGACTTGATAAGAACGAGCAGGTGATGCTCTTTTTAAACAGAAGAGGTTATGCAGGCTTTGTCTCATGCCGATCCTGCGGAGTGGTGATGAGATGTCCTCACTGTGATGTGTCTTTGTCGGAACATCTTTCCACCGGTAAGCTGGTCTGTCATTATTGCGGATATGAGGAGAAAAGACATAAGATCTGTCCCAAATGCGGTTCCAAATATCTTCTTGGCTTTAAGGCAGGCACAGAGCAGATAGAAGAAGAGGTTAAAAAGCTCTTTCCAGATGCGAATACATCGAGACTGGATGCCGATACCACAAGACAAAAAGGAAGTCTTGAAAAGATATTGGAAGATTTCTCAGAAAAGAAGACGAATGTGCTGATCGGCACACAGATGATAGTTAAAGGCCATGATTTCCCTGATGTAACACTTGTAGGGATAGTGGCAGCCGATATGTCACTTGCACTTAATGATTACAGAGCGGGTGAGAGGACTTTCCAGCTTATAACACAGGCCTGCGGAAGAGCGGGAAGAGGTGACAAGAGCGGAGAGACGATAATCCAGACATATCAGCCGGACAATTATGCAATTGTCTGTTCTGCGGCGCAGGACTATAAGGCTTTTTATGAGGAAGAGATACTCTACAGACAGCTGGCAGGATATCCTCCTGCATGTGACATACTTGCTGTTATGGTGACATCGCCTGATAAAAATCTCGCGGGAAAGACCTGTGAGGCAATGGCAGACTATATCATAAAAAAAGAGCCAGAGGCTGCAGTCATAGGTCCGGGCAAAGCAGGTATCGGAAAGATAAATGATATATACAGATTTGTGTTTTATATAAAGAGCAGTGACTCTAAGTTACTTGTCAGATGCAAGGATGAACTGGAGGAAGGCATAAATCCCCTGAGCAATATACAGGTATTTTTTGACTTCAATCCCATGAATCCAGTCTGATGCAGACAGTAGTCAGAAAGGGGTAATGTTGTGGCTATAAGAAATATAAGAATGTTCGGTGATCCCGTTCTTGAAAAAGTATGTAAGGAAGTAAGAGAGGTGACACCCCGTACAATGGAACTCATAGACGATATGTTTGAGACCATGTATGATGCGAACGGAGTCGGTCTTGCGGCTCCCCAGGTAGGTGTTTTAAAAAGGATCTGTGTCATAGACGTGACATATGAAGATCCGATCCTTCTCATAAATCCCAGGGTTTTGGAGACAAGCGGAGAACAGACAGGTTCGGAAGGATGTCTCAGTCTTCCCGGTAAATGCGGTGATGTGACAAGGCCAAACTATGTCAAGGTTGAATACTATGATGAAAACATGGAAAAGCAGGTCATTGAGGGCACTGAGCTTTTGGCAAGAGCCCTGCTTCATGAGATAGATCATCTTGACGGTCACGTATATACAGAGAAGGTCATCGGTGAGATCAGAAATGTGGGCGAAGAGAGCGAGAATACCGAGGAAGAATAGAAGGGGAAAACTATGCGTATCGTTTTCATGGGAACTCCCGATTTTGCCGAGACTGCGCTTGAGGCACTTATAGAAGCGGGACACGATATAGTACTTGTTGTCACACAGCCTGACAAACCAAAGGGCAGAAGCGGACAGCTTCAGATGTCTGAAGTCAAGGCATGTGCGATAAAACATGACATACCGGTATTTCAGCCGGCAAAGATAAGAGAAGTAGAAAACGTTGAATATCTGAAAAGATATGAGGCGGATATATATGTTGTGGCTGCATTCGGACAGATAGTATCACAGGAGATCCTGGATATACCTAAGTACGGATGTGTAAATATCCATGCATCGCTGTTACCAAAATACAGGGGTGCCGCACCGATACAGCAGGCCATACTTGACGGAGAAAAGGTGACCGGTGTGACCATCCAGCAGATGAATATCGGAGTTGATACCGGAGCGATCCTTACTCAGAAAGAGTATGAGATAGCAGAGGATGAGACAGGAGGAAGCCTGTTTGACAGGCTCTCAAAAATGGGTGCAGAGCTTATAGTTGAGACTCTCGATCTTATAGACAAAGGAGAGGTTAAGCCAAGACTTCAGGATGAATCGAAAGCGACCAAGTGCGGTAAGATCAAAAAGGATATGGGAAAGATCGACTGGACAGGTGATTCTGCAGTCATAGAAAGATATGTGAGGGGATTAAATCCCTGGCCGTCAGCATTTACCTCACTTGATGGAAAGCAGCTTAAGATATGGAGAGCAAAGGCGATAAAGTCAGTATCTGAAAAACCCGGAAGCGTTGTCGATGTAAAGAAGAACAGTTTCACTGTGGCATGCGGAAAGGGTGCGCTTGAGATTTTTGAGGTTCAGCTGGAAGGAAAGAAAAGAATGGAAACGTCAGCGTTTCTGTTAGGTTATAAGATTTCTGAGGGTGATCAGTTTGAGTGACAGGTTAAACACCAGGGAAGTGATCCTGGAGATGTTGCTGGATGTTAACAGAAACAACACCTTCAGTCATATCCTTTTAAAGAATGTACTTGATAAATACAATTACATTGAGGAACAGGACAAGGCATTCATAAAGAGAGTCTTTGAGGGAACGCTTGAAAGAGAGATAACACTCGATCACGTGATAAACACATACTCAAAAGTCCCTGTGGAGAAGATGAAACATCTCATCAGATGTCTTTTGAGGATGAGCGTATATCAGATACTCTACATGGACCGTGTTCCTGACAGTGCGGCCATAAATGAGGCTGTAAAGCTTGCAAAGAAGCGTAAGTTTGTTTCACTTTCGGGATTCGTAAACGGAGTGCTCAGAACTGTTTCAAGAGAGAAAGAGAACTGCCTTAAGTCTGATGATCTGAGCGTAACGTATTCGGCAAGCGGACTTCTTGTTGAAAGCTTACGTGAGGATTACGGGGAGGAAAAAGCCAAAGACATTCTCGAACACAGCTTAAAGGAGAGACATCTTACCGTAAGGATAAGAGAGGAACTCTTTAAGAGTGATATAGATGAGATATTGGATGAATGGGAGAGAGAGGGCGTACAGTTTCGATGCCTCATAGAACCCTCATATGCCTACGAGCTTAAGAATACGGGTGATCTTGACAGACTGGAATGTTTTAAACGCGGATTATATACCGTTATGGATGCATCAAGCATGCTTGTCTGTGAGAATGCTCATATCAAAAACGGGGATATCGTTCTTGATGTATGTGCCGCTCCGGGTGGAAAGAGCCTTCATGCCGTGAGCAAGGGGGCAAAAGTGGAAGCGAGAGATGTTTCCGAGTATAAGACTTCTCTTATAGAGGAGAACATTGAAAGGCTTAATGCAAAGAACATCACGGTCAAAGTCTGGGATGCAACTAAGTTTGATGAGAGCGTTAAAGACTATGCCGATATCGTTATCGCGGATGTGCCGTGTTCCGGTTTTGGTGTAATAAGCAAGAAACCCGACATCAAGAACAATGTGACAAAAGACAGTCTGGATTCGATAGTTGAACTCCAGAGAAAGATAATAGATAATGTGTGTCGGTATGTAAAAAAAGGCGGTTATCTGATGTACTCCACCTGCACTTTGAGAAAAGCCGAAAATGAGGAACAGGTGGCATATATAGTTAAAGAGCATCCGTTTGAACAGGAATTTGTAAAAACCGTGTTCCCGGATGAGGATCATGACGGATTCTTTATAGCGAGGCTTAAGAGAATTGGTTGACATAAAATCACTGACAATAGAAGAACTTGAAGAGGAATTCCTACAAAAAGATCTTAAGAGATTCAGAGCAGGCCAGGTATATGACTGGATGCATGTAAAACTCGTAAGATCTTTTGATGAGATGACAAATCTTTCAAAGGATCTGAGAGACAGGCTTTCTTCAGAGTATGAATTCACTTCTTTAAAAGTGGAAAGAGCCCAGGAATCAGCCATTGACGGCACCATAAAGTTTTTATTCGAGCTTTCTGACAAAAACTATGTGGAAAGCGTGTTCATGAGATACAAACACGGAAACAGCGTCTGTATTTCAAGCCAGGTCGGATGCAGGATGGGGTGCAGATTCTGTGCCTCAACAATAGACGGCTGTGAGAGATCGCTCTTACCATCAGAGATGCTCGATCAGATATATGCGATATCGCGTTACACCGGTGAGAGGATATCCAATGTCGTTGTCATGGGCATGGGAGAGCCGCTTGACAACTATGATAATCTAATAAGATTTGTAAAGCTTCTTACAGATGAAAAGGGACTCAATATAAGCGGAAGAAACATAACTGTCTCAACATGCGGTCTTGTACCGAAGATGAAGATGTTGGCTGATGAGAAACTCACCCTTACTCTGGCATTGAGTCTGCATGCTGTGACGGATGAGAAGAGAAAACAGCTGATGCCGATCGCAAACAAGTATTCCATTGAGGAACTGATGGAGGCATGTGCATATTATTTTGAAAAGACAGGCAGAAGGATAAGCTTTGAATACAGTCTTGTTGCGGGAGTCAATGACACTCCGGAAGACCTCGAAGGCTTAACAAAACTTGCCTCACGTGTAAAGGCACATGTGAACCTCATACCCGTAAACCCCATAAAAGAGCGGGATTTCAGGCGCGGCAGCAGGGAAGCGATCATTGCATTTAAAAATAAACTTGAAAAAAATGGAATAAATGTTACTATAAGAAGGGAAATGGGACAGGACATAGACGGTGCCTGTGGACAATTAAGAAGACGTAAGCTTACTGAAGAGTAGATTTTCGGTAAACTTACTTTTGTTGCGTCTTAATATAAAAAACGGTGAGAAATATGCTTAAGACTTTTTCTATAACCGATATCGGTAAGAGAAGAAAACTTAATCAGGATTATGTGTACACATCAGAGATGCCGGTTGGACATCTTGAGAATCTGTTCCTCGTTGCAGACGGTATGGGCGGTCACAACGCCGGGGATTATGCATCCAGATATACCATCGAGACAATAGTTGACGAGATAAGCAAGTCTGAAGACGAGTCACCTGTTTTTGTATTGGAAAAGGCGATCAAGAGTGCAAACGCACTTATCAGAAGAAAATCTGAAGAAGAAACTGAACTTAACGGTATGGGAACTACTGTCGTTGCAGCTACGATAAAGGGAGACAAACTCTGCGTGGCAAATGTAGGAGACAGCAGACTGTACATTATAAATAACAGGGAGATCAAGCAGATCACCAGGGATCACTCACTTGTTGAGGAGATGGTAAGAATGGGTGGTCTAAAAAGAGAGATGGCACGTAACCATCCGGACAAGAACATCATAACCAGGGCTATCGGGGCGTTGGATGATGTTGATGTGGACTTTTTTGAGGTTAAACTTAACAAGGGAGACACCATACTCATGTGCTCCGACGGACTCAGTAACATGATTGAGGACGAGGAGATACGTATGATCATGCAGGGACAGAGGGATATAGTCGAGAAGGCTGAAAGTCTTGTCAAGGCTGCCAATAACAATGGCGGAAAAGACAATATCGCAGTAGTTCTTGTTGAGCCCTTTGCAGAGGATAAGAGTAGATGATAAAGATCGGAATGACACTGGGTGATCGTTACGAGATCCTGGAGAAGATTGGAACCGGCGGAATGTCGGATGTATATAAAGCCAAAGACGGTAAGTTGAACAGATTTGTTGCCGTTAAGGTCCTTAAACAGGAATTTGCCGAGAATGCCAATTTCGTATCCAAGTTTAAGACCGAGGCACAGGCTGCCGCAGGTATGATGCACCCCAATATCGTAAATGTTTACGATGTAGGAGAAGAAGGCGGCACCCATTATATCGTCATGGAGCTTGTTGAGGGTATCACTCTCAAGAAGTATATAGAGAAAAAAGCACGGCTTTCCATCAAGGAGACCATCAGTATAGCCATACAGGTTTCCATGGGTATAGAGGCGGCTCACAACAACCATATCATCCACAGGGATATCAAACCACAGAATATAATGATATCCAAGGAAGGTAAGGTTAAGGTAACCGATTTCGGTATAGCTAAGGCGGTAAGTTCGAATACGATCACCAGCAATGTGATGGGATCTGTTCATTACACATCTCCCGAACAGGCAAGAGGCGGCTTCTCCGATGAGAAGAGTGATATCTACAGCCTTGGTATAACCATGTTCGAGATGTTAACGGGAAGAGTTCCTTTTAACGGTGAGACCACGGTGGCAATAGCTATAAAACATATACAGGAGCCCATGCCTTCTCCGAGAGAATATGTTGCCGAGATACCGATAAGCGTTGAGCAGATAGTGTTCAAGTGTACCCAGAAGAGCCCTGACAGAAGATATCAGAGCATGTCGGAACTCATAACGGATCTGAAAAAATCCCTTATGAAGCCTGATGAGGATTTTGTTAAGATAGTGGATCCGGACGACGATGCCGCAACAAAGATGGTATCTGAGACCGAGATGAGAGAGATAAAGAGCAAGACCGAGAGGATCGCTGTCGATGATATAAGGATGCGTACTCCCGAAAAGAGTTCTGATGCACCTGTAAGAAAGAAGACTCCCAAGGGAAAAGCATCCAAGAATGCAAAACAGCAGGCTGCAAAGAATTCCAAGGCTGCAGCTCAAAAGAGCGGTTCAAAAGCACAGAGAGCGGCTCAGAACAAAAGAAGACCTGACAGTATCAGACCTCAGGATAAGAGAAGAAAACAGCCCAAGGTCCAGGATACGGAAGAGCAGGATGAGTTTATGGAGAAGCTTACAACCGTTCTTGCGGTCATAGCTGCTCTTGTTATAGGAATACTTGTGATCTTCTTTGTAGGAAGACATTTCGGACTGTTTGAGTTTAATACAGGTAGCGGTGATGTTACAGACGAGATGGAAAATCTCGCAGTGGTAACGGAAACACCCTCTCCCGAGACTAAAGAAGATAATGATGCGGGAAAATTAGAGGTTCCCAATGTTATAAACATGTCCTATGCTCAGGCTGTTGCGACACTCAACAACAAAGGTTTTAAGACCATAGAAAAGGTACAGGTATCATCAAGTACAGTGGATAAAGGCAATGTTGCTGAGCAGACTCCCGCAGCAGGAGAAAAGGTGGACAAGCAGGATACCATCGTACTTGCTGTTAGCACAGGCGCAGAGATAATACAGGTTAAGGTTCCAAGTGTTATCGGTATGTCTGAGATGGATGCGACAGCAGTACTCATTGAGCACGGACTTCAGGTGGGTGCTGTTACGGAAGCAACAGATCCCGATACAAATCTCATAGACAAGGTATGTTACCAGTCTTATGCGGCTGATGTTACTGTTGAGAGCGGAACCAAGGTGGATCTGAGGATCAGTACCGGTACCGGTGAGAAAGTATATTTCTATGTAGGAAACATCGAGAGTCCCGGAAGCGAGGACAGCGAGTATGCACCCGGAAGCGAGGCTACGGTCATCCTTTCCACACTTGAGGGTATCGAGTTAAAGAGAGAGACTGTCACTTCATTCCCGGTATCCATGAACATAACCGGTATAACAGGAAGCGGTGACGGAGTCATCACGATAATCTACAACGTGACGATCCCGGGTACGACTTCTACGGATGGGGATGGAAATATAGTCACATCCGAAGCTACTACTGAAGAGAGGACCGTCAGAAGATCTGTTAAATTCTCAGAGGAATAAGCATATACATGCAGGGAAAGATAATAAAGGGTATAGCCGGATTTTATTATGTACACACCGGCGATCATATATATGAGTGTAAGGCCAAGGGCGTCTTCAGGAAGAACAACGAGAAACCTCTTGTCGGAGATGACTGTCTTATAGACATCATCGATGAGGAAGGAAAGATCGGAAACATAAGCCTGATACTGGAGAGGCGAAACAGTCTTATACGTCCAAATGTGGCTAATGTCGATCAGGCATTAGTCATATTTGCATCTGTGAAACCTGAACCGAATTTCAATCTTCTGGACAGGTTTCTTATTCTTATGAAGCAGAATGATATACCGTGTATCATAGCGTTCAATAAAACAGACCTTGCGGATGAAGAGAAACTAAGTGAGATAAAGAAGATATACGCTGCTTCGGGACACAGGATGCTGTTCACATCTGCAAAGACAGGTGAGGGCCTGGATGAGCTCAAAGAGCTTTTGAGGGGAAAGACGACCACAGTAGCAGGTCCGAGCGGTGTGGGAAAATCAACTTTAATAAATCTCATCCAGGATCAAAAAGAGGTTGAAACAGGAGAGATATCTGAAAAGATAGACAGGGGAAAGCACACCACGCGTCACAGTGAGCTGATCGCCATAGACGAGAACTCATATATCTTTGACACACCGGGATTCTCATCACTTTCTTTGTTTGATGTCACAAGCGTGGATCTTAAGAGCTATTACGATGAATTTGTACCATTTGAGAGTGAGTGCAGATATGATGACTGTGTTCATAAAAACGAGCCTGTATGCGGTGTTAAAGCAGCTGTTGACAGGGGAGAGATAAGCAAAGTCAGATATGAGAACTATCTGCTTCTTTTAAAAGAGTGTGAAGAGAGTCAAAAACGCTTCAGATAATGCCTGACAGGGTTGTAAATATCACGGAATCTGATAAAATTAGTTAATGTGGTCTGTATCTTAAGACCTGATAAGAGAGGAGATAACATGAATATAATAGTTACGGGCGGAGCCGGTTTCATAGGCAGTAATTTTGTTTTTCATATGTTAAACAAATATCCCGATTACAGGATAATATGTCTTGATTGTCTTACATATGCAGGAAACATGTCTACACTTGCACCTGTTATGGACAATCCTAACTTCAGATTTGTAAAGGAGAGCATCACTAACAGGGAAGCAGTTGAGAAACTGTTTGAGGAAGAGCATCCCGATATGGTAGTCAACTTTGCGGCTGAGAGCCATGTTGACCGTTCAATTGAGAATCCCGGTGT
This sequence comes from Lachnospiraceae bacterium, assembly GCA_017619635.1. GTDB lineage: Bacteria > Bacillota > Clostridia > Lachnospirales > Lachnospiraceae > Colinaster. Next base: position 27,014 of record JAFZRZ010000029.1, on the reverse strand, counting down.
TTTCCTTGATACCAATATAATGGGTACTGCAGTTTTGATGGATGCCTGCAGAAAGTACGGCATAAAGAGATACCATCAGGTATCAACTGATGAGGTATACGGAGACCTTCCTCTTGACAGACCCGATCTGTTCTTTACCGAGGAGACTCCCATACACACGAGCAGTCCCTACAGTTCATCAAAGGCAGGCGCAGACCTTCTGGTTTTAGCTTACCACAGGACATACGGACTTCCCGTAAGTATCAGCCGCTGCTCGAACAACTACGGACCGTATCACTTCCCTGAGAAGCTGATACCTCTTATGATAATAAATGCTCTTCATGACAAGCCGCTTCCGGTTTACGGAGAAGGCATCAATGTAAGAGACTGGCTGTATGTTGAGGATCACTGCAAGGCTATAGATCTTGTTATACACAAGGGAAGAGTCGGTGAGGTATACAACATCGGCGGACATAATGAGATGAAGAATATCGATATTGTAAAGCTCATCTGTAAGGAACTTAACAAGCCTGAGAGCCTCATCACATATGTAACGGACAGAAAGGGTCATGACATGCGTTATGCCATCGATCCCACAAAGATCCACAATGAGCTCGGATGGCTTCCTGAGACAAAGTTCGCTGACGGTATTAAGAAGACCATTCAGTGGTACCTGGACAATAAAGACTGGTGGGAGCCTATCATATCAGGCGAATATCAGAATTATTACGAGAAGATGTATGGCAACAGATAAGTTTTTATACAGGGGAGTAGAATGAAAACTTTGATAGTTCCGATGGCAGCCATGGCAGAGACTGCCGGAAGTTTTTCACGTGCAAGATTACTGGCAAATGCTCTTTTAAAAGAGGGTATGAAAGTAGGCATTTGCTGTGCAAAAGATATAAATTATTCCAAGATAGAGGGTACTGTAGAGTATCCTCTGTCTGTTCCTATGCCACTTGGTCTGCCGGGAAATATCGCAAAACACACTTTCCCGATAGCACAGAAGCTGGGAATCACGGCAAAGAAGAATGTTAACAGCTTTGAAGAGGTTTTGCACCTTACCGGTAATACCGATTACAAGTATTTAAATAAAAGTGTTAAAGAGATAAGGACTGCCATAAAGGAGTTCAGACCCGATATCGTATATTCGGAGTTTAATATCTCAGCTGTTGTTGCAGCAAGACTTGAAGGAAAGAGGCTTTTTATCTCTGCAAGTGTTCCGACGCTTCCTGAGTACGGAAGGGATCCCAAATATGCAACAGGACTTAACAGACTGCTTGCACAAAACGGTCTTGAGCCTGTTGAATCATGTATGGATGTTTTTGAGTGGGCGGATAAGAAATTTGTCCCCAGCATCTATGAGCTTGAACCCATGGAGGATTCAAAGGTCGTATACTGCGGTTCTTTAAAAAACATCAAAGAAGATGCGGATAAAAAGCGCGATAAGATACTCGTTTACATGGGTAACGGTACCATCTCCATGAAAAAGGTGTTAAAAGAGATACCTGAAGCGTTTAAAGACAAAAGATATGAGATCTATATAGCGGGACAGGGATTAAAGGAAGCTGAGTATGATAACATCCATACCGCACCCTGGTTTGATTTTAATGAGCTTTTACCGGAAAGTGCCCTGTATATAAACCACGGAGGACAAAACAGCATTATAGACGGCCTTATACATAAGACACCTCTGCTCGTATGTCCGGGAAGAGTATTTGAGAGAAAATACAATGCGGCCAGCATTGTTAAAACAGGTGCAGGCATCTCGATAGATCAGTATGATTTTACGGCTGATAAGATAAAGGAAGCCGCAGAAAAGATATTTGAGAATGAGAGCTATAAGACGCAGGCTGATTTTTTAGGAAAAAGACTTCGCCAGCTGGGCGGTGTTGCAAATATAGTCAGAGAGATTAAAGGATAAGAGGATTGAAGGATGAGAAGGTTTTGCGAACAGATATGGAATGCAGGAGAGTATGATTACAGGGCTGCATACGGTTTTATACCTGAGATTAATGCATATCTTCATGATGATGACGTTAACAGGGACTGTATGATAGTTGTACCCGGTGGCGGTTACTGTATGTGTGTACCTCATGAGGGAGAGCTTCCTGCCGAGGTGTTTTATGAGCAGGGGATGAACGTATTCGTGCTCACATACACGACTGATATAACCATGAGCATTCCGCTAAAGAAACAGCCGTTAAATGATATATCAAGAGCTGTGAGATATGTGAGAAAGAGAGCAAAAGAATACAATATCGAAGGCACAAAGCTTTTTATTTGCGGTTTTTCTGCCGGAGCGCATGTCTGCGGTTCTCTGGCTGTACATTTTGATGATGTAAATGATGTCGATCCGGAGTATGAAGCAGTTTCAAACAGACCCGATGGGGTTATACTCTCATATCCCGTTATCACGACCGGAGAGTATACTCATGAGTTTTCTATTCAGGCTTTACTTGGAAAAGATGCCTCAAAAGAGGAACTTGATTACTTCTCGCTTGAAAAGAATGTAAAAGACAATACACCCGAGTGCTTTTTATGGCAGACACAGACAGATGAGCTCGTTCCTGTAAAGAACAGCTATCTTTTTGCAGAGGCTTTAAAGGAACATGATATATCTTATGCACACTATGTATTTCCGAACGGACTCCATGGACTCAGCGTGGCAAACGATCCTTTCTTTAATTGCTGGAAGGGCGGAGAATATACGATGAAGCAGCTCAAACTTGCGGTTGAAGCAGTAAAAGCAGATAAAGGTATAGAGGTTTCAAAACAAAGGCAGGACGAGTTAAAACAACAGTTTGCAAACGGTTTTGAAAGTGAACCTCCGGAGGGCTTTGTATTTGACGACAGTCTTGTTAAGGACGTGGGAATGTGGCCTGAACTTGCAAAGCTTTGGATGGCTAAGGTTTCAAAGGAGTAGCATTTGATGGTTAGAAGGGCTTTAGAAAAAGATATACCAAAGATCATGGAGCTTCTTATCCAGGTTGATATGGTACATCATAACGGCAGACCTGATATATTTAAAGGTCCTGCCACAAAATACACGGAAAGCGAACTTAAAGATATCATAAATGATGAAAAGACTCCGGTGTTTGTTTATGATGACGGCAAAAACGTCCTTGGTCATGCTTTCTGCATACATAAGCAGGTTACAGATGACAACGTGCTCACGGATATAAAGACTCTTTATATAGATGATATATGCGTTGATGAGAAGGCAAGAGGAAAGCACGTGGGAAAGGCATTGTATGAGTATGTGATCGGATATGCCAGGGAAAAAGGCTTTTACAATGTCACTTTAAACGTGTGGAGCTGCAATCCGACAGCTCAAAGATTCTATGAAGCAATGGGACTTGTGCCGCAGAAGATATGCATGGAAAAAGTACTGTAATATGTTATAATCAATACAGGTTTTTTATGGGGGCTTAGGTTAACATAACACGAGGAGGTCAAGGGTATGGATAACAAGGCTTTATACAAACTGTCATATGGGGTGTTCATGCTGGCTACAACAGCAGACGGAAAGACAAACGGATGTATAACAAATACATGCATGCAGGTCGCAAATGATCCCGTAAGGATCGCCATATGCTGTATCAACAGCAATTACACGTGCGAACTGATAAAAAAGAGCGGTGTCTTCACACTTAGCATGCTTGATGATACCTGTTCTTTTGAGACGATAAAGCATTTTGGCATGCAGTCTGGAAGGAACGTTGATAAGTTTGACGGGATAAATATGCCAAAGGATGACAAGGGCATACCTTACATGGGATGGATGAGCTGTGCTGTCATAAGTGCGACAGTGGTCGACAGTATCGATCTTGGATCACATACCATGTTCATAGCAGTAATAGATGATGCAAAGGTATTAAGCGAAAACGGTCCTTTGACCTATGCTGATTATCAGAACAGAGTAAAGCCCAAACCGCAGCCGAAACCCGAAGATAAAAAGATCGTTGCATGGAGATGCAAGATATGCGGATTTGTTTATGAGGGCAGCGAGCTTCCCAAGGACTATCTGTGTCCTACATGCGGTCACGGAGTTGATGACTTCGAACCCGTCTATGCATAAAACTCAGAAAGGAAATCTTTTAAGATGGTTAGAAATATAGTTCATGATCCGATATTCCTGGCTCAGAAGTCAGAGCCGGCAACTGAAGCGGATGCAGGAGTGATAAAGGACCTGGTCGATACACTTAAGGCAAATGAGGCAGAGTGTGTCGGAATGGCCGCAAACATGATAGGTGTTAAGAAGAGCATCATTGCAATAAATGTCGGAATAGGACAGTTGGTAATGATCAATCCAAAGATCGTATCAAAGAATAAACCGTTCATGACTACGGAAGGATGTCTTTCTCTTGCGGGAGAACCCAAGGAGACAAGAAGATATTTTGAGATAGAGGTTGAATATCTCGACAGGGAATTCAAACCCCAGAAACAGAAATACTCCGGCTGGAGTGCACAGATCATCCAGCACGAGATAGATCACTGTAATGGTGTTTTGATCTGATGTTTTTATGAAGGAATGAGGGGACTTTAAAATGAAGAAGTTATTGAAGGTTTTGGGAATCATAGCTGTGATCTTTGTGATCCTGTTTGTGCTTCTTATGCTCATGCCTGACTCTGAAGAGGGTACGGTTCAGGATGACGGAAGCGGTCTTAAGATAGGCAATGCGGCACCTGACTTTACGGCGCAGCTTGCAGACGGTTCGACATTTACACTCTCAGAACACAGTGATGAGTGTGTATTTATCAATTTCTGGGCGACATGGTGCGGCCCGTGTAAAGAAGAGATGCCTGCTTTACAGAAGATATATGATGAAAACATAAACGACTTTACGATGGTATGCATAGACTGTAAAGAAGATAAGAAAACAGTCGACAGTTTCATCAAGGAAAGCGGATATACCTTCAATATAGCTTATGATACCAGCGGTTCCATATGCAGTCTTTATCCTACAGACGGTATCCCTTATACGCTTATCGTTTACAAGGGCAGGATAGAGAGGATATTTGTCGGATCAGCGGATGCGGAGACCATGTACAGAGATTACCGTTCTGCTATAAAGGACTGTCTCGGAGAATAAGAGTGAAAGAAAAGACTACAGTGATAAGGATCGTCGTTTTGATTGCTGCACTGGCTTTGTTGGTGGCAGGGATCATTGACGGCGGTTTCAGTGATGTCATGAACAAAGCAACAAGGATATGTTATGAGTGTATCGGGATCGGGTGACAAGAAGATGACGCTGTCGCTTAAAAGAAGATACATTCAGCTGATAGCTGCGGTTTTATACAACTGCAACATCAAAGGCTTTGTAAGTGGCAGCATATATAAGGGTGATATAAAAGGGCTGTGTGTACCCGGCCTTAACTGTTATTCATGCCCGGGTGCAATAGCGGCTTGTCCTCTGGGAAGTCTTCAGTCAGGCCTTCTTTCTTCAAAGTATAAGGTACCATATTATATACTGGGGACTATTGTTTTATTCGGACTTTTCCTTGGCAGGTTCATCTGCGGATTTTTATGTCCTTTTGGTCTTATCCAGGAGCTTTTGTATAAGATCCCGTCAAAGAAGATCAAAAAGAGTAAAGTGACCAGAATGCTCACTTATCTTAAATATCTGATCCTTTTAGTCTTTGTGGTGGCCATTCCGCTCATCAAGCTTGCACCGGGATTTTGCAAGTATATATGTCCTGCGGGGACTCTGCTTGGCGGTATCCCATTAACCTATATGAACCCGGAGCTTAGAAAGCTTATCGGATATCTTTTTTCATGGAAGGTATTTATCCTTCTTTTGATGATCGTGATCTGTATATTTGGTTACAGGAGCTTTTGCAGATTTGTCTGTCCTTTGGGTGCGATATACTCTTTTTTTAACCCGATAGCTTTTTTCGGGATAAAAGTTGATATGGATAAATGCATACACTGTGATGCATGTGTAAGAAACTGCAGGATGGATGTTAAAAAGGTATGCGACAGAGAATGCATACACTGCGGTGAATGTATAAAGCACTGTCCGGTGGATGCAATATCTTATTCAAAAAGATTTTGATATAAGTTTTGATGATCACACGGCGATTTACCCTTAAAACGTAAGGGTTGAAGAATGATTTATGCTGTGATACAATCATACAGGTTTAATATAGAAGGTAGACGGTGCCCCGGTAATGGCGGGGTTAAAAGGGAAACAGGTGTAAATCCTGTGCGAACTCGTCACTGTGATTACTAGTGCGGCTGTCGTTTTGAGATATCAAAGTCACTGGGTTATCCCGGGAAGGCAGACAGTCATGCGATGATGTATGAGCCAGGAGACCTGCCGGTTATCAGGAACAGGAAGAGATTCCGGATCACGAGTAATTGGTCTTATGTTGCCAAGAGTCATCACTTATAGGTGATGGCATATTTGTGGTGTAAAGATACTCATCCTGATCATTCGGGGTGAGTTTTTATATTTTTATAAAGGAGAAATATTATGAAAAGAAGAATCATGGTTTTGCTCCTGTCAGTTGCTACAGCTGTGACAATGCTGGCAGGTTGCGGAGAGACAGCCACACAGACTGTTGAAGAGACTGCTCAGGAAGTTCAGGAAGCAGTTGAGGATACAGCAACTGAAGTGGAAGAGAAAGTTGAAGAGGTTGTAGAAGAGATGAGTGATGAGGAAAAAGCCGCTGAGGTTGCAGCACTTATCGATGCTATTTACGTACAGACAAGAACAGATCAGACTGATGCTCAGTGTGAGGCTGCAAAGAAGGCATGGGATGCACTTACCGATGCTCAGAAAGAGCTCGTTGAGGGTGAGGATGCAGATCCCGATTACTTCGGAAGAGATACAGGTGATGCGTCTAAAGACGATCCGCTCAATGCAGATAACATCGGTGAGAATGAGATCTTAGTAGTAAGCTTTGGTACATCATTCAATGACAGCCGTGCTCAGGATATAGGAAGTATTGAAAAAGCTATCGCTGCAGCAAATCCTGACTGGTCAGTAAGAAGAGCATTCACAGCTCAGATCATCATCAACCATGTTCAGGCAAGAGACGATGAGAAGATCGACAACATGGATCAGGCACTTGAGAGAGCAGTTGCAAACGGTGTAAAGAACCTTGTTGTACAGCCCACACATCTTATGCACGGTGCTGAGTATGATGAGCTTATCGAAGCTTTGGAAGCTTATGCTGACAAGTTTGAATCAGTAGCTATAGCTGAGCCGCTTTTGGGTGAGGTTGGTGCAGATGCGACAGTAATAAATGCAGACAAGAAAGCAGTAGCAGAAGCAGTTGTTGCAGATGCAGTAAAGCTTTCAGGTTATGATTCACTTGATGCAGCCGATAAGGACGGTGTTGCATTCGTATTCATGGGTCACGGTACAGCTCATACAGCAAAAGTAAGCTACAGCCAGATGGCAACTCAGATGGATAAGCTCGGATACAAGAACGTATTCGTTGGAACAGTTGAGGGTGAGCCTGAAGAGACAGCATGTGAGAACGTTATCGAGGCTGTTAAGGCTGCAGGATACAAGAAAGTCATCCTTCGTCCTCTGATGGTAGTTGCAGGTGATCATGCAAACAACGATATGGCCGGAGATGATGATGACTCATGGAAGAGTATGTTCACAGCTGACGGTTCATTTGACAGCATTGACTGCCAGATAGCAGGTCTTGGAAGAATAGAAGCAGTTGAAAAGCTCTATGTTGAGCATACAGCAAAGGCTCTTGAAGAAGTAAAAAAAAACTGAATAGTACTTCAGCAGATGTAAAAGACGGCACATATAAGGCAAAGTTCAAGTCTGACAGTTCAATGTTCAAGGTCAACGAAGAGTATAAAGATCTTGGTGAGCTGACTGTAAAGGACGGAAAGATGACCATACACATAAGCCTTACTTCTGAAAATATAGTCAATCTTTTTCCCGGAACGGCTGATGATGCACAGAAAGATAACGCAGTGCTTCTTGAGCCCACAAAGGATGAGGTAAAGTACAGTGACGGAACAACTGAGACCGTAAACGGTTTTGATGTGCCTGTACCTTATCTTGATAAGGAATTTGATCTTGCTCTTATCGGAACAAAGGGAAAATGGTATGATCATAAGGTAAAGGTGACTTTGGCTGAGTAGTGTGTCATACACGATAAGGATAGCTTTATGATAAAGAATGAACGGATAAATAAGTTCATAATCCTGTTTAATGTTTTATTATGTCTGATAACAGTGACCTCCTGCGCGTCGCAGGGGGTTACTTCTTTAGAACAGGAAAATAATAATGAGGCCGTAGAAGTTAACATAACTCAGGATAAAACACTTGAGGTTGACATAACAATGGAGGGCGGTTCGGGAAAAGCATATATCAAATCACCTGTCACTGTCACTGTAAAAGATGGTAAGATGAATGCCGTCTTCGTATGGAGCAGTAAGAATTACGACTACATGATCGTTGACGGCATCCGTTATGATAATGAGAATCCCGGCGGAGAATCCACATTCACGATACCTGTTAGCAGTCTTAATGAACCATTGAATGTCATTGGAGATACGGTCGCAATGAGCACACCTCATGAGATCGAATATGTCATAAACTGGAACAGTGAGCCTGATGAGGAAAATGAATCCTACTTAGGACTTGCTGACAGACAGACTGAATTTGTCATAGGTGACAGGCTTGGTGATATAGAAAAGACAGGCGAGGTGGAGCTTAAATATGCCACAGGCTTTTCTATAAAGAAATTTGATGATTACAGAGTAGTATCAATAGAAGGCTCCGGGGAGTATCTTATAGTTCCACAAGGAAGAGATGTTCCAAAAGGTCTGCCGGAGAGCGTTGTGGTTTTAAAGAAACCTCTTGATAAGACCTATCTTGTCTCAACCTCGGTGATGGATTTTGTATGCGCTCTTGACCGTCTTGATCATGTGAGACTGTCGGGGACCAAAGAAGAGGACTGGTACATCGAAAAAGCAAAAGATCACATGAGAAACGGGGATATTCTCTATGCAGGCAAATACCGTACTCCGGACTATGAGCTCATATTAAGCGAGGGTTGTGATCTTGCGATAGAAAATACCATGATATATCACAATCCCGAAGTGAAGGAAAAATTGGAGGAACTGGGTATACCTGTTTTGGTTGAGACTTCAAGTTACGAGAAGCATCCGCTTGGAAGACTTGAATGGATAAAGCTGTACGGAACGCTTTTTGACAGGGAAGAAGAGGCTTTGGCTTATTACGAAAAACAGCTTTCAAAGATAGAGCCTGTCATGACAAAAAGCGATACCGGAAAAACAGTCGCATTCTTCCATGTGACCACAGGCGGTCTCATAAATGTCAGAAAGTCGGGAGACTATATCTCAAAGATGATAGAGCTTAGTGGCGGAAGATACATCATTAAGGATGAAGGGGATCAAAAAAACGCCCTTTCGACCATGAACATGCAGATGGAAGATTTCTACACCGCTGCATGCAATGCTGATATAATCATATATAACAGCACAATCGGGGGAGAGATAGACTCAATAGATGAGCTGATAAAAAAGAATGAGCTGTTTAAGGATTTCAAAGCCGTAAAGGAAAAGCAGGTATACTGCACGGGAAAAGAGATGTTCCAGCAGACTACCGGCATGGCTGATTTCATGAGTGATCTTAACAGCGTATTTACGGGAGAAAAAAGAGACTACACTTATCTGATAAAACTGGACTGAAACATGAAAAGATCAAGATGCATTAGCGTATTCACAATCATATCCGTTTTGTTGATGATCATGGTGGCATTAAATGTCATGATGGGCAGTGTCTCTGTGTCTTTTGATGATGTTATAAATGTATTTGCCGGTAGAAGTGTTGATGAGATGGTACGCACCATCATTTTAAATATCCGCCTTCCAAGGATAGTGGCTGCTCTGCTCCTTGGCGGCTCCCTTGCACTGTCGGGATATCTTTTACAGACCTTTTTTGCAAACCCGATCGTGGGTCCTTTTGTGCTGGGCATATCATCTGGAGCAAAGCTTACCGTTGCGATCACTCTTATCATACTTTTAAGCAAAGGCTTCAATATCGGTTCTGTGGGAATGGTCGTTTCCGCTTTCTTTGGCGCAATGCTCGCAATGGGATTTGTGCTTATCATATCTGTTAAGGTAAAGAACATGAGTATCTTAGTGGTATGCGGTATCATGACAGGATATATCTGTTCTGCCATCACGGATCTTTTAGTCACGTTTGCCGACGATTCAAATATCGTAAATCTCCATAACTGGTCCCTGGGAAGCCTTTCAGGCATGAACTGGAATGATATAAGAATAATAACCGTGATCACCATCATATGCTTTGTTCTTACTTTTTTGCTTTCAAAGCCGATAAGTGCATACAGGCTGGGTGAGGCATATGCGAGGAACATGGGAGTTAATATCACAGCCCTAAGAGTGATGCTGATACTGATGTCTAGTCTTATGGCTGCCTGTGTCACTGCATTTGCAGGTCCCATATCGTTTGTTGGTATAGCGGTGCCTCATCTTATGAAGAGCATGTTAAAGACCTCATCACCGATAGTGATGATACCGGCAAGTTTTCTTGGAGGAGCAGTCCTTACACTGTTTTGCGATGGTATCGCAAGGACTGTGTTTGCGCCAACAGAAGTCAGCATCAGTTCAGTCACGGCAGTCTTACTGGTGCCTGTTGTTATAGTCATCATGATAAAAAGAAGAGAAGAAGCGGGGAGTCGTTAGGGCATGGCAGATTACAGATTAAAGACCGAAGGACTCACAATAGGATATGACAGCGATCTGATAAGGGATATCTCTCTTAAAGTACAGCCCGGAAAGATAATGACACTTATAGGTCCAAACGGAAGCGGTAAAACCACACTTCTTAAAACTGTTACAAGACAGCTTAAGATACGTGGGGGTGTCATTTATTTAAGTGAAACAAGCATGGACGATATGAGTGATACTGAGATATCAAAGCAGATGTCCATGGTAATGACTTCAAATCTTACCCCTGAATACATGACCTGCAGGGAAGTGATAGAGACCGGAAGATATCCTTATACGGGAATGCTTGGCATACTGTCTGATGAGGATAAAAAGATAGCGGACCGTGCGGTTGAGATGACTGACACGTCAGATATATGTGACAGACAGTTTAACAGCATAAGTGACGGACAAAGACAGCGTGTGATGTTAGCAAGAGCCATATGTCAGGAGCCGAAAGTGCTCGTATTGGATGAGCCCACATCATATCTGGATATCAGGTATAAACTGGATATCCTTTCAAGGATAAAAAAGCTTGCTGCTGATGAGAACATAGCTGTGGTTATGTCCATTCATGAGCTCGAGATCGCAATGAGACTCTCAGACGTGGTCGTTGCCATAGGTGACGGAAAGATATTAAGATGCGGAAGCGTTGATGAGGTTTTCAAAGAGGATTTCATACGTGATCTTTACGGCATAAAAGATGCGGATATCAGTCTGCTCGGAGTAAAGCCCTGGATAGATAAAGAAACCGTCATAAGTAAAAAACCTGACGCATCGGTTAAAAGGAAAGCACATTCCATCATGATACAGGGAACGATGTCAGGTGTGGGAAAGAGCCTGATCGTTGCAGGTCTTTGCAGGGTGTTTACTGATATGGGATATAAGGCAGCCCCTTTCAAATCCCAAAACATGGCTTTGAACTCATATATTACAAAGGACGGACTTGAGATAGGAAGAGCACAGGCCATGCAGGCGATATGCTGCGGTATGGAACCCGATGTATGCATGAACCCGATACTCTTAAAGCCCACAGGAGACAAGACCTCACAGGTCATAGTCAACGGCAGGGTTAAGGCAAATATGAGCGCAAAGGAGTACTTTGCCCATAAGAAGGATCTGATACCCGATATCGTGGCTGCATATGAGAAACTCTCAAAGATGGTTGATATCATCGTTATAGAAGGAGCAGGTTCCCCTGCGGAGATGAACCTTAAAAGCGATGACATAGTCAACATGGGTCTTGCCGATATCATCGATACTAATGTGCTCCTTGTCGGAGATATTGACAGGGGAGGAGTGTTTGCACAGCTATTGGGCACACTTGATCTTTTGGAACCGCATGAGAGAGAGAGGATAAAGGGACTCATAGTCAACAAGTTCAGGGGAGATCCGGCTTTGTTTGAAGACGGTATCAGAATACTTGAAACAAAGGGAAAAGTTAAGGTAAACGGTATAGTCCCGTATATGGATATACATGTGGAAGATGAGGATTCCCTTACAGACAGGTTTTATGTAAACCAAAGAAAGGCTATAGACATAGCAGTGATAAGACTTCCCCATATATCAAACTTTACGGACTTTGATGTGTTCGATCAGTTTGAGGACGTATCAGTCAGATATGTGGAAGAATCAGAAGATTTATGTAAACCTGATATGATAGTCCTTCCGGGAACAAAGACGACGATAGGAGATCTTAAATGGATTAAGGAAAAGAAACTCGATCAGGCTATAAGAAAGCATGCTTCCATGGGGGTACCTGTTTTCGGTATATGCGGCGGATATCAGATGCTGGGAAGAAATATAGATGATCCCGACAATACGGAAGGCGGAGGAAGTGAAGAAGGACTTTTACTCTTACCTGTTGACACCGTGATGGGAAAGGAAAAGAGAAGAACTCAGTTTAACGGAAAAGTAATAAATGCCACAGGGGTGTTTAATGGCATATGTGAATGCGAAGTCACCGGATATGAGATCCACATGGGTATCACAAAGCCTTTTGATGAGGTCAGTGAGTTCACATCAGACTCTACGGGACACTGCAGCGGGAATGTATATGGCAGCTATATCCACGGTATATTTGACAAAAAAGAGATAGTGAGCGGTATTGTTAAAGCTCTTGCAGACAAGTCTGAAAGAAGGGTTGAGACTGAGAGTGTTATCGATCAGAGCGATTACAGGGAAAGACAGTATGAGATACTGGCAGATACTCTTAAAAAGAGTCTTGATATGGACAGTATCCTAAAGATGGTGGGGATCGAATGAATACAGAAGAGTTATATAAGCTAAAACCAGATACGCCCGATGAGAGCATTTATATTAAGGCGAAAGAAAGATGGGACAGTATAGCAAAGCCCATAGACGGACTTGGGGATTTTGAGGATATCATCTGCAGGATCGCATCCATGAAGGGTAAGCTAATACCTGATACTGATAAGAAAGCACTGATCATCATGTGTGCCGATAACGGTGTGGTATGCGAGGGCGTGACACAGACAGACCAGAGCGTGACAGCAAAGGTCTCTGAACTTATGGCAAAGAATAAGAGTTCTGTCGGTGTCATGACAAAAAGATTCGGCATAGATATCATACCGGTCGATATCGGTATCAATTCGGATATGAAGATCGATGGCCTCATTGATAAAAAGATAAAAAAGGGTACAGGAAACATCTTAAAAGAACCCGCAATGACGAAGGATGAATGTTTAAGTGCGATACAGACAGGCATAGATATCGTAAAGGAACTGTCTGATAAAGGCTATTCCATCCTTGCAACCGGTGAGATGGGGATAGGTAATACCACGACGAGCACGGCACTTTTCTGTACACTCACACAGACTGATCCCGAGACCATAACGGGGAGAGGGGCCGGTTTAGATGATGAGGCCCTGAAAAACAAGATAAGAGTCATAAAGGATTCGATAGCACATCACAGATTTAACCGTATAGGACTTAACAGATCTCCGGAGATGGCATTTGAGGCACTAAGATATCTTGGAGGACTTGATATCGCTGGTCTTGTGGGTGTTTATATTGGAGCTGCCCTTACAAGGACCCCTGTCATCATAGACGGATATATAAGTGCGGTGGCGGCTTTCTGTGCATACAGCATCGTAAGTGAGACCAAGGGATATATGATAGCTTCACATGCCGGCAAAGAAAAAGGGACGGCAAAAGTACTTAAGATACTTGATCTTAAAGCTGTTATAGATGCGGATATGGCACTCGGAGAGGGTACGGGGGCTGTAATGATGTTTCCGCTTATCGATATGGCACTTGACCTTTATTCAAACGCTACCTTGTTTGACGACACTCAGATAGAGAGCTATGAGAGGTTTGATAAACAGTAATGATCTATCTCATTATAGGAACAAATTCAAGCGGTAAATCTTTGGAAGCCGAAAGGATAGCATGCTCACTGGAGGCTATAAGAAGATATTATGTGGCGACCATGCTGATATATGACGAGGACGGCAGGAAACGTGTTGAAAAGCACAGAAAGCAGCGAGAGGGAAAAGGCTTTGAGACCATAGAGATACCGTTTGCCATAGATAATGCACTTGGGAGGATGGAAGATAAAGAAAAGTCAGTAGTACTTCTGGAGTGCATATCAAATCTTGTTGGAAACGAGATGTATGAGAACCCTGAGAGAAAGGAATTATGTAAACTTAACCCCGATCTTTTTGCCGATCAGGTGGCAGCGGATGTAAGGAAACTTACAGAAGGCGTTAAGGATACGGTAATAGTCACCAATGAGTTTGTCGCTGACAAAAACAGTGATGAGATGACAAGGCTTTACATACAGCTTTGCAGCATGGTAAATGAGAGGATAAAAACCTTTGCAGACAAAGTGATCTGTATAAAAAAGGAGACAGCTTGAAGATATTAAGATACATTGCGGTATCATTTTCATTATATTCAAAGATCCCGATGCCACGTTTTGAGTGGAAAGAAGATGACATGGAACACAGCCTTTCATTCTTTCCTTTTGTGGGACTTGTGACAGGACTCATAGCTTACGGTATATACAGTTTGCTTACTTATTTTGAAGTGCAGGCTGTGGTAAAAGCGATAGTTTCAGTCATCATACCAATACTTGTTTCGGGAGGCATCCATCTTGACGGATATATGGATACCCAGGATGCATTAAGATCATATAAACCAACAGAGGAAAAACTTAGGATATTAAAGGATCCGCATACCGGAGCCTTTGCGATCATAGGTCTTTTCGTATGCCTTTTGGTTTCGATCGCTTCTTTGACTGTTATATTTGATAATGCAGACAATAAGCTTTTGATACTTTTGGGACTTACACTGATGCTTAGCCGAATCCTTAGCGGTTTAAGCTCCCTTTTATTAAGAAAGGCAAAAGAAGACGGGATGCTTGCAGGAGAGACAAAAAACAAAAGAAAGAGCGTTATCGTATTTCTGCTTATCCAGCTGACCGTTCTTTTTGCATGCATGTTATATATAAATATCTTTATAACACTCATTATCTTTGCAGCTTTTTTGGTATGTCTTCTTTGCTACATGCATATGACTAAAAAAGAGTTTGGCGGAGTTACGGGAGATACGGCTGGATATTTTGTGACTGTGAGTGAGACAATTAATCTCATTGTTATCGCAATTATTGTGATGACAGGCATTATATAGGGTGGGATCATATGGTGGCAGAGTATTTAAAATATCATATGATCGCATTGATGATAGGGTATGTTTTGGATCTTATTATAGGAGATCCACACGGGATACCTCATCCTGTGGTGGCTATAGGAAAGCTCATATCCTGTCTTGAAAAAGCACTGCTTAAAAAGAGATCTGATCAAAAAAAAGAATTCTTATCAGGGCTTTTATTATGTGTTACCGTCATCATCACCACAGTTATGTTAACTACCATGGTAACAGTAGGGGCATATCTGATACATCCCTATCTGGGGATGGCAGTGGAAGCGATACTCATCTGTTATCTTTTAGCTGCAAGATGTCTTCAAAAAGAGAGTATGAAGATATATAAGGATGTAGCTGAAAACGATATTGATAAAGCAAGAAAAGATCTTTCCATGATAGTGGGAAGGGATACAGACAAGCTTGATTATAAAGGGATACTGAAGGCTGCGGTGGAGACTGTTGCAGAGAACACATCTGACGGTGTAATAGCACCCCTTATATATGCATCAATAGCGGGAGCTCTACTCGGACTTGCCTATAAGGCAGTAAACACCATGGATTCCATGGTCGGATATCACAATGAGAGATATGAGTATTTCGGAAAGTGTGCAGCCATACTTGATGATATCGTGAATTTCATCCCGTCAAGGTTAAGTGCGCTCTTTATCATAGCTTCCTCATTCATCTTACGTTTGTCTGATAAGGCGTACAGTCCGTTAATGGCTTTTAAGATATGGAAAAGAGACAGGCTTAACCATAAGAGCCCTAACTCTGCCCAGACGGAGAGTGCAGTGTCCGGGTGTCTTGGATTAAAGCTTGGAGGACCGTCATTTTATGGGGGAGTGTTATCTGATAAGCCATATATAGGTGATGAGATAAAAGAGATTGAAAAAGAGGATATAGTGAGAGCGTGCAGGCTGATGTTTATTTCACAGGCTATGGTGCTTATCATTGCAGAGATCATACTTTATATCATTTATGTAAATATGTTATGTTAACAATACTATGAGTCACGGCGGAGATATATTCAGAAACAAAGTTAATATTGATTTCTCGGTAAACCTGAATCCTTACGATATTTCAGAAAAGATCCTGGAAGCGATAGGTGAGTGTAAGGATGAGATAGGTCATTATCCGGATATTAAACAGGAGAGTTTAAGAAATGCCTTAGCAAAAGCAGAGGGTGTTTATTATGATAACGTTATCGCAGGAAACGGTGCATCAGAACTCTTACTTGCTATTGTCAGAGCGATAGATCCAAAGAAGGCTCTTATCATTAATCCGTGCTTTTCTTTATACAGGGATTATCTGAATACTTTAAAGAAATGTGAGATCAAAGATATTTTCCTTAATGAAAAAGAAGGTTTCAGACTTACTGAGGATATCTTATCCGGGATTTTGGAAGATACGGATATAATGTTCCTTACCGATCCCTGGAATCCTGTTGGCTTTAACATAGATAATGAACTTCTTATAAAGATCATTGATAAAGCCAAAAGTCTAAACATAAAGGTTGTTCTTGATCAGAGTTTTCTTATGATGTCTGATAAGGCTAAAAGTTTTGATACTTTTAAGTTTTTAGAAAGATATGATGATCTGATAATGGTAAGATCCTATACCAAATGCTTTTCATGTCCGGGTATAAGGATGGGATATGTTATAAGTTCACCTGAAAACATCAAAAAGATAAAAAGGCAGCTGCCTGAATGGAACATGCCTGTCATTTCTTCGCATGTGATGGAAAGATGTGCACTGTTAAGCAAGGATGAGTCTTTTACTGACAGCACTCTTAAACTTATAAAAAAAGAACGTGATCATCTTATATGTGAACTTAAGAAACTTGATCTTAAAGTTTATGAGAGTGATACATCCTTTATCATGTTTTATTCAAAAGAGGATCTGTATGAAAAGATGTTAGACAAGGGCATCCTTATAAGAGACCTTTCCGATATGTTTGAGAATAAAGGAGGCTTTTACAGAGTGGCCATAAAGGATCATGAGTCAAATAAGATCCTTATAAGATGTCTGAAAGAGGTCATAAATGGAGATTGAATATGTAATGCCTGATCAGATCGAGAACAGGAGTTTCGAGATACTGACAGAGGAATTAAAAAACATGGGTGTGATACTTTCGGGAGATACCGCACCTGTCATAAAAAGATGCATACATACAAGCGCTGATTTTGATTATGCAAACACCTTAAAATTCTCTAAGGATGCGGTAAAAATCTTAAAGGAGCTTTTTAGAAAGAAGACTCTGATAATAACAGATACGAACATGGCTCTTGCAGGCATAAACAAAAAGAAGCTTGCAAAGTACGGGATCGAGGCGCGTTGTTTCATGGCAGATGAGGATGTGGCAGAAGAAGCTAAAGAAAGACAGATAACCAGGGCTTCCGTCAGCATGGAAAAAGCCATGAGGATGAGTGATCAGATCATATTTGTTGTTGGGAATGCACCTACGGCTCTCATCACATTAAATGAGGCTTACAGAAGCGGAAAATACAAACCTGCCTTCATCATAGGAGTGCCGGTTGGTTTTGTTAATGTGGAGGCTGCAAAGGAACTCATCCTTGAGAGTGATATTCCATATATCGTAAACAGGGGACGAAAAGGCGGAAGCAATATAGCGGCAGCCATATGTAACGCGGTCTTAAACATGGAGTAAAGAATTTGAAGAACGGTTTTACTACGGGAAGCTGTGCGGCTGCTGCGGCAAAAGCAGCCACCTACATGCTCCTTGGCGGAAACAGAAAAGAAATATTTAAGATAGATACGCCTTCGGGTGTCAGTTTTGATGCTCATATAGAGGATATCAAGATCAGTGAGGATCATGTGAGCTGTGCAGTAAGAAAAGAGTCATGTGATGATCCTGATGTCACGGCAGGGATCCTGATCTATGCAAAAGCAGGTATCGTTAAAGATAAGAAGCACTCAGTGATCATCAAAGGCGGTGAAGGTGTTGGAACAGTGACAAGACCCGGGCTTGACCAAGAGGTCGGCAGTGCTGCCATAAACTCTGTCCCAAGGAAGATGATAAGCGAAAATGTCTTGGAGATAATGGATATGTTTGACTGTCCGGATTCGGTCATGATAGAGATATCTGTCCCTGAGGGTAAGGAGATAGTCCAAAAGACATTC
The DNA here is from genome assembly GCA_017619635.1 of Lachnospiraceae bacterium. Taxonomy (GTDB): domain Bacteria; phylum Bacillota; class Clostridia; order Lachnospirales; family Lachnospiraceae; genus Colinaster. The sequence goes on along the minus strand of JAFZRZ010000029.1, from coordinate 8,488 downwards.
AATCCCAGACTGGGTATCATTGACGGTATATCGATCATAGGAACAAGCGGCATAATCGAGCCCATGAGCACAAAGGCTTTAATAGATACGATAAGAGTAGAGCTTAACCAGCAAAGATGCGAGGGCAGGGACACAGTCATAATATCTCCCGGCAATTACGGGCTGGACTTTATGAGACAAAGATACGGCTATGATCTCGACAGGGCAGTCAAGTGTTCAAACTATATCGGAGATACGATAGATATCGCTGTAAAACTCGGTTTTGAAAAGATGGTTCTTGTCGGTCATGTGGGTAAACTCATCAAAGTATCCGGCGGTATCATGAACACCCACTCAAGGGAGGCTGACTGCAGGATGGAGCTGATGGCAGAGGCAGCTGTAAGAAGCAATGCCTCCAAAGAGACTGTCCTTAAGATCTTAGACAGTGTATCCACTGAAGAGGCTTATGAGTTCCTCATAAAAGAAGGTATAGAAAAGCAGTGTTTTGAACACATAATGGAAAGGGTATCGTTTTATCTTAATAAAAGAGCTGCAGGTAAGATGCAGATAGAGTGCATGATCTATTCAAACAGATGGGGACTCTTGGGTGAGACAAAAGATGCTGAGAGTCTGATATTAAAGGAAGTGGGTAAGGAATGATCAGTTTTGTTGGAGCGGGACCGGGAGCGGTCGATCTTATAACAGTCAGAGGAATGAGGCTCATAAGTGAAGCGGATATGATCATATATGCGGGAAGTCTTGTGAATCCCGAGCTTTTAAAGTATGCAAAAAAAGACGCTGAGATCCATGACAGTTCAAAACTTACTCTTGAGCAGGTGACTGACCTGATGATAAAGGCTGACAAAGAGGATAAGAACGTGGTCAGGCTTCACACCGGTGATCAGAGTGTTTACGGTGCTGTCAGGGAACAGATGGATATCCTGGAAGCAAATCACATCAGTTATGAATCATGTCCCGGAGTAAGTGCCTGTTTTGGTGCGGCATCATCCCTTGATCTTGAATATACACTTCCCGGAATATCACAGACTCTCATCATAACAAGGATGGAAGGAAAGACAGCCGTACCAGAAAGAGAGAAGATATCCCTTCTGGCATCGCATAAAGCTTCCATGGCTGTATATTTAAGTACCGGAATGCTTGATAAACTGTCCGATGAACTGATAAAAGGCGGGTATGACAAAGACACACCGGCAGCCCTTGTCTATAGGGCCACATGGCCTGAACAAAAGAGGTTTATCTGCACTGTTGGTACTCTTTGTGAGACAGCAAGGAAGAATGATATAACAAAGACCGCCATCGTACTGGTGGGAGATGCGATAAAACAGTCAGGATATGAAAGATCAAAGCTTTATGATCCTGACTTTACGACTGAATACAGAAAAGGAAATGACAGTAAGTAAATGAAAAAGACTGCCATATGCTTTACCGAAGACGGTATGCATGTATTGGAAAAACTAAACAGAGAAGCAGACAGAGCCGGTATAGAAAAGATAGTGGCATATACAGACTCCAAAGACTGTGATAATGAGGGCTTTATAAGACTTGACGGCACACTTTCAGGCTGGGTAAGAGACAGGTTTGAGGAGCACAGTGCGATCATCTTTGTTGGTTCAACAGGCATAGCCGTTAGGATGATAGCTCCCTTTGTGAAGGATAAACTATCAGACAGTCCGGTTATAGTTATAGATGATACGGGAAGGTTTGTGATCCCCATACTTTCCGGACACGTTGGAGGAGCAAACAAACTGGCATTAACACTTGCAAAGCTTTTGGATGCAGTTCCTGTGATAACAACATCAACAGATCTTCATGATGCCTTCAGTGCGGATGTATATGCAAAAGAAAACTCTCTCATGATAAGAAACAGAGACGGTATAAAGAAGGTGAACGCAAAAGCCATAGAAGGAAAGCCTGTGACTATTTCCTTTAAGGATTATCCTCCCAAAGAAGAAGTCGATATCATCGTTTCTGATCAGACTGACAGGGAATATTCTCTTTTGCTTTCTCCAAAGCCATATACGATCGGTATAGGTATGAAAAAAGATAAGGATGTAAAAGAGGCGGAAGAGAGTATCCTAAACGAGCTTAAAAAGATGGATATCACAACGGATATGATATATGCCGTCTGTTCTATCGATGTGAAAAAAGATGAGAAAGCGCTTAAGCATTTCTGTGATAAATACAGTTTACCGCTGCTTGTGTTTGACAGTGAGATGTTAAATAGACTTCAGGGTGAGTTTTCGTCATCTGAATTTGTTAAAGAGACCGTAGGTGTGGACAATGTATGCGAGAGAGCAGCAATACTCGGTGCGGGATATAAAGCTGAGCTTGTATTAAAAAAACAGGCGTTAAGCGGAATGACACTGGCTGTGGCAAAAAGAAGGATCTGATATGGGAAAGATATATGTGGTGGGGATCGGCCCCGGGGATCATGAGATGATGACTATTAAGGCAGATAAAGCCTTAAAAGACAGTGATGTGATAGTGGGATACAAAGCCTACATTGAACTGGTAAGAGATCATTATCCTGATAAGGAATTCATAGAGAGCAACATGAAGCAGGAGACTGAACGCTGTCAGATGTGTATGTCACTTGCCAAAGAGGGAAAGAATGTCTCTCTCATATGCAGCGGTGATGCGGGCGTATACGGTATGGCATCTCCGATGTTAGAGATAGCTCTAAAAGACGGATTTGATGATATAGAGATAATAAGCGGAGTGACAGCTGCCTTAAGCGGTGCGGCATATCTTGGAGCACCCGTTGCACATGATTTTTGTGTGATCAGTTTAAGCGATCTTTTAACGGATAAGGAACTTATAAAAGAAAGACTGCTCTCAGCAGCAAAAGCAGACTTTTGTGTGGTGCTCTACAATCCTTCGAGCCATAAGAGAAAAGACTATCTTAGGTGGGCATGCGAGCTGATGCTAAACTATGCCTCACCTGATACCTGCTGCGGATATGTGATGAACATAGCAAGAGAGGGTACAGTAAAAAAACTGTGCACACTATCACAGCTTAAAGACGAACAGGTGGATATGTTCACTACTGTTTTTATCGGAAATTCAAAGACACGTTTTGAGGGTGAATGGATGATCACCCCCAGAGGATATGAACACTAATGAAAAATATAGTTATTTTTTCGGGTACAACAGAAGGACATAAGCTCTCGGATATGCTAAACAAAGTGGGCATAAGACATCATGTATGCGTCGCATCGGACTATGGAAGTGATGTGATGGATGATGACAGTTTTGCATCTGTACATGTGGGAAGAATGGATGTCAGTCAGATGAGAGAGTATCTTAACGGACTAGGTATCACTTATGATGACATGGTGATAGATGCGACACATCCCTATGCCAGTGAAGTCACAAAGAATATAAAAGAGGCTGTCAAAGATACAGAAGCCATATATGTAAGGATAAAGAGAGAGAGCAATATCTGTGATGATAAGGACGTTTTGAGATATGATTCTGTCACTGAGTGTGCAAAAGCTCTTAATGAAACAAAGGGAAACATCCTTCTTACCATAGGCAGCAACCAGCTGGGGGCATATTGCGAAAGTGTTTCGGAAGAGACAAAAAAGAAGACCTATGTGAGGATACTGCCTGTATATGAGAGCCTAAAGATATGCAATGACTTAAACATACCCTCACAAAACATCATAGCGATGCACGGGCCATTTAAAACCGATCTTAATGTATCGATGATGAGACAGTATGACATAAAGCATATCGTTACAAAAGACAGCGGGACAAGCGGGGGATTTGATGAGAAGATCAAAGCCTCAAAGATAACCGGTGCGATCTGTCATGTGATAAACAGACCTACAGAGGATGAAGGCATAAGCATATATAAGGCATATGAGATGGCAGCGGGGCATGAGTATATTAGCGATATAAAAAGGACTGTCTTTATAGCAGGATACGGACCGGGTGATAAGAAATATGCGATAAACATACTTAATGACATCATTGAGGAGAGTGATGCTGTCTTTGGAGCAAAGAGACTCATTGAGAACATAAACGCAAAAAAGAAGTACCCATTATACATGCCTAAGGATATCCTGGATGTTTTAAAGAAGGAAACTGATATTAATAAGGCACTCATCCTTTATACCGGAGACAGCTCTTTTTACAGCGGTGCCAAAAAGATGACAGATGCCATAAAAGATAAGATGCCTGATACGGATGTAAGAGTTCTCCCCGGTATATCGAGTGTTTCTTATCTTTGCGCAGCTGTAAACGAGACCTATGATGATGCCGTTCTTTTCAGTATCCACGGAAGAAATGATATATACAGATTAAATGAGCTTAAGGATAAGATACTGTATAACAGAAAGACTTTTGTACTGCTATCGGGAGATGAGGACTTAAGGAATGTGGCAGGACTTGTTGGTGAGAACGGTCTTGAATGCAGGTTTATCATCGGAAAAGATCTTTCATACGATAACGAGGAGATAATTAAACTTAATACAAAACAGGCAATAGACTACGAGGGCGGAGGCATACTGACACTCCTTGTCATAAATGAGAATGCAAAGAAACGTCCTGTGATAAAACTTTATGATGATGAGAGCTTCATACGTGACAAGGTCCCGATGACCAAGGAATGCATAAGGAATGAGAGCATCATAAGATTAGATATCAAAAGCGGTGATACCGTATATGATATAGGAGGCGGTACAGGTTCGGTAGCGATAAGCATCGCGGCTTTGCATCCATCTTTAAGGGTTTACACGTTTGAGCATAAAGAGGAAGCTTATGAGCTTATCAAAAAGAACATGGAAAGCCTTCATGTGAAAAATGTGATACCTGTTTTGGGTGAGGCTCCCGAGATACTTAAAGACTATCCCGTGCCAGACAGAGTGTTCATAGGCGGCAGCAGCGGAAGACTGGCGGATATAATAAATGAGTTAAAGAACAAAAAGACAGGTATAAGATATGTGGTCAATGCCGTAAGTTTGGAGACCATCGCCGTAACACAGGATATGATAAAGAAGTTTGATGCAAAAGATATCGATATCATTCAGATAGCATGCTCAAACATCAAAAAGATCGGAGACCATAACATGCTGCAGTCTGAAAACCCTGTGATGATATTTGCATTTACCATTTGATAAATATGACTGATATTAAAACTGAAAGCAAACTGAATATACCGAGAGTTTTGATAGCGGCACCAGGCAGTGGGAGCGGAAAGACACTAGTAACCTGCGGACTTCTTAAATGCCTGACAAAACGCGGACTGGATATAAGATCATATAAGTGCGGACCCGACTATATAGATCCGATGTTTCACAAGAAGGTTCTAAACATTGACAGTGAGAATCTCGATCCGTTCTTTTCTGATGAGGATTATCTTAAACATATCCTTTCAAAAAAAGGTGAGGGACATGCCCTTATAGAAGGTGTGATGGGTCTTTATGACGGAATAAGCCCTGTTGATGATAAGGCCTCCGCTTATGATGTCGCCCATCTGACAGATACTCCCGTAATCCTTCTGATAGACGCAAAAGGTGCGGGAAGAACGATCATATCTCTTATAAAGGGGATACTTTTTGATGACAGATATTCTCTTATAAAAGGGGTGATCCTAAACAGAGTATCGCGGGCTTATTTTGAAAAGTTAAAGCCGTGTATCGAAGAAGAACTTAAAAAAGCAGACTTTGAGGATGTTCACTGTCTTGGCTGTGTGCCAAAGATAAAGGATATAAATATCGAGAGCAGGTATCTGGGACTTAAGCTTCCCGATGAGATAAAGGATATAAACAGACAGATAGAGAAAGTCTCAGATGCACTTAATGAAAACTGTGACATAGACATGCTCATCAAGCTTATGGATAAAGCCCGTCCTGTATCAGTAGATGATGTAAAGATCCCTGTAAGCGGTATAGGTGAAAAAGAGATCATACTTGCGGTGGCTTATGATGAGGCTTTTTGTTTTTACTATAAAGAGAATCTCGATATCCTGCGTGATATGGGTATAAGGATAGAATGCTTTTCACCGTTAAACGATGATCATATACCAAAGGGGGCAGCAGGACTGTTACTGGGAGGGGGTTATCCGGAGCTTTTCCTTGAAAAGTTAAGTAATAACAGACCGATGCTTGATTCCATAAGGAATGTGATAAAAAACGGTATGCCGTCTCTGGCTGAATGCGGGGGATTCATGTATCTTCATAAGTATGTCTCAGACAGTGAGGGAAAGAGATTTGAACTGGCAGGTCTGATAGACGGGGAGTGCCGTTATACGGGATCGCTGGTAAGATTCGGATATCTAAAGATCGATTCCTGTAAAGGGGATGCTTCCTTACTCGCAAAAAGCTTAGTCGGCATGAAGGGACATGAGTTTCACTACTTTGAGAGCACTGCAAACGGGGACAGCTGCAGGGCAGTAAAACCTGATGGCAGCAGGTCATGGGAATGCATGATATCAGGTGAAAATAATTTATGGGGTTTCTCACACTTTTATTACGGTTCGCATGTTAATATGATTTATGAATTTTATCGGAGGATGCGGGAATATGCAGACAGATGATTCCAGTCGCTTTTTTGCAAATCGAAAATGCGAGTATTATCCCTGCCACAAATACAGTGACGATATAAACTGTCTGTTCTGTTTCTGCCCACTGTACGATATGGATTGTCCGGGGAATTATAAGATGGTCGAGAAGAACGGAAAGCTTGTAAAAAGCTGTATAGACTGTATCTTCCCTCATGTTCCGGAGAATTATGATCTCGTAATGGAACTTCTGAGAAAAAGATGATACTTAAAAAGAGTAAGGAGAAGGAGAATTAATTTATGGGAGAGAATATTAACGAACTGCAGGAAAAAGCAGCGATGTCTGAAATGCAGAAAGCGAACAGAGTCGGTGTTATCTGTCAGACCATTCTGCTTTGTATCATAGCTGCGGCTTATCTGCTGGAGCTGATCAAGGGTAACAGGACTTTAGGATATACAATCCTTGTATTGGCACTTTGCATAGCACCGGTGATACTTGCAAGGATGGCTTATAACAGGCAGAGAGATTGCGAATTTGCGGTAATGCGTATCATAGGGATAGGATTTGCATTGCTGTATACGGTGGTTCTTTTCACAGCAAACAACAACCTGGTTTTTACATATGTATTACCGATGCTTCTGATATGTATGCTGTTTAACAATGTCAGATTCGTTTATATCATCGGTATAGGGGCTATCCTTGAGAATGTATTTGATGTTTTGTATGAAGCAGTGATAAAAAAGAACACATCTGCTGAAAACATAGTAAGCTATGAGATACAGGTTCTGCTCGTTCTTATGTGTGTAATATTCTTTATCATGATAAACAGGATGTATGCACTGATCAATGATATCAGAGCCGCAAGACTCACACTTGAGAAAACAAAGATCAATGAACTGTTTGAGAAGATCCTTGGAATATCAAAGGCCATGTCTTCAAATGTTGAACTTGTTGAGTCCAAGATGATAAGCGTTAACTCATCAATGGAACAGACCATCAATTCAATGTCTGAAGTAAGCACAGGTACCAATGAATCTGCAGAAGCCATTCAGAATCAGCTTGTTAAGACAGAACTTATCCAGGACAGCATAGGACAGGTTGAGAATGCGGTTGAAGAGATCGCAGGATATATGGAAAAATCCATCGAGGCTGTTGAACAGGGACGTGAAAAGATCGACAGTATCAACACTCTTGCAGAAGAGGCTGAAAAGGCAGGAAACGAGGTTGTTTCTTCACTTGAGGCATTCACGGAATACACAAACAAGATGAACTCTATAACAGAGCTTATCAACAGCGTTGCTTCACAGACAAGCCTGCTTGCACTAAACGCTTCAATAGAGGCAGCAAGAGCAGGAGAGGCAGGAAGAGGATTCGCGGTTGTTGCTACCGAGATCTCAAACCTTGCAGGACAGACAACAAGTGCTACAGCAGATATCAACGAGCTCATAAACAATATCTCTTCTCAGCTCAACAACATGGTTGAAAAGATAGATACACTTGTTTCTACCAACAAGACCCAGAATGAGACAGCTCTTTTGGCTGCAGAGAGCTTCACAGCTATCAATGAGAGCATTGAGCAGATGAAGAATCAGTCAGCTGAACTTAATGATTCGGTTGAAAAACTCGCAGATGCAAACAGAGAGATCGTTGATTCGATCCAGACCATCTCAGCGATAACCGAAGAGGTAAGCGCTCATTCATCTGAGACTTATACAGCAAGTGAGATGAACCAGGAGATCTTAAAGGAAGTTGAGAGACTTGTAGTTGAGATCAATGAAGAAGCCAGACAGCTTAATGAAGAGTAGTTTTTGAAATGTATTTAAAAAGGGAAAAGGCCAGTAACCCAATGTCATTAAGTTTACATTGAACACTTAAGGGTCTAACCCAAAAATCAGCAAGAGCGATGGAGATATTTATATCTTCACCGCTCTTGTTTTATTTCTGAACATCACAATTAGACAGACAAAAGTCTGTCTAAAATA
>JAFZRZ010000028.1 GCA_017619635.1 Lachnospiraceae bacterium | reverse complement strand
TGAGAACTCAATCCTTGCTGCAGAAGGAAATATTGACAACAAATCGGGAATGATTGAGCGCCTCATAGACCGACACATCCGCGGATATATCCGAATCCCGGATGGATTTCAATACAAAATAGAGTGATAAATTTTGGTTTTATAGACGATAACAAATCGGCAGTTTATAGGAGACTTCTCTATTTTGATAAGGATGGAAAAATCGGCTATTCACTTCATTGGGAACACTACTTTAAACATATAGTTGAAAAGTACAACAAGATATATAGAGTACAGATTCCTAAGATTACACCGCATGTGTGTCGTCACACTTATTGTTCCAATATGGCCAAATCTGGTATGAATCCCAAGACGTTACAGTATCTGATGGGGCATTCGGATATAGGAGTTACACTTAACACTTATACCCATGTGAACTATGAAGACGCCAAAGAAGAAGTGGGCAGAATGATGAAAATCGTGTAAATACGCCTAAAACTCGAGGTATAAAACCCAAAATTTTATACCGAATTTTATACCTTTTGGTGGTAAAAATATACCAAAATATGCAAGAATATGCCATCGATCCGAGATGGTAAAACAACGAGAAATCGCGAAAAATCAAGGAAAATGAGCAATGATAAAGATACTATTCATTTGTTGGGGCAATATCTGCAGATCACCCATGTGTGAGTTTGTTTTAAAGGATATGGTTGAAAAAAGAGGCATCTCAAATGATTTTCATATTGAGTCAGCAGCTACATCAACGGAAGAGATCGGTAATCCGGTTTATCCTCCTGCAAAAGCTGAACTGGCACGTCATGGAATCGGTTGTGCGGGCAAGACCGCAAGGCAGATGCGCAGAGATGATTATGATAAGTGGGACTACATAATCGGTATGGAGAGGCTAAACATGAGTTATATGCACAGGATACTCGGAGGGGATCCTGAAGGGAAGGTCAGTCTACTCATGGATTTCACAGGCCGGTCTGAGGATATAGATGATCCCTGGTACACGGGAGACTTTGCCGGTGTGTACAAACAGATCGTCAGAGGATGTGAAGCACTGCTTGAGCATCTTGGATATTAAAAAATCACAACACGTGATTTGACACTCCGCGTCAAACGGTTTGCAAAAACTAACAGCATTTAATATAATATTACCGAAATTGTCGGGAGTAATGTTTTATGTTTAGGTTTTATGCACTTGTAACTATTACAATTCCACTGATTCTATACTATGTTCTGCTGGCTGATTATTATTGTGATCATGAGGATAGATATGATGAGGATGCACGTTTTGCGCTGGTGCTCCGCATCATAGGTTCGGTAAAGCGATTCGGCCGCATACGTACAGTTGTTTTAGATGATGACAAGCTTCCAAAGGAAGGCGGATACATAATGTATTCCAACCACCAGGGAAAATATGATGCACTTGGTATAATGGAAGCACATAAGACGCCATGTTCTGTTGTGGCGGATGCGGAACGTAGTCAGATGCTACTTTTTAATCAGGTTATAAAACTTGTAAGGGGTAAGCGTCTCGAAAGACACAATATGAGGCAGCAGGTAACCGAACTGGAGAAACTCACAGAGGAAGTGAGACAGGGACGCAGATATATATACTTCCCTGAAGGAGGTTATGATCATAACGGTAACCATCTGCAGGAGTTTCGAGCAGGTGCCTTTAAGTGTGCTGTAAAAGCCCAGGCAACGATAGTACCGGTGGCTTTATACGATTCGCATCTTCCGTTTGACTTTAACTCATACAGAAAAGTCACGACCCAGGTATGCTTCCTTGATCCGATATATTATGAGGAGTATAAGGGAAAGACCACAAAAGAGATCGGCGAGATGATAAAGCAGCGTATAGAGGAAAAACTTGTTGATCTGGAGGAAAACAGAGCAAGGAACGGATATAATAAAAAATTTAAGATATACAAGGTTGCTCAGCATTGAGCACATGCCTTATAAAAAGTGTCATTCTGTAGCGAATGGCATTTTTTTATATTATAATAGAAAAGAAGTCTTAACGGTTTAAGAAAGGAGCGGGATCATATGAGTGAAGAGATAAAAGAACTGGCGCAGATACTCAAAAACAGTGACAATATCGTGTTTTTCGGTGGTGCCGGAGTCAGCACCGAATCAAACATACCGGATTTCAGAAGCAGTAACGGTCTGTGGAATGAGAAACTAAAGATCAATTTCACACCTGAACAGCTTGTGAGCCATACATTCTTTGTAAGATATCCTGAGGAGTTCTTTGAGTTCTATAAGGACAAACTGATATATCCCGAGGCTGAACCAAACGATGCACATAAAGTACTGGCAAAACTCGAAGAGATGGGCAAGCTTAAGGCTATCGTAACTCAGAATATAGACGGACTTCATCAGGCGGCCGGATCAAAGACAGTATATGAACTTCACGGTTCTGTCCTCAGAAATTACTGCATGAAGTGCGGTGAGTTCTATGATGAGAAATATATCCTTAAGTCAGAGGGTATACCGGTCTGTGAGAAGTGTGGCGGAAGAGTAAAACCTGACGTTGTTCTTTATGAAGAAGGTCTTGATCAGGATATAATCAACAATTCTGTTAATGCCATCGCAAGAGCAGATGTTCTTATCATAGGAGGAACATCTCTTGTTGTTTATCCGGCAGCAGGTCTTATAGATTATTTCAGGGGAAGCAAGCTTGTGCTCATCAATAAGAGTGAGACAAGTGCTGACAGAAGAGCAGATCTGGTCATCCATGATTCGATCGGTAAGGTGTTTAAAGAAGCATTTGAGATCATGACAAAAGAGTAATAGCTATTATTTTGAAGGTGGAGTATGAAGAAACATATCTTTAAGATAGGTGTTGCGGCAGTTGCCGTGTTGGTTGCGCTGGCAGTTATATTTAATCCGTTCTTTCCGGTGGACAGATTTATAACGGACAGGATATATTCAAGACTTAATGGAACAGACAGCAGGATCATAATAATCGGAATAGATGAGGAGTCACTTGCTAAATACGGAAATTTTACGCTTTGGTCCAGAGAGAAACTGGCTGAACTTGTAAATAAACTGTATGAAGATGAAGAGAATGCACCGGCCGTAGTGGGAATGGACTTCATTCTTACCGACCATTTTGATGAGGTTCATGACGGAGAACTTGTTGAAGCGATAAAAAAGACTGACGGAAGAGTTGTTGTTGGCACAAATATCGTTTACAGAGGTGCGATAGAAACTGACAGCAAGGGAAGGATGTACTATAACACCGAACACATTGAAGATGTGGAGATGCCGTTTGATGAATTGAACGAGGTGGCAGTATCCGGATTCACGAATGCCAGCATATCTTCAGACGGATATGTAAGAAGTACCATGAACAGCATTGCCCTTCCTGCTGAGATCAGTGGTAAGGCGGGTGCGACTCATGACTTTTTTGCCTATGCCGTATATAAGCTTTACAATGAGAAGACGTCAGGAACAACTGTAACTCCTGCAACAGATAACGCAGGCCGATTTGAATTTCTTTATTCCGGTGAATCGGGTGAATTTTCTGAGGTATCATTGGAAGCAGTGCTCTCTGATAAGATCCCGATGAATGCATTTAAGGATTCGATCGTACTTGTTGGAGCGTATGCGCCGGGATTTCAGGATTCATATCAGCCGGCTTCCGATCGCGGAAGTTCCATGTACGGAGTTGAGATACATGCAAATATCCTGCAGGCATACATGCAGGGAAAGACACTTATCAATATCAATGAGTATTTAATGGCACTGATCACATCACTGATAGTTGTGGCATTTCTGGTATTCTCAAAGAATAAGAAACCGGCACTGATCATTTCTGTTTCGGTCATACTGCTGATATTATACGCACTTTTAGGAAGGATGCTTGCCGCAAACGGATACTATATAAGCTGTGTATACCTGCTTGTGGCACTTGCTTTGGCGGACATATATTTCATACTCGAGAAATATGTGCTTGAAAGGATCAGGAGAAGACATACTCTTGATGTATTCAAAAAATATGTCGCTCCCCAAGTTGTTGATGAACTGTCCCGTACCGGTGATTTTGAACTTCATCTGGGCGGAGAGAAAAGAGATGTTGCCCTTTTATTTGTGGATATCCGTGGATTTACATCAATGTCCGAGCTTCTTGAACCGGAACAGGTTGTGGAGATTTTGAATGAATACTTAAAACATGTCACGGATTGTGTGTTGAGTCACAACGGAACTCTGGATAAATTCATCGGAGATGCTGCAATGGCGATCTTCAATGCTCCGTTTGATCTGGATGATTATATATATGAAGCGGTCGCAACTGCATGGGATATCAGTAAGGGTTCGGCTGAACTTGAAAAGAAATTGGAAGAGAAGTTTGGCAGAACCGTTAAGTTTGGTGTCGGTGTAAACAACGGACCGGCGATAGTTGGAAATATAGGCTGTGACTTCAGGATGGATTATACAGCTATCGGAGATACCGTAAATACAGCGGCAAGGCTTGAGAGCAACGCTGGACCGGGGCAGGTGCTTATAAGTGAAGGTGTAAGAGAGGCACTTGGAGACAGGATAGAGGTTGAGTCGGTAGGAGAGATACCACTTAAAGGAAAGAGTAACAAGATAGAAGTATTCAGCGTTACAGCCCTTAAACCCAAGAAAAAGGATCCTGAAAAGGAGCCATAGTTTTATGAAGGAAGGAATGAAATGAAAGCGGACTGGTCTATCATACCTGATATAAATGATATAGAGAGATTCGTTAAACTATCCAAAGAATATGATGCGGCTTTTGAATACAATGATTTTTTCTGGCCAAATGTATATGAAAATGAAGAAGAGTATGAGCGAAGGGTAAGGATGTATGAATCGCTTGACAGGGACAGGAAAAATGATACGGTACATGGCGTGTTCTATGATATCGCGATGATAAGTATGGATAGTGTGATAAGGGACAGGAGCAGGACACTTGTCAAAAGATCATTTGATGTGGCAAGAAGATTATCATGCAAAGGTGTTGTATTTCATACGGGACTTATTTCAGGATTGGACACTAAAGCTTATATCGATCAGTGGTTAGAGGGTATGAGCGAATATCTTCATGAGATCGCACCGGCATATGAAGATGTACAGATCTATATGGAGAATACATTTGAAAGAACACCGGAACCGTTTGTCGGACTTATGGAAAGAACACGGGATTTAGAGAATGTTTCCGTATGTTTTGATTATGCACATGCAATGCTTACAGTTACAGATTCAAAGATATGGTTTGAGAAACTTAAACCTTATATAAGACACATGCATATCAATGATCATGACTTAAAAGCTGATCTTCATCTGGCGGTGGGTGATGGCGATATTGATTACAGAGTGTTTAAAGGACTTGTTGACTCATGTCAAAAAGGAGTACGTATCCTGCATGAAGTGAATGGATACGAAAAGACACGTCGTTCTCTTGAATATATGGAGAGACTGTAAAGGGAGAGTAACGGGATGAACAGCAATGACGAGCTTCAGGTTATATTGGACATAGGTATAGCGCTGGCAGCGGAAAAGAATCGAAACAAACTGTTTGATATGATCATAACAAGGAGTATGGAGATCACTAATTGTGACGCCGGCACCTTGTACAGATACAAAGATAACAAACTGGAATTCAGAGTTATGAAGACTCTGTCCATGAATGTCAGCAAGGGAGAAAACGGTGAGGAGATAGACCTTCCGCCTGCTGAGATGAGAGAGGAGAATATCTGCGCATATTCTGCTATTCACAGAGAGTCTCTCAATATAGCAAACGTACGTGAGGATACGCGATTCGATTTTTCGGGTCCGAAAAAATATGATGAGATCACTGGTTATCATACTGAATCGATGATGGTCATACCTCTGATCGATGATGAGGATGAGGTTGTCGGCGTACTGCAGCTTATCAATGCGCTTGATAAAGATGGAAAAGTAACACAGTTTGATCCTGTACAGGAAAGAGTCATATATGCATTGGGATGCCTGACAGCGATCGCTTTATCAAATATGAGATATCAGCAGGAACTGAAAGACCAGATGTGGTCATTCACGGAAGCTATGGCAGCTGCGATCGATGAAAGAACACCTTACAATGCCAGCCACACCAGAAAGGTTGCCAAATACAGTGGTATGCTCGCAGATTATATAAACGAGCTTCATGAAAAGGGCGAGGAAGAGGAGTATTTCTCAGAAAACAGAAAAGAACAGCTTGTAATGGGAGCATTCCTTCATGACATAGGTAAGCTGGCAGTCCCGCTTGAAGTCATGAATAAGGCAACAAGATTAAACGGCCATGAAAAAGATATAGAAAAACGCCTTGAGATATATAAGCTCAAAGCAAAAGTACTAATGCTCGAAGGAAAAAAGAGCGAGGAAGATTATAAACAGTTTGAATCCAACGTTGATGAATCCATTCAGCTCATGAACACCGTGAACGGAGCGGGATTCCTTGATGAGGATAAGAGGGCCGCTCTTGAAAAGATATTTGAATATGAATTCAAGGATCAGGATGGAGTCGCATCTCCGTTCTTTACTGAAGAAGAGAAAGAGTGTTTAAGGATAGTAAAGGGAACTCTTACGGCTGAAGAGAGAAAGATAATGGAAAGCCATGTTGAGATCACCGAAAGAATTCTTAGCAAGGTTCATTTTAATAAATACTTTTTGAATTCTCCTGTATATGCGGCGCAACATCACGAGTGCCTTAATGGGAAAGGATACCCCAAGGGAATAACTGCGGATCAGCTGAGTGTGGATTCGAGAATAATGGCAGTGGCGGATATATGTGATGCTCTGCTTGCAACGGACAGGCCGTATAAAAAACCTATTCCTAAGGAAAAGGCATTTGATATAATGAGAGATATGGCTAAGGCTGGAAATATTGACGGAAAGTTGGTAGAATATCTCTATGCGTGTTTAGAGTAAAACGTTTTACATTAGTATCTGTGGGAGGATATTTGTTATGGAGGAAAAGAGTTTTTGGAAATCAAAGAAAGGTAAGGCTGTTATAATAGCCGTCATACTGATTATCATATGTATAATCATTGCCCTTCTTTTGAGAAAGGACGGATACCGCAGCATTGCTGTAGAACAGGTTTCAGGTACAGTTAATGTCGTAGGTGAAAAGAATAATGGTAAGGTATATAAAGGACAGAGGCTTTATAGCGGAGACGATGTCAGTGTATTGGAATCATCGGATCTTACCCTGTGTGTAGATAACGATAAGTATATATACGCAGATCACGATACACATTTTAAATTGGAAGCAAGTTCACCAAAGGAAAGCAGTAAGATAAAGATAGTTGTTGACAGAGGATCGGAACTCAGTGAGATAACGGCTAAATTGGCAGTTGATGATTCGTATGAAGTGGATACTCCAAACTCGACGATGTCGGTAAGAGGTACAACTTTCAGAGTCACTGTTTATCACTGTGAAGATGGATTCGTATATACTCTGTTAGAAGTATCTGAGGGTCGTGTTCTTACAAGGCTTAAAACACGTACCGGTGAATACAACGGAGTTGAAAAAGAGTTTGGACCGGGAGAAAGCGCACTTATAAGAGGTAATGATGATCTGTCTGAATTTGTTGTAGGAAAGGACGGATCCGAGGTATTACATCTTGATTATGATAAGCTTCCAGAGGATGCGGTTGAGAGGCTGATTGCTCTGATCGCAGAACTTTTGGGACAGGAAGATGATGAAGATAAGAATTCTGTAAAGAAAGAGACAGATACTGCTGTAACAGAGAAAAATACTGAGGAAATTGTTCAGGCAGAACCGACACCTGCGGAACATGAACATGATCTCGGAAATTGGGAGATCGTAAAGAAGGCAACCTGTTCTTCAACGGGACTCAGACAGCGTAAATGTAAAGATTGCGGTGAGGTCGTTGATGAAGAGACCATTGCAAAGACCGATCATACACCGGGAGAGTGGACAACTATAAATCCCACATGTGTTGATAACGGACTTAGAACACAGAAGTGTACTGTTTGTGGCGAAGTATTGAATTCGGAAACAATAAAGGCAAAAGGACATGTTCCGGGTGAACTGGAGGTCTACGCTGATGCGACTTGCGAAAATGCCGGAATATCAATAAGATACTGTACAGTCTGCCACATGACACTTGAAACAGGAATAATTCCGGCTTTAGGACATGATTTTACTGGAGGAAACTGTACTGAACCTATGATCTGTTCTAGATGTGGACAAAATCGTGGTGGAGGTGACGGACACGATATGGTATATATTACTCGAAAATCAATAGGCCCCAAAACCTACAATGTATATATTTGTTCAAGGTGTGGGTATACAGATTATATAGATGATTGGGGTAATAGACCGTAATAAAAGAGCATTTTATAAGATGAGTTTAAATTCAACTTGCAATAGTACATTTCGTGTGTTACAATAAGCACTCGTGAAATAATATTCCTTGCTCCGAGAGAAACGGAGCCAGAGTCCAAAAGGAGGTAAAGAAGCATGAACAAGTATGAATTAGCCGTTGTTGTCAGTGCTAAGATCGAAGACGAAGAAAGAAACGCTACGATCGACAAGGTTAAAGCCTATGTTGAGAGATTCGGCGGAAAGATCTCGGACGTTGATGAATGGGGTAAGAAGAGACTTGCTTACGAGATTCAGAAGATGCATGAAGGTTTTTACTACTTCATCCATTTCGAGGCAGAGGGAACAGCTCCCGCTGAGATCGAGAACCGTGTTCGTATCATGGACAACGTAATCAGATTCTTATGCATCAGACAGGAAGAAGCATAAAGGAGAGACTATATGAATAAAGTTGTTCTTATTGGACGTATGGCAAGAGACCCTGAAGTTAGATATTCTCAGAATGATACATCTATGGCAATAGCAAGATTTTCACTTGCAGTTGATCGTAGAAGAGTTGCTAACAACCAGGATGGCCAGTCAGCAGACTTCATCAGCTGTGTAGCATTTGGCCGTACAGCTGAGTTTATCGAAAAGTATTTTACAAAGGGTCGTCGCATAGGCGTCTACGGACATATTCAGACAGGTAGTTACACCAACAAGGACGGTGCCAAGGTTTATACAACCGATGTGGTTGTAGATGAGGCTGAATTTGTTGACAGCAAGAATGATAATCCGGGAGCAGATACAGGTTTCACAGCTCCTTCAAACAGCCAGCCGGTAGCACCTGCAGGTGACGGATTCATGAATATTCCTGACGGAATAGATGAGGATCTGCCATTCAACTGATGTATTGTTTAATTTGAACAGGAGGCATTACAATGGCTTTTAATAAGACAGAGCGTAGCGCAGATGGTCCTAAGAGAAGACCCGGCGGTATGCGCAGAAGAAAAAAGGTTTGTGTATTCTGTGGTAAGGACAATACCATAGATTATAAGGATACAGCTAAGCTTAAGAGATACGTGTCAGAGCGTGGAAAGATTCTTCCCAGAAGAATCACAGGAAACTGCGCAAAGCACCAGAGAGCTCTTACAGTTGCAGTTAAGAGAGCACGTCATTTGGCTCTTATGCCTTACACAGCAGAATAAAGTGTTGATCTATCCGGCAGGTACTTATGTATCGGCCGGATTTTTATCTCTTTACTCCGGTATGAAAGTATCGTATAGAAAAAAAGTTATAAAAGTGGTATGATTATCTAGGTATGCGATTTGGGGTCGACATATGATCACACATATGTTGATGTGATGTTTGGGGTAGTATAAGAGGTTATATGGAATAGTATGAAATCCAGGATAAAGGTTAAGGGTGCGTTGCACCTGTATCTGTATGCTCTTTTATATATTACGATCCTTTTGGCTGTAGTTGCGGTCGTGATAGCATTCTTCCCGCAGTATGCGGGTCTATTGGTCGGACTGAGTGCGATCATCAGTTTTATCATGTTCCTGTTTCTTTATATCAGAAAAGGAAATGTGATAGTGGACGATCTTGTCAGCTTTGCTACTGAGTATGGTCAGGTTCAGAGCAAACTGCTTCGCGAGATGGAACTTCCTTATGCTTTACTCGATGATTCGGGTAAGATCATCTGGAGTAACAGGGCTTTTGATGATCTAACGCATAAAAAGATCGGTTCGAACAGATCGATAACATCTATTTTCCCTGAGGCGAATCATGATAAGCTTAACGGCGAAGAGGATTATGGCGAGTTTCCTGTCTCTTATGAGAATGGAGAATACCTTGCCAGATTCAGAAGGATCGCGCTTGACGGGATGATCAAGCACAGTGATCTTGTTGACAGCAGTGATTACGAAGGCTATATGACGGCTTTATATCTCTTTGATGAGACAGCTCTTAGGATAGCACTTAAAGAGAATGATGATCAGTCTCTTGCTGTTGCATTGCTTTATCTTGATAACTACGATGAAGCACTAGAAAGCATAGAAGAAGTAAGAAGATCACTTCTTACCGCGCTTATAGACGGAAAGATAAACAAGTATATCTCTTCTCTTGACGGTATCTCAAAGAAACTGGAGAAAGATAAATTCCTGGTTATCTTAAGAAAGAAATCTGTTAAGCAGCTACAGGATAATAAGTTTGATATCCTTGATGTGGTCAAGAGCGTAAACATCGGAAATGAGATGAGCGTGACCATAAGCATGGGTGTTGGCCTTGACGGATTAACATATTCGCAGAATTATGAGTTCGCGAGAGCTGCTATCGATCTTGCACTTGGAAGAGGCGGTGACCAGGCGGTTGTAAAGACCACTGATAAGATAACTTACTATGGTGGTAAGAGCCAGCAGGTTGAGAAGAATACAAGAGTAAAAGCAAGAGTTAAGGCTCATGCTCTTCATGAGATCATAACCAGTAAGGACAGAGTCCTTATCATGGGTCACAGACTGGGAGATGTTGACAGTTTCGGAGCATCTGTGGGAATAGCCCGTATAGCAAAGACCCTGGACAGAAAAGCGCATATTGTTTTAAACGAAGTATCAGCTTCACTTAAGCCCATGAGGGATCTTTACATGAAGCAGGATGATTTTGAAGAGGATATGCTCGTAACTCCTGAGCAGGCGGTCGATCTTGCTGGAACCGGAGCGGTCCTGGTTGTTGTTGATGTCAACAAGCCAAGCATAACCGAGTGTCCGGAACTCTTAAAGATGTGTAAATCCATAGTTGTCCTTGATCATCACAGACAGGGTACTGAAAGTATAGAGAATGCAACCCTTTCATATGTCGAGGCTTATGCATCATCAGCATGTGAGATGGTAACAGAGATATTGCAGTATATATCGGACGGAATAAAGCTTAAAGCCGAAGAAGCAGATATCATGTATTCAGGCATGATGCTTGATACGAATAACTTTATGACAAAGACCGGTGTAAGAACATTTGAGGCGGCAGCATACTTAAGAAGAGCCGGAGCCGATGTATCGCGTGTCCGTAAGTTGTTCAGGGATGATGCGAATGCTTATAAAGCAAAAGCTGATACTGTCAGTCATGCAGTAATTTACAGAGATATGTTTGCCATAGCTCCATGCTCACCGGTTCAGTCGGTTCAGAGTCCTACTGAGATCGGTGCCCAGGCGGCAAATGATCTGTTGAATATCCAGGGTGTAAAGGGAAGCTTTGTATGTACACCTTATCAGGACAGAGTTTATATCAGTGCAAGATCCATAGATGAAGTGAATGTCCAGGTTATCATGGAAAGAATGGGTGGCGGTGGTCATATGAATATGGCAGGCGCTCAGATAGAGGGAGTAAGTGTTGAGGAGGCCATGGCTCAACTCAAATACACTCTTGATACCATGCTGGATGAGGGAGATATCTAGATATAATATAATGAAAGGTAGCAGTTCACATGAAAGTAATTTTGCTCGAAGATCTAAAAAGCCTTGGAAAAAAAGGCGATATAGTTGATGTTAATGAGGGTTATGCCCGTAACTGTATATTAAAGAAGAAACTGGGTGTTGAAGCCAACACCGCTAACATGAACGACCTTAAACTTAAGAAGAACAACGAAGCCAAAGTGGCTCAGGAGCAGCTGGAAGCAGCGCAGGCTTTCGCAAAAGATCTTGAGAGCAAAGAGGTCATCGTCAGTATTAAAGCCGGTGAAGGCGGAAAGCTCTTTGGTTCTGTTACAGCAAAAGAGATAGCACAGGCTTTTAAGGATCAGTGTAAGGTGGATATAGATAAAAAGAAGATCCAGCTTGCTGAACCCATTAAATCATTCGGAGTATTTGATGTTCCGGTAAAACTTCATCCTCAGGTTACCGGTTCACTTAAGGTTAAAGTGAAAGAACAGAATTGATATGTCAGAAGAAGCTATTTTACGAAGATCACTTCCAAACAGCATAGAGGCGGAGCAGTCAGTCATTGGCTCAATGCTCATTGACAGGGATGGGATATCGGTAGCATCCGAGATCATCAATTCAGATGACTTTTATAACAGACAGCTGGGTATCATCTTTGATTCCATGGTGGAACTGTATAACGAAGGGAAACCGGTAGATCCTGTAACTTTACAGGACAGGTTAAAAGAAAAGGATGTACCACCGGAAGTCAGCAGTCTGGAATATATAGGTAATATCGTTGCCAATGTTCCCACGGCCTACAATATCAGATATTATGCACAGATAGTTTCAGAAAGATCTACTTTAAGAAAGCTTATAAAGCTTATGGGAGAGATCGAGAATACCTGTTATGAAGGCAAAGAACCCATGGAACAGATCCTGGACAATACCGAGAGAAAGGTCTTTGAGCTTGTCCAGAAAAGAAACACCGGTGACATGGTCCCGATCAGACAGGTTGTTGTCAATGCACTGGATCGTATTCAGTCAGCATATATGGCCAAGGGAACCGTAACAGGAATACCGACCGGTTTTGTTGACCTTGACTATATGACATCTGGCATGCAGCCATCTGACCTTGTGCTCATAGCGGCCAGACCTTCAATGGGTAAGACGGCATTCGTGTTAAACATTGCCCAGCATATGGCTTTCAAAGAGAAGAAGGGCGTAGTCATATTTTCTCTTGAGATGAGTAAGGAACAGCTGGTCAACCGTATATTCTCACTTGAGTCGAGAGTAGATGCTCAGCATCTTAGAAACGGTAAGCTCGATGACAGTGAATGGGAGAAGCTGGTTGAGTCCGCAGGTGTGATAGGATCATCAAATCTTATAATAGATGATACACCGGGTATATCGATCGGCGAATTGAGAAGCAAATGCAGAAAATACAAGATGGATCATCCTCTTGATATTGTTATAATCGACTATCTTCAGTTGATGAGCGGAAACGGAAAAGCCGACAGCAGACAGCAGGAGATATCAGAGATATCAAGATCGCTCAAAGGACTTGCCAGAGAACTAAATGTTCCTGTTGTGGCATTAAGTCAGCTGAGTCGAGCTGTTGAACAGCGTCCTGATCACAGACCCATGATGTCAGATCTGAGAGAATCGGGTGCGATAGAGCAGGATGCGGATGTGGTAATGTTCATTTATCGTGAAGATTATTACAAGAAGGATACTGAAAGAAAGAATATCTCAGAGATAATCATCGGTAAACAGCGTAACGGTCCTATAGGTACCGTAGAACTTGCATGGCTTCCTCAGTACACCATGTTTAAAAATCTGGATAAGAAAAGAAGAGACGAAGAACAATAAAAAAGATCCCGACCTGACCGGCCGGGATCGATTTGTTTAAGTCTATCCGATTATGCCTCAGAAATAGCACTTACAGGGCACTGACCTGCACAAGAACCACAATCGATGCAGAGTGTCTCGTCAATTACGAACTGACCATCACCCATGCTGATAGCGCCAACGGGGCACTGTCCTTCGCATGAACCGCAGCTGATGCAAGAATCACCTATACAATATGCCATGATATATATCCTCCTTATGATATGATACACACTTTCCGGGGGATACCCGGTACATCTATTCTAATACATTCAATCGGATATAACAAGGAAGTTTTGAAGAGGCAAATTATTATTTTTTTATAAATTTTTATCGCCAGGAGACACACAGTATTGACATTAAAGGCACATTTGGTACAATACAGATACCAAAATAAGGTAAACTCTTTTAATGAAATTACCGAAAAATAATATAAGGAGGTAGAGCCTATGAAGATTGAAAAAGTGAATGACAATCAAATACGTTGCACACTCACCAAAGCAGATCTGGCAGACAGAGAGCTGAAATTAAGTGAGATAGCTTACGGTACAGAAAAGGCTAAGAACCTCTTTAGAGATATGATGCAGCAGGCGGCTATAAAGTTCGGGTTTGAGGCTGATAACATCCCGTTAATGATAGAAGCTATCCCGCTCAATGCGGATTGCATAGTCCTTATCATCACCAAGGTAGAGGATCCTGAAGAACTCGATACGAGATTTTCTAGATTTGCCCCCGACAGTGAGGAGACGGATGAAGATTTTGATTCCGGACTTGATTATGATGATACGATAGTACATTCTACAGATGATGTTATGGATCTGTTCAAGAAGATCAAGAAGGAAGCTTCGGATATATTGGAGAAGGCTGCACAAAAAACTCAGCCTGCCAAAGAGGAAGAGCAGAATGAGGAGCCTGCTTTTGCGAGCAAGATATTCTCATTTGATTCAATGGCTGCTGTCATCAGACCCAGCGTTGCACTAAAAGGTGTATATGATGATAAGAATTCTTTATATAAGGATAGTAAATCAGGCAGATATATGTTGGTACTTAACAAGACAGACAGTCCGACAGAGAATTTCAACAAAGCCTGCAACATACTTTCTGAGTACGGAAAGTTAGAGAGACTTCTTCCTACCAGCGAGTACTATTTCAAAGAGCATTTCGATTGTGTGATCGAGGATGATGCCATACAATCACTTTCAAAAGTTTTATAAGATGAAAAAACCCGGTTCACTGAACCGGGTTTTCTAATGAAGATCTTTGATCTTATCAATATGCTTCTATCGCTGCCATAAGATCGTCAATGCTGATGCCGTGAACCATTGCTGCTTCTTCAAGGCTCTCACCCTGAGATGCGGGGCATCCAAGGCAGTGCATTCCGGCTTCCATAAGTACCGGTGCAACCTGAGGATTTGATCTTAATATATCACCAATAGTCATATCTTTTGTAATTCCTGTCATGATATTGTACCTCCGTATATTTAAGTTTAAATCAACTTATCATACTTTTGGATAAAAGGCAAATGGATATTGTATCTTATAAAATACAAAGAAAAGCCCTATATGCGTGTTTGTATGCAAAAAAGAACAAGGTAACCTGTTGAATTTAAAATCACAGGCACTTATAATTGAACTACGACACGAAAGTAATACATAAAACTTTTTAATTTTCATTTTTTATAGGAGGCATAGCAAAATGAGACCAGAATGGACAGATTTTGTAGGCGGCAAATGGGAAGAAGAAATCAACGTACGTGATTTCATTCAGAAGAATTACACTCCTTATGACGGAGATGAGAGCTTCCTTGCAGGACCTACACAGAACACAAAAGATTTGTGGGCACAGGTATTGGATCTTCAGAAGAAGGAAAGAGAAGCCGGCGGTGTTCTTGATATGGATACAAAGGTTATCTCAACAATCACTTCTCACGGACCCGGCTACCTTGACAAGTCAAAGGAAAAGATCGTTGGATTCCAGACAGACAAGCCTTTCAAGCGTTCTATGCAGCCTTACGGCGGTATCAGAATGGCAGAGAAAGCATGTGCAGATAACGGATACACAGTAGATCCTGAGATCAGTGAGTTCTTCTCAATTCATCGTAAGACACACAACGCAGGTTGTTTCGATGCTTACAATGCAGAGATGAGAGCTTGCCGTTCATCACACGTTATCACAGGTCTTCCGGATGCATACGGACGTGGACGTATCATCGGTGACTACAGAAGAATCGCTCTTTACGGTATCGACAGACTTATCGAGGATAAGGAAGAGCAGAAGGCTTCTACAGGACGTGTTATGACAGATGATGTTATCCGTCTTCGTGAAGAGATCTCAGAGCAGATCACAGCTCTTAAGCTTATGAAAGAGATGGCTGCATCTTACGGATGTGATATCTCTAAGCCTGCTACAAACGTACAGGAAGCTATTCAGGCTACATACTTTGGTTACCTTTCAGCAGTTAAGGAGCAGAACGGTGCAGCAATGTCACTTGGACGTACTTCTACATTCATCGACTGCTTCGCAGAGAGAGACCTTAAGAACGGAACATTTACAGAAGAGCAGATTCAGGAGTTCATTGACCACTTCGTAATGAAGCTTCGTTGCGTTAAGTTCGCTCGTACACCTGAGTACAACCAGATATTCGCAGGTGATCCGGTTTGGGTTACAGAGTCTATCGGTGGTGTTGGTGTCGACGGACGTCCGATGGTAACAAAGAGCTCATTCCGTTACCTCCATACACTTGAGAACCTTGGTGCAGCTCCCGAGCCGAACCTTACAGTTCTCTGGTCAACAAGACTTCCTCTTGCATTCAAGAAGTACTGTGCAAAGATCTCTATCACAACATCTTCAGTTCAGTACGAGAATGATGATCTTATGAGAGTAACACACGGTGATGATTACGGTATCGCTTGCTGCGTATCTTCAATGGTTATCGGTAAGCAGATGCAGTTCTTCGGAGCTCGTGCAAACCTCGCTAAGTGCTTACTGTATGCATTAAACGGTGGTGTTGACGAAGTTACCAAGAAGCAGGTTGGTCCTAAGTATCGTCCTGTTGAAGGTGACATCCTTGACTACGATGATGTAATGGCTAAGTATGAGGATATGATGGAGTGGCTTGCAGATGTATATGTTAACACTCTTAACATCATCCACTACATGCATGACAAGTACTGCTATGAGAGAGCACAGATGGCTCTTCATGACAGAGACGTTCTTCGTTACTTCGCAACAGGTATGGCTGGTCTTTCAGTTGTTACTGACTCACTTTCAGCTATCAAGTATGCACAGGTTAAGTGCATAAGAGATGAGGATGGCGTAATCGTTGACTTCGAGACAACAGGCGACTTCCCGAAATATGGTAACGATGATGACAGAGCAGATGAGATCGCTAAGAACCTCGTTAAGAAGTTCATGACAATGATCAGAAGACATCATACATACAGAGATGGCTTCCCGACCATGTCAGTTCTTACAATTACTTCTAACGTAACATACGGTAAGGCAACAGGTAACACACCTGACGGACGTAAGAAAGGTCAGCCTTTCGCACCCGGTGCTAACCCGATGCACGGACGTGATACTCATGGTGCAGTAGCTTCACTTTCATCTGTATCAAAGCTTCCGTTCAACCACTCACAGGATGGTATCTCTAACACCTTCACAATCATCCCCAGTGCTCTTGGTAAAGAGGATCAGGTATTCGCAGGTGATATCGAGATAGATCTTAACAAATAATTTAAGCAATAATTCCAAAAAGAAGAAAGGAGCGCTGATATGGACCAGAAAAGTATGATCGATGATCTTGTAGCACAGTTGGACGCAGGTATGACTAACGGTGTCGGACATGTCAATGTCGATGTCGATGAGAATCAGACATCTGCCACCAAGGAAGTACAGACCATGGGATGTGTGGATTGTTCAAAGAATCCTATGGCATGCAGCGTTCCGACACTTCACGAAGGTATTGATGATTAACAAAATCTAATTTAAGGAGGATAAGATTATGGCAGCAGCAACAGCTCAGGTTGATAACCTTGTATCTTTGCTTGATGGTTATGCAACAAAAGGTGGACATCACCTTAATGTTAATGTATTGAATAGAGAGACTCTTTTGGATGCTCAGGCACACCCTGAGAACTATCCTCAGCTTACTATCCGTGTTTCAGGATACGCTGTTAACTTCATTAAGTTAACACCTGAACAGCAGGCAGATGTTATCTCTCGTACATTCCATCAGTCAATCTAATTGAGAAAAGATAACGATTTATGCAGAGGGTCGGTCGGTTTGACCGACCCTTGTTTTTTTAGTATGATTGTCTGGTAGACAAGTAATGATGATCGGAGGTTCGTATGAAAGGCAGGATTCATTCTTTACAAAGTTTCGGGACGGTTGACGGACCCGGAGTAAGATATGTCGTATTCTTACAGGGATGCCCGATGAGATGCGCATATTGTCACAATCCCGATACCTGGGCTATAGGTGCGGGCGAAGAATATGATGCCGAGTATATCATAGAACAGTATCATAGAAATGAGGGTTTCTATACCGGAGGCGGTATCACTGTAACAGGTGGCGAACCTTTGCTGCAGATCGATTTCTTGCTGGAGTTGTTTACGCTTTGTAAAAGAGATGGTATTCATACTGTCATTGATACATCCGGTATCACATATAAGCCTGATAATAAGATATACAATGAAAAGCTTGATAAGCTTATGACGATGACGGATCTTGTCATGCTTGATATAAAGCATATCGATCCTGAGAAACACCTGGATCTTACAGGTCAGCCCAATGACGGTATCCTTGCTTTTGCAAAATATCTGGAAGAGAAAGATGTCCCGGTATGGATCAGACATGTAGTGGTACCGGGGATCACGGATGACGATTTTTATCTTGACAAGCTTGGTTATTTCATCGGCGGACTCAGGAATCTTAAAGCACTTGATGTTTTGCCTTATCACGATCTTGCAAAGCCCAAATATGAAAATCTTGGTATGGAATATAAATTAAAAGATGTTCCGCCCATGGACAAACAAAAGGCTATCGAAAAGAAAAAGGTGATCCTTCAGGGTATAAAGAGACGCCGTGAAGAAGAGGGTATCGTTACCGATTATAAAGAGCATCATATGTAGATTGATATAAAAGCCTGAAGATTGATAAAACATGGTGAGAATTTTAGGAATGATCTTAAGGCTTAATGTAAAAAGTAATGACTAAGCAGTGAAAAACTGCTATAATAGGGCAGTGTATGTCAAGATGAATCTGACAACACTGTCTTATTATATTTTCAAACACAAAGGGGGCAATTTTTGTGAAGAAATTTATACCTACGATCATAGCGATTGTGTTGATCGTACTTATCGGCGGGGGAGTCGTAGCTACAAAGTATATTGAGAAGTATACGTATACAAAGGACAAACAGGATCTTAATGAATATTACGGTCTGTCTCAGGCAGATGATGTTGCTATAGTATGGCAGGACAGCAAGATAGAGACCAAAGCCAAACTTATGGAAGGCAGAGTCTATCTTGATTACGATTCTGTATGCGATATGCTAAATGACCGTTTCTATGTTGATTATAATGAAAACTGGTTTATCTATACTACACCGACAGATATCATAAAGTCTCATCTTGGAGAGAGCACTTACATGATAGGTGGCAGTGAACAGGATTTTGGATGTCCTATAACCATAGTCAAAGGGGATACTCTGTATGTCTCACTCGATTATGTCAGAAAGTATACAGCGTTTGATTATACATTGTTCAATGATCCTGCCCGTATTCAGGTATACACCGAATGGAACGAGCAGACTGTCGCAACGATAAACAAGGACAACGCGGTAAGATTAAAGGGTGGTGTAAAGAGCCCTATCCTGCGTGAAGTAGTCAAAGGTGAGAAGGTAGTCATCCTTGACAGAATGGATACATGGACAAAGGTTAAGACTGATGATTCACTTATGGGATACATAGAGAATAAGTATCTTTCCGATGAACAGTCTTTAACACCGTCTATGGAAAATGATTTTGTTGAACCTGAATACACTTCCATTCACAGGGATTATAAGATCAATCTGGCATGGCATGCCATTTACACCAAGGCTGGAAATGATTCTTTTGAAGAATATACAGCAGGAACAAAAGGGATCAATGTAATATCACCCACCTGGTATTCACTTACCGACAATGAGGGTAATTTCACAAGTTTTGCAGACAGCTCATATGTAAACAGGGCACATGCAAACGGCATGGAAGTATGGGCACTTTTGGATAACTTTAACGTGGATGTTAATACAAAGGAGCTTATGTCTTATACCTCAAAGAGAGAAAGGCTTATCAACAATCTCGTAAGTGATGTCCTTTCTTGTGGTGCTGACGGTATCAATCTTGACTTCGAGCAGATCTCATATGAAGCAGGTGAGCATTATGTGGAATTCATAAGAGAGCTCTCGATCTCCTGCAGGGCAAACGGACTGGTGCTTTCGGTTGATAACTATGTTCCCAGAGAGTCCACGAATCATTACAACAGAAAAGAACAGGGTGTTGTGGCCGACTATGTTATCATCATGGGATATGATGAGCACTGGGGCAGCGGCGGAGTGGCAGGCTCTGTTGCATCACTTCCATATGTTCTTGACGGAATAGAACAGACTTTAAGAGAGGTTCCATCAGAAAAGGTTATAAATGCGGTACCTTTCTATACTCGTGTCTGGAAGACCAATGGTGGAGAAGTTACCAGTGAAGCACTCGGTATGGATGCTGCGGCTGCGTTTGTAAAAGATAACGGAATAGAAACAGCCTGGGATGATGAATGCTGTCAGTACTATGGCGAAAAGACGATGAATGGTATTCTTTATCAGGTATGGCTTGAGGACAATGAATCCATCGCAGCTAAACTGAGTGTAATGGACAGCCATAACCTTGGCGGAGTAGCGGAATGGAAGCTGGGATTTGAGAACAGTTCGGTATGGGATGTTATCGGAGCATATCTGAACAAGTGATGATCATTAGAGGGATCAGTTATGAAGTGGACAAGGATAAGGATCAAAACAACAACAGAGGCTGAGGATATCATAATATCCGAGCTTTATGATATAGGACTTGAGGGTGCCCAGATAGAGGATAAGGTACCTCTGAGCGCATGGGAAAAAGAGCAGATGTTCGTTGATATACCGCCACAGACTGAAGAAGACGACGGTATAGCATATCTGAGTTTCTTCGTGGAGGAGGACTCTGAGCTTAACATAGACATGACCCTGGAATCAGTCCGTGAAGTGCTCAATGATCTTGGTGAGTTCATGGATATCGGTGAAGGAACAATAACCGTAGATGAGACTGAGGATCTGGACTGGATAAACAACTGGAAAAAGTATTTCCATCAGTTCTATATAGACGATCTTCTGGTCATTCCTTCGTGGGAGGAGATATCCGAAGAAGATAAAAACAGGATGATACTGCGTATAGATCCGGGAACTGCATTTGGAACCGGTCTGCATGATACGACACAGCTTTGCGTTAAGCAGATGAAGAAATACATAACACCGGACAGTGAAGTTCTGGATGTCGGAACCGGAAGCGGAATCCTTGCGATCCTTGCCATCATGTATGGAGCAAAGCATGCATTCGGAACCGATCTTGATCCCTGTGCTGTAGGTGCGGTTGCCGACAACATGGAGAAGAATAATATCCCCAAGGATAAATTTGAGATGATCATCGGAAATATCATAGATGATAAGGATGTTCAGGATCGTGCGGGATACGAGTGTTATGATATAGTACTTGCAAATATACTTGCCGGAGTCCTTGTTGATCTGACACCTGTCATAGTGTCTCAGATGAAAAAGGGAGCAGTATATATCACTTCAGGTATAATCAACGATGATGATAAAGAACATCAGGTAATAAAAGCGATGAAAGATGCTGGGCTCACGGTAGTTGATGTGAGCTATCAGGGCGAATGGGTCAGTGTGACAGGAAAGAAAGAATAATAAGATGCATCAGTTTTTTGTGTCTTCCGGGATGATAGATGTCGATAATAAGACGGTGACCATCACGGGGACGGATGTCAATCATATAAAAAATGTTCTCCGCATGAAACCGGGTGAGGAGTTTTCAGTCTCAACAGGAGAGGATTCAAAAGAGTACAGATGTGCCATAAGGGAATTCCTAAAGGATTCTGTTGATTGTGAGCTCAGGTTCATAAAAGAGGACAATGTAGAACTGCCTTCAAAGATATATCTGTTCCAGGGACTGGCCAAGGGTGACAAGATGGAGACCGTGATACAAAAGGCTGTGGAACTCGGAGTATATGAGATCATACCTGTTACCATGGACAGATGTGTCATGAAACTGGATGAAAAAAAGATATCCTCCAGGATAGCCAGATGGCAGGCCATAGCAGAGGCTGCCGCAAAGCAGAGTAAGAGGGCGATCATCCCAAGAGTTTGTGAACCCATGAGCTTTAAAAATGCAGTTGAGTATGCCAAAGATATCGATGTTAAGCTTATCCCGTATGAGATGGCAGAGGGTATGTCGCATACAAGAGATATCATATCGGGGATAAAGCAGGGAGAATCTGTAGGCATAATCATAGGTCCCGAGGGAGGTATATCCGAGGGTGAGATAGAACTGGCAGGAAAAAAAGGTTTCGAGACGGTTACTCTTGGAAAGAGAATACTGCGCACCGAGACTGCAGGTATGACGGTTCTTAGTATACTGATGTATCATCTGGAAAGAGATTAAGATGGAATGTTATTTTGATAATTCCGCAACCACCAGGGTTCATCCCGAGGTTGCAGATACAATACATAAAGTTATGCTTGAAGAATACGGTAACCCTTCAAGTATGCATAAAAAAGGCATGGAAGCCGAGATGATAGTGCGAAATGCGAGGGAAACCATCGCATCCACTTTAAAGGTCGATGACAGATGCATACTGTTTACTTCAGGCGGAACGGAATCCGACAACATGGCTCTTATCGGATGTGCTGATGCATATAAGAGGCAGGGAAAGCACATCATAACAACAAAGATCGAACATCCCGCCATTCTTGATACATGTAAATATCTGGAAGAAAACGGTTATGAAGTGACCTATCTTGGTGTAGATGAAAACGGTCTTATCGATCTTGACAAGTTGGAGGAAAGCATAAGAGAGGATACCATCATGGTGTCCGTTATGCATACCAATAATGAGATAGGTGCTGTTGAACCGATAGAAAAGGCCGGAGAGATCATAAAAAGAAAGAATCCCTCAACCATATTTCATGTTGATGCGGTCCAGGGTTACGGTAAATGGCGGATATTTCCCGTAAAACAACACATAGATCTGTTATCTGTCAGCTCCCATAAGATACACGGACCAAAAGGAATAGGTTTTTTATATATCGGAAACGGTGTGAAGATCAATCCTATCATACATGGCGGCGGACAGCAGAAAAACCTAAGATCAGGAACAGAAAATGTACCCGGTATAGCGGGGATGGCAAAAGCCTGTGAACTGATATATTCAGACCTTGATAATGCTAACGATCATCTTTATGCAATGAAACAAAGACTGATAGATGGTCTTTCAGATATTGAAGATATAAAGATAAACGGTCTTACGGGAAGAGAAAGTGCTCCTCACATACTCAGCGTTTCATTCGGATCGGTTCGAAGTGAAGTGCTATTGCATGCGCTTGAAGACAAGGGGATATATGTATCGGCAGGCAGTGCCTGTGCATCCAACAAGCCTGCAGTATCAGAGACACTTAAAGCTATCGGTGTTGAGAAGAGATTGTTGGAATCTACGATAAGATTCAGTCTGTGCAATGATAATACAATGGAACAGATAGATTACAGTCTTGAGATCCTGCACGGTATTTTACCGATGCTTAGAAGATTTACAAGACATTAAGGGAGAAGATATGTACTCATCATTTCTTATAAAATATGCAGAGATAGGTATAAAGGGCAAGAACAGATATCTTTTTGAGAATGCTCTTGTACAGCAGATAAAGTATGCCTGCAAACGCTGCGAAGGTGACTTTGAAGTCAGGAAAGCTGAGGGCAGGATCTATGTTGATGCGGTTTCTGATTTTGATTATGACGAACTCATAGACAATCTGAAGACTGTGTTCGGAATATCAGGCATCTGTCCGATGATCCAGATAGAGGATAACAGCTTTGACAATCTATGCAAAGTCATAGTGGATTATTTTGACAAGGAATATCCTGACAAGAATAAGACTTTCAAGGTTTTTGCGAGAAGATCGCGAAAGTCTTATCCGAAAAACTCAATGGAGCTGAATGCTGATATCGGTGAGGTGCTGTTAAATGCATTCCCCCAGCTTAAAGTCGACGTGCATGATCCCGACATCTGTTTATATGTGGAAGTCAGGGAAAAGACATATGTCTACTCTCAGATAATACCGGGTCCCGGAGGAATGCCTGTCGGAACAAACGGCAAAGCGATGCTTTTGTTGTCAGGTGGAATAGATTCACCGGTTGCAGGATATATGATAAGTAAAAGAGGCGTCAAGATCGATGCAGTATATTTCCATGCGCCTCCGTATACTTCAGACAGAGCGAAGCAAAAGGTTATAGATCTGGCAAGGCAGGTCTCAAAATACAGCGGCCCCATATATCTTCATGTGATCAATTTCACTGATATCCAGCTGGCGATCTATGAGAAGTGTCCTCACGATGAGCTTACCATCATAATGCGTCGTTATATGATGAGGATAGCTCAGTCCATAGCTGAAGAAACAGAGTGCCTCGGACTTATAACAGGTGAATCGATAGGACAGGTTGCAAGCCAGACAATGCACAGCCTTGCATGCACCAATGAGGTGTGCACCATGCCGGTTTACCGTCCCTGCATAGGAATGGATAAGCAGGAGATCATAAGCATATCAGAAAAGATAGGCACTTACGAGACATCGATCCTTCCGTTTGAGGATTGCTGTACGATATTTGTAGCAAAGCATCCTGTCACAAAACCGAACTTAAGCATCATAAAGAGACATGAGCACAATCTTGATGAAGTTATAGACGGTCTTGTAAATACAGCACTTGATACAAAAGAGACCATCATAGTGAAAATAGAGAAATAAAAAAACGCAAGACTTATGTCTTGCGTTAAACTCTTTTTAAATGACCGGATGACCGGTCGTCTGTGCTTAATACTCAGCACTTACGATTAGATCATGTAAGGCTTAAGTACATCAAGTACAGCATCAATGTTTTCTTCTGCATGGATGTTTAAGTCGATAGGCTTAGAAAGATCCAAACTGAAGATACCCATGATAGACTTTGCATCGATTACATATCTGCCTGATACTAAGTCAAAATCATAATCGAACTTTGTGATATCATTTACGAATGACTTTACTTTGTCGATTGAGTTTAATGAAATCTGAACTGTCTTCATACTGTTCTCCTCCTTTATGTTGTAAATCTTATGTACCTTACGACTACAATCTTAAAGGTGAGGGGTAAAAAAGTCAAGACATAAAGATTAACGAAAAAACCGGAGAAAAACATGAAAACTGTAGCATTCCACAATCTGGGTTGCAAAGTAAATGCATATGAAATAGAAATGATGCAGCAAAATGCACTAAAAGCAGGCTGGCAAATTGTGGACTTTTCACAAAAAGCAGACATATATGTTATAAATACATGCAGTGTTACCAATATCGCAGACAGAAAAAGCCGTCAGATGCTGCATAAGGCGAAGAAGCAGAATAATGATGCGGTTGTGGTGGCTGTAGGCTGTTATGCGCAGACAGATACCAAAGGTGCACAGGCCGATGAAGCAGTGGATATAGTGATCGGTAACAATCACAAGAGCGAGCTGGTCAGTATAGTAGAAGACTACATGGCCTCAAAGTCAAACAATGTTGTAGTCGAGGACTTAAGCAGGCCTGTTGAGTATGAGGACTGCGGTATAGATGCATCGATACTGCGAACAAGGGTGGATGTAAAGATACAGGACGGATGTGATCAGTTCTGCACATATTGCATAATACCATATGCCAGAGGAAGGATCAGATCAAGAAGACCTGAGCAGGTCACAGAAGAGATAACAGGACTTGCAAAAGCAGGATACAGGGAAGTGGTCATCACCGGGATCCATCTCAGTTCATACGGACTGGATCTTTTAGAAGAACCTACTTCCTACAATGCAGTCGCAAAAAAGGCATTTACCAATGAGGCACTCATAGATGTGATCGAGAGAGTAGCCGGTATAGAAGGGATAGAACGAGTAAGGCTTGGATCGCTTGAACCCAGAGTCATAACAAAAGAATTCCTGGAGAGGATATCTGCAATAAAAGAGATCTGTCCTCATTTCCATCTTTCACTGCAAAGCGGATGCGATGATACACTTGTGAGGATGAACAGAAGATACACATGTGATGAATATGCGCAATCTGTCAGACTCATAAGAGAGTATTTTGAACATCCTGCGATAACAACGGATATAATAGTCGGTTTCCCCATGGAGAGTGAGGAAGAGTTTGAAAGATCGAAAAACTTTGTTGAGAGCATAGGCTTTTATGAGACACATATATTCAAGTATTCAAGAAGAAAAGGAACTGTGGCTGACCGTATGCAGGGACAGCTGACAGACGCGGTCAAATCAGCAAGAAGCGACGTCCTTGAACAGATATGTGCTGTCAACAAGAGAGCGTTTGAGACTAAGCTCATAGGAAAAGAAGAAGAGATACTTACAGAAGAGCATATAATATACGAAGGAAACACCTATACGGTCGGTCATACCAAAAACTATGTCAGAATGGCTGTTTTTGGACAACTTGAATTAAATGAGTTTGTAAGGGGACAGGTAGGCGGATTTTTGCAAAATGACACAATGCTGTTGAAAACAACAGGCTAAAAATGGTATTATGAAAGGTGGTATTGTTTACATAAACTACACCAAAGGAGGAGAAGACTTATGGGAGAAATGGGAGCAACACAATTTTTTAAAGTAGATGTTGAAAAGGAAACCAGTGTTAAGATCATCCTCGAGATGGTTTTTGAAGCCATGAAGGAAAAAGGTTACGATCCCGTCAATCAGATAGTCGGGTATATCATGTCGGGGGATCCTACATACATCACCAGTCACAACAATGCAAGGAGCATGATACAAAAAGTTGAAAGGGATGAGCTGGTAGAGGAGCTTCTTACCGAATACATCAACACCAAGCTTTTGAAGTGATTAGGGGATCACATGAGGATAATGGGACTGGATCTGGGCTCTAAGACAGTTGGGGTGGCATTAAGCGATCCCATGATGATCACTGCCCAGCCATTGGAAACGATCACAAGAAAAGAAGAGAACAAACTGCGACAGACTTTAGCACGCATAGAGGCTATCATCGAGGAATATGAAGTGTCAAAGATCGTGCTTGGGTATCCCAAGAACATGAATGACAGTGTTGGTGAAAGGGCTCTTATCAGCGAAGAGTTCAAGGACAAGCTCGAACGCCGCACCGGTTTGGAAGTGATACTGTGGGATGAGAGACTCACCACGGTAGCTGCCGATGAGGTACTGGCTGAAACAGGTGTGAAAAAAGCGGACAGGAAGCAGTATATTGACCAGGTTGCTGCAACGTTTATCTTGCAGGAATATATCGATAGTATAAAGGAAAAAACATGAAACTTGAAAAAGTAGTTTTTTGTCCCGATGGGGACGAACCGGTAGAATTCTTCGTTTTGGAACAGACAAGGATCTCCGGAACAAATTATATACTTGTAACGGATTTTGAAGAAGGCGATGGAGAAGCACTCATCTTAAAAGATATGTCCAAAGACGAGGACAAGGAGAGTGTTTATGCCATCGTGGATGACGATACTGAACTTAAAGCGGTTGCTGGAGTGTTTGAGGACTTGCTGGAGGATGTTAAGTTCGTATAGCATAAGGAGAAAGGAATTTGAATAAAGAGAAAGTAAAAACAGGTAAGCTGAAGATCATCCCTCTCGGCGGACTTGAGCAGATAGGTATGAATATTACTGCCTTCGAGTATGAGGACAGTATTATTGTGGTTGACTGCGGACTGAGTTTCCCGTCAGATGATATGCTGGGTATCGATCTCGTAATACCGGATGTTACCTATCTGAAGAATAACATAGATAAAGTTAAGGCATTTATAATAACTCACGGTCACGAGGACCATATAGGAGCACTGCCTTATATATTGAAGGAAATGAATGTTCCGATCTATGCCACCAAACTTACGATGGGACTTATAGATCACAAACTTGAGGAGCATGATCTTAAGAATCAGATAAAGAAAAAGATAGTAAAGTTCGGGCAGAGCATTAATTTAGGACAGTTCAGAATAGAGTTTATAAAGACAAATCACAGTATAGTCGATGCGGCTGCACTGGCGATATATTCACCGGCAGGCATAGTTGTGCATACAGGTGACTTTAAAGTTGATTACACACCGGTTTACGGGGATGCCATAGATCTGCAGAGATTTGCAGAGATAGGCCATAAGGGTGTAATGGCTCTTATGTGTGACTCGACCAATGCTGAAAGACCAGGTTTCACTCCGTCTGAAAGAACACTGGGAAAGATCTTTGATACCATATTTTCTGAACACAGGAGCAAGAGGCTTATCATAGCAACGTTTGCTTCCAACGTGGACAGAGTTCAGCAGATCATTAATTCTGCATATAAATTTGAAAGAAAAGTTGTACTGGAAGGACGGAGCATGGTCAATATCATCGAGACCGCTTCGGAACTTGGATATATGAATATCCCGCCCAATACACTTATTCCGATCGAGCAGATAAAGAATTATCCCGAGGAGAAGACCTGTATCATAACGACAGGCTCACAGGGCGAAAGTATGGCTGCATTAAGCCGTATGGCGGCAGACATACATAAGACGATATCGATCGGTGCAAGAGATACCATCATCTTTTCATCTAACCCGATACCGGGAAATGAAAAAGCTGTTACAAAAGTTATAAATGAGCTTGCTATGAAGGGTGCCGAGGTCATTTTCCAGGATGCACATGTATCCGGACATGCCTGCCAGGAGGAGATCAAACTCATATATTCACTGGTAAAACCCAAATATGCGATCCCTGTACACGGAGAATACAAACATCTTATGGCACAGGCTAAACTTGCCATGGATCTTGGTATGGAAAAGGATAAGATATTCATACTTTCTTCGGGTGACATCCTTGAGATGAACATGGACAGTGCAAGGGTTACAGGCAAGGTTCAGACCGGTGCTGTATTTGTTGACGGTATAGGTGTCGGAGATGTCGGTACCATAGTGTTAAGAGACAGACAGCAGCTTTCTGAAGAAGGAATGATGACAGTTGTACTTGCTCTTGATATGACGACAGGTGAGCTTATGGCAGGACCCGATATAGTATCAAGGGGATTTGTATATGTAAGGGAATCCGAAGAACTCATGGAAGAAGCCACAGAGCTTATGCATGAGGTTGTAGGAGATCTTTTGGACAGAGGTATAACAGACTGGGGCAAGATTAAATCAGCCATCAGAGATTCTTTGGGAGATTATGTCTGGAAAAAGACAAAAAGACGTCCCATGATCATTCCGATCATACAGGAGATCTGATAAAAGGGGATTTGAAAGGGTAATAAATGAGCGACAATGTTAAAGAGATCATTGGATCGGTATTCTCAATAGCAGTCAAAGTTGTAATAGGTTTTCTTGTTGTGATGTTCATACGCAAATATGCGGTAATGGCATTTAATTACGGATACAGGGTATTTACCGAACCTCCGGTGACCATAACAGGCGAAGGAACTGATATAGAGGTGACCATAGGCGAGGACAATTCCGTTATGGAGATCGGCAAGATGTTGGAGAACAAGGGCCTTATAAGGGATGCAAAACTTTTCTTTATACAGGAACTTGCAAACGAGTATCACGGAAAGATAAAGCCCGGTAAATATGAGCTGAACACATCCATGACAGCAGATGAGATGATCGTTATCATGGCAGATGCTGAAAAGGAACTGACAGAGGAAGAGCTCCTTTATGGTACAGATGATCAGGAAATTCCGTTCAAGGTCGAGGAAAGTGAGATGATCGAGGAGGAGTTCGGAGACGATCCTGATATAAAGACTGACGGATACGGACCTGTGGAAGATGCGGAAGTGACTGAAGAAGGAGAACAGTGATGGTAGATGAGAGAACGGTATCATTTATCAATTCGCTTGATCCCGGGAATCCATCATATCTTAATGAGATAGAAAAGTATGCATTGGAAACCTATGTGCCCATCATACGTAAAGACATGCAGGCTTATTTAAGGTATCTGATGAAGAGTATCAGACCGATGAAGATACTGGAAGTGGGTACGGCCGTAGGCTTTTCTGCACTGCTTATGAGCGAGTATGCACCTGTGGGATGTCAGATAACAACGATAGAAAACTATGAGCCCCGCATTCCGATAGCAAAAGAGAATTTCAAAAAATGCGGCAAAGATAAGGTGATCACACTTTTGGAAGGTGATGCGCTTAAGATACTCCCGACACTTTCGGATACTTACGACCTTATATTCATGGATGCCGCAAAGGGACAGTACATAAATTATCTGCCTGATCTTTTAAGACTGCTTAAGAGCGGAGGAACTTTAGTATCTGACAATGTACTTCAGGATGGGGATATCATAGAATCCAAATATGCGATAGTACGCAGAAACAGGACTATACACAACAGGATGCGAGAGTATCTTTATGAGCTTAAGCATAATGATCAGCTTACAACAGCGATACTTCCTGTGGGGGACGGTATAACAGTAAGTGTAAAGAATCAGTAAGATTTATAATATCTGATCGAGAATATCAATATGGCAAATAATAAAAGGAAAACAGAATTACTCGTACCGGCCAGTAATCTGGAGGTACTAAAGACGGCAGTCATATACGGAGCCGATGCAGTATATATAGGAGGAGAAGCGTTTGGATTAAGAGCCAAGGCTAAGAATTTTTCCTCTGAAGATATGAAAGAAGGCATCGCATTTGCGCACGAACGGGGCGTCAAAGTATATGTGACTGCCAATATTCTTGCCCATAACGACGATCTGGACGGGGCGAGAGAGTATTTTAAAGAACTTAGTAAGATCGCTCCCGATGCACTGATCATATCCGATCCCGGTATGTTCACTCTTGCAAAAGAGGAGTGCCCACAGATCGATATACATATATCAACACAGGCAAATAACACCAACTACTTAACCTATGATTTCTGGTGGAAGATGGGTGCAAAGCGTGTTGTAAGTGCCAGAGAGCTTTCACTTAAGGAATTAAGACAGATCAGAGAACATATCCCTGAGGAGATGGAGATAGAAAGCTTCATACACGGAGCAATGTGTATCTCATATTCTGGAAGATGTCTGCTCAGCAACTTCTTTACGGGAAGGGATGCGAACCAGGGTGCATGCACACATCCCTGCAGATGGAAATACTCAGTCATGGAAGAGACGCGTCCAGGTGAGTATTATCCTGTATATGAGAATGAAAGAGGAACCTACATATTCAATTCCAAGGATCTTTGCATGATAGAATATGTCCCTGAACTGATAGAAGCAGGGATAGATTCGTTTAAGATAGAAGGCCGCATGAAGACCGCTCTTTATGTTGCGACGGTTGCAAGAACATACAGAAAAGCCATAGATGATCTTAATAAGGGCGAAGATGTATACCGCGCAAACATGGACTGGTATAAGGAAGAGATATCAAAGTGTACCTACAGAAGATTCACTACCGGTTTTTATTTCGGTAAGCCGAGCGATGAAGCACAGGTATATGATACCAATACATATATAAATGAATATATCTATCTTGGAACCACAGCGGATATCGACAGTAACGGGTTTGCCGTGATAGAGCAGAAAAACAAATTCTGCGTGGGTGATGAGATAGAGATCATGAAACCTGACGGGCAAAATATTGCAACAAAGGTGAATGCAATGTATAATGCTGACGGCGAGTCAGTTGATTCATGTCCACATCCGGGACAGGAGATCCATCTTGATCTGAGCATACAGCCTGAGATCTATGATATCTTAAGAGTCAGCAATAAATAGGGATTTTAATATATTTACATATAAACAGAGGAGACATTATGAACGTTG
This sequence comes from Lachnospiraceae bacterium, assembly GCA_017619635.1. Lineage (GTDB taxonomy): Bacteria > Bacillota > Clostridia > Lachnospirales > Lachnospiraceae > Colinaster. The sequence goes on along the minus strand of JAFZRZ010000028.1, from coordinate 4,751 downwards.
AAGAGATCTTTGCATCCAATGTATTCACCATGGGGACCATGCGTGACAGACTTCCGGCTGAAGCCTTTGCCGAAGTGGAAGATGTCATAGAAAACGGTGGTGAGTTATCAAAGGCGACAGCTGATATCGTGGCCAAGGCAATGAAAGACTGGGCTGTCGAGAGAGGAGCTACTCACTATACACACTGGTTCCAGCCTCTTACGGGAATAACAGCCGAAAAACATGATTCGTTTATCACACATCCTGATGCGGATGGAAAGATGATAATGGAGTTTTCCGGTAAGGAACTGATAAAAGGTGAACCGGATGCTTCTTCATTCCCTTCAGGTGGATTAAGAGCAACATTTGAAGCAAGAGGATATACAGCATGGGATATCACAAGTCCTGCATTCTTAAAGGAACAGGCAGTAGGTTCAACACTCTGCATTCCCACAGCATTCTGTTCATATACAGGAGAGGCGCTTGATAAGAAGACTCCTCTTTTACGTTCGATGGAAGCGCTTGATAAGCAGGCTTTAAGGATCGTAAGACTTTTTGGTAATACAGATGCAAAAAAAGTAACGCCCAGCGTAGGTGCCGAGCAGGAGTATTTCCTGGTTGATCAGGCAAAAGCACTTGAGCGTGAGGATCTTATATTTACGGGAAGAACATTATTTGGCTCACCCGCTCCCAAGGGTCAGGAGATGGATGACCATTATTTTGGTGTCATAAGAGAACGTGTCGGCGCATTCATGCACGATGTAAACATAGAGCTGTGGAAGATGGGTATCACATCAAAGACACAGCATAATGAGGTGGCACCTGCTCAGCATGAGCTTGCACCCATATATGAATCTGCAAATGTAGCCGTTGATCATAACCAGATCGTTATGGAGACATTAAAGCGTGTTGCAGGTCATCACGGATTAAGATGTCTTCTTCATGAGAAGCCTTTTGAAGGTGTGAACGGTTCAGGTAAGCACAACAACTGGTCAATAGTCACTGATACGGGTCTTAACCTTTTAGAGCCCGGAATAAGCCCTAACGAGAATATACAGTTCTTACTTGTACTAGCATGTATCTTAAAGGCTGTTGATACACATGCGGATCTCTTAAGACAGAGTGCTGCAAATGTTGGAAACGACAACAGACTTGGTGGCATGGAGGCTCCTCCGGCTATCATTTCAGTATTCCTTGGAGAGCAGTTGGAGGATGTGGTAAAACAGCTGGTTGAGACAGGACAGGCAGCGACACTTAAAGAAGGCGGAACCCTTCAGACAGGTGTATCGACACTTCCTGATTTTGAGATAGATGCAACAGACAGAAACAGAACATCTCCGTTTGCGTTTACCGGAAACAAGTTTGAGTTCCGTATGGTAGGAAGCTCTGATTCCATCGGAAGCCCCAACATCATCTTAAATGCGATAGTAGCAGAGAGTTTCTGTGAGGCGGCTGACAGACTTGAAGCAGCAGATGATTTCGACAGTGCTGTGCATGATCTTATAAAAGAGTATCTTACAAAGCATCAGAGGATCATATTTAACGGTGACGGATATTCAAAAGAGTGGATAGAGGAAGCCGCAAGAAGAGGACTTCCCAACATACCTTCAATGGTTGAGTCCGTAAGTGCTCTTACAACCGAGAAAGCAACAAAGCTTTTTGAAAAGTTTGGTATATTCACAAAAGCAGAGCTTGAGTCACGTGCAGAGATCCTTTATGAACAGTATGCAAAGACCATAAACATTGAAGCACTTACCATGGTCGATATCGCAAACAAACAGCTTGTTCCCGCTGTCATACAGTATGTGGGAATGTTAGCCGAGACTGTAAATGCGACAAAGGCGGCAGGTGTTGAATCCGTTGTGGCATCTGATCTTTTGAAACGTGTCAGCGGACTTCTTACAGCAATGCAGGATGCGAGAGTAAATCTGTCTTCGATCGAGAAGATAGGTTCTGTCATGGAGCGTGGAAAAGAGCAGGCATTCTACTATCGTGAGAAGGTCGTTCCCGCAATGGATACCCTTCGTCACGCGGCAGATGAACTTGAGCGAATAGTGGACAAGGATTACTGGCCTTTCCCGACATATGCTGATCTGTTGTTTGAAGTTTAATAAATTCTTAATCAAATAGTAAAGAAAACCTTACCTTTGGATCATAGAATATAGATGCAACGATAGTATCTGAAATCTGTGAGGTGGGGTTTGAAAGCAGGAAGAATAGTATCTCTTATAATAGGTTCGGTGTTGTTAATGCTGTTTTGCATACCGCTTGTCAGCAGGATCTTAAACCTGGGTAATCTCGTTGGGATCCTTTTTGGCGCAACACTTGTATCCTATGGCATTTTTGCGGATAAGATTAATGCATCAATAAAGACGTTATTAAAAAGACGGGCAGGGAAGATAGTTATCATATCTTCTTTACTTGTCTTTTTATTTATGGTCATACTGATCTTTGCGATATCTGTATTCATGTACAAATCCTCTCATAATGAACCAAAAGGCGATGTCACTTTAGTGGTCCTTGGCTGTCATGTACGAAATGGGAGGCCGAGTCTGATGCTTTCAGAAAGACTAAAGTCAGCATTGGAGTATCTTAATGAGCATGAGGAAACTGTCTGCATCCTGTCGGGAGGCCAGGGCGCAGATGAGGCCATCAGTGAAGCACAGTGTATGTATGATTATCTTATAGATAACGGAATATCAAAAGAAAGACTGATAATGGAGGATAAATCTACATCGACTATTGAAAACCTGGAGTATTCTTATGCTATTATAGAAGAAAGAGGGCTTGAGCATCGTATAGCTATCGTGACCAATGAATTCCATGAATGCAGAGCTTCTCTTGTGGCCGAAAAACTTGGACTTGAATGTTATTCTGTTTCTGCGCATACTCACTGGTGGTTTTACCCGACATATCTGGTAAGGGAGTGGTTCGGAGTCATCTATGAGTACTGCAGATAGTATATCATTCACAATCTGGGAGTAGATGATGGATATACTTTATAAGACAAGCGGGAAAGAAAGATACTGCGAACTGTCGGAGGAGACTGTAAAGGACATAGCCCTTGAAGAAGTTATCGACTATATGACTGTAGTTAATGATGAGAGAAAGATCCTCAGAGATATCATGGTAAAGATACCGATCAATCTTGAAGACATAAACTACCGTCAACAGATCGTCAGAGATCTTATGGAAAGTGACAGTTTATGCAGTGCAGTAAGAGACTCCATTGATTCGATAAACGTGCTGCGTTATTACGGAAGTGAGACCAGGAGTATGCTCGATAAGGATAATACTCTTATGGCTCTTCTTGAAAACTTAAGAGAATTAAAAGTCTGGGTCGAAGTTGTTGAATCGCTGTATAAAGCTTTAAGTGAGAATGATATTTCATCCGAAGGTCTTATCACCTTAAGAGATTCTCTTAAAGATATAGTAAATGATGAGGATTTTAAATCGGTCAAACCTGACATCGTAAAGATACATGAGGATCTTTCAAATATCAGGGGAGCCATAGTCGGAGTTACATTTACTCCTGATCTCGACATAGAGAATGTAACGGCAATAGAATTTGTCGATTACAAACCAAGATCGAGTTATTCTATCGCTGAGGTGGCTGTAGGTTATAAGATAAATACTCCGTTCAAGAAGTATAAAGTCATAGATCCGCTTTTGGTATCCATGACACCATATATGAAAAAACACCTCTGGAAGCATTTGGGAGAGGTAAAACGCCTCATAGCAAAGCACTCAAAATATGATACACACATGCTTACCGATCTATACAACAGTCTGATATTCTATCTGTGTGTGGCAGATCTTGGAAGAAAACTTACTGCAAAGGATCATAACATTTCATTTCCGCAGATAGTTAAGAGCGAAGCATTTGAGATCAGCGGATTATACAATATAAGACTTGCCATAGATGAGCAGGAAGATATAGTCAAAAATGATTTTTCTTTTTTAAAGAACGAGAGGATGTTTATCTTAACAGGTCCCAACCGTGGAGGAAAGACCATACTCGAGCAGGGTGTCGGACTGATCTCGGTCATGGCATCTTTGGGAATGTTTGTAACGGCGGATTCCTGCACGGGAATGCCCTTTAAAAACATACTTACTCATTTTCCTATTGATGAGAACCTTACGATCAATTACGGAAGGCTTGGAGAAGAGGCAGTAAGGATCAGAGAGATAGTAAAGAGATCTGACAGTGATACTCTCATCCTTTTTAATGAGACGTTTTCCACAACGTCTGCAGCAGATGCTCTATTCCTTTCAAAGGATCTTCTTCGTATCCTTAAAGAAAAAGGATCTTATGTGATCTTTAACACCCATATCCATGAACTTGCCTCAGATATTTCTGAGATGGAAGAGTGGGAAGGTGTTAGCAGTATAGTCAGTGTTGTGATGGAGATAAAGGATAACAAAAACACTTTCAAAGTAAAGAGGAGTGCTCCGGATACAAGTTCATATGCCAGAAATATAGCTGAAAAGTATGGTATCACTTATGAGCAGATGAAAGACATGTGATATGCGATTTTGCATGCGCACCATAGTGGTGACAGGAAAATCAACGATGGTGCTTGATTAAACATAGGCTGTAAGTAATACTAAAATCACATCTGCAGATGAAAAAATCGAAAGGAGCAGATAGGATATGGTCGAATTTGGCGAACAGCTCAGAAGAGCGAGAGAAGCAAAGGGCATGACCCAGCAATCTCTTGCCGAACAACTATATGTCACCAGGCAGGCAGTATCCAGATGGGAATGTGGAG
>JAFZRZ010000027.1 GCA_017619635.1 Lachnospiraceae bacterium | reverse complement strand
GGATACCGTGAGATCATATATCGAAGGACAACGTACCGACGAACACAAACGAAAATATGTCAGATCAGGAAAGTACAAAAAAGCGATTCATCCCGCAGCCGACATGCGTCGGAAGGGGTTTTCTCACTGAGGTATTATAAGTGCAAGTGTCAGTTCCCTTATGGCTTCCTGTCTTGTTATCTTATAATTCATGTTTTACATCCCTTTTAATATGTTCTTATATCAAAAAACAAACGTATCAGAATCCGGATGTGACCATGGCATAGAACAGATAAAAGATTCCGCCCACAACTACAACAGATTCTATCACCATTAGGATCCATCCAACGGTCAGTGCGGTCTTTGCGCCTTTTATGGTCTTCTCATAACTTTCACGCTCATTACACTTAAATGAGATCTTGGCAGCTATCGTTAATACCAGCGGGATCAGTCCGTATAACGGAAAGACAAGCAGCTGAAAGATGCTTGCTATTATCTTTCCTGCAAAATGCGGTCTGGTTACCGGACCGTCATCTCCCGGTTGATACTGCTGATCTGAATCATAATTCTCCATTTTTAACTTCACTCCTGTTTTAGTATATGCAGTCTATACCGCCTTCTTCGGTATATATCATACCATCTTTTCCTCTTTTTGAACTCATAAGTGATATACGAGTCACTGTCATCTTTCCTCTTGGTGGCAGATATACAGGAATCTTTTCACCGTCTTTATGTACGGGTTTTCTTACCAGTGTTATATGGGGCTTAAATCCTTTTTTGTCAAACGGTATGCCGTTATCCGCAAGGGCATTCCTTAATCTCTTCACATAGTTATTAAGTTCATCGCTTTTTGAAAGACCGACCCAGAAAAGATCGCCAAACATACCTACACCGTCTATCTCTATGTCAAAGGCATCAAAGGTCACATCCTCCATCACATCCAGGATCTCATCAGCTGAAGGATACTCACCGATGAATGCCAGTGTCAGATGAAGATTCTCCTTCTTTGTGAAATTACCGGTCACTCCTGAGAGTCTCATGTTGTTCTGGAAATTACAAAGGGCATATGTAAGTTCTGGATCAAATTGTATAGCGATAAACAGTCTCATATATCTTCCTCACATATCGATCGTAACTATCTCGGGATTGTTGAAATACCTTGGTCCCGGAGTGCTCTCTCTTGCAAGACCCCTGCTGACGATAAGAATGGTGCCGTTTGAGAGTTCATATTTTCCGTCTATGTACTTTGCAAAGAATCCCTGATCGGGTGCAAACACTCCCAGGTTCACAAACGGGATCTTAAACTGTCCGGCATGTGCATGACCTGAAAGCACAAGGTCAAAGCCATAGTCATCATAGATATCCGTCTTTTCGGGACGATGGCTTATAAGGATCTTCACATGCGACTTATCACAGTCTGCATATGCATTTTCTATCTGTTCCTTAAAGGAGGTATCTGTCATGTATGTGGGATCATCAACTCCGCAGATATCAAAAGCGGTTCCGTTTATATCCACAGTCTCACAGTCACCTGCAAGCACATGAACACCGATGCCTTTAAGGTATTCTTTCATTAAATCCACTCTCCCGCTCCAGAACTCATGATTGCCTGCAACATAGTAACAGGGATACTTTGTGACCATATCCTCAAGAAGGATCTTTGCATTGTCATCCTTTAACTTATCATCAAAGATATCACCGCTTAGGACTATGATGTCAGGATCCTGCCTATCTATCCTTTTAATGAGAGAGGCCTGATCCTTTCCATAATAACAGGAGTGAAGATCTGTTATAAGAACGATCCTCACTCCGAGGTTTTCTTTTCCGGGTATATTAAGAGATATATTCTCTGTTACCGGTATCCATGTGATCATCCATGAGATGATAAATATGATAAGGATCAGCAAGGATACTTTTCTCTTTGTCATTTTTCTTTCCATTCTTTTATGGCTTCTATTATCTTTTGATCTTCTTCGGTTAAAGGAAGATCATCTCTTACTTTTGAAAGAACCCTGTCAAGGTAGGCTTTGGGATCTTCCATATTTGATATGCCATGCAGCGGACCTTCATCCATGAGTGCATCTGTGATCTTAAGCAGGGCATGTATCTTTTCATAGCTTAAGTTCTCTTCTTTTAGCACTTTCTCGACTTCTGCCTTATTATATACCACCCATGCAGAATATGCAGGCACAACATGGTTATCAACGCCGTTTAAAAGAAGCCACTCTTTTGTCTCTGCGTTTTCAGTCGTTATGAACTCAACGCAGTGGATCCTTCCCCAGCCTTTTACTCTTTTGGCAAGTTCCAAAAGCTCCTTTTCGCTTTCAGGAAAACTGCGCATGATAAACATAGAAAAGATGGTAAACTCATCGCATAACCCGAGTATTCTTACTGTCTTTGCCAAAGCCTCATCCTCATACACGTTGTAGAGTTCGAGGATGCTGAGTGCAACCTTAACACACTCAGTGTTCTTTGATCCCATAAGAAGCTTAACCGCAAAATCATAAAGATTGTCATGGTTAAGTCTATTATTGCTGTCAATAATAAATCTCTGCATATCATCAATGATGGTTATGGTTCTGTGAGGCTTTGTGAATTCTGTGAATCCTTCCTCTGCTTCCTTAAACTTTCCGTCTGATGCAAGAGTTATCAGTTTTCCAAGTTCAACCTTTTCCTCATCTGAAAGAGGTGTCACTCCCATGTGGTAGATGGTGATGCCGTCCAAAGCTCCGTCAGCAAACCTTGCCAGCTTGTCGTCCTGATCTTTGGGCAGCGAAAAATCAGAAGGAAGCAACCCTTCTGAATCTAAGCTTGTTGCTATTAATTCACTTAAAGATATATCCATATGCTCTCCCTTTAGTTATGTAAACCATTTCATTTATGCTTTATATATCTTTTCTATTTTAACATATGCGACCACCAATCCGATAGTCACTGCCATCGAACCCAGGATCGCGGGGATGAAACCTGCAGAATTCTGATCCAGGAAAAGTAACGGTGTTCACATAAGTTCCATTAAAGCCGCATATATGAACCACAGTATTCCCACAGTACGGTTGTAATTCTTTACATCTGATACCTTTGGCGGTTCAACACCTGCCCAGAAACCCACAGCCTTCTTTGATATGAAAGACCATACGCCTATGCCTGCAAATATAAGACACATCAGTGTCCAGAAAAGAAACCCCAATATGACCATTCTGCTACCCCCTCTTCATCTCGAGCAGTCTGCTCCTTATCATCTCCACCTGTTTGATGGCATCATCGCACTGTCTCTTTGCATCGCCTATCTTTGACTGAACCCAGATATCCACGAGAAATCCGTCAAAGAACACATCTGCGATGCTCAAAAGCTCGTTGATGTGGATCGAAGAACAGCCGGAAACATCATGAAGTTCCTTATTTAACTTTTCAAGTGCGTATTTTGCCTGTTCGATCTCACTTTCTGCTTTTGACATCTTTCCATGCTTGAAAAGCCATGTGATGGTATTTCCGCCAAGCACATCCAATAACCCCCAGTTAGATGCGCTTGAAAGATACGATCTTGCATTGCACAGATGCTCCAGTGCATTATCGGAAGCATCTATCGCTTCATTAATCTCTCTTAATTCTATATCATTCATGTGACTCCCTCCTGATTCATGAACATTTATCTACTGTATACATTGTAGAACTCTTGAGAGTCTTATTAAATGATAACCGCATGGAAATAGATGCCCTGATTTATGCTGTGAGAACAAAATAGACATTATCTTTTCACTGTCCTTATCTTTCTTTGACCTGACGATCTTTTGTTTAAGTGGCTTGTTTTGGCTTTTCTCTTTATGACATATATGTCATGTGTGATATCTGTTTATATTCCGCTATATTTCAAGATTTTATGACAATGATGTGATTGGATGAAATTTACAAAAAAGTGCCAAAAACAGCATTTTGACTGCTTTGGTCATTTGTCTGTTTTCCTACTTTTCACGTCCCAATTTCCCATTATCTGTTAAGAAATTGAACATCTTTATCTGACCCTCATCCGTATCTAGTGCAAGACACTCTTCTAAATCTTTTTGTTCAACGGTAGTATAACTCTCAATGAACTTTTCTTTATTTGCCTCATAGTACCACACTGCACAGTCACATAGGATTCCACACAGATAAGTTACATCTACAGCCATCATCTTATAGTGAATGTCTTTGTGCGGGATCTGTGCATTAAAGGTAAGATGAGTCATTATTTTACCTTCTCCAAGAACAAGAATAAACTTGTTAAGTTTGTTTGCATCCTCCTTTACCTTTTTGGCGTCTATATTCGCTAAGCCCTGATGAAGAAATGTATTTCTGAGGTTATAGACCACCTCACCGCTCATCCATGGATTCTGAGTTCCATCAAACTCAGTCTCTTTTGACAGATACTTACCCAAATATTCGTCATACCAGTTGATATATCTTTTTGTAACCGACTCATCCGGATACTCTGCGCTTCCGCATATATCAGGCAGGGTAAGAGCAAGTGAGAGTGCCGCAAAGTAGCACTTGTTCTCAAGAGATCTTCTTATATCTTCAACATATTTTTCGATCATATATTTTCTCCATTTTTACAAAAGTGTTTCTATCCAACAAACCCGAATCTGTCAGTCTACGATCTTTATGATCGAGCCGGGTCTTGGTTCTTCGATGATATTCTTATGGTCGTCATGTTCCCTGGATTCGCTGTACTCTCTTTTCCCACTCTTGCGCAGTAAACCCGTATTTCAAATTCCGTAGGAAATTCTCGAAACCCGGAAGTCTCGAATCCTCGATCGCATTGTAGTCGTAATGCTTCCGTTCGATATATAGCCAGTGACCGTTTTCGGCGTGATCCCTGTACCAGCGCCAGGTTCTGGTCATGTCGGCTTTCCCGACAAAATGACAGATCGTTTCCAGCTGCCACCATCTTAAGTCTTCCTCGTTTTTTGCTTCATAGTGTACCTCATCCGGATTGCCGCGTTCTCCATACGACATCACTTTCAGGCCATCCAGATACAGACCGGAAAACACATCTATGTCTTCATCCCGGACGTCTTTTGGAAGATGCGCTCGTATCCATTTTTCATCCATTTTCATCCGGTCATTCACCTCCTCAAATCCCGCTTTGTTTTCACAGACATACAAATGTAAAAAGGGATTATATTTTTTCTCTTTTATGATACACATTTGTTACACTTATTATTGTAACATGTCTTTAAGATGATTGTACCGGTTGAGGTATAATCAGTTGAAAATATACTCCCCCTTAGCGGCCATCCATTTAAACCTGTCGGATGGTCGCTTCCCTTTTGTATGGGAAAATATTTTTTTATGCTATAATGAGCTTAACTGTTAAAGTTTATGGAGAGTATATTCATGAGTACGGTATCAATGACCTGCCCCAAATGCGGAGCACCGCTAAAGAGAAAGAACGAGCTCTTTTTCACACATTGCCCTTACTGCGGCGTGGAGCTTGCCTTTGATGAGATCGATGAGGAATCTACAGATCAGGTAAGAAAAAAGATCGTCGAATGGAAAAAGATGCGTGATATCTATTATCTTGTACTTGGTGTACTGTCATTTTTAGGAGATGTGCTCATGGATACACGTGACTTTACATGGTCGTTAGTGGCACTTGTCCTAACCGGTATCAGCTGGATCATGTTTATTATTATACCCATAGTCATGGGAGCGAAATATCCAAGCTACAACCTTCTTACAAACAAGGAGGACAAGGCTGCCAGGGTAAAGAAATGGGCAGAGCTTGTGCTCATCAGTTTATGTGTCATCACTGCCGCAGCTTTGGCTGGATATAACGTGGCAGGCTTTATTAAGAGCAGACACTGAGTTTTTTGGTTATTAAAACAAAAATGCCGGACACATCACACAAAGTGACATGCCCGGCTTTCTTATTTGGATGCTATGAAATTGTGCTCGTAAAAATCCTGATCTGATATATCTGCGAGCTTTTCGATACAGTTTATTATGATCTTTCTCATACTCTCTTCATTTACGTGCTCAAGTACACGTATAAGACTTACTATCGTAAGCTCTCTTGTCCTGCCGTGATATATGGCAATGACGTTTTCCTCCTCGACATTAAATGTGACAGAACTCATTAGTCTTCTCCTTATGTGTTTTTATATTCTGCGTGCTGCTTTTGTCTTTTGACTCGGATAACCTGTTTTTGATGCTCTTTTTTTGAAGCTTTATCTCTGAAAGGTTTGTCTCGATCCCTCCTATCAGTTCGCTTGCACATTTCTGAATGGTTGCCAGAGACTGTTTAAACTCATCGAGTGTGGCATTCTTACTCCAGCCTAAGATATATCCGAAGCTGTAATCACCGGTATCTATGCCAAAATGCCTGCATACGGTGAAAGCCACGCTTTCAGCCTCCACCTCCTTGGTGTTCCTGTCCTTTTTATCATCAGAATCTTTCTGATGAAGGATGGAGTGAGCCATCTCATAGGCAGGTACCTTAAAGGTGATAAGAAGAAACATCTCCTTTTTAAGTCCCTTGTTACCCTTTTTTATGAGCTTTAACATGTTTTCATTAAGCTCATCCACAACCTTTTTATGCTCTTTATCCTTAACAGAATCAGGGCTTATCATGATCTTTTTTGAAAGGGTCTCAGTATCCGCCCTGTGATCGTAAAAGCAAGGCTCGATATCCTTTAAACCTCCAAAGGAGGCTGAGCCGTACTCCTCACCTTTCCTGTAGTTCTTGCTGTCTGACATCTTTATAAAAAGAAGCAGTCTTATAAGAAACGAAAACAGTATGCCTGCCGTTATGTCCTTTAGGCTAAAGCTTATAAGCGGCAGATCAAATATGCTGTTTATCGTTTCATTCACCTTAAGCAAAATGTTCTCATTATCATTTGTTCTAAACAGATATGATAATTTGTCACCTGTCAGCACAAATATCATATACGGTAAAAGCTTTAGTCTGTTTGCCTTTAGATATGAGATCGCTTTATTTGTGATATCGCTGATATCCTTTCTTATCTTACTTACGATATCAGGTTCGTTTGATCTGTTTTTGTACGGTTTTCCTCTTATTCTGTTCTTTGACATTTCTACCTCCTTTTTTGCATCAAAAAGAGACAGCCCACAAAAGACTGTCTCTCAAAATCATTATGATCTTAATTGATTCGTTGTTAACCACGGTTTATATGCTGATAATTGCTTGTTGGCATATGCAAGTCTTATTAATGATCATACAACAATGTTATATGTACATTGTACAGGCAATGTAACCTCCAGTTTTCCGTTCTTCCATCTGGGATATGCCAAATGGGGAGTAGGATCACCGGGTAGATAGTACAGGATAACAACCTTCTGTCCGGCAATTAAATTTTGAGAAGAAAGTGTGACTTTTTTTCTTCCAGATGTTCCGTTTGCGGATGCCAACATTTGTGAGCATGCAATTCTGCCAACTAAACCTCTTTTAGCTAGTGCAGCTTTAACTTCAGAATTCATAAGAATGTCAGTTTTTGCCATGATAATGTTATCAGGTGAGTTTGGCCCATATAAAACATCACTAGTATCAATTGATACTCCTGAGAATAAAGCATTAGCCTCTTCATACGTTGTGTTAACAAGAGCCTTTTGTTCCGGGGATAATCCATATCCTTGTGCTGGTGCTATTGCAAATGCCTGCTCATTCCTGGCAGATGTGCTATATCCAACCGCGATCTCAACAGCATTCTCTTTCTCTTTGTCTTCAGGAGTCTCCTGCTCGTCTTCCGGCTCCTGTTTCTGTTCTTCAGCCGGTTTTTGTTTTATCTCAGATAACATGAGTCCAAGTGATTCCATATTTAAGCTGATATTTCCTGTAAGACATGACAGTGCTACGGAACAAATGCCGTTCGTATTGTTTGTGACAGAATACTTATATGTTGCATTACCGGAAGTTCCTTCATAGTTATTTCCTTCCGTCCCTGTCACCTGATAACCTTCGTTTTTTGGTGCGAAGGTCAAAGTGCCTGCCTGGCCGTTTTCTTTAATATAATTAACAGTATCGTTAGTGACAAAACCGTTACCATATTCTGTTGTTACCTGATCATTATCCTCGAGGGTTACAGAAAAGAAATTGTTGGTGACAGTCACACCTTCCGCAACATTACCGCCATAGTTGTTTGTAACGCTTCCTGAACCTGTTACGGTTGCATAGTTATTTGTGACCTGACCATACATATCTTCACATTCTGTTAAGTTTTCTACTGTACCGTAATTGTTAACAACAGTACCCATATTGTTTTTGACAGTACCGGTTTCACTGTTGTTATTTACTGTGCCTTCGTTATAAACAATGGTTCCGTTATTGGTAATGACAGTTCCTGTGTTTTCCTCCAGTTCTTCACCTTTTGCGACTTCATTTCGTGCGATCTGGGTTTCACCGTTAACAGTGCCTTCACCAAGTTCAATAGCCTCTTGTTCATTAGCATACACAGGTATGGGTGATACAACAGCTGATGACATGATCATTGCTGCAGTCATAACTGCTACCATACATCTGTTTGACAGGTTCTTTAATGATCTAAAATTTTTCATATACCTTATTCCTCCGTAGTGAAATAACATATTTTTTATCTTTTTATAGATACAGATTAGCACATTTTGAATGGTTTGGACCATTTTGTGCACCAAATGCGCAAATTCGTGCACGAAATGCAGGTTATTCTATTTATGTAAACCTCTGGTCTTAATTTAACAGATAAGCAAAACAAAAGGATCCTCGAATGTAAAGCGAGCTTCCCGTTTGAAAAATGAATTTCCCGCTTTGTAAATCTCTTTCTAGTTTTGTAACATAAAATCATCTTTTATAAACGACTTTCCCTTTTTGTAAATGAGATTCCTCTTTTTGTTAGCGAGATTCCCTTTTTTTGTTATTGAGAACCTCTCTCTTTGTTATCAGACTATGGTATAATTGCTCAATATCGTTTTTGCAAAACCTTTTATCCTGATCTGTATTTTCGAATGCAAAGAGAGTGATGCATGTATATAGTTTACATAATCAGTTTACATTTGGTCAATATAAGTGTGGATGTATCACACTCCACACTTATATCTTTTCGTTATTCTTTTCTTTCCTGCTGCATATGATGAATACGATCATGGAAAGTATTATCTGAATGATAACGGAAACCACTGTCCCTTTGCCGTCTTTAACCGAAATGCCGTAACTGACTATCGAATTACCGGTGGCATGAAAGAGGATGCATGGTAAAACGCTTTTACTGACTTTGTTTATCGCCGCAAGACAAAACGATGTGCCCAAAAGCGTGAACATAAACCACAGATAACTGCCTGAGTACTGATATGTGCCCTTTATGAAACAAAGAGGCAGATGCCATACACACCATATGGCACAGTTAATAAGTGTTGCCATAACAGCGCCGAATCTTTTATCAAGTACAGGCTGAAGATATCCTCTCCACCCGGGTTCTTCAAGTCCTCCAAAAAAGATCATTACAGGTATGAAGATGATCACCTGAATGATGCTTCCTTTCACGGTGACCTCACCAAACATAAATGGTATAACAAAACGTATCGCTGTGAATATAACTACCACTAAAAGATCGATCGGGGGGTTATTTATGCTCGACAGATATCTTAGGAATGAACGCATACCTTTCTTGTCAGGATCTTTCTGCATAAGGATATATACGCTCACAGATGGAGCTGCTGCGGCGATCATGTAAAAGACTATACCGATATTGTAGGAGGGGTGCTCATACATGTTTAAGAAGCTCATTATGATATCTGCGCCCCAGAAAAGGTATGTTATCAAAAATGTTATGATCAGATACTTTATTGTGTCTTTTAATGTTCTGTCATCCGTAGTCTTGGTCATCTTACAAGTTTTACTCCCCGTTTTTAAACCATTCAAGATACATGGTCGGATCGTATGGCGCAAACTCATACTGGTAATTGAGCCCGCACAGTCTCTCCATGCTGTTACGATCCTTGTAATCGATAAACTCTTCTATAGTCGCTCCCTCAGGAAGATCATCCTTTGTTATACCATAGGTCTCACTGAACCATTCATATGAGAAGGGAACGAATTTAGGATCTTCTCTCAGATAGTCTGTTCCGCAGGTCTCGTTTAGGACTCTTACAAACTCAGCCCATTCTTCAGGGAAGGCACCATACCCTTTTGTCCTTAATCCTGAACTTCCGCCTTTGGTCTTGTATCTTACGATTATGATATAGGCAAAACCGTCTGAGGAACTGCCTCTTTTGCTTTCCCTTACAGCCTCAGTGGCCTTTAGGAGTTTTTTAAGCTGCTTTGCTGATACATCCTCGGGAAGTATCAGGTTTTTGTCGTTGGCTTTAAGATATGTCCCCTTGGAATATCCGTACACATTGCCTTCCTCACCGGGTGCGATGAGTTTTGCTGCATACTCGGGATAATACATCGCATTGTATACTCCGGGATGCAGATCACTCGTAACAACCAGAACGCTCTCTAACTGTGTCGGTATATCTTTATATCTGTTTATGCCAAATCTTGCTGCTGCAATCACAGCGATCAGGGCAGCAATGCTTATGAGCAGCGTGAGTATTATCCTTTTATAACCGTTTAATATCATCATGACAAGAAGGAGGATGACAGCGATCACCATGACTGAAAGGAAGAATCTTAAGATCGAAAATTCCCTGTCAGTACTCACTCCCGGAGAGCCTGCGCTTGAGTCAGTCATCGGATATATGCGGGTGACCAGCCAGTAGAAACCGACATACTGGTCACACTCTCCTCCCGCCATTCTCAGATGGATGAGCGGCATGTTTATCGCAAATACGCAAAGCGATTCAAAAACAAGATATATAACATTAAAGATCAGTGAATACAAAGGAACGCGCGTAAAGATCTGTTTCATGCTAAGGTCTTTGAACTTTATCTTTACTTCTTTCTTCTCTCCCATATATCAACCTCTCTGTTTTCCTGCAAGTCCCCAGTTCTCATCAGGCGGCTCGTGAATGACAATGAACACATCTGTGGGTGCTATTTGAAGCCTTTTGTTAAGCATGGCTGTGATACCCTCTATCAGTGCTCTCTTTTGATCTTTTGAACGCCCCTTAAACATCGTGACTTCAATTATCATGAAGTCATCACTCTTTCCTTTGGGCTTTTCAAAGTCATCCTTTTTTATCTCGATGATACGCTGGAATCTGTCCCAGTCCTCTATATTAAGAGTATCAAGCAGGCTGTCATGTATACAGTCAAGGACAGTCTTTTTGTATTCTTTGCTCTTTCCCTCAGTCATCTCCACACGAATAAGCGGCATATGGTATCTCTCCTGCTCTAAAGATTTATCTCATTATAACATAAACGCGCCTGCATAATCGCAAGCGCGTTCATAAGAGCATATCTTATCCTATCATCTGATAAAACGTTTTACCCTGTCAGATATGAGTATCGCAAGAAAGATCTTTACAAGGTCCGGTACTATATAAGGCAGTACACACCATGTAAGGACGCTAAACAGTCCAACCTCACCTGTATCTTTAAGATATATATACATGAACCAGGCTGTTCCGAATGCATAGCAGACGATAAGTCCCGCTATAAGGGAGATTATCTTAACGCCTTTCTTTTCCCCGAATATCTTTACTGCCGCCGTATAAATGAGAGCCATGAAAATGAATCCTATTATATACCCTCCGGTGTTTCCCAAAAGGATCGCAAGTCCTCCCGAAAAACCGGCAAACACTGGGATACCTATGGCCCCCATCAGCACATATACGATCGTTGCTATCGTTCCTCTTTTTCCTCCCAGTATCAACAGTACTGCAGGTATCGCAAAGGTCTGCAGCGTAAAGGGAACAGTCATCGGGATGTTTATCCATGAACACACGCATATGAGTGTCACACCCATTGCGGTATAGACCAGATCCAGTGTTTTTGTTTTACTATCCATTGTCTTTGATTCTTTCTTCTCTTATTTTTTTGCAAAGCTCATACCATTCGCACTCACCGCATATCTTATGAAAAATGCCTCGCTTTAGGATGTGATCATAAACCAGTGACACGCCATCCTTCCATATGAGTTCTTTGCCGTAACAGACTGCTGTGTTTTCAAGGACCTTTCTGTCAAGATCTGAGACCTTCTTTTCACGTATGCAGGTATTGTTTTTCATATTCGGGCAATGACTGCATATATCATCACAGCCGTTTGTAACGGTGATCTTAGAATCATCGTTTAGATTGCCTATCACGTCTTTCATATGTAAAGTAAATCTCTCATCATAGCCGTGACCGGTGAAAAACTGTATGCACATAAAATGATGCGGTCTTAATCTCACTTTGATCCCTCCGGCAGCCTTATTGAGTCTATCAAAGCAAAAACAGATTGTCAACCTATATTTTATTTTAAGGTGACAATCCGTTACAGATCTTATTCTTTTCTTTTGTTGTATTCACTTAATACGCTCTTTTCACTGATACCTTTTGTATCACATATGCGCATAAGTATCTGGGCAATGAGACAGTTCTTTGATATGGGAGCCTTTCCGGGGCTAAAAAGACTTGCCGCCTTTTTGCTTAACTCCTTTGGAAATCTCTTTATGTCAGAATCAAAGTTTATACCTATGCCTGCGACTATCCACTGAAGTGTTCCGCTGTCAAACTCGCTTCCCGACTCAATGAGGATACCGCAGATCTTTCTATCTTTTATATAAAGATCGTTTATTCCCCTTATAACGGGACTTATATTCGTAAGAGCCTCAATAGCATCACATACACAGCTTCCTATATGTGCCGTTATGATATCACTCTTTTTAAAGGATAACATCTCGGGTTTAAGGATGACACTCATATATATGCCGCCCTCGGGAGAATAAAACCGGTGATCTTTTCTTCCTCTTCCTCCATCCTGTCTTACAGCAACGACACATGTGCCGTGTTTTGCTCCCTTCAGTGCCAGCTGTTTTGCCTTATCATTGGTCGAATCAACACTTTCAAAAACGATAAGCTCTCCTGTGTTGCCTGTAAGCTCGGGAGTCATATATGCTCTTATTCCCTCAGCTGAGATTATATCGTTTTTGTCAGTCAGTCTGTATCCTTTGTTTGTGACACTTTCTATCTCATAACCTTTTTGCTTCAGCTCGTTTATGGCTTTCCAGACAGCATTTCTTGAGATGCCGATATTTTCTGCCATATCCGCACCTGATATGAATCCTCCCCTGTTGTTCTCAAGGAAAGAGAGCACCTTATCAATTGTTCTTTTACCATCTGTCACCATATCAAACGATCGACTTTCCTATTGTGTCCCAGTCAAAACAGCGCCTGTAGTTCTTTGTAGGGAATTCGCATTCACGGTTCCATGGACGGTCATAGACCATTACCTTAAGATCTGGAAGATGATCAAAGAAAGCAAATGCCATGGGAGAATCCTCAATGGCATAGTCAAAGTGCATCTTCTTGTAATCCTCAATCTCAAGACTGAACTCGCTGTTTTTTATGAAACTGTCTCTTCCATACTTATTTAAGCAGTACAGATCAACTCTTTCAAGTCCGTGTCTGTCAAGCCACAGCCTTGAAGGTTCATAAGCACTGTAAGGACGTCCTGTTATTATCGATACTTCATGTCCTGCATCTATAAGACTGTTCACGGTCTTTGATGCACCGTGCGTCTCATCATAAGAAAGGATCACATCCGGTTCATGCCCTCTTATCATCATCTCCTTATACTGCTCATCAGTCAGTGAGAACGATCTTTTAAGATCAAAATATCTTATCTTCTCATACGGGATGTCCATATCAAACATTTCGGTTATGAGCTTTGAAAAGTAGAGTGCGGTCTCGCACAGACAGTCATCAAAATCAATGTATATCTTCATTACAGCCTCTTTTATATCCTGCTGATCACTTTAGGACAGTGATCCATCTGTCATTTTCAACGACATACTGAAACTCTGTGAGTTCAGGATCGTTTATGACCTTTAAAAGGTCATGGAAATCCTCAACTGTGTTCACTTCATCAAGTCTGTCACAGTCTACCCATTCCATCTCACCCTCATCTGAGGAAACGACTTCTCCCGTAAACTTATCTGCTTTAAAAAGCAAAACTATATATCTTCCGTCTTTTATCGGGAACTGTTTAATGCCAACCATCCTTGGTGAAATAACGGTAAGTCCGGTCTCTTCCTTCATCTCTCTTATCACAGCATCAACAAAGGATTCATTTTCTTCCACATGACCGCCCGGAAATGTGTATCCCTTCCAGTCCTCTTTAATCCTGTTTTGCAGCAATACTCTGTTGCCATCCTGTATGAGACAGAGTACTGTCAGTTCCACTTTCTCAGGTTTGTGTTCCATATCTTTACCGATCCTTTTAGTCCATTATAAGCCCGATGAGCCTGTTTAGATGTATCTCTACAGAATCCAGACATCTGACGGGACAGTTATCTGAGTTTAAGATAAGAGGAAGCTCCGTGCATCCAAGTATGACTCCCTCAATACCTTCCTCATCTCTCATCCTTACTATTATGTCTGTAAGCTCTTTAAGGGTCTCTTCCTTTACTATGCCTTTTTCGAGTTCCTCAAATATCCTTTTTCCTATGAGTTCTCTTTCTTCTTTATTCGGTACACATACCTCAACACCGCTTTGGATCAGGTCTTTTTTCATGTAATCCTGTTCCATCGTAAAGACAGTGCCAAGAAGTCCGATCTTCTTTATTTTGTATCTTAGCGTCTCATCGGCAACGGCTTTCGGGATGCTAATAAGATCAACACCTGTTTTTTGCTCTATCTGCTCATACACCATGTGCATGGTGACAGCTGTAAGAGCGATGATATCGGCTCCTGCTGCCTTAAGACACTTTACCTTTTCAGACAGATAATCTGCCAAGAGATCGTATTTCTCATTTGAAACGTAATCCCAGGCTCTCTTAAAATCAACACTCTCAATGGCGATATCGGGCATTGATCTTCCGCCTGTGAGTCTGTCGATCTCAGTGTTTAATCTCTTATAATACATCACGGTGGATTCGGGTCCTGTTCCGCCCACCAGTCCGATCTTTTTCATGAATCTATCCTCCCCTTTTTTAGTTCATTTCTGTATAAGTATAACAAAACAGGATTAAACAATCCATTTGTTTATCTGACCTGGGTCTTCTTTCTTACCTTTGACGGACTGCCCGATCTTTGCTTTGCGATATTAAGTCTTTCCGATAAGCCTTTCTCCATATCTTTTTTATTCTCACTGTCCTTAACATATGAAGAGATAGCCTTTCTTATAAGAGAGTCATCCTTTGCCTTAAAGAATATATAAAATGTTGGCGGATCGGTGGCAGCATCCTTCTCAACGGCATAAGCAACACCGTGAGCTCTTGCATATCTTTTAAAATCCTTAAGACTGTCCTTATCTATATCCTCTACCTCTATCTTTGATCCGTCCTTTCGAAGATCCTTTATCTTTACCATCCTTCCCTTAAGTTCACTACTGTGGCCGCTGTTTATGAGAGTATGCCTCTTTGACTCATTTATCATTGAATGAAATCTGCATAAAGCCTTATAGAAAGCCTTTCCCGCCTCCTGTGAAGATCTTATCGCTATACAGGTCACCTTCATATTCACATCGTGTTCCATAATTACCTCCTATACAAAAAACAACTCTATATCCTCATCGGGTGAATCGACCGGCAGATAATCGAATACACATCTGCCATAAGCTTTGCACGGTCTTTTAAAATAAAGACAGCATACACAGTCATGCTCTATCTGAAAAACTGTTGCATTCTCATACATTTCTTTCCCTCCTTTCCGTATAAAAAAAAGAGACCACGCAGGTCTCTTCATATTCTCATGATACATATTTTAGCACAAAATCATAAGAATAAAATGCGCCATGCCCCCTTTATGTCTCCGCGGGAAAAATTTTTTAAAAAATTTTAAAAAAATCTGAAGACTTTTTCTGTCCTGTTTCGTTATATTAATTGTAGGGAGCAAAAGGGAAAGAAAAAGTGGCCAAAACAGATTCTAAGAAAAAGTTAATAGAGCTGATGGACGAGTATAAAGATCTGGTCTTTTCCATATGCCTTAAGATGACGGGGGATTATTTTACCGCGGAAGATATCACCCAGGAAACCTTTATCAATGCCTACCAGCATTTAAACAGTTTTGACGGGGGAGCGCAAAAGGCGTGGTTATGTAAGATCGCATCAAACAAATGCATCGATCATCTGAAAGCTGCTAAGCAGAAAGAGATCTCAGCTTCTGATGATGAGATGAAAGATGCTATCAGTGCCGAAGGGGGACCTCTTGAGCAGTGTTTGAACAGATCTGTTCTTGAACAGCTAAAAACAAGCTGTTTAAAACTTCCCAAACCCTATGATGAGGTCGCGACAGATTACTTTGTGTTTGAGCTTACTGCAAAAGAGATAGCACAAAAGAGGGGGAGTCCGTTAAAGACCACGCAGACACACATTTACAGAGCCAGAGAGATGCTCAAAAATCTTATCAGAAAGGAGGACCTGCTAACATGAGTGATGGATTAAAGTATCTGGATGATGAAGCGCTTTTAAAGCTGATTGAAGATGTAGAAAAAAATGATCTTGTCAAAGCACCTGACAGGATCAGGGTAAATGTACTTGGCGCAATAAACACAAGGGAGAAAAAGATACGTGAATACAAAAGATGCTGCTGGCAGGTCGGACTTTCTGTGGCGGCAGCCGCGGCTCTCTTACTTATAACACCCTTTAAGATCTACAAGGAACAGACAGCACCTTTAAAAGAAACGGTGCCCACAAAAGAGAGTGTGCTTGAATCATACAGCACAGCTTCCAAAGAGGAAGTCATCAAAAAGTATGACCGTGAATTTGACCTTGAAGGAATAGTTAAGGATATCATAAAAATATCTGAGGAGGATGATAATGAAACATATACCTACTAGAAGAAATAAATTTTTTACATTCATATTTTCTTTCTGTCCCGGTGCGGCAGAGATGTACATGGGATTTTTACACAACGGACTGAGCCTGCTTGCGGTCTTCATGCTTATGGTTTTGCTGTGCGTTGTATTCAGTGAGGCATTTGCAGTCTTTCTTGCTCTCGTATATATATACGCATTCTTCCATGCATGGAGCATAGTGGCACTTGATGATGAGAATTTCTCCACATCAGAGGATGTTTATATATGGGAAGAGTTCATAGACGGCAGAGAGATAAATCTTCCAACGGAAAAGATAAGGAAGTTTTTACCTGTTGCTATGCTCCTTATCGGAATCGCCATTCTCTGGGAGTACATATTCTCAATAGTGATCAAATTCATCCCGGGCGACTACTGGAACATAGTCTACCCTATCATAAAGGATATACCCGGATGTGTATTTGCTCTTTTGTGTATCATCTACGGTTTCAAACTCTTAAAAACAAAAAAGGATGAGCTTGATATCGACAGCATCGAACCGGTGCCGGAAGTAAAAGAAGTTATTCCTGTGATCGAATGCAGCAAAGAGGTTGAAGCAGTATCGGCTGATGTAAGCAGCGATGAAAAAGATGAAGCACCAAAAAAAGATGACACTGCTGTCGCAGCCGCAGATTAACGTAAATACGCTGTTTTTAAACCTTTTATGACAGATGATCTTTATTGTCTGCACAGGATATTTTAATAAAAAAAGGCTCAAAACGCCCATTTGACTATATTGGTCAAGCAGGTTTTTGGGCCTTTTTTATGTCTCTATCTGGTGAATTCGAGGTAGGTGGCCAGCTCTTTTGCTTTTTTGCTTATCTCTTTTTTGACTCTTGAGAAACGTTCATTGACATAGGTCTCTCCCCTGCCCAGCTCTTCCGCTATCTGTTCCACCGTATAACCCTTCATCCTGAGTTGCACAACCTCCCTCATATCATCGGGAAAGAGGATGAGCACCTTTTCATAAAGAAGGATACCCCTCTTTAAGGCTATAAGGAGTTTTATATCATCAGGATAGGCAGACTGATCTATCCTTTTCACATCCTCTAAAGTGGCATTTTCAGAACATATCGTCTCACAGTCCATCTGTCTTATTGCATTGTCCTGTGTGATATCGCTGTGCACTCCCGTGCCTGATATTCTTGTCTTTTCAATATTCGTCCTTGAGTAAAAAGTGCTGTTATAGCTCATGCACTCCTTAAAGAGCTTTAACCTGCTTGTGTATTCCTTTATGTACCGGCGGGTA
The DNA here is from genome assembly GCA_017619635.1 of Lachnospiraceae bacterium. GTDB lineage: Bacteria > Bacillota > Clostridia > Lachnospirales > Lachnospiraceae > Colinaster. The sequence continues at coordinate 1,763 of JAFZRZ010000027.1, read as the reverse complement.
TACATCGCGATCTCCATTAAAAGCTCGCTGTCAGACATGTTTATCAGTTTATCGCTCTCGAGTTTGAAGTTTAGATGTTTAACCATTGTCTTTCCTTTCTTTGTGCTGGCATACAAAAAACCGGAAACAGAATATGCTCACATATCCTATCTCCGGCTTCGTCTCTTTAAAAGGACCAGCTCGTCCAAGATGTTTTTGGTCTGACTCTTTGTCGGATGGCTTTTGCCAACTCAACCTTATTAAGAGTATACCTTCCTTAAAAAATCATCGATCTTCATCCGATCTTCCTGTTTACCGCGTCTTGAGATTATCTCCTTTGAACCGTCCATGGCCGATACCACGGTACATACAAGGATGTTCTCGTTTGGAGTGCGGATCTCTGTCTCTTTTGGATCCCTGTTCTTCATTTCCCTACCTCCTCATTATCCTGTATTTCTCTATCAGTCCTTTGGCATCATCACTGATAAGAGATCTTTTGTCGGCTTCTTTTACTGCCTTTATTATCTTGTCTGTAACGGATATGATCTGCGGCTTTGAATCAAGCGTTGTGCAGATCGGCTCGGGATCTATCCTGTCACCCAGGTATATCTCATAAAAGAAATCCTTATCCTTTTTTATGTTTTCCCTATCAGGGCTTATCTTAAAGATAAAAAGCTCACTGTCCGTGTTTGGCAGTATCGCATGGTATGAATCATCGTTTACTGTAAGTTCAGCTTCAGGGACAAATTTAGATGCGATATTTGTCACACCTTTTGATGCATTGAAGGATAACAGTCTCTTTGCTCCCCTTTTTGGCACATCATCACTGTCAAACTTTTTAAAGCGTATGTTCTTTTTAAGGGTGTCATCAAGCACGTCAAAAAGAAAATCCGCTATCATCTGCTCATCATCGCTTAGATCGCTCATCTTCGTATAAAGAAGATCGTCCACGGAAACCTTAAGCATCTTTGCAGCAGTTGTTATGAATCTGATACTGGGTTCCACCGAACTGTTCTCTTTTTCAATGATAGACAGATAACCCGTTCTCACATGCGCCATGTTCTCGATCTGTCCTATCTTGATATCGCTCTTCTTTAAAAGGGTCCTTATATTCTCAAGGCAAAGCGACTTGTCAAAGCATAGATTCTCATTAAGATAGTTTTTCGTTCTCGTCTTAAGATCGGCAAGCATAAGCAGCATGTTCTGAAGGTCGTTTAATCTTTTAAGTTCCTTCTCATTGTTATCTTTCTTTGCAAGCACAGCGTCATTTGCACTGAAATACTCCGCTCTCACATATGAGATGTCTTCGTTTAGTTCCTCTAAAAGACTGCTTATCTCTTTAAGGTCTTCCGCGTTTTCACAGCCCTTTTTTGTCATCTTTTTCAGACGTTTTTCCAGTTGATCGATGTTTATCATAAGCCCCTCCGACTTTGTGTAATAATAGGATACTGCATCTTATGTGATTTGTCAATATTCTAAAATACATTATAATTTTATTCCAGAGTAAAATACGTCATATTTTTATGTAGAGGAAAAAGCTTCCTTGTGGCGCAGACATAAAGGAGACATGGCGTGTTTTTTGTACGCTTTTCATGTGCTATATTGATATCATGCAGATCTCAAAAGACACCTCTCGGTGTCTTTTCAGACTGTAGACAAAGTTAGTTGCGGGATTCGATTTCCGCAACTAATTTTTTGTTTTATACAAGATTTATTATGCGACTGCATGTTTGAACGAAAAACGTTCAGATAAAGAGTCTAATAACCCCTTTCTTTGTAGCATC
>JAFZRZ010000026.1 GCA_017619635.1 Lachnospiraceae bacterium | reverse complement strand
TGTGCTTGCTTCGGTGCTAGCCTGTGTACTTGCTTCGGTGCTAGCCTGTGTACTTGCTTCTGTACTTGCTGCTGTACTTGCTGCCGTACTTGCTTCTGTGCTGGCTTCGGCACTTGCAGCTGTACTTGCTTCGGTACTTGCTGCCGTACTTGCTTCCTCTGATGCTGCTGTTGAGGCACTATCCGATTCCGAAGCTACTGTTGATGCACTGTCTGATTCTTCTTTCAAGCTAATACTGGTGCTTTCACTTAACTCTTCTGATACTGATTGAGACTCACTTCTGCTTTCAGATCTTGAAGTTATACTACTGCCGCGTAGGCTCTCACTTTCTGCCGTACTCGCAGATTTACTTAACGAATCCAGAGTATCTTTAAACTCACTTTTTGTATATTCCTTCTTTTCAAACTGGAATATAACAGAACCCTTTTTATTTCCACCTGATAGATCAGATTCTCCTGGATTCTCTGGTTCAAAATATATGTATTTTCCGTCTCTTTTTACATTTCCATTTTCATCAAGTGCCGGATTCTTCTTTAATACCACCATCGTATTGTTTGTATAAACGACACCTGTTTCATCATCTTTATAATCTTTAGGGTTATCAGAATTATTAAATTCACCAAACTGATTCACCTGTGAAGTATCATAATACTCTGTATGTTCTGCTCCATCTTTATCTTTATATTTAACAATAAAGTAAAAATCTCTGTAATCTTTTTCTTTATTTCCTGTACCTGGTATATAAGGTTTAACTGTTTCCTGCTTATTCACGAAATCAATATCCGTCGCTCCATCAAGAACAAGAGCATTTGTTATCCAGGTCTTTGCAACTGCTTTCATCTGATTCCAGTTTGAACAATTAAATATCAAACCTTTTATATTATTATAGTTTGCGTTATACTCATCCTTAATCGTCTGATTGTTATAAATAGAAGCAGCCAATTCATTCTGCTTATCTTCCGCTAATTCACTCTCTTCTATAAAAGTTGATGTTGACTGACTCTCAGACGCACTTGTAGAAGCCGATAATGAATCCTCGTCGTTCTGGGTATCTGTCTGAGGAGCTTCAAATCCGGCCATCATAGCTTTCATTCCGCCGCCAACCAGTCTCATGGTCTTAAGTTCTATAAACTCAGGACCATTTTCCAGCTCTGAACCGTCTATATTGCCGCTTAATGCATCACCTTCAAGAGTGTTTTCTGATGTCACCTCATCACCCAAAGCTTCTTCACTGTTAGAAGACTCCTCAGATCCTGAGCCATCATTATTGGATTCCTGAATACCATCCTGATCGCTCTCACTTTCAGAAGATGAACCCTCCTCACTCTGTGATGCGTTATCAGATCCAGATGCTTCATCTGACTCTAAAGCACCTTCAGTATTATCCTGTTCATTAGTGGATTCATCGATATCTTCAACAACCGACTCTGATTCAGACTCGGTTGTTGATTCTCCCTGTTCAAGCTGGCTTTCTGCAGTGGCATCGCTCTCCTCATCCAATTCTGCAGCATAAACCATATCTGCATCTGTCATAAAGCTGGCACCACCGAGTGCAACTCCGGCGGTAACGACACCTTTCAGTATTTTATCCACCTTTTTCTTCTTCATAGTTATTTACCTCTCTTTACCATTAGGTTATTGCGTTTTCTTCATTCCTTCAGATCATTTGATCTATATTCATGTGTTTAGCGTATACTATGCCCACCTTATCTTAAGTTAATCTTAACATTTCTTAAGGTTTGAGACAATGTCATTATGCACAAATATCCGTGCTTATTTATAGTACTTTAGTACCAATCCTCACAAGGCGTTCTTCCATTTTACTGGATATACATTTATAATATTATAAATACCAAGAGTAACAGATTCTTTATTGAGGAAAGGCCCATGATCCGCAGAATAATATATACAATCTGCACGGTTAGCGTATCATTACTCCTTACAGCATGTAACAGTAACGAAAGTTCTGAAAACATGCCTGTTTTGGATGAGTCATCTCCCAAAACGACAGAAGAATCAAATCCTGTAGATAACAGTCAGACAAAAGGAAGCCGTGATAACACCATCTCATGTTTAGTCCCCAAAGCAAGCGGTACAAATACGCTTGGAACAGATACCGTCACTATAGATATTTCCAACACATCGGACGGTTACATCTGCGTTAAATATACGGGTGATGCTTTAAGAACCCGTATCATGCTCACAACCCCTGATGATACCGCATATACCTATGACCTTACCAAAGATGTGCTTGACACTTTTCCTCTTACAGGAGGTTCCGGTACCTATAATGTCGGTATTTATGAACTTATCAGCGGAAACGATTATTCCGTACTGTTTTGTGAAGATTTCTCTGTAGATAATATCGACGAATATTCCCCTTATCTTTATCCCAACCAGTATGTTAATTTCAATGAGAACAGCAAAGCTGTAGAGCTTGCAAGCGAATTGGTCAGTCCTGCAAATAATGATGCCGAGGCAATCTCTTTGGTATATAATTATGTGATAGGCAATATCACATACGATCATGAAAAAGCTGAAAATGTGGAATCAACCTATGTACCGGATGTTGACAATATCCTTTCATCCGGTAAAGGAATATGTTTCGATTATGCCTCTTTGATGGCTGCCATGTTAAGAAGCCAGGGCATACCCACAAGACTCGAGATTGGATATGCCGGAGATGCATACCACGCATGGATATCTACATATATAAAAGATGTCGGCTGGGTTAACGGTATGATCAAATTTGACGGCATCAACTGGGAACTCATGGATCCCACATTTGCCGCAAACATGTCAGAAGACAGTCTTAAATCCTTCATAGGTGAAGGCGATAATTACGTTACAAAATATATGTACTGAAGGAACGGTTCTTTTAGAAAATGAAAAAGACAAAGCAAAAACTACTTTCGAAACAGGAAATTGCATCATTTTGTGACCAGATGGCCATGATCATCAAAGCCGGCATAACACCAAAAGACGGCCTTGAACTCATGCTGTCAGACACAAAGGATGCTGCAACAAAAGAAGTACTGGAAGAATTATTAAAATACAGCCGTTTGGGCGAGAATTTCTCAACCTGCGTAAAGAGCAGCGGTTATTTCCCTTCATACGTTATAAACATGATTGCCCTTGGTGAAGAGACAGGACAGCTTGATGACGTTTTAGTTGCACTTTGTCACTATTATGAACATGAAGAGTATATATCGGACAACATAAGAAGTGCCGTGACCTATCCTGTTGTCATGATAGTGATGATGCTTCTTATAATAATCATCCTTGTAACGAAAGTACTTCCGCTCTTCAATCAGGTTTTTGCACAACTAGGTACTCAAATGAGCGGTTTCGCCGCTTCCCTGTTATCACTCGGTCAGGATATACAGACATACTCTTTTGCTTTTGTCATTGTGGTAGTAGCACTCATGGTACTGTTCTTTGTCATATCTAAGACCGATGACGGAAAACGCTTACGTAACAAATTCTTAACTGCTTTCCCTCCGACAAGAGCTTTTCAAAGAGATATCGCCTATGGAAGATTCGCACGTGGCATGTCTTTGACACTGGCAAGCGGTATGAAGATATATACTGCTCTTGATCTTACAGACGAACTTGTAGAGCACAAGGAAGTAAGACAACAGATAGAAGAATTAAAGCAGCATATCGTTGACGGCAGTAACTTCTCTGAAGCACTTAACAAAGCCGGTATATTCAATCATCTTTATTCACGAATGATATTTGTCGGGGTAAAATCCGGAAATGTTGATATAGTTCTTGATAAGATAGCCACTTATTATGAGGAAGATACCGACAGAAGACTTAATAACTTCATCAGTATAATAGAGCCCACGCTTGTTATATCACTTTCTCTGATAGTCGGACTTATCCTTCTTTCAGTAATACTACCACTGATGGGGATCATGTCGGGACTGGGTTGATAGAAAGGATGGATATATGAGTCGATTCTCCCAAAAGAAAAGATTCAAATTCAATACAATCTATGCTGGTATCCTTTTGTTTATCGCATGCATGGCAGTCTTCATGCTCGGTGTTCGTTTTATGGACAGCGGAAACGGCGACAGGCAGGAAAAGGCATTAAGAAATGCTATGGAAAGGGATGTCATGCACTGCTATGCTCTGGAAGGCTTCTATCCGCCGTCCCTTGAATATATAGAGACACATTACGGGCTTTCATATGATACATCTGTTTATATAATAGATTATCAGCCCATAGGCAATAACATATATCCAAACTACACTATCATAAGGAAGGGCAACGCCAAATGATGCGACCGGTAGAGAACAAACACATAGTCGATACGTTGTTCGTCCTGACACTTTTTGCTGTCTTTGCGATCTGTTCCATGCTCCTTATCGCATTTGGAGCAAATATCTACAGAAGAACTGTTGATAATTATGAAGAACACTTCAACATATCAACTTCCGCTTCATATATCACGGAAAAAGTAAGACAGAGCGATAACTCGGGCGCAATGGATATCATCGACTTTGGTGATGGAAATGCTTTGCGGATACTAAGCACATATAATGACACAGATTATTATACCTATATATATATGGATAACGGTTATCTTAAAGAGCTGTACGCTAAAGCAGACAGCAAGCTAAGCCCCAAGGCCGGCAAAAAGCTTTTGCCCATTATCTCATTTACTGTAAATGATGCAGAAAACGGGATGTACAGATACAGCATCACAGATATCTACGGATCCACAATGGTTGTGAACATATCATCCAAGTGTGACTGACAGGGTGTTTCAAAATGCATAAATCCAAAGCAGGACTGTTCCTTATGGAACTTCTAATCGCATTATTGTTTTTCGCCATAGCAGGGGCTGTATGCCTCTCTCTTTTTGTTGGTGCGCACAACACAAATAATAACAGCCGTCATCTCGGACATGCATCGATTCTTTTGTCAAATTATTCAGAATGGTTCTACAGCTGTGATCCTGATGATATAAACAGTGAGATCACGTATTATGACGATACATTAAAGCAGTGCGATATTTCTTTTGCATCATACTGCATAAGTTCAGATATATCAAAAGATGATGACTTTATTAGATCATCTGTTTTGATTTCTGATCCGCAAAAAGAGAAAACATATCTTAAGATGGAGATAAAGCGCTACGAAAGGAGGTCTAAAGCAGATGTCAGCAAAGACTAATCGTGTCAACCTAAATCTCGGAACCTCATCTCTGCTTCTGATCTTTGTAGTACTCAGTTTAGTCAGCTTTGCTGTTTTGTCACTTTCTTCAGCACTTTCCGATAAGAAGCTGACAGACAAATCGGTTGATAAAAATGTGGCATATTATGAGGCATGTAATAGAGCACAGGAAAGACTTTCAGAAATAGATAAAGAATACATTGATGTATATACCTCTTCACCGGATGAAGAAACATATATTGAAAAGTGTAAGTCTGTAGATTCAAAGATCCTGATACCCGTTACGGACTATCAGGGACTGGAAGTCATAGTTGAACCTTTTTACCCGGTATCAGATACAGACAGGTTCTTTAAGATCAGCTCATGGAAGCTGGTATACATCTCTCAGCCTGAGATAGATTTTCATGTAGATGTGGTTAAATAGCAAGATCAAATAAAATATAAGCACACTAAAGGGGAGTCATCAGACTCCCCTAAATCATGTCTTATTATACTTCTTCGGTTTCAGTGACCTCTACTTCAACCTCTTCAACTTCATCCACAACATCTTCTGCTTCCTCATCGATGTCATAGGATTCTTCCTTTATTGCAGCCTCAAGCGCTTTCTTTGCTTCAATCGCTGCAGCAAGTCTTTCATCAGTTGAAAGCTTAACGTCTCTGTAACGCTTCATACCTGTACCTGCAGGTATCAGCTTACCGATTATTACATTCTCCTTAAGACCGATAAGCGGATCTACCTTACCTTTGATAGCAGCTTCGGTAAGAACTTTTGTGGTCTCCTGGAATGATGCAGCTGAAAGGAATGAGTTTGTAGCCAAAGCAGCCTTGGTGATACCAAGCATGATCTGTGTACCGGTTGCTTCCTCCTTGCCCTCGGCTCTCAATCTCTCATTGATCTCCTCAAACTCAAGGACATCAACAAGTGTGCCGGGAAGGAATTCAGCGTCGCCGTTCTCCTCTACTCTTACCTTCTTGAGCATCTGTCTTACGATAACTTCGATATGCTTATCTGCTATATCAACACCCTGAAGTCTGTATACACGCTGAACTTCACGAAGCATATAATCCTGAGCTGCTCTGATTCCCTTGATCTTAAGAAGATCATGAGGGTTAACAGAACCTTCTGTAAGCTCATCGCCTGCTTCAAGCACAGTTCCGTCAAGGACCTTTATACGTGATCCATAAGGGATAAGGTATGTCTTAGACTCACCTGTCTCATCATTTGTGATGATGATCTCACGCTTCTTCTTTGTATCCTTTATGGTAGCTGTTCCGCCGAACTCTGCGATGATAGCAAGTCCCTTAGGTTTACGAGCCTCAAACAACTCTTCTACTCTGGGAAGACCCTGAGTGATATCATCACCGGCAACACCACCGGTATGGAATGTTCTCATGGTAAGCTGTGTACCGGGTTCACCGATCGACTGAGCAGCTATGATACCAACTGCCTCACCTACCTGTACAGCTTCACCTGTTGCCATGTTAGCACCGTAACACTTAGCACAGATACCGTCTTTTGAATGACATGTAAGGATCGTACGTATTCTTACAGCGGCATCTTTTCTAAGCTCACCGTCTACTGTATAAGGTACCTTCTCACCGTTCTTCTTTACTTCTACACCGGTTGAAAGGATCTTTGCTGCTCTTGAAGGAGTTATCATATGGTTACGCTTAACGATAACATTTCCTTCTGTATCTTCAATGGTATCACATGCATATCTGCCTGTAATTCTGTCCTTAAGGCTTTCGATGGTCTCTTTTCCGTCCATGAATGCCTTAACGGTCATTCCATATATCTCTTCCTTGCCTTCACAGCAGTCTTTCTCACGTATGATGAGTTCCTGCGATACGTCTACCATACGTCTGGTCAGGTAACCTGAGTCAGCTGTACGAAGAGCTGTATCTGAAAGACCTTTACGAGCACCATGAGCTGACATGAAGTACTCCAGAACGTCAAGACCTTCACGGAAGTTTGACTTGATAGGCAATTCGATGGTCTTACCTGTTGTATCAGCCATAAGTCCACGCATACCTGCAAGCTGCTTGATCTGCTGGTTGGAACCACGGGCTCCGGAATCAGCCATCATGAAGATGTTGTTATACTTATCAAGACCATCAAGCAGAACCTTAGTAAGCTGGGCATCTGTCTCATTCCATGTCTCTACTACTGCACGATATCTCTCTTCCTCGGTAATAAGACCACGTCTGTAGTTCTTAGCGATCTTATCAACTGTCTCCTGAGCTGCATCAAGCATAGCCTGCTTCTGCTCTGGAACTGTCATGTCTGAAATAGAAACTGTCATTGCAGCTCTTGTAGAGTACTTATAACCTGTAGCCTTTATATTGTCGAGGACTTCTGCTGTAACTGAAGCGCCGTGTGTGTTGATTACTTTTTCAAGAATCTGCTTAAGGCCCTTCTTTCCTACGTGGAAGTCAACTTCAAGTTTAAGTCTGTTTTCAGGCTTTGTTCTGTCTACAAATCCAAGGTCCTGAGGGAGGATCTCATTGAAGATGAATCTTCCGAGTGTAGACTCAACTATACCTGTAACCTCTTCTCCGTCTATATTCTTGGTAACTCTAACCTTGATACGTGAATGAAGAGTACATGCCTTATTCTCATAAGCAAGGATCGCTTCGTTGAGATTCTTATAGAATCTTCCCTCACCTGCAACAGGTGTGGCATCTCCTACGCTGGTTCCTCTCTCCTGTGTAAGGTAGTAGATTCCAAGTACCATATCCTGAGAAGGAACAGCAACCGGACCACCATCTGAAGGCTTAAGGAGGTTATTGGGAGATAACAGAAGGAATCTGCACTCTGCCTGTGCCTCAACTGAAAGCGGAAGATGAACAGCCATCTGGTCACCATCGAAGTCAGCATTGAAAGCTGTACATACGAGCGGATGAAGCTTGATAGCCTTACCTTCTACAAGGATGGGCTCAAATGCCTGGATACCAAGTCTGTGCAAAGTAGGAGCACGGTTGAGCATAACAGGATGCTCTGCGATAACCTCTTCAAGCACATCCCATACGCTTGTATCAAGTCTCTCAACAAGTTTCTTGGCATTCTTTATATTCTGTGATATACCTCTGCCAACAAGTTCCTTCATAACGAAGGGCTTGAAAAGTTCGATAGCCATCTCCTTGGGAAGACCGCACTGGTATATCTTAAGTTCGGGACCGACAACGATAACCGAACGTCCTGAGTAGTCCACACGCTTACCCAACAGGTTCTGACGGAAACGTCCGCCCTTACCCTTTAACATATCTGACAGAGACTTGAGTGCTCTGTTACCGGGTCCTGTTACAGGTCTGCCTCTTCTGCCGTTATCTATAAGTGCATCAACGGCTTCCTGAAGCATACGCTTCTCATTTCTAACAATGATATCAGGCGCACCGAGTTCCAAAAGTCTCTTAAGACGATTGTTTCTGTTTATTATACGTCTGTAAAGATCGTTAAGATCTGATGTTGCAAATCTGCCACCATCAAGCTGTACCATGGGACGAAGATCCGGAGGGATTACCGGGATGGCATCCATGATCATCCATGAAGGCTTGTTTCCTGAACCACGGAATGCTTCAACAACTTCAAGTCTCTTGATGATCTTAGCACGCTTCTGGCCTGTAGACTCCTTAAGAGCTGCCTTAAGCTCGTCACCTTCTGCATCAAGATCGATCGCTTCAAGAAGTTCCTTGATAGCTTCAGCGCCCATTCCTACACGGAACTTATTGCCATATTCTTCTCTTGCATCTCCATATTCCTTCTCGGTAAGGATCTGCTTATACTCCAGCTTTGTGTCAGCGGGATCAAGTACTATATAGGCTGCGAAATAAAGAACCTTCTCAAGTACTCTGGGTGAAAGATCAAGGATGAGTCCCATTCTGCTGGGGATACCCTTGAAATACCAAATATGAGAGACAGGAGCAGCAAGCTCTATGTGTCCCATACGTTCTCTACGAACATTTGCCTTTGTTACTTCTACGCCACAACGATCACAGATAACACCCTTGTAACGTATCTTTTTATACTTACCACAATGACACTCCCAATCCTTTGAGGGACCAAATATTCTCTCACAGAACAAACCTTCCTTCTCAGGCTTAAGAGTTCTATAGTTGATAGTCTCGGGCTTAGTAACCTCGCCCTTTGACCACTCTCTGATCTTTTCAGGTGAAGCGAGACCAATCTTAATGGCATCAAATGTCATCGGCTGGTATCCTTCTTGTTTCATATCTGGCATTGTTTTGCTCTCCTTATCAGTTTATCAGTTACTACTCGTCAAAGCTCTCTGCGAATTCATCCGGTTCTGCATCGAAATCACCGTCGTATTCGTCTTCGAACTCACTGTTCACGAGTTCACCGCTCTCTTCATCAAATTCCTGCTGCTGATAACCATGAGCCGAGAAATCCTCATCTCCACGGTTGAAGTTGCGATCATCGTTCATGAATCTGAAATCTGTATCTGTATAATCAACTGATTCCATGATCTGAACTTCCGTATTATCTTCACGGAGCACTCTTACATCAAGTCCGAGTGACTGCAACTCTTTCAGCAATACCTTGAATGATTCAGGTATACCTGCTTCAGGGATATTGTCTCCCTTAATGATAGCTTCATATGTCTTAACACGTCCGATAACATCATCGGATTTAACTGTAAGGATCTCCTGAAGTGTATATGATGCACCGTATGCTTCAAGAGCCCAAACTTCCATTTCTCCGAAACGCTGTCCACCGAACTGAGCCTTACCACCAAGAGGCTGCTGTGTTACAAGCGAGTAAGGACCGGTTGAACGTGCATGGATCTTATCATCTACCAAGTGATGGAGCTTTAAGTAATGCATGTGACCTATTGTAACAGGACTGTCAAAATACTCACCTGTTCTACCGTCACGAAGTCTTACCTTACCGTCTCTTGAAAGCGGTACGCCCTTCCAGAGTTTTCTGTGTTCAAGATTCTCTGCAAGATAATCAAGTACTTCGGGGAGAAGCTCTTCGCCGTGTAAGCTCTTGAATGTATCTCCGTTCCAGTCTTTTCCGTCTGCCGTTACCTTTATATCATCTGCTTTCCATTTTGCTGCTTCTTCATCATCAAAAGGAAGATTTACATAGTCATTGGCAAGATCAAGAGTATCCATGATATCTTTCTCGTTCGCACCGTCAAAGACAGGTGTTGCAACGTTGAAGCCAAGAGCCTTTGCTGCAAGGCTTAAATGGATCTCAAGGACCTGACCGATATTCATACGGCTGGGAACGCCCAAAGGATTAAGTACGATATCAAGCGGACGTCCGTTAGGAAGATAAGGCATATCCTCTACAGGCAATACGCGGGAAACAACACCCTTGTTACCATGACGACCTGCCATCTTATCTCCGACAGATATCTTTCTCTTCTGAGCTATATAAATTCTAACGGCCTGGTTCACACCGGGTGAAAGCTCATCGCCGTTTTCTCTTGTAAATACTTTTGCATCAACAACTATACCGTATTCTCCGTGAGGAACCTTAAGAGATGTGTCTCTGACTTCTCTTGCCTTCTCACCAAAGATCGCACGCAACAGTCTCTCTTCTGCAGTAAGCTCTGTCTCACCCTTAGGTGTTACCTTACCAACAAGAATATCTCCTGCACGTACCTCGGCACCTATACGGATGATACCTCTGTCATCGAGATCCTTAAGTGCATCTTCACCGACACCGGGAACATCACGTGTGATCTCTTCCGGTCCGAGTTTGGTATCTCTTGCCTCTGCTTCATATTCTTCTATATGAACTGATGTATAAACATCGTCCTGAACAAGTCTCTCACTTAAGAGAACAGCATCCTCGTAGTTGTAACCTTCCCAGGTCATGAATCCGATAAGCGGGTTCTTACCGAGTGCAAGCTCACCTTCGCTTGTTGAAGGACCGTCAGCGATAACCTGACCTTCCTCAACATGATCGCCCTTTACAACTATAGGCTTCTGGTTATAGCAGTTTGACTGGTTACTTCTTGAGAACTTAGACAGTTTGTATGTCATCTTCTCGCCGTCATCTGCTGTAACATTTACAAGATCTGATGCAACATACGTTACTGTTCCGGGCTTTGTAGCAACCACACAGACACCGGAATCGACTGCTGCCTTGCTCTCTATACCTGTTCCTACAACAGGAGCTTCGGTCATAAGGAGCGGAACCGCCTGACGCTGCATGTTTGATCCCATGAGGGCACGGTTAGCATCATCGTTCTCAAGGAAAGGAATAAGCGCTGTAGCAACAGAGAATACCATCTTAGGAGATACGTCCATGTAATCGAACATAGCCTTGGGATATTCCTGTGTCTCATCCTTATAACGACCTGATACGGAATTTCTTACGAAATGTCCCTCTGCATCAAGCTGCTCATTAGCCTGAGCTACATGATAATTATCTTCCTCGTCCGCTGTCATATAGATAACCTCTTCGGTTACACGAGGATTTTCAGGATCAGTCTTGTCTATCTTACGATAAGGTGCCTCAACAAATCCGTACTCGTTGATCCTTGCATAAGAAGCAAGCGAGTTGATAAGACCGATGTTGGGACCTTCTGGTGTCTCGATAGGACACATTCTTCCATAATGAGAATAGTGTACGTCTCGAACCTCGAATCCGGCACGATCTCTTGAAAGACCACCGGGACCAAGTGCTGAAAGACGACGCTTATGAGTAAGCTCACCAAGAGGGTTGTTCTGATCCATGAACTGTGACAACTGTGATGAACCGAAGAATTCCTTAACAGCTGCCTGAACAGGCTTGATGTTTATGAGCTGCTGAGCAGATACATCTTCAGTGTCATGTGTTGTCATACGTTCTCTGACAACTCTTTCAAGACGGCTTAAACCTATACGATACTGGTTCTGGAGGAGTTCTCCGACCGCACGTATACGTCTGTTTCCAAGATGATCGATATCATCTTTATTTCCGATTCCATACTCAAGATGGATATTGTAGTTGATTGAAGCAAGGATATCTTCCTTTGTTATGTGCTTGGGAATAAGCTCATGGATGTTCTTCTGAATAGCTTCAGCAAGTGATCTTGCATCATCGCCGAACTCTTCAATGAGTTTTTCAAGCACAGGATAATAAACCAATTCCGTTACACCAAGCTCCTTGGGCTTGCATTCAACGAAGTTAGTTATATCAACCATAAGGTTTGAAAGAACTTTTACGTTCTTTTCTTCAGTCTGTATATAAACATAAGGTGTAGCCGAATTCTGAATTGTATCAGCAAGCTCACGGGTTACCTTTGTTCCCTTTTCAGCTATAACCTCACCTGTATTGATATCGATAACATCTTCAGCAAGGATCTGATCTTTGATACGGTTTCTGAACATCAGCTTCTTGTTGAACTTATAACGGCCAACCTTGGCAAGATCATATCTTCTGGGATCGAAGAACATTGCTGTTATGAGGCTCTCTGCGCTTTCAACGCTTAAAGGCTCACCGGGACGGATCTTCTTATATAATTCAAGAAGACCTTCCTGATAATTCGTAGCAACATCCTTTCCAAAGCTTGCTTCGATCTTAGGCTCATCGCCGAACAGCTCTCTGATCTCATCATTTGAGCCGATACCGAGTGCTCTGATAAGTACAGTGATCGGAACCTTACGTGTTCTGTCTACACGAACATAGAAAACATCGTTTGAATCCGTCTCATACTCAAGCCATGCACCTCTGTTGGGGATGACCTGACATGAATAAAGCTTCTTACCGAGCTTATCATGAGCTATATCATAATATATGCCGGGTGAACGCACTAACTGGCTGACGATTACACGTTCCGCACCATTGATAACAAAGGTACCGGTCTTCGTCATAAGAGGAAGATCGCCCATGAATATCTCATGTTCACTGATCTCATCCTTATCCTTATTGAAAAGGCGCACTTTAACTTTAAGAGGAGCAGCATATGTTGCATCTCTTTCCTTGCACTTCTCAATAGAATACTTAACATCATCCTCACACAGTTCGAAATCCACAAACTCAAGACTGAGATGTCCGCTGTAATCCGCGATAGGAGATATATCGTCGAAGACTTCCTTCAAACCTTCTTCAAGAAACCAGCGATAAGAATCTTTCTGGACTTCAATGAGGTTTGGCATCTCCAAAACTTCTTTCTGACGTGAGTAACTCATACGCATCTTTTTCGTATGCAAAGAAGGACGTATTCTGTTCTTTTCCATTGACAATTCACCCCGTTCTATAATTTTAGACACTACTTTCGTGCATAGCACACCACAATAGTGCATCATCCATAATACTACAAATCAATTTTTGATGTCAAGGACTATTTTTAGATTTAAGAAACATTTAATAGTGTCCCTAAAAAGCAAAATCCCGGAAGTTTTTCAACCTCCGGGAATAAGTATCATGCCAATTACTTAAGTGTAACCTTAGCGCCTTCTGCCTCAAGCTTTGTCTTGATGTCTTCAGCTTCAGCCTTAGCTGCTGCTTCCTTGATAACCTTGGGAGCTGCATCAACGAGATCCTTAGCTTCCTTAAGTCCAAGACCTGTAGCTTCACGTACAACCTTGATAACCTTAACTTTGTTAGGACCTACTTCTGTAAGTTCTACATCGAACTCATCCTTCTCCTCAGCTGCTGCTGCGCCAGCGCCTGCACCTGCTGCTGCAACTACAACGCCTGCTGCTGCAGATACGCCAAACTCTTCTTCACATGCCTTTACAAGGTCATTTAACTCTAATACTGTTAACTCTTTGATAGCATCAATGATTTCTGCTGTTGATAACTTTGCCATTGTTATGACTCCTTTCATATACTTGTAGATATATCTACTTATTAGTTAATAATCTTTTTTATGCTTCTGCATTAGCTTCTTCAGCCGGTGCTTCTGCTACTGCTTCTTCTGCTGCAGGTGCTGCTGCCTCTTCAGCGGGAGCTTCTTCTGCTACAGGTGCTTCTGCTGCTGCCTCTTCAACTGCGGGAGCTTCTTCTGCTTTTTCTTCCTTAGCGGGTACTTCTGATGCTCCACCTTTTTCAGCAAGCTGATTCATGCAACGAGCGAAGTTTGCGATAGGTGACTGGATAGATCCAAGGAATTTTGAAAGAAGCTCTTCTCTGCTGGGTATCTCAGCTATAGCCTGCATACCTTGTGCATCATAGAACTGGCCTTCAACAACGCCTGCTTTGATCTCAAGTGCCTTCGCTGTCTTTGCAAACTTTGCGATAACTCTTGCGGGAGCTGTTGCATCCGTTGTGGAAATAGCAGCTGCGCTGGGTCCCTCAAGGAAAGGAGCCAATGCTTCAAAATCCGTTCCCTTGAAAGCAAAGTTCATCATTGTGTTTTTGTAAACCTTGTAGGTAACTCCTGCTTCACGAAGTTCCTTACGAAGCTGTGTATCCTGAGCAACTGTAAGTCCGCGATAATCAACGAGCACAACTGACTGTGCATCCTTGACTGCAGCAGAAATCTCTTCTACTATAGGCTGTTTGATCTCAACCTTTGCCATTTTCTTTACCTCCTGTTAGATTTGATGAGCCGAAAGGGTTTTCGTCCACAAAACTAAAAAGAAAACCCTTCTGCCAAAGCAGAAGGGTAACATGCATTTTAATATGACGTTCCTCTCCTCGGCAGGCGAACACGTTAGAGGATCATTGATCCTACCTGCTGTCTTCGGCATAGTCTCACGACGTTGCCTATGTTATCACGTATCGAGTACGCCTGTCAAGTATTATTTTATCGTTATTATACAGGATTTCCGCATGACATACAGAACTTTGCTCCCGGAACGAGTTCCTGTCCGCATTTGGAACAGAAAGCCTTTGTTGCACTCTGAGGCATTATGATTTTTTCGGCATCATCCATGTTTATACCGCATACCGTACACCTTTGAGCCACCTTTTCCTGCTCTGCTCCACAGTTAGGGCAGATACGCATGCCTTTCAAAAGTGCCTGTTCTCTCTTGTCCTTCTCGTATTCTTTCCTGTTATTATCAATGGAATTGACTATTTCCGGGCAGAGACTCTTGATCTCATCATAATGTTGTGAATACAGAGCTTCTGCAAGTCTCTTTAACTGCTCGTTATAATCTCTTTCGAGTTCCTTTAAATGAACAGTTACCTTTGCAAGTCCGCCCGCGTCAGTTGCCTTCTGTGTCAGATCCTTGCTCGCGCTGGCTATCGATTCTTTGGCTTTGTTAAAAAAATCCATATTGCCTCCTAGTTTGCGGTAAATATCTTTCCGCAATAATCACATTCAACAGTAGCTCCTTTGGGTGCTGCCATGGTTCCGCCGCATCCGGGACATACAGCTGTGACCGTAGTGTTCGTTGCAGCAGCTGCTCCCTCGATCAGTCCTCCGATAAATCCCTGTGCTGTAGGCTGCTGCTCGATCTGAGGCATTTCAATGCATCTTGAAAGCTCATTTATGGATGCTCCCCTAAATGTCCCCTTGGATATGAGTGTCTGAATATCTCCCTTTACTATATCATAGGATATGTTCATCGTACTTGATATAGTATCCAGGCTGTATATCTTCTGATTGGCAACAAGATCGATATATCCTTTGTATCTTTCGACCTTCTTCTTATTCTTCTGTGCATAATATATCAGTGCTGCTCCGCCCGCTGTATAGAACAGTCCAGCCAAAAAGCTGCTAGAGAACGATGACAGACCGGCAAGTATCAGTATAACGCCGATTATCATACATACCTTAGTGGTGGTAGAGCCGTCAAACATGTTCTGCTTTGACGAATTGACTCTTGCTATCAGGAGAGCTATGCCTATAGGCCAGCATACGATGAATGCTATGACTATGACCCAAGTGTTAAACCAGATCGGCTGTTGATTGTTATTCATATCCTTTATCCTCCACTAAAAGCCGGTCTTGCATGCCAGCTTTGCTTTTCTAACACCTGCAAGTTTTTCGATATCCTTGCAGATAGAAACTATCTCTTCTTCATTACCCTGTTCGATTATCCCGTCGAGTTTCTCGATAGCTTCAAGTATTGACGTCTCCACATCCTGTACCTCAGGTGAGCTGGCCGTCTGTCCGGATGCCAGTGAATCATATGCATGCTCCACTGTTTTCTTATACGGTGCATCATAAGGCACTTTTGACATCGCATTTTTCATGCACTGTAAAGTAAACTTGAAATTTGCTATATCCTTGCCCCTTATCTCCTGCTGTTGCGTGATAAACTCGTTCTCCGCTTTTGCCAGGAAGAAAACCACAATGAATACTACAAATATTATCACATGTATGAGTGCAACTTTTTTTACAAGGATATCCGGGATGAATACCATTCTGAAAGCTGCAATGAGCGCGACAACCACATATGCTGTTGCATAAGTTGACAGTGTCATTCCAAGAAAACGTTTTTCTGCAGGAGCAACACCTATGATCACCAGTGAAGCAAGCACCACCGCAACCATGGCAAATATCAGGTTTACCCAGAATACCATGTTGTATTTTGTTGCAAAGAGGAACATGCATACTGCTGTTGCGATGAGCACAACCAGCGATATCATCATCTTATATGATCTTTTCATAATAATCCCCCTATTCTACTCTTGTTCCGCATCTTCCGCAGAACTTCATTCCTTCGGGTATCTCTGCTCCGCACTGTGCGCATACTCTGGGGCCTGCTGCAACAGGTGTACCACACTGACCGCAGAACTTCATGCCGTCAGGTATCTCCGCTCCGCAGTTGGCGCATGTTTTTTTCGGAGTATCAATCGGATTTCCACACGAGCCGCAAAACTTCATATTTTCGGGAACCGTCGCATTACACTTAGGACATATCTTTACTCCTGTCGGATTTCCCTGTACAGGATTTGACAGTCCAACGCCTCCGTTTCCGTCAGAGAACATATCGCCCATCATCGATTTTGCTATATTTCCCATGGCAAGTCCCATTCCGAGACCCATTCCGGCTCCGGCAAACTCGCCGCCGTTTCCTTCGTTTTTCGCCATACTCTTTAATATCTCAGCTTCTTCCTGTCTAGCCCAGCCGTTATTGCCGTCCTGATCACGTATCTTCATACGCTCGTAATCAGCCTGTGCTGCCTGACCTGAAACGTATCTGTCAGCCTCAGCCTTTTCTCTGCTTAAGCCGTACTTCATACGTTCGTCCTCTATGTTCTGCTGACGCTCGAACATTCTCTCCTGACGTTCTCTTCGCATCCTTGTGATGGACTTGAGATTCTCATCGTCAACAACACCTATATTTTCTATATAGAAGTTGACCAGTTCAACACCGTACTCATCAAGTACAGGCTGAAGAGTGTTTGCAAGCGTGTCAGCAAGAAGTTTCTTTCTGTTACATACAACGATTATCTCTTCAGTAGATGATGTAAGGTAAGCTGCAAGTTCATCTGAGATGTTCTGGATGAAGGCAGTCCTGAAATTCTTTACCAGATCATCATCGCTTGCAGATCTGTTTGCACCAACCATCTTAAGGAAGAATTTTTTTCCATCCTTTATCCTTATCGTATATGCACCTCTTGCCTGAACATGCAGGTAGGTCTGCCAGAAAGGATCCAGTATATTAATGGGTTCACTTGTTCCCCACTTCTTTTCCGGATGATCCTGCTTGCTGATATAGTATATCTTACAGTTATATGCGCTTACTCCGCCTGTCACCAGTGTGGATTTTAATGTTGTAAGGAACGGGAAGTTCTCTGTGGTCAGTGTATACTTACCACCCTGGAACGTTTCCTCAACAATACCATCCTTCATGAAAAGCGCTTCTTCGTACTCAGCAACGATAAGCTGAGATCCGTTGTTGAAATCCTCGCATGGAACCTTGTAGCATAACATGCTTCCCATGGATTCATTCTTTATGACATTCATAATAGGTTTTAAAGCCATGATCTGATCCCCTTCTCAATAAATCTGGGTAAATATTTCCTCTAATATATTACCACAAAGACATTTAGCATACAAACAAAAAACCTTCCGATCACTCGGAAGGTTCAGACTGTAGACAAAGTTAGTTGCGGGATTCGATTTCCGCAACTAATTTTTTGTTTTATACAAGATTTATTATGCGACTGCATGTTTGAACGAAAAACGTTCAGATAAAGAGTCTAATAACCCCTTTCTTTGTAGCATC
>JAFZRZ010000025.1 GCA_017619635.1 Lachnospiraceae bacterium | reverse complement strand
GATGCTACAAAGAAAGGGGTTATTAGACTCTTTATCTGAACGTTTTTCGTTCAAACATGCAGTCGCATAATAAATCTTGTATAAAACAAAAAATTAGTTGCGGAAATCGAATCCCGCAACTAACTTTGTCTACAGTCTGAATAATCCTCCCGGTACTGTATCGGGAGGATTATTATGTGATCGTTAAAAGTTTAAAAAGAAAAGTATAAGCCACAGGATTATAAAAGCAGCACAGATATACCAGAATGCCCTGCTGCCGTGTATCTTTAAGGGATCGCTCTTTACATACCCTTCGGCAGAATCGGTCCAGATCTTTTTATCTGTTTCTGATACTGTCGCATCAAACAGGGAGGCAAAAAAAGCATCGAGATCCTCCTTCAAAAGATAGGGAACACTAATCGTATCGTTTTCCCAGACATATCTGACCCTTATTAACGTATCATCATTCATGCTCTCGAATCTGACCGCATACCTTTGTGGAGGTGCAACAAAGAGACCTCCCGTGTCTTTTTCGGATTCGGGAAATGATATATACAGGATGCCGTCTTTGACCTCTGTTTCGTAATCGGTAAGTTTGCCGTTTACCTTGCTGCCAAGTCTGTTTTGACACTCGGCAACTGAAAGCTTTGTCTCGTATACGTTATCAAGCCTTCCTGCACGCTCATCCTCGATCTTCATCTGTATGTTTGGTTCCAATTTATAACCGGTTGGCATACACATCACCTCTTAAGGATATTATACATTAAAAACGTCGCTGAGTCCTCATAAATATCAGACTCTGTGATCACGAAAAAAAGCTTTCAAAAGGTGTCATATACTCCTTTCGGGGGCTTTAATTTTTACCCGATTTAGGCTATACTGTTAATGTATGTTTTGACAAAAAGGAATCAGGGTATGGAGCAGGACACCTACCAATTTGACGAGGAGAGAGGATCTCTCGTTTTTTCCGTTTCCAAGGTGGAACTTGAGACGGTGACCGATGAACCCATAGAGGGATCTTTTGAACTTGAGGAGCAGAACGGACTTAACGTGGAAGGGTATATCTATTCTTCCAGTTTTCGTATGCGTGTAAGTGAGCCGAACATAAACGGATCCACTGTAAGGATTGATTATGTCTTTGATCCTTCGGGCATGAATCCCGGGGATGCTCTAAAAGGAAATCTCTTTGCTGTCACTAACAGGGGTGAGTATGTGCTTCCCTTTGTTGTGATAAGACAGAGAAACGTACTCGATTCATCACTCGGAAACATAAAGAATCTTTTTCATTTCACAAACCTTGCAAAGAGCAAATGGGAAGAGGCGGTGGAGGTATTCTACCATCCGGAGTTTGCTCAGATAATAAGCGGCAATGATACTGAGTATCTGAATCTCTACCGCGGACTTACAGTCAAGGGCAACAAGAATTTCAATCTTGAAGAATTCCTGATAGGCATCAACAAAAAACAGAAGATAGATTACATAGTCGATATCGATCCCGTTACCGTTCATGATCCCGTTGAGAATGTGTTTAAGAGCATAAAGATCGAAAAGAACGGCTGGGGATACACCTACCTTGAGATAGAGGTTTTGGGAGACTGCGTAGAAGTTAACAAGACCCATATCAGGGATAAGGATTTTGAGAACAACATCTGTCTTGTGGATTACTGCATCCGTCATGATAAGGTCCACAGGGGAATTAACCCTGCAAGGATAATCATAAGATCGATCTATGATGAGATGTATGTTGACATCAATGCCATAAAGAGCAATCTCACAGGAAAGAGCGTAAGCGGAAAGAAGCGTAAAAGGACCACTTACCTGCTTACGAGGCATTATCTGGATTACACCGTTAAGAGGATCAATATATCAAAGTGGCTGATGCTTACCGATGAATTGTTGACTTCCGTGGTCAAAACAGAGGATGACGATCTTTTCCTAAGTCTGATGAAGGCTCATTCCCTCATCATACAGGAGAGGTATAACGAGGCCAAATGGATACTCGATAAAAAGGTCGTAAACAGGATAGAGGAAGCAAATAACGAGGAGTACTGCTATTATCTTTATCTGAATGCTCTCTACAGCATGGACGAGTACTATTCAAGGGAAGTCTGCGATCAGATAAGGAGCATATATGAAAACGACAGGGCAAACTGGCGTATCGCTTGGATTTTGATCCGTCTTGATGAGGATTTAAGAAAGTCAGCCAGCAAGAGATACAACTTTGTCCTTGAACAGGTAGAGGCAGGCTGCACAAGCCCTGTCATATATCTGGAGGCAATAAAAGCTCTTAGCGAGAGCCCCTCGCTCTTAAGATACCTTGGAAGAAAAGAAAAGCAGATCCTTCTTTTCGGTGCAAGGGAAGGTATCCTTTCAGAGGATGTGATGAGCCAGATCGCATACCTTGTTATGAAGGAGAAAAACTACGATCCAAGACTTGTAAGGATCATGAGATATATCTATGAGAAGACAGACAGCGACGAGGCACTGCAGTCTGTATGCGTTCAGCTCATGAAAGGTTCAAAGACGGGTCCCGAGTACTTTAAGTGGTACAGTGAGGCCGTTGAGAGAAACTTCCCGTTAACAAAGCTGTACGAGTCATACATGCTCTCGATGGATCTTAGAAAAGACGATCCGATACCAAAGCCTGTGCTGATGTACTTCTCATACCAGTCACAGCTTCCGCCTGCGCAGAATGCATACCTTTATGCTTATGTCGTTAAAAACAGGGAAGAGCTTGACGAGATGTATCTGACCTACAGGGAGAGCATAGACAGATTTGTGTTAAAGCAGCTCTATGAGGGAAGGATAGACAGAAACCTCGCATATCTTTACAGCACCATAGTGCTCGAGGATATGATGACCGAGGATAATTTAAGACAGTTCTCACGTATCCTCTTTAAGCACTGCATAACCATAGAGGATAAGGATATAGCAAACGTCATCGTTGTCGATGAGCGTTTAAAGAGCCAGATGAGCTATCCGGTACAAAACGGCACGGCTTACGTGGCACTGCTTGGAAACGATTACTCCGTTCTTCTTGAAGACAGGGAGGGTAACAGGTTTTACAGGACAAGGGAATACAGCACCGAAAAGTACTTTGTTCCCGGTAAAGTCATCTACCGCATGGAGAACAGGGCTACAGACAGTCTCTTGTTCAATCTGTTTTTGTGCGATGACAGTCCGGAGTTCTTACTTGTTACCGATCAGAACGTTGAGCGTTACAAGTATTTGGAGAGCAGCGAGGAGGTAACTGATTCCTACAGGGGAATGATAAGACTGCCGCTTCTTCGCTACTACATGGAAAAGGATGATACAGCTGAGACTGACAGGATCCTGGATGCCCTTAAGTTTACTGATATATCCTACAGGGATTACAACGAGGTCGTAAGGACCATGCTCATCAGGGGAAGACTTGATGAGGCGGTGGATATGACCATGCACTTTGGCACGGAGAACTTTGAGCCCAGGTTACTTGTCAGACTTGCGGGACGCATCATAGAGCGTGACGGCATGTTTGAGCAGGAAAAGCTCACATATATCCTTATGAGCGCCTTTGAGAGAGGCAAGTATGATGAGCAGGGACTCACCTATCTTGCAAACTTTGCAAACGGCCCCATAAAGAAATTAAGAAACATATGGAAGGCAGCATCGGGATTTGAGATAGACACATATGCCGTATGCGAAAAGATGATAAGACAGACTCTCGTTACCGGAGCATACATAGGAGAGGAAGCTACAGTATTAAAAGAGTATGTCGAAGGCGGTGCAAAGAGCGAGGTCGAGTTAAGATATCTTTCATATTTCGCACATGAGAACTTTGTAAGAGGACGTCTTGTCGATGATTACATCTTTGATGAGATGGAGCGTTTGTACCGAATGGACGGTTCTATCACCGATATATGCATGCTCGCATGGCTTCAGCATATATGTGCCGATGTAAACGAGTACACATCGACGGATAAAGCCGACATCGTATCGGAGTTCATACGCCTTCTCATGGTAAAGAAGGGTATAGTCTTCCCGTTCTTTGGAAAGTTTAAGAGCATCTCTACGGGAGCGGCACAGGTCGCAAACCAGGTGTTAGTCGAATACAGGGGAACACCCGGTGTAAAGACAGTCATAAACTATGTGATAAACAAGGAAAGTGATGAGATAGGCGGTTACAGCCGTGAGGACATGACAGACATGTACGGTGGCATATACATCAAACAGTTCATCCTCTTCTTTGGTGAGTCGCTTCAGTATTACATAACCGAGGAGTACAACAACGGGCCGCAGCTAACAGAAAGCGGTACCATCGGAAAGAACGATGTGACCTCACAGCCCGGAAATGACCGCTATTCAATGGTAAATGACATAGCGATAGCCGATACCTTAAAGGATTATGACACGACTTTGAGGCTGTTGGAAGAATATAAATACAAGGAGTATCTGGTGAACAGCATCTTTTCGCCTCAGTAGAAAATGTTTGGACTTGGTGAGCGTATCGTTATCGGATACGATATTTCAACTGAATATGCTCAGATAAGCTACATGGGTATGTCTGACAACATGCCCTCCACCGTCACTCTAACAGAGGGCAGGGAGGATTACAACATACCTGCATGCCTCTTTAAGAGAGGAGAGGTAAACCAGTGGTTCTACGGCAGAGAGGCACTTAACTACTCCTCCGTGGAGGAAGGCCACATGGTCGATAACCTCTGGGAGCATGCCCTTGTCGGTGACAAGCTAAAGATCGACGAGGATGAGTTTGATCACATAGCACTCCTTGCTCTTTTCATTAAAAGGAGTCTGGGGCTGTTAAAGAACATAGGCAAGGACAGGATAGCTGCCATCATGTTCACGGTACCCGATCTTACAAAAAGAGCGATAGAGGTCTTGGATACCGTAAACTCGGTTTTGGGACTGGATGATACAAAGGTATTCTACGTAGGAAGAGAGGAATCCATCTTCTACTATGTGATACATCAGCAAAAAGAGCTGTGGAAACAGGATGTCTTGGTCTATGATTTCTCAGGAAGAAATCTGACAGGTTATCATTTCAGTATCAATAAAAACTCAATGCCGAGAGTCGCTGTCGTTGATGACAGGGTTCATCCTATAGTAAGGAGCGATGTCAATAAGGACGGTGAGTTTTACGAGGTCATACATGAGGATACCAACAAGGATGTTGTATCGGGAGCCTTCCTCATAGGTTCGGGCTTTGACGATGACTGGTGTCATGACTCCCTAAAGGAGCTTTGCAGGAACAGAAGGGTCTTTAAGGGAAACAACCTCTATTCAAAAGGCGCCTGCTATGCGGTAAGGGAGAGACTTATCGATTCCGACATGAACCAGAGCATGATCTTTCTTGGAAAGGACAAGCTAAGATCGAATGTGGGCATGAAGGTAATGAAGGCCGGAAAGGAAAGCTACTTTGCGATCTTAGACGGCGGAGAGAGCTGGTATGATGCCTCAAAGGAGTTTGACATCATACTGGATAAGGGAAATGAGTTTGAGCTTCTTATAACACCGCTTGACGGAAAGAACATAAGAAGTATCGATATAGTTTTGGATGGTCTTACAGGCAGAGAGCCAAAGACCACGAGACTTCATATGAAGGTCTTCATGGAGTCTGAGGACAGACTGCGAGTCTGTGCGACCGACATGGGATTTGGAGAGTTTTATCCGACCACCTATCAGCTGTTCACAAAACAGATAGAACTTTAAAGGAACATTATGAGTAACGTGCTACTTTGCAGCGGCAAGCTGGCGACAAATCCATACTTTGTTAAAGAAGCGTGCATGCACCTCTACTGCGTGGAGGAGCTTTGTTACTATGTCTTTAACAATGCCTTTCTGCTCGATGATTCCTTTGTAAGCGAAAAGCTTGTCAAATGGATAAGCGAAGAACTCGAACTTGAAAGACTTGGCAGTATCGTAAGAAGCGTCATGGAATCGGATGCACCGCTTGCAAATTTGGCAAGAGCACTTAATAACGAGGTCGGCTACTATACCGAAGAGGAATGGAGCGGCCTAATAGAAGATATCGAGAGTAACTCAAGGATGAGCCTGGATGTCAGAAAGAAAGTAAGGGCAGACGGACTTCTTAAAGCGGGAAGATTCGGTAAAGCGCTCGAGGAGTATGAGAACATCTTATGTGATATCTCTGATTCCGATGAGCAGTTAATTGCAGGCATATATCATAACTTAGGCGTTTGTGCTGCAAAGATGTTTTTGTTTGACAGGGCTGCCTACTACTTTGAAAAGGCATATGAGAACTATGCAAATACTGAAAGTTATCGTGAGATGTTATGGGCATTAAAGCTTGCGCTCGAACCCACGGAATATCTGGAGTTTTTGTCTGAACACAAGGAAAGTTATGAGGATTCGCTCGAAGTCGAAAGACAGATGGAGGTTTTGCGCCTTTCATGGGGAGAACAGCCCGCACATAAATATTTCAGGGAACTCGAACAGCTAAAAGCTGAGGGCGGGTCATATTATGACAGCTTGGACAGACTGACAGATGATGTTAAGAGTAATTACAGAGGATATGTAAATGGCACTTGGTAGGGGCTTTTTTTCAAGGCTTTTTAGAAAAACTGAAGATGACGATGATTTCTTTACCGAGTATGCCATCGAGATGGATGAGGAGAGCGAAAGCATAGCCTGGAACTGGGACAGTCTCATAAAGGACAGGCATCTTCTTAAACTCAGTGATGATGTACAGCGTGAGAAATATATAAGGAGTCTGGTTGAACAGGTAAAGAATGCTTCCGAGCAGATGGACAGGTTCGCTGCAGAATACAATACCGTCACAGAGACTCTAAAAGACATGGATGAGATAGAATCACTTCCAGACGGCGAGTTAAACGGCCTTAAGGAGAGTGCTGAAAAGATTATCGAGATAGAAAAAGAAAGAAACGAGTATTTCAAATCAAAGAGCTTAATGACCGATGCGCAGTTTAGGGCAATGGAGCAGTTCTCATCATCGATGCCGGGTGCATATGATGATCTTAAGGCAGCGGAGGAGCAGAGAAAGTTCATAAAAGACGACCTTAAGAAGTTAGAGGATGAGAAGTTAGGCTTCATGTATCGAAACAGCGAGCTTAAAAACAGTGTGAGCAATCTTAAGGGAATGCTCATGATCTGTTTCTTTGCAGCCCTCATCTGCTGTGTGATGTTACTTATCCTGCAGTTTGGCTTTGACATGGACACACGCGTTGGCTTTATAATAACAGCCCTTGCTGTCGCTGTAGCTGCGACCATCATATATGTCAGATATCTGGATGAAGACAAGGAAAGGATAAAGACGGCAAAGAGCATCAACCGTATCATCCTTTTGCAAAATACCGTAAAGATAAGGTATGTGAACAACAAAAACCTTCTTGATTATCTTTACGCAAAATATAACACCGACTCGGCAAAAGAGCTCTTAAAGGTCTGGAACCTCTATGAGGAGGAGAGAGAAAAGAGAGACAAGCATGCTGAGAACGAGAAGCAGCTAAGTGTCTTCCAGCAGGATTACATGAACAGATTAAAGAGATATCACATAAGCGATGTCTATATGTGGCTTCACAATCCCCTTGCTGTCACAGATCACAAGGAGATGGTGGAGGTAAGACATTCCTACATATTAAGAAGACAGAAATTAAGAGCCCAGCTTGACTATAACAAAAAGCTGGCAAAGGAAGCACAGTCCGAGCTAAAACAGCTGATAAAAGAGTACCCCAGATATGCCGGCGAGGTAATGGACATGCTCGAGAGATATTCTTGACACAAAAATACCGTGATGTTACTATATACGGGTTCTTAATACATGTTTTTTAAGCCGTTTAAAACAGTTAACGGCGGTATTTAGGAGGAGAGAATTATGAAAAAACTAGCAGCAGTTTTACTTGCGGGTGTGATGTCACTTTCACTTTGCGCCTGCGGTGACAAGACACAGGTTAATGTTGATGCTGAAGTTGCACCTGTTGAAGAGACATCTACTACTGAGACACAGGCAGCTGACACTACTGAAGCAACAGCTACAGAGAGAACAAAACTGATCGTCGGATTCGATGCGGAGTTCCCGCCTTACGGATATATGGACGAGAACGGTGACTACGTTGGATTTGACCTTGATCTTGCACAGGAAGTATGTAACAGAAGAGGCTGGGAGCTCGTTAAGCAGCCCATCGACTGGGATGCAAAGGATATGGAGCTTTCTTCAGGTTCAATAGACTGTATCTGGAACGGATTCACGATCAACGGCAGAGAGGATTCTTACACATTCTCTGTTCCTTATGTAGATAACAGCCAGGTTTATGTTGTAAAGAGCGGTTCTGAGATCAAATCGGAAGCAGACCTTGCAGGCAAGGTTGTAGGCGTTCAGGCTGACTCATCAGCACTCGCAGCACTCGAGGATACAGAGGGCAAGGCAGACGTTGCAGCTACATTTGCCGATCTTGTTCAGTTTGCAGATTACAACACAGGTTTCATGAACCTTGAGTCAGGTGCCATCGACGTGCTCGCAATGGATATAGGTGTTGCAAACTACGAGATAGCAGCAAGAGACGGCGGATACGAGATCTTAAAGGATCAGCTTGCTTCAGAGCAGTACGGTATCGGTTTCTTAAAGGGCAACACAGAGCTTAAGGACCAGGTTGAGTCAACCCTCCTTGAGATGGCAGCAGACGGAACATTCACAAAGATCGCTGAGAAGTACGCAGACTTCGGTCTTGTAGAGAGCGTATGTCTCGAGGTTCCTTCTGCTAACTAAGATAACCTATAAATACAGAGGTAATATATGGCGACATCAACTATGTTCTCCCAGCTTGCGGGAGGCATGATAGTATCAATCGAGATATTCGTACTGACTTTGCTCTTCTCACTGCCACTGGGTCTTTTGGTGGCACTAGGACGCATGTCCAAGATAAAAGTGTTAAGCGGTGCGATAAAGGTGTACATCGCGATAATGCGTGGCACCCCTTTGATGCTGCAGTTGATCGTCGTCTATTTTGCTCCTTATTACGTTTTTGGTATCGCGATAAGCCCCAGTTTCAGGTTCACGGCAGTCATCATAGCTTTCTCAATTAACTATGCGGCTTACTTTGCAGAGATCTTCAGGGCGGGCATACAGTCCATCGGCCAGGGCCAGTGGGAGGCAGCCCAGATACTCGGATACACAAAAACTCAGACATTCTTTAAGATAATACTTGTTCAGGTCATACAAAGGATCATACCTCCGGTCACCAATGAGACGATAACACTTGTAAAGGACACATCGCTCTCGTTTGTTTTAAGTGTGGCGGAGATGTTCACGATAGCAAAACAGATCGGTGCCAGAGAGGCATCCATAATGCCCCTTATGGCAGCAGGTCTGTTCTACTTTGTGTTCAATTACATTGTTGCGTTTGGTATGGATTTCTTCGAAAAGAAGATGTCTTATTTCAGATAGACAAAAGAGGTTTTTCATGGCAGAAGTATTGTTGGAGATAAAAAACCTTAGAAAGGTCTTTGAAGATAATGCAGAGGTCCTTAAGGACTTTAACCTTAGTGTGCACAAAGGTGAGGTCGTATCGATAATCGGACCGTCAGGTTCCGGTAAGACCACGGCACTAAGATGTGCGACCATGCTCACACCCATTAGCGGAGGCAGTGTCACATATATAGGAAAGAAGGCAGTATGGGAGGAGAACGGAAAGATATGCTATGCTCCCAAAGCACAGATGAAAGAGATCAAAAAGAGCTTTGGACTCGTTTTCCAGAACTTTAACCTCTTTCCTCATTACACGGTGATGCAAAACATCATCGATGCACCAATACATGTTGACAAGGTGCCAAAGGAGGAGGCAAAAAAGAGAGCGCTCGAGCTGCTTGACAGACTCGGACTTTCAGACAAAGCCGATTTTTATCCCTTCAGGTTATCGGGAGGACAGCAGCAGAGAGTATCGATAGCAAGAGCTCTTGCCCTGCAGCCCAAGGTGTTATTCTTTGATGAGCCCACATCGGCTCTTGATCCCGAGCTTACGGGCGAGGTGCTAAAGGTAATAAAGCAGCTTGCCAGCGAACATATGACGATGATCATAGTCACCCACGAGATGCAGTTTGCACGTGAGGTCTCAGACCGCATCATCTTTATGGAGCACGGTGTCGTTCAGGCAGAGGGAAGTCCTGATGATCTGTTTAATTCGGGTAATGCAAGATTGAAAGAATTTGTGGGGAAACTCACTTGTTGATATACAGAAAGGAGTCAGTCGTGACAGAATTCAAACCTATTAAAGAAGGAAAAGTAAGAGAGATATATGATGTGGGAGAAAACCTTGTTCTGGTTGCAACAGACAGAATAAGCTGTTTTGATGTCATCTTAAACAACACCGTTACAAAGAAGGGTACGGTGCTTACACAGATGTCAAAGTTCTGGTTTAACCTTACAAGTGACATCCTTCCCAACCACATGATCACAACCGATGTAAATGAAATGCCTGAGTTTTTCAGACAGGACAGATTCAACGGAAACTCAATGCTCGTTAAAAAGCTCGAGATGCTTCCCGTTGAGTGTATCGTAAGAGGTTATATAACAGGATCGGGCTGGGCATCATACAAGGAGAACGGAACAGTCTGCGGTATAAAACTTCCCGAAGGTTTGAAGGAGTCAGACAAGCTTCCTGAACCCATCTACACACCTTCAACAAAGGCAGAGATAGGCGATCACGACGAGAACATATCATATGAGCAGAGTGTAGAATATCTCGAAAAGAGATATCCCGGAAAGGGAGAGGAGTATGCTTCGAAACTGCGCGACTACACGATCGCTCTTTACAAGAAATGTGCAGACTATGCACTCACAAAGGGTATCATTATCGCAGATACCAAGTTTGAGTTTGGTCTGGATGAGAACGGAAACATCGTTATAGGTGATGAGATGTTAACTCCCGACTCATCAAGATTCTGGCCTGCAGATGTATATGAGGCAGGACACGGACAGCCTTCATTTGACAAGCAGTTCGCACGTGACTGGTTAAAGGCAAACGATCATGATGACTGGACACTTCCCCAGGATATCGTTGACAAGACGATTAAGAAGTACCTTCAGGCTTATGAGCTTTTAACAGGCGAGCCTTTAAAGTAAGAACGTTATCAGAATTATTTAGATATTAGGATTTGGAGATTAAGATGAGTACAGACAGATATGTAAGCCCGTTGTCGGAAAGATATGCATCAAAAGAGATGCAGTACATCTTTTCACCCGATAAGAAATTCACCACATGGCGTAAGCTGTGGATAGCACTTGCCGAGACAGAGATGGAACTCGGTCTTTCAATGGACGGCAAGCCTGTTATCACACAGGAGATGATAGATGAGTTAAAGGCTCACGTTGATGACATCAACTATGATGTTGCAAAAGAGCGTGAAAAGATCGTGCGTCATGATGTAATGAGCCATGTTTATGCTTACGGACAGCTTTGTCCCAAGGCTGCTGGCATCATCCACCTGGGTGCAACGAGCTGCTATGTCGGTGACAACACAGACATCATCGTTATGTATGAGGCACTTGCCCTTGTAAAGAAGAAACTTGTAAACGTTATGGCTCAGCTTGCAAAGTTTGCTGATACATACAAGGCACAGCCCACACTCGCATTCACACATTTCCAGCCTGCACAGCCTACAACGGTAGGTAAGAGAGCGACTTTGTGGCTTCAGGAGTTTTTACTTGACTATGAGGATCTGTGTTTTGTGATGGATTCCTTAAAGCTTCTTGGCTGCAAGGGAACAACGGGAACACAGGCTTCCTTCTATGAGCTCTTTGACGGTGATCATGAAAAGATAGATAAGATCGACGGAATGATCGCTAAAAAGATGGGCTTTGATGAGTGTGTCGCAGTATCCGGCCAGACATACTCACGTAAGATGGACACACGTGTCTTAAATGTACTTGCAGGAATAGCTGCCAGTGCAACAAAGATGAGCAATGACATCAGACTTCTCCAGCACTTAAAAGAGGTTGAGGAGCCTTTTGAGAAGACCCAGATCGGATCTTCTGCAATGGCTTACAAGAGAAATCCCATGAGAAGTGAGAGGATCGCTTCCCTTTCAAGATATGTTATAGTGGATGCTCTTAATCCCGCTATAACAAGTGCCGTTCAGTGGTTTGAGAGAACACTGGATGATTCGGCAAACAAGAGACTTTCTGTTCCGGAAGGCTTCCTTGCGATAGACGGTATTCTTGATCTTTGCATCAATGTAACAGACGGATTAAAGGTATATCCCAAGGTTATAAAGAAGCATATGATGGCAGAGCTTCCTTTCATGGCTACAGAGAACATCATGATGGATGCTGTCAAGGCCGGCGGAAACAGACAGGAACTCCACGAGAAGATCAGACAGCTTTCAATGGAAGCAGGAAAGAACGTCAAGGAAGAGGGCGGTGACAACAACCTTCTTGAACTCATCGCAGCCGATGCAGATTTCGGCTTAAGCCTTGATGAACTCAAAGAATCCATGGATCCTGCAAAGTATACAGGAAGAAGTGCTTACCAGGTAGACAGATTCTTGCAGGATGTGGTTTCACCCATCCTTGATAAGAACAAAGAACTTCTCGGAATGACAGCCCAGATCAACGTATAAAAAATAATAAACAGGGGAGATACATAATGGAGATACTTCCCAGATTTATAAGAAAAAGCGATATATCGGAGACGGCTAAGGCAAACATAATCGCAGTCTTCTGCTATTTTGTCAGCTGTCTCATCATATCTGCTATCGGAATCCACTACAACTGGACGGATCCGGTGGACTTTATTATCACAAAACCGATAGTATTCTTTGTGGTGCTCTTTATCCCCTGGATAATATGTGCACGTCTTGTAAGGAACAACATGTCCTCACTCAATGTGGGACGGTTCATTTACTTTATTTTCCTGTGCCTTTACGCATATCTGATATTTACCGATAAGCCCGATATAATGGGTCTTGTCATATTTCCGATGATGTTGACGACACTCGCATACGGAAATATCAAATTCACCGCGCATTTCAATATAGGCGTGGTGATCGTCTGGACTGCATCAACATTCACCCGGTTTTTAATAGATGACAACAAAGAGGATCTGACAACAAGGATCATCATCCTTGTGATCATTGCGGCATCCGTTGCATTTCTTATCCTGTGCACCTGCATGATCATGTATTTCCAGACAAGAAAGACGATGGAGATAAACAGGGAGAGAGACCGTTTCCAGGCCATCGTATCAGTCGGTGGCGAAAAGATATTTGAGTATGATATCAAAAACGACATCATAATGATATCAACCAGCAGCGGCGGCGTATACGGCAAGGAGCATTACATCTGCAATCTAAGCTCTGTCGCAAAGAGCCAGAAATACATACCCTTTGCCGACTGGTACCGTTTTGATGAGATGATGGTAGAGTGCAGATCGGGTGCAATGTCTGTTGACAAGGAGATGCGTTTTAAGGAGGACGGCCCGTCTGACAGTGAATACTTCTGGTATCACATCTTGGGAAGAGTCATCTTTGATGAGGACGGCCAGCCTGAAAAAGTGATCGGTACTATGAAGGATATAGAAGAGGCCAAGCGTCTGGAGCTTCGTCTTGCAGACGAGAAGATGCGTGACTCTCTTACAGGTCTTTACAAGAGACCCTATATCAATCAGTTCATCGATCAGTATCTTCAGGAGAGTCAGGAGGATTCAGAGATCAGGGCAGGCTTTATCTTTGTCGACCTTGATGATTACACAAAGATAGTTGAGGATATGGGTGAGGCCTTCGGTGAAGGAGTGTTAAAGAACATATCCGAGGATATAAAAGGTCTGTTCACAGAGGACGATCTGATAGGAAGGATCGGCAGGGATGAGTTTGTCATCCTTATGAAAGATACAGGCGAGATAAAAGAGATAGAAAAGAAGGTTAAGGATATCCAGAGGATCATATCAGACACCTACGTCGGTGAGGGTATGAGAAAGAAGTGTACCGTGAGTATCGGTGCCTGCCTCTATCCGAGAGACGGTCAGGATTACTCACAGCTGTTTGAGAATTCCGGCAAGGCACTCGACCTTGCAAAGTCAAAGGGTCCCAACCATTATGATATCTACAGTGAGATAAAAGAGAGCGTTTACTCAGTCCTTGCAGATGAGATCATCGCAAGGAACGCAAGAAGGATCGAGTCTGAACAGAATAAGATCTATGCATCCGAGTCTCTTATCGAGAGAGCGTTCAAGATCATGGATGAGAGTAAGGATACAGACAGTGCGATCAACCTTCTTATAAGACAGATGGTAAGACAGCTTGGAATAGATGCCATCGTCATCTGGGAGAGAGTTAACGAGGAGACAGCTCTTCGTATCACATACCACTGTGGCTTTGATGAGGATATGGTCTCAGAGGGCAGTGTCATAAGATACAGTGATGAGCAGTGGGATGAGTTCGTTAAGTCCGTTGAGAGCGGAGGCGGTGTCATAGTCCATGAGAGCCTTGATTCTGCCGATGTCGAGGTCGACAAGATGTTCATGCTGACCTACGGTATAGAAAGCTATGCGGGCTGTGCCATCTACGATAAGGGTAATCTCGAAGGCATCATGGACTTCATGGATTTCTCAAGAGAGAGAAAATGGAGCGAGGAAGAGCTTAAAGATATAAGAAGCTTAACGAAAGTCGTATCATCATACATGTTAAAGATGAAGGCATACGAGAAGGCTGTTGCGACGGTTGAGAGACTTGCAGGCTTCGATTCCGTGACGGGTCTTTACAAGTATGAGAGATTCCTAAGACTCGCGGGAGAGTTTATAGCAAATGCCGAGCACGGAAACTATGCGATCCTTTATCTTGATGTATTCAACTTCAAGTTCATAAATGACACGTTCGGATATGAGACCGGTGACAGGGTGCTGCATGAGCTCGCACAGGCACTTTTGTCATACTCGGATCACATAGTGCTTGCCAGCAGGGTATTCTCGGATAACATAGTTGCCATCTGCAGGCTTGGAAGCTGGAGTGAGGAAGAGGTTAAACGCGGACTTGAGAAAGCCATAGCAAGTCAGACAGAGATATTTGCAAAACGATTTACCAACAGTAAGTTAAATATCGGTATGGGTGTCTGCACGTTTACGATAAGCGGTGCGCCCGTGATGCTTAAAAACATCATCTCCAATGCGAACATGGCAAGGAAGAAGTCAAAGCAGTCAGGAATGCCGGGCGTTGTGTTCTATGATGACCAGATGGGAAGCGAGGCCCAGAACGAGGTCGCTTATTCAAACGACATGGAAAAGGCCTTCGAGAACAGAGAGTTCGTTGTTTATTTCCAGCCGCGTGTCAGCTTAAAGGACAACGTGATAAAGGGTGCGGAGGCACTCGTCAGATGGAAGAAGAAAGACGGAAGCATCATCTATCCGAACGACTTCATCCCTGTTTTTGAGAGAAACAAATCAGTCACTCTCCTTGATTTCTATGTATACGAGGAGGTATGCAGATACTTAAAGGACAGACTGGATAAGAAGCTTAAGACAGTAGCCATATCCGTCAATGTATCAAGAGTTCATCTTTATTCGATAGATGAGTTCATAACGAAGGTCAAAGGCCTTCTTATGAAATACAACATCCCTCCGCAGTATCTGGAGTTTGAGCTTACAGAGACATCGTTCACGGATAAGGTGGATGACAGCATCAATCTGATGTCACGTTTAAGAAAGCTTGGCGTAAAGGTATCCCTTGATGACTTTGGAAGCGGATACTCATCATTAAACGTGCTCACAAAGCTGCCTCTTGATATACTTAAGATCGACAAGGAGTTCCTAAAGGATTTCGACAGCGATTCCGAAGAGAAGATCGTAATACCAAGCGTTATAGATATGGCCAACAAGCTTAAGCTGGAAGTCGTATGTGAGGGTGTTGAGACCATAGAACATGTCAAATTCCTAAAGAGCATCGGCTGTGAGTACGCACAGGGTTACTACTATTCAAAGCCCGTGCCTCAGGAGGACTTCGATGCGCTGGTTGAAAAGGGCTTCGATATGTGACAGGTGGACTTTTTATAAGAAATGTTCTATACTGATATAAATTTTTAAAAGTGAGGAGTTTTTAAAATGGCAAAGACATTGATGGAAAAGTGGAGAGACGTTGCGTACTCTGCACAGACAGATAAAGGAACACTTCAGAGACTGTGGACAGAATACTTCACAGTGGAGAAGGGAGTTTATGAGAAGCTTCTTTCAAATCCCGATGAGGTGGTTAAGGGTTCTGTAAAGGAATTGGCTGAGAAGTATAACATCTCTCTTATGCATATGGTAGGATTCTTAGATGGTATCAATGATTCATTAAAGGAACCCAACCCCATAGAGGAGATGGATGAGGACACAGTTGTTTCTTTAGAGTTTGACAAGGAGCTGCTCTATAAGAACATGGTGGCTGCAAGCGCAGACTGGCTCTATAACTTGGAGCAGTGGGACAACATCTTCACAAAAGAGCGTAAAGACGAGCTTTACAAGGAACAGAAGAGATCGACCACAGTAGTCAATGAGACTCCCAAGGTGTATCCCAACGATCCCTGTCCCTGCGGAAGCGGTAAGAAGTATAAGAAGTGCTGCGGTAAGAACGCATAAGCATAAACTGAATGAAATGAGTGCGATGGATCCCGTTTATCGGGATTCATTGCTTATATGAGATTATGGCAAAAAAGAAGAATTATTTTGAACTTTTCGTAAAGAAGACCCTGAGATATCTTCTGAAGCCCCTAAGCTTTGTACCTGCCATAGCCATGATGTATGTGATATTTCATTTCTCTGCCCAGGACAGCACCCAGTCAGGCAACCTGTCACTGCTTGTGAGCAAATATGTTGTGCTGATATACAATAAGCTGTTCATGAAAGGCTATGACAATGTCAGACTAAACGAGCTGATCATATATATCCATCCCTATGTGAGGAAGGCGGCCCATGTGACCGAATACCTCTTGCTTGCGATGAGCGTGTCACTTCCGATGTATGTGTACCGCTTCAGAAGCTTTGGGATGACACTTGTGACGATACTTTTCTGTGTGGCTTTCGCAGGACTTGATGAGTATCATCAGTCATTTGTGTCAGGCAGGGTGGCCGATATCCACGACGTGATGATAGACAGTATAGGCATACTGATCGGAGTCATCGTAGTCAGGATAGTCTGTGCCATAGGAAGAAAGACGATTTTTTCATGGTTCGTGCTTGATAAATGATGTTTTTTTCATCCAAATATGATAGAATTTAACATGACTGTTTTAAAATGACGGTTATGTCTTAATGCGGTAAGGAGGGTTATCTATGCTGACACAACAGATGACAGCCACACAAGTGTTTGACAAGTACAGAAACGACATGGAAAAGCTTATCGCATATCTGCCATGGCTCGAGGAAAAGAGCGGCAAGGGCAGCGTATCGAGCACATATGACAGTGATGGTCTCTCAGAGCATTCAATAAGTTTTCCTGTTTTTGACGGAAACCTTTTAAGATTTGTAAAGGATGCCGAGAACACACAGTTCATGGACAGAAACTATCTGTATGTCATCAACAGGAACAGGTTAAAGACACCTCAAGACGAGATAGCTTTTGTATCTAAACAGACCATGCTTCAGATGAGTAACATCGGAGGAGTCCTTTCCAAATATGTGATGGGCGGAAGGACAAAATCCCGTCTCTGGTCACAGGCTGTTGATCAGGGAGTGCTTCTTGCAATAGTAAGAAGATTAAAGGAATTACATGATATAGGCCTTAACGGTCTGACGGAATCAACGGGGAACTGATCGGAGAGTATTAAAAGTGAGCGAGAAAAGCGACAGTAAAAAACAATATATCATAGAAAAAGCCACGGCTGTGTTTTCAGCAAAGGGCTTTAAAAGTGTTACCATGAAAGATATAGTCGAAGCCTGTGATATAAGCAGGGGAGGGCTATATCTTTATTACTCTTCAACAGAAGAGATATTTAGGGATGTCTGTGAGAAGGCAGACAATTCCGAAGAGAGCGAGAAGGAGTTAAGCCAGATGGTTGAAAGCGCCAAGGCAAGCGACCTTTTGCTCTGGTTCATAAAGGAACAGAAAAAAGCGATCCTTTCAAAGACGGATCCGCTCATCGCAGCAAGATATGAGTATGCTTTTTATAAAAAGCAGGGCGGTGACAGCTCAGAAGCAAAAGCAGGCTTTGACACAGCAGTCAAGGTATTAAAGAGCATCATCATAAGAGGATGTGAGAGCGGTGAGTTTGAGTGTGAGGATCCTTCGCATGCTGCAGCGAGTATGATGTATGCGATCGAGGGTATGAAAGTATGCTCTGCAACGTTCGGTATGACCGAGAAGAAGGTCGACAGTGAGCTTCTTTTCATTGTGCAGAGATTTATGGAAGTAGAATAAAGGAAGAGGTTTTTTAATGAAAACAAGACGTATCTATGTTGAAAAGAAAAAGGACTATGCTGTCAAGGCCAAAGAGTTAAAGGAGGATATCGAGGGATATTTGGGCATCAAGGTCGATGATGTCAGGGAACTCATCCGTTACGATGTTGAAGGCATCAACGATGAGGTCTACAAGACAGCGACAAAGATGATATTCAGCGAGCCGCCCGTTGACGATCACTATGAGGAGACTTTCCCGATAGCAGCAAATGAGCATGCATTCTCGGTTGAGGCGCTTCCCGGACAGTTCGATCAGAGAGCGGATTCCGCAGAGCAGTGCATAGGCTTTATAGATGCGGATGCAAAGCCCATCGTAAAGAGTGCGATCACCTATGTGATAAAGGGTGACATCTCTGATG
Organism: Lachnospiraceae bacterium; assembly: GCA_017619635.1. Lineage (GTDB taxonomy): Bacteria > Bacillota > Clostridia > Lachnospirales > Lachnospiraceae > Colinaster. The sequence continues at coordinate 6,994 of JAFZRZ010000025.1, read as the reverse complement.
AGGATATGGAAAAGATAAAGGCATATTGCGTCAATCCCGTTGATTCAAGGATAAACGACGCACCAAAGCCTGAGACTCTTGTTACAGAGTATGACGAGCCTGATGATGTGATAATCTTTGACGGCTTTAAGGATATGGATGAGACCTCACTTAAGGGTCTTTATGACAGCCTTGGACTTGCAATGACATTCAAGGATTTCCTTCACATTCAGAACTATTTTAAGAATGAGGAAAACAGGGATCCTTCAATGACAGAGATCAGGGTGCTCGACACCTACTGGTCAGATCATTGCAGACACACAACATTCTCCACAGAACTTAAGAACATCACCTTTGATGAGGGTTACTACCGTGAGCCCATCGAGACAACCTACCAGAGCTATCTCGATACAAAGGATGAGATATATAAAGACAGAACAGACAAGTTTGTCTGCCTTATGGATGTTGCCCTTATGGGTATGAAGAAGTTAAGAGCCGACGGCAAGCTCGAGGATATGGAAGTATCAGACGAGATCAATGCCTGCTCTGTTGTGGTTCCCGTCGAGATGGAGTATGAGGAGGGAACAGTTACTGAGGAGTGGCTCGTATTCTTTAAGAATGAGACACATAACCATCCCACAGAGATCGAGCCTTTCGGTGGAGCTGCCACATGTCTTGGCGGTGCCATAAGAGATCCGCTCTCAGGAAGAGGATATGTTTACCAGGCTATGCGTGTGACGGGTGCAGCAGATCCCACAGTTCCGGTATCTGCAACCTTAAAGGGTAAGCTCTCGCAGAAGAAACTCGTTCGAGGCGCAGCAAGCGGATATTCATCATACGGTAACCAGATCGGTCTGGCAACCGGATATGTTAAAGAGATATATCATCCCGATTACGTTGCAAAGCGTATGGAGATAGGTGCCGTTATGGGTGCGGCTCCCAGAAGATGTGTTAAGAGAGAAAACTCAGATCCCGGTGATATCATCATCCTGCTTGGCGGAAGAACAGGTCGTGACGGCTGCGGCGGTGCAACAGGTTCTTCAAAGGTTCACACCGAGGCTTCGATCGAGACCTGCGGTGCTGAGGTTCAGAAAGGTAATGCTCCCACAGAGCGTAAGATACAGAGACTGTTCAGAAGAGAAGAGGTCGCTTCCCTTATAAAGAAGTGTAACGACTTTGGTGCCGGCGGTGTCAGCGTTGCTATCGGTGAGCTGGCAGCAGGCCTTACAGTCGACCTTGATCTTGTACCCAAAAAGTATGCAGGTCTTGACGGAACAGAACTTGCGATCTCTGAGTCACAGGAGAGAATGGCAGTCGTTGTCGATCCCAAAGACGTTGACGCATTCCTCGCTTATGCAGAAGAGGAAAACCTGGAGGCAGTCTGTGTTGCAACAGTAACAAAGGAGCCCAGACTTGTTCTTAAGTGGAGAGGAAAAGAGATAGTAAATATCGCAAGAGCCTTCCTTGACACAAACGGTGCTCATCAGGAGACAGATGTAGTTGTACATATACCTTCACAGGAAAACAAGGCGATCGACGAGATCGGCATTGAGAAGGTTAAGAATGATATAGAGGCAAATGATGCCAAGCAGGCGATGTTAGACACACTCTCAGACCTCAATGTATGTTCACAGAAAGGTCTTGTCGAGATGTTCGACTCATCTATCGGTGCTGCAAGCGTATACATGCCTTACGGCGGAAAGACACAGCTTACAGAGACACAGACCATGGTTGCAAAGCTTCCTACCTTAAAGGGCAAGACAGATACAGTGACCATGATGAGTTACGGATTCGATCCTTACATCTCAAGCTGGAGCCCATATCACGGTGCGATCTATGCTATAACACAGTCCATGGCAAAGATCGTTGCTGCAGGCGGTGATTACAGCAAGATCAGATTCACCTTCCAGGAGTACTTCCGCAGGATGACAGAAAAGCCCGACCGCTGGAGCCAGCCTTTCGCAGCACTCCTTGGTGCATTCGATGCACAGATCGGTTACGGACTTCCCTCAATCGGCGGTAAGGATTCAATGAGCGGAACCTTTAACGACATAGATGTTCCTCCGACACTTGTTTCATTCGCAGTCGATATAGCTCACAGCGGTGATATCGTAACACCCGAGCTTAAGAAGGCAGGAAACAAGATAGTAAGATTTACTATAGAAAAAGACGATTACGATGTTCCTGTATACGAGGAAGTAAAGAAGCTCTTTGATGAGATCAGAAGACTCGAGCAGGATAAGGTCATCGTTTCAGCATATGCACTCGACAGATACGGTGTAATGGCAGGAGCTGCTAAGATGGCATTCGGTAACGGACTTGGTGTTGACTTTGATTCAGACCTTGAGCTTAAAGATCTGTTCGAGCCTGCAATGGGCGATATCATCGCAGAAGTGAATGCTGACATGCTCGCAAACATCGATGCGGATTATACTCTTATCGGTGAGGTTACAAGCGACGGAAGATTCACATACAAGGAAGCAGTCCTTGAACAGGAAGAGGCATTAAAGGCATGGAAGGGCACACTTGAAAAGGTATTCCCGACAAAGGCCGTTAAGAACACAGACAAGGTTGACATGCCGATCTTTAAGGCAGATTCGATCTATGTATGCAAGAACAAGGTAGCAAAGCCCAACGTATTCATCCCCGTAATGCCCGGTACCAACTGTGAGTATGATTCAACAAAGGCATTCGAGAGAGCAGGAGCGAGCGTAAAGACTGTCGTATTCAAGAACATGACAGGTTCGATGATAGAGGAAAGCTTTAAGGCTTACAAGGAAGCTATCGACAATGCACAGATCATCATGTTCCCGGGTGGTTTCTCAGCCGGTGATGAGCCTGACGGATCAGCTAAGTTCTTCGCAACAGCCTTCCAGAACGAGATGTTAAAGGAAGCGGTAATGAAGCTTCTTAACGAGAGAGACGGTCTTGCACTCGGAATCTGTAACGGTTTCCAGGCACTCATAAAACTTGGTCTTGTTCCTAACGGAGAGATCACGGGTCAGAATGAGAATTCACCTACTCTTACATACAACACCATCAACAGACATATCTCAAAGATGGTATACACAAAGGTTGTTTCAAACAAGTCACCCTGGTTAAGCGAAGCAACACTTGGCGGCACATATGTAATACCTGCAAGCCACGGTGAGGGACGTTTCGTAGCACCTAAGGAATGGCTTGACAAGCTGATCGCAAACGGACAGGTTGCAACAGTCTACTCAGACAATGACGGAAATGTGAGCATGGATGAGGAATACAACATCAACGGTTCATATATGTCTATCGAGGGTATCACATCTCCTGACGGAAGAGTACTCGGTAAGATGGGTCACTCAGAAAGAAGAGATGAGTCTGTTGCCATAAACATCTACGGCGAACAGGATATGAAGATATTTGAAAGCGGTGTTAAGTACTTCAAATAAGAAAGACAAAACAAAAGGCAGCGGATCAAACCGCTGCCTTATCTTTTTTATAAGTTTTATCTTGTTCCCTTTATTATCGGGCTTAAAGGCTTGTAGATAAGAAGTGTCACGACTGATATCATCGTTCCCTTAAGGATGTTTACGGGTGCCACTATAAGAAGGATGAAGTCTGAAAGACTTGTTACGTGGCTGTTAACCGCTGTACCCATGGCGATGATCGTATCTATCTCCATTCCAAACATCTTTGCAAATGTGGGAAGAAGGTAGAAAGCGTTAAACGAGCTTCCAACGATCGTTATGATGATAGTACCTATAACACATGAGATTATCGCATTCACCTTGTTCTTCTTTATAAGATAGATGACTGTCGCAGGAAGGATGAATGAACATCCCACAAAGAAGTTTGCAAGCTCACCTACAAATGCTGTTGAGGAACCCTTGATGATCGTCTTTAAGAGTATCTTTATGAACTCTATCATGACACCTGCAACGGGACCGAATGCAAATCCGCCTATGAGTGCGGGAAGCTCCGAGAAATCAAGTTTGTAGATTCCGGGAGGTGCAAACGGAACGGGGAACTCAAGCAGCATGAGAACTGTTGAAAGTGCAGAGAACATACCTATGATCACGATCTTTCTCGTGGACAGAACACGTTCCTTGTCGTCATTTTTCTTTTTGACGAACTTCTCAACTGCGTATGCGATTAAAAACATCAGGATAATTACGCCGGCGAACACCAGCACGAAGACAGCGTTATCTGCTATCTGTGATAAGAGACTATTCATTTTTACTCCTTTCTCTCATCCGGACTATACCGTCGGTACCGGAATCACACCGGTTCAACCTTTTGGGCTTGCGGACTTTTACCGCCGGTAGGGACTCACACCCTGCCTTGAAAGTTAATTACAACGATGTTATCTTACAGCCATGCTTTTAAAGTGTCAAGAGGAACCTTAAAAAAGAAAGTAAAGATAAAATACTATAAAAAAATCATAAAAATCATCAACAAAGTCGTTTTTGCTGTTATTATTATAAAGTGAGGATAAAAAACCTGTATGTAAACAGGTCTGATATAAAGTTTTTTTATGAGGGAGAAATTTAAATGGCTAATATCAGAGAACAGAAATTCAGAAAACTAAAGAAGTTCAGGACAACGGGATCGGTGTTTGCGTTCATCATCGTGACCACACTGATCATTGTGGGTCTTGCAGGCATGACGAGCACATTTTTCTTCTATGTGCTGGATTCAAAAGTAGGCAATGAATACAGCAAGCTCGAATACATGGCTGAACTCTATGAGTTCTCAGGCTACGGTGAGAATGAGGACATCCTTAAGCTTCTTAATAAGGAGGAGAATTCCTATATCATCGTTGATGAGAATGACAAGGTCCTAAAAGAGCACGGTAAGAACACCTGCGATCTTGAAGGCAGCGGCAAAATAACAGTCAGGACTGACATCGAGAACGATCCTGAGTTTATCGCAGAGATGCAGCAGCTCGATAAAGAGTTAAAAGATGCAAGAAGCAATGAGGATTTTGAAGAGTATCATGCAAGAGTGGAAGAAGCCGTATCGGAACTGGCTATAGAGACACAGATCTATCGTGATAAGGAAAGCGGACTCGTTTATGCCGACAGTGAAGGCGACATCGAGATTGATTATAAAGGTGTGAGTCTTCTTTTAAATGAACAGGGAAGCGGTCTCATAAAGATGTTATCCACAGAGGGAAAGAACATAGAGCTTCCTTTCTGGATGCCGGTGGATCTTAATGACGGAACACGTTTGATAGGAAAGGCTTATATCACCATCAACCTGAAAGATGCTGGAACATTCCTTGCAATGGGAATCTTTCTTGCCATCATGATCTTGGTGGTCATCATAGTCATCTTCTCAAACATGATAAAGAACCACAAAAACAGAAAGAAGATGAATGAGATCTTCTTTATGGATGAGGTCACAGGCAAGAAGAACTGGATGTGGTTCATAGCAAATTCTGAGAGAGTATTAAAGAAGAGATCAAATTCCTACAATAAATATGCTGTACTCGATATCGTGTTTGTAAACTATCGTAACTTCTGCGTATGTCATTCTGTCGAGGACGGCGAGAAGATGCTCTGCAGGGTCAATGAAGTAATAGAGAAGCATCTGGATAAGAAAGAGATGGTCGCACACTACGCATCGGCCAACTTCGTTGCGATGTTAAAATATGTGGACAGGGACCGTCTTGAAGAGAGAGTCAAAAACATGGTCAGTGAACTTGAAAAGATAGATTCTGATCACAAGTTCACCTTCCATGTCGGCATATACAGGATAGGTGAATGTCTCGATGAAAGAGGAAAAGCCGTTAAGCGTAAGGATCTTAACATAGACAATGCATACAACAATGCATGTACCGCAAGATCCACACTTGCCGATAACGATGATTCAGCCATCGCTTTGTTTGATGAGGAGATGGTAAAGGAGAAGAAGTGGATCGACTGGGTGACCGAAAGACAGCAGAAAGCAGTCGATAATGAGGAATTTTTGGTCTACTATCAGCCAAAGTATAATCCCTCTACCCGTAAACTGAGCGGAGCCGAGGCTCTTATCAGATGGAGATTACCCGAAACCGGTGAGATGATACCGCCGGGCAAGTTCATACCGATCTTTGAAAAGAGCGGATTCATCACACAGATAGACCACTACATGTTAAGCCACGTGGCAGCCGATCAGAAGAAATGGATAGATGAGGGCTTTGAATGCGTTCCCGTTTCGGTAAACGTATCAAGGGCACATTTCATAGAGAGCGACCTTGCGGAACAGATAAGGGATATCGTGGACAATGCGGGCTCACCGCGTGAGCTTATCGAGATAGAGCTCACAGAGAGTGCATTCTTTGATGACAAGCATGCGATGATAAGAACGATCAAGCAGCTTAAGGAATACGGCTTTAAGGTATCAATGGATGACTTCGGCGCAGGCTATTCATCACTCAACTCACTTAAGGAGATGCCGCTTGACGTATTAAAGCTCGATGCGGACTTCTTCAGGAACGATGAGGGTGACGGAAGAGGACAGATCGTCGTTTCCGAGGCAATAAGACTTGCAAAGAATTTAAACATGCTCACTGTTGCGGAAGGTGTTGAACAGAAAGAACAGGTTGAATTCTTGGCCAGCCAGGGATGTGACATGATCCAGGGATATTACTATGCAAGACCCATGCCGAAGGATGATTATAAGGAGCGCATAGTGCTCGGCTTTGCACCTGATCAGAACGCCCAAAACTGAAAACAGGATCCTTAAAAAGAGTATCCATAAAGGAAATAACGACAAAATGTCGGTGAAATCAGTTTGATTCGCCGACATTTTTGCGGTTTAACGGAAATAAGTAAAGAAATAAGGGCAGGATGGAAGAGGATGAGATAGAGAGGTGAACTCATTATATGGTTCACAGATGCTGATATCGTGACGGATGAACTACCCACAACCGACTATGTCGGATGGGGTTTCTGTTATACCGCTTTGCGGTATGAACCTGCAGGATCTTTACATCCTGCAGAACAGGGCATGTCCACTATGCCCCTATCCCATCGGGTTACCTTTGGGAATACTT
>JAFZRZ010000024.1 GCA_017619635.1 Lachnospiraceae bacterium | reverse complement strand
TTTCGCTACCTTTTAATACTATCAGTAGCGAAAGCGGCCGCACATTTTGGCATTCGTGTCAAGTGTTTTTTATAAAAAAAGACCCCTATATCATTTCTGATATAGAGATCTTTGTTTTGTCATCTTAACTTAATGACATTGTCCAAAAGACACCCCTTTTTATATTTAACCTATTTCATTTAATATCATGTAACAAAACAGAAGGATCAGCGTGATAACAAGCGGCGCGCTGAATATTTTCGGTTTCTTCTCCCCTCTCTGATATGGTTCAAAAAGTCCTCTCACATTCTTTATCCTGTTCTGGAACTTGGCTGCAAGATACAAAAACAGTATCGCAAATATCAGTCCGCCGACCGCCAGAAGCGCATAAAAGGGAAGGTAACTTAAGATCTCATCCCTGTTTAATGTCAGATCATCATATGTCCCCGGATAGAAGTACTCTTCCAGATACATAAAGATAACGCTCTCTGCATTGAACAGACCGTGACAGATGACAGATGACCACAAAGATCCTGTCGCCTCATATATCATTGCAAACGCTATTCCCACGATGAACGCATAGGCCGCCTGATTGACATTCATATGCATGAAGGCAAATGCAAGCGCCGAAACGACAACAGCAGAAAACCTGATCTTATCCTGCCTGTATCCGTTGTACATAAATCCCCTGAAGCAGAACTCCTCAACAAGGGGAGCGATAAGAGAAGTCGCTATCAGCACGATGACCCAGTTTTGAGACAGCATGGAATCCGTGGATTCCAGTACAGTATTGTCCACCCATAAAAGAGAGATCGCATTTGCCAGTGTGCCAATAGGCATGATAGCTATACCGTAAAGAACGACCATGGCTGCTGTTGAGAGTTTCATTCCCTTAAGCCCCAGTCTGTCCGTGAGCTTTATATCATCGCGGTTAAACGAAAGCATGATCGCCGGAGCAAAAAAGATCGTCGACTCAGCTACCAGCGTACTTATCAGTGTATCCTCCAAGTCAACATTTACGACTTCGAATACAAACAGCAGTATCAATATGATCTCAAGTATGAGAAATATAAAGAAACCCCAGTTTACTCTTTTATATTCCATAATTCTCCGTCTTGATAAGCCTGATCCTGTCCTTCTCGATTGTGATCAGACCTGCCTTTAAAAGATTTCCAACAGCACGCTTGAACTCATTCTTGCTCATGTTCATGGTCTCACCTATAAGCTCAGGCGAAGCCTTGTCTGTAAAAGGAATGATCCCTTCGTGCTCTTTCATATATCTTACCAGTCTGTCGGCATCTATGCTCATCTGGATATAAGCCTTTTCCCTGACACTCAGATCGATCTTTCCGTCTGCCTTCACACCAGTTACTCTTGCCTGTATCTCATCTCCCGCTTTTATACTTTGGGGGAGATCTTTTTTGGGTATCAGAGCCGAATATCTGTTGTCTATCGCAACAAACGCACCGAAATTGCTGCTGATCTCATATACGATACCCTTTACCTGATCATCTTTTTTAAAGTTCTTGTTCTTCTCCAGATAAGGGTATACCTTCATTGTGGCACAAAGCCTGTCACTCTTATCCGTATACAATGCGATAAGGACTTTATCATCAGGATTCACTTTATATGTCTGTTCCTTAAACGGGAGTAAGAGATCTTTTTCAAGACCCCAGTCAAGAAAAGCACCCACTTTACCCACTTCCTTTACCGTGAGGAGAGCAACTTTTCCAAGCGTGACTGCAGGCTGATTGGTTGTTGCGATCATCCTGTCTTTTGAATCCCTGTAGAGGAACACCTCGAGTTCATCTCCCTTTGATGCGCCAACCGGCACCTGCTTTATGGGAAGGAGCACCTTATCCTCGCTTCCGTCGCCAAGATAAACTCCGAATTCCTTCTTATCTATTATCTTTAAAACCTGTTTCTCACCTAATTTAAACATAATCTCCAATCCGATCATTTAATGAAAGTAAATGAACTCACGGAATACGGACTTTTGCTCTCATCATAAAGAGCGACCACCGTATTATTTCCTTTTCTGTATACAACAGGATATATCGTATCTCCGAGTACGGCCTGTTTTCTGTAATCGATCCTGAGTGATGAGATATTGTCATCATCTCCTGCTGCCGACATTGCCAGCTTCACATACTGTCCGTTGTTAACATGATGATTGCTGTCAAGATGATGGACCTGGATGTGTATCGGATCCTTTTCGATCATTATCACATCATCGCCTTCGGGTATCAGAACCTTCCTCGAATTGTACTGCATGTCGAGTTTGGGTTCCATCTCATAGGCATTGCTTATAAACTCAGGGGCTTTTGACGGTTTGAGAGTCTGAGTGTCAACGAGAGTCCACATCGAGTTTGCCTTTACTATGAATTCATCGTCCGAGTCCTTCAGATAGAAATTCCTGAAACCGAAGCAGCCCTTAAAATCATACGGAAATGTTCCAACCGTCACATAATCACACAGTTTGGGGAGTCTTGTTATATCAAGCTCCCAGTAGTTTATGACCCATACCAGATTGTGTGATGTCAGTACATCAAAGCCCACATTCAGATCCTCGGACTGAAATGTTGAACAGTCCTGAAACGCATCTATCAAAGATGTGACTGTAAATGTCTTGTTTATATCACACTCGCTGAAACCTATCCTGACCTTATACTCGTACATATCCTGTCCCCTTTTTCAGATTATAGCATATCAGTATGCTATCGCAAATGCGCTTCCGACTATAAGCGTCATGGTTATTATCGAAAGCAGAGTCGAAACAGCAACCGTCTCTGCAGACAGTTCGCTGTTTCCGCCAAACTTTATCGTAAACATCGTAGAGCTTGCTGCAACAGGAGCCGATGCGGATACCGCACAGGCAACAAGCAGCGTGCCCCTTACTCCCAAAAGATACATGATGCCAAGGACTATGGCAGGGCAGACCAAAAGCCTTAAGACCATCATTATATACTCATCCCTGTCTCTCATGGCCTTCTTAAGATCTATCCTCGATACATTGTATCCTATGACAAGCATCGGAACGGGAGTGTTAAGTGCCGCGAGATAGCTTACAGGTGTAGCTATAATATCCGGCAGTTTAAAAGACGTAAAAAAGAATATCAGACCCACAACAACAGGTATGACTCCCGGATTTAACAAAAGCTTCTTTACGGAAAGGCCTTTTCCTGATCTGTCCATTATCATAACACCGTATGACCAAAGCACCAGATTAAAGACCGCAACGTATGAGGCTCCGTAGAATACGCCCTCGCTTCCCAAAAGCGCATCAAGAAGCGGCAGTGACATGAACCCGCAGTTTGAAAAGATCACTCCGAATCTAAACAGCCTGTTCTTGTCATCATCGCTGTTATGAATAAAAACTTTTCCGAGTATTATACATATCAGATGAGATAAAAGAGCAGCCCCGAAAGCGATCAGAAATCCCCTTAAGAGTTGCGATTCGAAGTCCCTCTGAAAGGCATGGATGATGACACAGGGAGTCACGATATAAAGCATGATCTCAGTGATGGTCGAGACTCCTCCCTGTTCGATTATCCCCTTTTTGGCTCCGATAAATCCTATCCCTATCAAAATGAACAATACAAGCACCTGTGTGCCTACAACAAAAAAACTCTGAAGCATTTCTTTATCCCTTAGATCATAAAACCGATGATTTCAAAAATGACGGCTGTAAATAGCCGTCACTGTATCAATGCCGTTTATTTAATTCACACAAGAGACTCCAACATCTCTACCATATCTTTAAACGATCCGCGCTCACCTTCCCAGGGATGATCCTCGCATCTTATCATGCTGTCTTCAACAAGATAACAGTCGATCCCCGCAAGTGTCGCGCACATCATATCTTCCTTCTCGTCATTTCCTATCATAAGACATTCCTGCGGCTCAAGCCCCATCTTTTTAAGTACCGCATCAAAGTACTTCGGATTGGGTTTGCAAAAACTCTCATCCTCATAACAGGTCACAAGATCAAAGTCTTTGCCGCTCAGTCCCAGCCAGCTCAGTCTCATATCCTGGCCGACTTTCGGAAATATCGGATTGGTCGCAAGTATAACCTTATCCGCTTTTGAATGTGCTGTTTTAACTGCTTTTACAGCCAGCGGATTATCAAAGGTATAGCGCTTTGAGTCCTTAAACTCATTACCGTAGAAACCAAGACATCTTCTATCCAGCTCATTCACATCGCAGTCTATCATCTTTGCGAACGTATCCCAGAATGCATCCCTGTTTGATCTGCTGCCGTCATTTTTCATCATGGCATATGTGCCCTTCCAGATCGCATCCACGAAAGATGCCGCAGGGATATCAGGCATGTTTATCGTCTTATACAGGTCTTTAAAATATCCTTCGGTAAACACCTGCATATCCATTGGAAGAAGTGTTCCGTCAAGGTCAAACAAAATTGCTTTGTAATGATTTTTGAGCATGATATATTTCCGTTTCTTTAAGATTTCTCAAGTCAAAATCATAACAGATAAGCAAATTGCGCGCAATAACCAGTTATACTTTCTTAAGCAGCAGTTCCACAACAAAACCGTTATCGTTGTAATACTCCATACCGCCGCCCTGTTTGTCCATGTAGTTCTTTACCAGATACATGCCAAGTCCGTAGCCGTTACCCTCCTTGGCATTTGCACCTCTGTAATACTTCTCGGCAAGAAGCGGAAGATCGTCTTCACTGACACCCTCTCCGCTGTCTTTGATCTTTATCTTTATGAAAGCACCCTTTGATCCGTCAGACATCAGCACATCGGATATCTCATCAAAACTTACCTCTATATCGGTACCCGCATATTTATAGGAGTTGCCCACAACGTTGTCGATGACCTGCTCCATCCTTAACCTGTCCATATATATAAGGCATGGATTGATGTTATTCTTTAGGATTATGTTTCCGTAGTCCTTAAGGCTCTTAAAGTAATCCTCGATAAGAGTCGCATTCTCCTCCTGGACATTGATCTCTATCTTATCCAGTTCTTCCAAAGTGGCATGGATCATGTTGTTGACTATCTCAGTGATGGTATGTGACTTACGTGTGATGGTCTCCACCTTTTCGATATTGTCAGTGAGTTCTTTTACCTCTTCGCTGTTAACAGCACCTGCCCCGTCACTGTTTATGATATCCAGTCTTCGCCTGCTCTTTAGTTCCATTACCTCACAGGTCGCCTTGATTATCGCAACGGGAGTCTTGATATCATGGCTTAACTGGGTTACCATCTCTTTTCTTGCGACCTCTGCCTCTATCTCCTTTTGTCTGGAGATCTTAAGTTCTTCCCTCATGATGTCGAGTGCTTCTAAAATGCCTCCGAACAGATTGTTCTTGTGCATGGGGATGGTATCATCGAGGTTACCCTTTGCGATCTGTTCCGAGAAGCTCTTCATCGCACTTACAGGTTTTATAAATGAGAAGTAAAAGATAATAAACGTCAAACAGCCGCCTGCAAATACTGCTGCCCACAGCATCACAGCGGCCATAAAGAAACTGTTCCTTGCCTCATTAAAGTTTTCCTGCATGTCAAGCCATGCTACTTTGCCTATGTAATCACCGTTTGGTGCAAGATCGAGAACAAACGCGTTCTTACTGTAAAGATAAGCCAGCTCCTCATTGTTCACTTCTTTTGAAAGAACGATCTGACAGCCATACTTATCTTCCAGGGCCTGTTCGTCCTGCCCTTCACCATACTCTTTTTCAATGGAATGCAGCTGATCATTGTAATAAATTATATCTCTTCCGTTATATACAAACTTGGAGTTATATCTGACAAATAAGATCAGTACAGCCATCATCATGAGCACATAGACCGTGACGATCTTTGAAAAATAATTCATCGTATCTCCTAGATCTCCAGATAATATCCTGTTCCCCAGACTGTCTTTATGAGCTTTGGATCATTCGGATTATCTTCGAGTTTTTCTCTTAATTTTCTTATATGAACGTTTAACGTGCTGTCACTGAAAAAGGTATCGCCCCAGACCTCATCGAAGAGTATCTCCTTCTTAACGATGGTGTTTTTGTGTCTGTAAAGACAATCCAGCAAAGTGTACTCCTTGGCTTTGAGAGCTATCCTCTTTCCGTCCAGGATCGCTGACATGGTAGCACCGTCTAAGATCAGTCTGTTATCTGACTGGGGATTCTCGTTTTCATCCTCTGTCATTTCTTTGTTTTCGGATCTGTCATTTGAGATATTCTCAGAAGCGTTTGTCTGTCCTATCCTTTTTAGAGTGACCTTTACTTTTGCAAGAAGGATAGACAGGCTGTAGGGCTTTTTCACATAGTCATCCCCGCCGATCGAAAGTGCTATCAAAACATCATCATCGCTCTGTCTTGCACTGATAAAAAGGATGGGAAGCTGCATATCCTCCCTTAAATGCTTGCAGACATCAAAGCCGGTGCCGTCACCCAGATTTATATCAAGTAAGATGAGGTCAGCCGTGTTGCCCTCGTCAAAAAAGGCATAACAGGCTTTTGCACTATCCACATATTCGGTTTTGATCTCAAACATCCTGAAATACTCCGCAGTCATCTGCGCGAGTTCAACCTCATCATCAACTATCAGACAGTTATAATGCATAGGTTACCCCCATATAATAAACGATGCTGATGAAGGCATTTTGCCAACATCAACATCATATCATAATAAACAATTTGAGAAAACTTACTCTTCGGTGATCATCTTGACAGGTTCCAGAGTCTTGATCCTTCTTCCGATAAATGCGGATGTGATCATGGCGATCGATACTATCAGGATGACAGTCAGTATATAAGATGTGGGAGAGATCATAAACTCAACCTTCTTATACCCAAATATACTGAACATCAGAGCACAGCCCTTTTCACCGGCCGCACTGCCAAATAGCAGTCCGAGTATGATACCGATCCCGATACCGGGCAGATTTGAGAGCGTTGTCTGGAAGATAAGCTGGTTTGATGTAAATCCGAGTGCCTTGCTGACTCCTAAGTTTCTCCATTCCCTGATTATCTGTGTTCTTACTATGAGCGATTCGACAAATGCTATTATCAGGCATGTTAAGACTGCCACAAAGATCGCTACGACCTTGCACGATGCGATGATAAGATTCGCGATACTCGCTACCGAGTCATCAACGCTCACGACATCGACTTCAGGATATGTCTCCTTGAATTCCTTTTCAAAATCCTGATAGGTATATCTGTCCTTTATCTTTATCTCTGCCAGTGAAGGTGTGACAGCGCTTGCTATCCTTTTAACTCCGTCAATCGTCATAAATCCCATATTTCCAAGGTTATTGAATGTCTGGTTAAGTCCGCAGACGATATAGGATTCCTCGTTGGCACCGTATCTGATGGTTATCGTATCTCCCACTTCCACGCCAAATGTATTTGCGGCATTGGCAGCTAACATGATCTCATTGTTATGCTTTGGCCATCTTCCATCATACAAGCCACCGCCAACTATATGTGATGTATCGGTAAATGCCCTGGTCGTGACATTCTGTTTTCTCTTACCCTTTGAATACTCTGCTTCAAACCATACATCACCGTATGCATATTCCACGGTAGACATATTGTTTATGTTATCAAGCATGCTCTCATCTTCGAGATCGGACTGGGCATCCTCAAAGACCATACCCGCGATATTCATGACAGCATCGGAGCTTGATGCAAAGGTATCGACCATACCCATGCCGATGGCTGATGATATCGTTAGCACCATCGCTATGAAAATGACACCTATCTGGCTTCTGAATCTTCCAAAGGTCTCTTTTAATGCCAGTGTTATGGGGACAGGGAAAAAGGTTTTGTCAAAAGAGAAAAGATTCTTCTTGAAATTATGAGAGTTTATCCCGCCTCTTAATGCTTCAAGCACGCTTGTTTTCTTATAGTCTTTGCCAAGAATAACTGTAAGGATCGCAACTATCAAACATATCGCCAAGACCACAAGAAGTGCTATGTTGACATACACCGGCTGATTCCACTTAAGTCCAAGCAAAAACAGTAAGACATAACCGACTTTTCCTGCTACTGACGCACCAACGATCACACCCATTAAACTTCCCATACCGGCTACGATAAGCAACTGTGTTAAAAGTATCAGGACAAGTTCATTGACAGTATATCCGCTCGCCTCCATGATCGCGGTGTTCTTCATATTTGTCATGATGAAATTCTTTACACTGAAATCTATTATGACAAGCGATATCGCCAGTATGATAAACGCAAACAGAAGCACCATCGCAACGAACATATAAGGAAGTATAAGGGATGCTGAATACATCATCTGTCTTGGCAGGAAATTATATCCCCCCAGACTGGCATCAGGATGCGATGCCATATACTCAGAACGCCATAAAAGATAATCACTTGTAAACCTGTCACATAAAGCATTTACATCAGTATTTTTCTTCCTGGCTGTATCGGATAACTTCGCTAAGATCATCTTACCCTTTATAAAGATAGTATCCGGAAGATCAAACTGCATATTGTCACGTGCCTGACTGGTAATGAAAGCCAGGTAAACTCCCATGTTCATGGGGGAACAGAAATATGTATCCTCATTGAAACCGACAATCTTATATGAGTATATATAATCTTCTATCTTTATCTCGATCGTCTCACCCAAAGAAAAAGAAGTGCTCATGGCTATGGGTAAGATGATCTCATTATCTTTAAGTCCTGAAACATCTATACTGGTTGACTGTATGGTCCTATTATCATCACTGACACAAAAGTAGAATGCGTAATCAGTCCATTTCTTGTCACCTTTATGCCTGTATTTTGCAGACGATGCGTTAGAAAAATCCCTGGTCTCATATTTCCCGATACTCTTGTTGCTCCTCATCATATCTTCGAGCTTGAAGGTGTTCACATCACTATCATAGCCACCGTAGGTGATCACAAAAATATCAGCGCCGTTTATCTTTTTGTCAACATCTTTTAAAACCCTGTCAGCTCCAATGAGCATTGTTACGCTAAGATATATAAGAACCGCAGATATAAAGGTCATGACAAAAAAGGTGATCATGTCCTTTTTCTGCTTTTTCATATTGTTTTTGGCTATAAAGAAATATCTGTACATCTTTTACCATCCCATGTTCTGCAAGAACGCCTTAAGCTTTGCATGACGCTCCTTTGCCTCTTCAATGTGCGGATTTGTATCATCCTTGTAACTTCCAAGATAGGGACCGAGCTCTATCTCATCGGATATGACACCGTCAGCAAGATATATGATCCTGCTTCCTCTCTCGGCTGCCATGATGGTATGTGTTACCATGACTATACTCTGACCCTCATTGTTAAGATCAGTAAGGATATTCAAAACGTTTTCCGTATTCTGTGAGTTTAAGGCTCCTGTCGGCTCATCCGCATAAAGAACCTCAGGTTTGTTTATGACACCTCTTACAACAGCGACTCTCTGCTGCTGTCCACCCGACATCTGTGTGGGGAACTTATCCCAGTCGCCCTCTCCTATCTCAACGCTTTCAAGCAGCTTCTTTGCTCTTGAAGCCAGTTCTTTCCTGTTGTCGCTCTTTAAGAGCCCGCATACCATGATGTTATCAAGCGCGCTCATTGAATCATTAAGGTAGTTTTGCTGGAATACAAAACCCACATGATCTCTTCTAAACATAGCAAGCTTATCGTTACTGTATGTGGATATCTCTGTCTCTTCTTTGTTTTCACCTTCACCCGTAAAATATGTGATCGTTCCAAGTGTTGGTCTGTCCATTCCTGACAATGCGTAAAGCAGTGTACTCTTTCCGGAACCGGAGTTACCCATGATAACAGTGAAATCACCTTTATATATTGAGAGGTTCAGATTCTTTAATACATGCTGCTGGACCGATCCGTTAGAGAAAGTCTTTGACAGGTCCTTGGCTGTAAGTATCTCTTTTTTTGCTTCCATTTTCAGATATTCCTTTCAATCGGTGTTTTGGACTAGTTGACATTGACATCCATGCCGTCTGTGAGCTCTGTAGAGTCATTCCATACAACTACATCATTCTCGTTAAGGCCTGAGCGTATCTCAACCATGTCATCATTCTTTACACCGGCTTCTACGAATATTTTAACAGCTTTTTTATCTCTTACAACAAATACGTAATCGCCTTCATCATCGCTGTTGAATGCCTCAGTGGGTATCTGAAGGACATTTTCCAAAGCTGCTGTCTTTACATATGACTTTACTTCAAGTCCAAGGATGATGTTCTCATCAGGTTCATCAAGTGTGATCTCAACACCTATGCCTGTACCTGCGTCCGGATCTGTCATTCTCTCTATTCTTGAAACCTTGCCCTCATAGTCGTTTCCTCTGATCTTTACTGTTGCGGGCTGACCTTCTGCAAGTACATCTATATCATATTTATTTACGTTTGATCTGATAACGATATCGTTAGTTGATTCAAGTGTTATAAGCTGTGTTCCCTTTGCGACCATTGCTCCTTCAAAGGTACTGATATTTGTTACAACGCCGTCATAACCTGCTCTGATGCCATCCTTTGCTGCAGTGATATCATCGATCCTCTGTGTGTTTGCAAGATCGTTGGCTGCCTTTACTGCTTCGAGTTTTTCCTTGCCGCCTTTTGTTATGACTCCGTTTACTGTTGCAGCCTTCTGGCTTGTCATCTCAGCTTTATACTCTTTACAATATGCCAGCTGTGTATTGAGTCTGTTGAGTTCCTCCTGCATCTGAACGATATCACCCGCATACT
Organism: Lachnospiraceae bacterium; assembly: GCA_017619635.1. GTDB lineage: Bacteria > Bacillota > Clostridia > Lachnospirales > Lachnospiraceae > Colinaster. The sequence continues at coordinate 15,210 of JAFZRZ010000024.1, read as the reverse complement.
GCTGCTCGTAAGCGTTTGTCTGTACCATCTTCTGGAGATTCTCAAACTCATCCGAATCGGGTTCATCTGCCCAGTCTATGAGAGAAACCTGAAGTTTTGCTCCCTCATCGGCAAGAGCAGCTTTTCTTTCAAGAAGATCCTTTTCTGTCTGTGTGATGGCTGCCTGTGTGTCAGCTATCTGCTGATCCAAAACTGCGAGGTTTCTTTTTGCCTCGGAATAAAGACCTGCTGTCCTTCCGCTTGACTGGAGAGCCTCATCGTAGGTTCCCTGGTCCGTCTTTGAATTGAGATCTGCCATTGACAGCTGATACTCTATATCTGCACTGTCGTAAGATATGAGCAGATCTCCTTTCTTAACATAATCACCCTCTTTTACAAGTACAGCGCCGATCTTACCGTCTATTTGCGAGTAGTACTTCTTTGTGTTGTTTGTCTGAACATTGCTGTTAAGCTCTGTTATGCTTGACAGGTTTGCTCTTTCAACCGTATATGACTTAACATTCAGTGCCGCATTTGCGTTGATCGATACGAATCCGATCACTGCCGCAGCTGCTACTGCACCGATCGCTATCATCTTCTTTTTGTTCTTTAAAAGTTCCATTTTTAACATCCTCTCTTTCAAAACCTCGGTCGCTTCCTTTGTCCCCCGTGACCTAATTTTCTTTCCCGTCGCCACGGATAAAAAAATCCGTAAGCCTGTTGCTGATACTAATGTAACGCACAGACTCACGGAAGTCTTAATCTGTCCCTTGTGTAATCCTTAACTATTTCTTAAATGATTCTAAATCCCAATAAATACGGGCTTTTCAGGATGTTTTATCTTGAGTTTTCGATAAGATCCATTACCTGTTTTGTGTTTTTCAGTGCTGTTGATGCCCCCACAGCCGTGGTACATATCGCACCGCATGCATTTGCAAAACGCAGGGCATCATCGATGCTGTCATCTCTTAACAGACGTGACACCAGACCGGCAACAAAGTTATCCCCTGCCCCCGTAGCATCGACTGCTTCTATATCATAGGGAGGCAGACTGATCGTATGATCATTGTTCTTAAAGAAACAACCTTTACCTCCAAGTTTTATGATCACGTTCTTTATTCCGTAATCTAAAAACACATCTGCCATGTCCGAAGGATCATCTTTACCGGTATAGTACTTAGCCTCATCCTCATTGGGCGTTATATAATCGGTAAAAGGCAAAGCCTCACTCACATCATCAAGACCAAGGACTTTAAAGTTTGGAAGCTTCGTATCCGCAACCGTTAAAAGCCCCATCAGCTTTGCATCCTTTAAAACAGATGTTATGATCTTGGCATCGTCAAAAGGTGCTCTGAAGAGTGAACCTAAGATAACTGCATCATATCCTTTAAAAAGCTCTGTATATCTTTCGGGATGGAAATTGAAACGGTGCGAATTGTTCGTTATTGACTTTCTTGTACCGTCATCGTTTACAAACATAGTTGTCACAGGGGTGGGATGATCCTCTCCCCTTATGACATGATCGGTGTTAACACCACATCTGTTTAATGCACCAATTACAGTATCACCGGCGTCATCGTTTCCAAGAGCACAAAGTATAGAGGTATCAACACCAAGCTTTGAAGATGCCATTGCCTCGTTTACCGCTTCTCCTCCGACATTCAAAGAGCCCGACACCGCCCTGTAACCGGAAGCTGATATCGGATCCTTATCAAATCCCTTGATAATGGAATCCACCAGTGCCATTCCTATACACATGACTTTTTTATCTGTTGCCATATACTTATCACACGCTTTCATAGATATTTATACTGAACATTTTATATAGTATGGCAGCTCATTACAAGTTGCATATTTAAGGAATATGCGATACGTGATATAAATCTCTTATTTATGATATACTTAATAAAATGCATATGTTTCAGTATTTATGAATAATGTGATGAAGGGATATCAGAATATGAAACACTCAAAAATCGTATCTTTAGTATTATTATCAGCACTGCTTTTTACAACAGCCTGCGGAAACAAGGATCCTTATGCCGAATATGCATATGATGATCTGTACGAGTCTGATTCCTCAAACGATAATGCTGTTGTCACAGATGATACGGTTTCGTCAGAAAAAACGGAAACAGCAAATACAGTCAGTGATTCCACTCCCGATTTCGGACCACTTGCCGAGGGCCTTACTTATGAAGGTGACTATATCTGGGTAAATGACAAGCCCGAATATGCCCAACTTATCGAGATCATGAGATCGGAGTGCACAAAAACAAATTTCAATAAGGGTGTATATATCCTCGCAAATGATGATGAGGTCATTTTCCTGGCAGGTCTGAATTCAACAGAAACAGACGGAATAACGCAGGTCAATCCTTATACAACATATGAGGCTGGTGCTCTGGCTCTTCCCATAACAGCCGTGGCTATATATCAGCTCGAGGAACAGGAAAAACTCAAACTCACCGATACAATAGACAAATATCTCCCGGAATATGAATTCGGAAAACAGATCACAATAAACAATCTGCTCTATATGCAGTCCGGAGTTTATGATTATCTGCGCTCACCCAAGGACTTCTGGGGTGATGCATATGACGGTATAAACGGTGATTTCTCAGACAGGGTATACAATGACGAGGTGACCGATGAGGAGTTCATGCAGGCACTAAACGATTCCGGCTTCAAGCATGAACCCGGCGGACTGGTAAACTACTGTATTACCGATTACCACTTACTTGCAATGATAATAGAAAAGGTGACCGGTGAGAGTTATGCCGATTACGTTCAGAAGAATATCTTTGATGTGTGCGGAATGGAAAACTCATCCGCCATGGGAAAAGGAGATATCACAAGTGTTCCCGATGTTAACATGGGCGGTGATGCGAAATATATCGAGATGCCAAACACCTTAAGAGGCGCATGGGATACACATTCATGTGCAGCGGATGTGCTTGCATTCAACAGAGCACTCATGAGTAACCGTCTCATATCAGGTGAATCCAAAGACAAGATGCTAACTTCGCAAAAGGGCTATGCCATAGAGATCTATGCCGGCGGTCTCTTCCTTGCCGATAACAGCAACGCATTTGCATCTTCCGGAGGTGTTCAGTCATATCTTAATTTGGACTGCTTCATTCCTGATACAGGATACGGTAACCTTTACCTGATCGATCTCGAATCCACTCTCCGTGCATACTATGTTTCTGAAAACATATCCAGACGTATCATTGAAGAAACAAAATGATCTTTTCACAGACATCTGCCATTACCTCTTTTGATGGCAGATGTTTGCTTTCTATATACATGGTTTTTATATCATCTCCAAAGATCTCTCCCGCTCTTTTAAACACTCTGTCGGCAGGAAAGAATATATCTTTTTTTGAAGCTATCATAAACAGGGGAGCATTAAGTCCTTTAAGCTCCTCTTTTTTATATTCCCTGGGAGGGCGAAGTTCCATCTTATAGGCAGACATCATAAGATCAAAAAAATCTCTCCAGATCGCTTCATCTTTTCCGCCCATATATTCAAGCACGTCATCAAGAAGTTTTTCATCAGGCTTTATATAATACTTTATAAACGGTATCACCATTCTCTTTAGCATTGGCATGACCGGTCCGTGTGCAAAGCCTGACGGAACGAGCAGTACCGATTTATCAACCCTGTCCGGGAAACTCTTTGCAAATGAAAGAAACATCGCAGAGCTGTAAGAGGATACGACAAAGGACATCTTATCTTCCTTATAAAAGTCCAGGACCTCAGATACCCAAAGCCCGTATTCATCTTTTTTGCTGCTTATGTTTCTGTACGGATCACTCTTACCCGGCATACCGATGACATCGGGTGCAATGATGCAGTATTCCTTAAGCAGCGGTAAAAACAGCCTGATATTAAGCGGTGTTATCCCGTTACCGCCGTGGATTGTGCATATCCTTGGCTTTGTTTGATCTCCGACTAAGAGTGAATGTGTCTGTCCAAAAGATGTATTTATATAGTTTTCCAAATAGGGCACATCTAAAGATTCCATGACTCTGTCATAGAATTCATGCATCCTGCTCATGCTATCTTCATCTTTGTATACGAATGCAGCTTTCTTCATTAATCATCCCTTTAATAAAAAATCCGTGATCATCTTCTTTTCATCAAAAGTAAGATCATGTACATGTCCTCTGTCCTTTAACAGATAAGTTTCACAGTTCGGTATTATCTGTTTTGACCTTTTAATGATTCCTTTTGCCGGAAACAGGCAATCTTTCTCCGCCGCCATCACAAGTGTCGGTGCCTTGCATTTTTTCATTCTCGCCGAAGAAACATTTGTCGGCATGGCGGTCTTGACCTTTATATGATTTATGCTCAGCTTTGCAGTCTGATACAGATCATCGGGGATATTATCCTCTGAAAGAGCCATCGGTATCATCGTCTTTTTTAACCAGTTTTGTTTTCCCGTTATCCAGTACATGATCATAGGAAACATCATCTGAGCATTCTTTAACTGAAACGCGTTCTTTATCCCCGAAGGAATGTACATGACCACACGCTTGATCCTGTCAGGAACCTCGCACATGGTTTTGGCAATGACTCCTCCTCCGAACGATCCTCCGAACAGGCTCATACTTTCGTATCCAAGCGCACTTATCACTTCGCCTGTCCATTTCCCATAATCATAATTGAATGCCGAAAGACTTCTTTCCGCACTTTTCCCGGGGTGTCCGATAATGTCTACAGCATATATATGGAAATCATCAAATAAAAAATCGCACGCAAGCAGATTAAATGCAGAAGTTGCATTTCCTCCGTGGAAGACAAGTAAAGGTTCTCCCTGCAGCGAACCCGTTTCTATAAGATGTGTCCTGCCAAAGGATGTCTCCACATATACATCTTTATATGGAACGTTCAGTCTATTGAGCTGTTCATCATAAAGGGATAATATCTTCTTTTTTCCTTCCTCTGATTTATATATCGATCCTGTTTTCACTGTTTATTCCCTCAATCCATGTAAAAAACTTATCCTGTGTATCGTTTTCATTTCTTGTTTCAAGAAATGAACCAACACAATACCATGAATGCGTATTCTTCCTGTCGGTCACACCATACAATTCACATCCATTGCCCACCTGTTTTGCTCTTTTTGCAAAATCCTCGGCACATGCATATTCTATCAGTCCGTCATGTCTGCTCTGAATGAGTAGCATGGGGATATGATTTTTACTCATAATACTTACAGGCTCTGCGTTATGCTTATCATAGCCTTTTTCAAAAAGAAGCTTCTCAAGATAAGCTATCGTCTTCGTCTGATCATCCCTGAAACTATACGGTCCACCGAAACCGACAAACCCTTTGATATCAGAAATATCTACACCATACTCCTTCTGAACCGATGACGAATAACAGAGTATCGATGCAAGATGGGCTCCGGCCGAAGGTCCCGCAACAATAATACAGGATGTATCAATGTTTCTCTCATTCAGGTATGAAACAGAAGCATTGAAACAGTTACATACATCTTTTATCTGACTTGGATACTTATTTTTAGGCGATAATCTGTATCCCGCAGATATCATTACATACCCTTCCGATGCTACTCTCTGTCCCACATGATCAAAAGAGCTCGGACTGCCGCTATTCCATCCACCGCCGTGTACCCAGAATATGATCACATCGCTTTTTATTTCGGCCGGTTCATAATAAAGAAAATACTGCTCTTTATCTGGCCCGTATGAAATGTGCGTGGGGCTTGTCTTTCTGCTTACACCATGCGTCTTTACAAACAGTTCAAAATAACTTAAGTTCTCACGGATATAATCAATCATTACGGATGTTCTCCCTTTATCCAAATATCTGCATCACAAGTCCTTTTACAAGGAATCTTGTACTTGCGTTGATATTTTCTTCTCCTATGACCTGCTTATACATTCCGCCAAAAAGTATCATGGTAAACGCACCTGCCATCTCATCCGCGTTCAGTCCCTCATCTGCTATAACTCTCTCAAACAGACCGTTTCCAATGTTTCTGTCCTGCTGTCTGTGTTTTTTAAGTACATCTTCAGGAAGCTTTGATAATATAAGCTCCATGGATTCAGGATTTAACAGCACCTTAAGACAGGAATCCTGTGTTATCTTTATCGCTCCCATTATCACATCCACGATCTCATCTATATGTTTGAGGAAAGATCCCTTTTTCTCAGGATCTATGTTATTGGCACTTATTATCCTGCTCATGCCGTTTAAGATGTACTCATCCACCTGCTTATGAAATCCCTGTGCGCAATCAAACAAAAGCATCTCTTTTGACGGATAGAAAAGATAGAAAGTACCCTTTGGTATGCCTGCTCTTTTCACAAGTTCGTCTACCGTGGTCTTTTTGACGCCTTTCTTTTGCATAAGAATATTTGCTTCGGTTTTAAGGCGTTCAATGATATCCGTTCTTTCCTTATCAGAGTATATCTTAGGCATGTTATGTCCTCTTTTTTGACCAAATATATATTTTTAGTCATAATAACCCTATAAGATATTTTTGTCAATATAGGACCGATACGTCTTAAGTATTGACAATGAGAAATATCGTTTTATAATATAAACATATTTATATAATTGTATTTATATAATAGGAGACGTCATGGCAAGAAAGGTAAGTATATCAAAAGAGATAATCCTGGAGTCTGCACTTAACATGCTGATAAGAGACGGTTATTCATCCATAAATGTAAAGACACTGGCATCAGAGATAGGCTGTTCCACCCAGCCCATAGTATGGCATTTCAACAACATGGAAGGGTTCAGAAAGGCACTTAGCGTCTACGCACTCGAATATGCCAACAGTAAGAACAAATCAATCGGTGATGCTGCCAAAGACTTTGAAAACATGGGAAGTAACTATGTGAAGATGGCAGTAAATGAACCTAATCTTTTTAAGTTTCTGTATTTGGGAGAAAGTTCATATGAGCTAAAGGACAGTTTTAAAGACAAGAACAACAAGACTATGGCTACAGAAATAGCGCATAAATTCGGTATAAGTGAGCAGCAGGCTCTCAACTGCATAAGAAATATCATCTTCTATTCGCACGGTCTTGCGACCATGGTGGCAACAGGCGTTATAAAGATGTCACAAAAAAAGATGATGGAAATGATAAAACAGGCATCCGAGGCTTTCCTTATAAGGGAGAAAGGATATATGAATGAATAAAAAAGGTTTATACTGGCTGCTTCCTTTACGTTCGATAGTGTTCATCATATTTTTCCTTACAGCAGCCTGGCTGACTAAAAAAAGTGTCGATGAGATCAGCAGCATATGGTCATTCTCTGCCACAGTCATAAACATCCTGTTCATCCTTTTACTCATATGGGTCTCAAAGAAAAACGGGATGAGTTATAAAGAACTCATCAATTATGAAAAAGGTAAGAGTAAATTCAGTCATGTGGTGATCATGTCTGTCATAATTATAGTCATTGGTATGGGCGGTATGTTTTTCGCCGGTTTCTTATGCTACAAAACAATGATGCCCTACTGTTCGCTTGTCATGATAAGACCGATTCCCGCTGTTTTGGCTGTCATAAATATATTCCTGCTTCCTGTATCAACCACTCTAGCAGAAGACGGATTGTATCTTGGCTGTGGTGTGGCAGTCATTAAAAACAAGATAGCATCGATCATGATACCTGCATTTTTCTATGCCCTGCAGCATTGCTTCATACCTGTGCTTCTTGATCCTATATATATTTTGTACCGCTTTATTTCGTTTCTTCCCTGCACTATCCTGCTGTGTGCTTATTATCAGAAAAAGAAAGATCCTGTTCCTGTAATGGTAGGACATGCTCTAATAGATGTCGCTACCGTGATGCAGATAGCGGCGACCTCTCTTATACCGGGCTTTTATGAAAACATGTGCTCCATGCTCTGATCTTTGATGACACAGGTTTAAAAGAAGGATATAATCATCACAGGAAAAGGAGTATATCATGGCAAAGCAAAACATCTATGACAACGAAGTATTCTTTGAAGGCTACAAAAAGATAAGAGATAAAGAAGTAAATGCCAACACTGTTTTTGAGATCCCTGTTCTGTTTTCCATGCTGCCTGACCTCAAAGGCAAAAAGATCCTCGATCTGGGATGCGGCTTTGGAGAACACTGTTTAGAATATGTCAGAATGGGGGCTGAGAGTGTTGTCGGGATAGATATCTCCCAAAAGATGTTAAAGATCGCAAGAGAAGAAAACAGCGATCCAAAGATCACGTACCTAAATATGCCAATGGAGGATATCTCTGATATCGAAGGCTCATTTGATGTTGTGTTAAGTTCACTTGCCTTTCATTACATCGATGATTTTGAGGGCGTTGTGAAAAAAGTATATGAGAAGTTAAACAGTAACGGAGTTTTCATCTTTTCTCAGGAACATCCTCTTAACACCTGTCACAGTAACGGTGAGAGATGGACTAGAGATGAGAACGGTGAAAAGATACATGTTAATCTAAAAAACTACTGTGTAGAGAAAGAAGTGGAATCTGAATGGTTTGTCGATAATGTAAAGAAATACCACAGGATGTTCTCAACCATAATAAACACACTTGTTGACAGCGGTTTTGTTATAAAGAAGATCGTGGAGCCATTTCCAGATAATGATATACTTTCTAAGTATCCTGAGTTTTCGGATAATCTGCACAAACCGGATTTCCTAATAATAAAAGCTCAGAAAGCATAAAAGAAGGTGGTCATCAATGTAAGATTGAGGATCACCTTATCTCTTTGCTATTCTTCCATAAAGTATTGCATCAGCTCATATCTAAGTCTGCTTCCTTCCCTGATCTCAGGCGGGAGCAGAGCTCTGGCTACCAGTTTAAGATCATCAGACTCAATATCTGTTCTTTTTAAATTTGCATAATCCCCGTCTATGCTTACCACTTCGTAATACCATGTTTCCATTTCAGTTCTCCTATCTGTTATTTAATAAACTCTTTTGTATATTTCTCAAAGGATCCTATATCTTTAAGCAGCGTATTTTCTAATTCCTCTTTTGTATCAACAGCAAGTTTAAACAGCTCTTTTGAAATATCACCTTTGTTAAGTGCATCTTCCAGTTCATCCATGTCATCAACGATCATTGTTCCGTCCGGATAAACGATCAAATCCAGATACAGATCATAAAAAAACGGAATGTCCTCTTCTACTCCCTGGCCGGCTGTCATGTCGATATACCACACAATGATCTCTTCATTTGCATCCAGCATCGCTGTAATACAGTAGTATTCATCTTTTGGAAGAATCGAGATCCACTTTATACCCTTGTCACAAACAGTTTGTTCCTTACCGTTAAAGTTCCAAACCTGTGGTTGTGTAACTGCTTCGATCTCTAAAACACCTATATATCCGCAAAACGCCTCTGTAGAAACAAATTGTATTTTCTGTTGTTTCTCCTTTATGCATTTCCATTCGTCATATGTCAGCCTGCACTTTTTCACTAATCTTTCCTATCAAACTTTTTAAGATCAAAACCAGTAGTATCTTTGGATTCTTTCTTACTTTTCCTTTTTAACAGGTAAATTATAACATGTATGTAACAGTGAAAGAAGACCTGAGCACACAACGCCCAATCAGTCGGTTCTGAAGCACATTCTGGGGCAAAAAAGAAAAAAAGCACTTGCATTATTGAAAAAAATAATGTAATATAACATGTGCTGACAGAAAGTCGGTATAAATATAGCGCTATCGCCAAATGGTAAGGCAACGGACTCTGACTCCGTCATTTTCTAGGTTCGAATCCTAGTAGCGCTGCTAAAAGAACTGGTTTTACCGGTTCTTTTTTTGTCGAAAAACCCAGTATTTTCAAGGGTTTCAGGGGATAATAAGAAAAGAAATCCTGATTCATACTAACAGGTTCTGTAAGTAAAAATCAGGATCAAAATTTGTAAAAAATCGATATTTTTGGCCTCAAAAATTTCAAATAGGTCAATTCATAGGTCAATTTTATTTCTCCCTTTTTACAAAAGTGTTTCTACTCGACAAACCGGAATTTGTTATTCTACAAGATAAAAAGACGGCACTAAATCGTGGCTGATGTATTTGTCACCAAGAATAAGGCCATGCTCTCTCTTTTCCTGAATATAGGCCTTTATTTCCGCTATAGTCCTTTCTTCAAATCCATCTTCATGCAGCCAGGTTTCAGCATACATCCATTCCTGATCATCAGGATCTTTGTATCCACCGCTTCCACAGGATTCATGCTGCATATTTTTCTTGCAGTGATCCCACCAAAGGATGGACGAAACGCGACCGCCTTCTTCATAGAGGAAATCCAGAAATGCTTCCCAATCTTTGAAAAGGTATTCTGAGCAGAAGGAATGATCCTCTATATACGCTTGTACTTTCTTGCTTATCATTTTGTCCTCACACAAATACCGATTTTTCGAGCCGATTATATTACACGCTTAATCATTTCTTGTATTCATACATGACGACGTCATCAGCAGCGCTTGTTCCACCCGCCTTTTCATAGCATCTGCAAGCTGACGCGTTGCCGATGTTTGTCATCAAAAACATTTTGCGACAGCCCAGACTTTTTGAATGCGCATACACAAATCTGACCAATTCCGTTCCGTAACCAAGATTCTGATAGCCAGCCATAATATCTATTGCGTGCAGATAATAAGTCTTTCGTCCATCGGGTTCATTTAATACATATCCGTATGCAAATCCAATTGCTTTTTCGTTATCTACGGCAATATAACCGTATGCGTTCTTTTCATCCAAAAACGCCTTCAGCACTACCTCATCGTATTTTGTGTTCATATCGTCAATAAAGTTAGACAGCAACGCAAGATTTGATTCTGCTAAGAGTTCACACTTCATATCATCCGACCTCATATCTCGATTTGTTTTCACATACACACAAATGTAAAAAGGGATTTCCATTTAGTCATTTTTGGTGTAATTTACCAGCCTTTAATGTTCTTTACCTGCTCTGCTCTTTCAGGATCACGATGATATTGCAGCTTAAATTTGATCATCTCTACGACTTCTTTTCTAGATTCATCATCCAACTGATAAAATGCAGTCAAAAGGTTATCAACATCAGGCATTCCATTCTTGCCGAACAAAAGCATGAGCGGAAACATAGAATTCTTCAGATATCCCTTTACCCTGTTTTCATCCAGTAGACCGTAGATGTCGTGAGGTATGGTAGGATATATCTCATTTTCTTTAAGTGCACCCGAGAATGGACTTGCCTCACATATATCGTTAACATCTATCTCAAGTTCATTAGCAATTCTTAATGCATAGTCAAATCTCAAGTTAGTGTCTCTTTGGATCAGCGAATACAACGTAGTAGGACTTATCTTTGTCCTCCTTGCAATTTCACGAACGCTCATATTCCTGTCATCAAGTATCTTTTTTAGATTCTGTCCATCTCCCATTTCGTTTCCTCTTTTCACAATTCTGCAATATACGAAATTCATACATTACCCTAATACTAACATAAAACAACATGTCTTTCAATTGCGTGTACGAAATTAGTATATTGATACTTACGATTACTTGACACGCCTAAAAATCTGTGATATCTTTAATGTACGATATTCATATATCGGATATTACGATATTAAAACGAAAGGAGGGAAAATCTATGATCGAGATCAAAGCTCATGACAGTGATATCAGGATGCTTACAGCTAAAGAACTCAGCTCTGATCTGAGAATCGGACGAGACAAAGCATATGCATTGATGAAATCACGAGGCTTCCCGTCAATCTGCATAGGTAAGAGATACTACGTTACCGAAGCAGCTCTGTCGGAGTGGCTTAAGAATTATGAATATAAAGAATATAACCTGTAAAACAGAATCTGTTGAGGAAAGGGGGTGATGCAAATGAGCACATCAACAAAAAGAAACCCAAAAGGTCAGGGATCTTTTACAGAGAATCCGGACGGAACAATCACATACCGAAAAGGTGTTGGAAGCAAGAGCGACGGAAAGAGAAAGACTCTGACAGTAACTGCAGCAAACCGAACCATGTGTATTAAGCTCATGAAACAGAAAGAGCAGAAATGGGAAAAAGAAAAAGCCAGGTATTCTGTTCTGGGGACTGATACAGTAGAGAGTCTTTGCACGAGACACCTTGATTATCAAGTCTCAAACGGCGAGTTGAAACCAAAATCAATAGATAGGCGCGAGGGGACCATAAAGAATCAGATAGCATCTTATACGCTCGGACGCATGCAGATAGGAGCAATTACTCCTGCAGATATCGAAGATCATATCAATGATCTTGTTAAGACAAATCTTTCGGTCTCTACAATAGAAAAAGTTCTGGATGTTCTTAATGCCGCTTATTGTTGGGCAATGGCAAGGGGAGAGTTGGAATCTAATCCGGTTGAACCTATTAAGAAGAGCATAAAAAAACGATTATCAAAGTTAGAGGCAAAAGCGGAGTTTGATGCAGATGTGATAGTACTCTCTGAGAAAGAAGAGGAACAATTCCTGGACGAGAGCCTTAAGAAACACTCAAATGGTAATTACAAATATGCCGGCGGACTCTTTGGAAGATTGCTTCTTCACACCGGGATGAGAGTCGGTGAGATGATAAGCCTCAAGTGGAAGGACTATGACGAAACACACGGAATACTGACAATCAACAAGAGCACATCCATGTGTAAGAACCGAAATAAAGCAGATGGTGAAAACGGATATGTAGCAACTCTGGGAACTACAAAGAATCAAAAAGCAAGGAAGATAGGTTTATCTATGGAAGCTAAGGAAGATCTCACACTGATAAAGGAATACAGACCGGGAAGTTCGGAAGATCTTATCTGCAGGACAAAGACAGGAAAACAGTATACAGCAACTGAACTGGAACACTGTATGGGAACAATCTATAAGAATATCGGATTTGATGAAAAGATCAGTGGCTTGCATATATTCAGGCGAACCTTCGCAACAAGAATGTATGAAAAAGGGGCCGGGGCAAAAGAGATATCGGCCTACATAGGAGACCTTGAATCAACAACCCTGCAATACTATATAGCTATACGAAAAAAGATGCGTATAGGAGATCGAATGGAGCAGGTAGTGCCACTTCCCGTATAACAGATGAACGTGATGAGAAAAAGAAGAATTTCAAAGAGAAGGTGATTCGTTTTTGTAGCCTATGGGATAGAATTCAATCGAACAGGCTACAAAGACGATTGCCTTGAAGCTAACTTCAAGGCAACAAACATAAATGCAGTTTACTGCATTTATGAGCTCTCCGCAGGAGTCCTGCTGAAGGCAACCCTCGGTAGAGCGACTTATGTTTTGATACGAAGTGTCAAAACTAATAAGGCGTTACTTCTGGCACAGAAGTAATAGCAACCCGCTGGTATGCAGCGGGACCGCTTAGGCGGAAAAGATGAGAGAAAGGAGGTGTAAACTATGGCAAAGACGATATCGTTCGTAAAAGGAAAAGGAAGCATAGCCCACAACAACAGAGATTTCGTAGCCGCTAATGTAGACAGGGAAAGAACCGGATGGAATGTCACATATGTTAGTCAGCCGATCAGAGAGGCATATGATGAATGCTTTGGTGAGGCAGTAAGAGAATACAATGAAAAACAGACCAGAAAAGATCGTAAGAAGGATGACTACATGTCAGATATCAAAAACTCAGGTAATGGAGAGAAGCTCTTCTACGAGAACTTAGTCCAGATAGGAAAGATGTCTGATACGGGTGTACTTGATAAGAACGGGAATCTGAGCGAAGAAGCAAAAGCAGCCATGGAAGTATTGGATGAATACGCAAGAACCTTTCAGGAAAGGAATCCAAACCTTCATGTGTTCAACTCAGTACTCCACATGGATGAGGCAACACCTCATCTTCATATAGACTATATACCTGTAGCGCATGGATACAAAACAGGATTGTCTACAAGGAACAGTTTAACAAAAGCCTATCAGGAAATGGGTATAGAACATGCGAATTCAAGGAGAGATAATGAAACAGTCCACTGGCAGATAAGGGAGCGTGCATATATCGAAGATCTTTGTAAAGAGAGAGGAATAGAGATCACCGTACTCGGGATAGACAGGGATGATTACACAATACCCGAATTCAAAGAAGCAATGAGAGCAGTCGAGGATAAGGAAGCAGAGATAGAGATCTTACAGAGTCAGATGGATGAGACTCAGGATCTGATAAAGAGTCTTGAAGAAGATATCGATAACAACGTGGATCTGATCAAAGAACAGAATGAATATCTTTCGGATCTGAAGGAACAGGTACACGAAGCAACAAGCCTTCTGGACATATATCAGAAATGCAATACAGAGATCGGTGAATCCAGCAAAACACTCAATAAAGAGTTTGCAAAGATCGAAAAGCAGGTTGAACCCCTAAAGACACTCCTTGGAGCAGATACCGACATGGTAAAGGTACCAAAGAAGATCTGGAAGAAAGTGTTTGCTAAGTTTAAAGAATCAACGACCATCGAAACAGTTAAAAACAGCTTCGAAAAGATCCTGGCAAAGAAGGATAAAAAGATCGAGGAATTACAGAAAGGTGTGGATGACGCAGAAAAGTTTAAGAAGATAGTCAAGGAATATCTGACCTTTGAAGGCAGATATGAAGACTTTGAGGATTACACTAAAAATCCCATACATCGAAAGCTGCAATATCACCAAAAAGAAGATCAGCGTATCCTGACAAAACCAAAAGAAAAGGAAAAGGCCGTAGGTTATGACAGATAAATGGATGGTGGCGATTAGCAAACCTTTGCTTAATCGCTTGATCATGGCAAACATAATCCCCCATCATGGTCAAGGTTTTATGCCTTGAGGCTGGTGGGGGATTATGTTTTTATATTATATGGAATATCTAAATACAGAAAAGTTTTAACATATTAGGAACTTTGCTATAATTATGTGGAAGCAATTACTCAAAATTCTTTAACTTTAGGTTTTTTTGACAAACTTGGATATTCTTTTTAACGTCATTTGGATTAGTGTAAATGTAGAATAATACTTAGAAAGAAGTATATTTTTCCTTCGCTTTTCATTTCTTTTATCCTTTTCTATATCTTTAAAATATTTGTTGGATTATATGGGCATTAAAAGGAAAGGGGGATACTACTATGGAAAGAAAATTTGTTTATAACGACATAACATTAAAACCAGACGAGGATAACAATATAGTTTTACTATCAAAAAAATCTATCGCTCCGTTGGAAGTATTTCAATACGGAATCAATTCAGAAGGGAAATAC
>JAFZRZ010000023.1 GCA_017619635.1 Lachnospiraceae bacterium | reverse complement strand
TTGTAGTTGATATCCTCGATCGGAACTCCGATGTACTTGAATACTTCGTAGAGTGCCTTTCCATGATGACCAAATGTAACAGCGCCATGATGAGGATAATTCTTCTCAATAAGCACGTGACGATAGAAACGTCCCATTTCCTTGATAGCGAATACACCGATACCACCGAATGATCTGGTAGCTACAGGAAGTACTTCACCTTCTGCAAGGTATGCTCTGATCTTAGCATCAGCTGTTGACTGAAGTCTGAAGAATGTGATATCGCCGGGAACGATGTCGCCTTCAAGAGTACCATTGGTAACCTCGATAGGAAGTGCTCTAGCCATGATCATCTGATACTTCATCTCATGGAATGCAAGCTTCTTTGAGCAGGTATTTCCACAATGGAAGCCCATGAATGTATCTGTATGCTTGTAATCGAACTTGCCTTCGATAGACTCTTTGTACATATCCTTAGGTACTGAGTTGTTGATATCAAGAAGTGTAACAACATCCTCTGATACACAGGTACCGATGAACTCTGACAGACATCCGTAGATATCTACTTCACAAGATACGGGGATACCCATACCTGTTAAACGAGAGTTAACATAGCAAGGAACGAATCCGAACTGTGTCTGGAATGCAGGCCAGCACTTACCAGCGATTGCAACATACTCTCTGTAGCCCTTATGAGCCTCGATCCAGTCAAGGAGTGTTAACTCATACTGAGCAAGCTTTGCAAGAACCTCAGGCTTCTTGTTGCCTGCACCGAGCTCTTCTTCCATCTCTTTAACCTTCTCAGGAATACGAGCGTCACCTGCATGCTTGTTGAATGCTTCGAAAAGGTCAAGTTCTGAGTTCTCTTCGATCTCAACACCAAGATTGTAAAGCTGCTTGATAGGAGCGTTACAAGCAAGGAAGTTAAGAGGTCTGGGACCGAATGATATGATCTTTAATTTGCTAAGTCCAACGAGTGCTCTTGCAACGGGAACGAATTCATTGATCATCTTAGCGCAATCCTCAGCATCACCAACAGGATACTCAGGGATATAAGCACCAACGTTACGAAGCTTTAAATTGTAGCTTGCATTAAGCATACCACAGTAAGCATCGCCTCTGCCGCCGCAAAGGTCATTCTGTGTCTCCTCAGCTGCTGCACAGAACATCTTAGGTCCATCAAAGTGCTTAGCAAGAAGAGTTTCGGAAATCTCGGGACCGAAGTTTCCAAGATATACACAAAGAGCATTACATCCGGCTTTCTTGATATCCTCAAGAGCCTGAACCATATGGATCTCACTCTCAACGATACAGATAGGACACTCATAGATGTCTGCTGCGTCATAATTTGCCTTGTAAGCATCAACTAATGCTTTTCTTCTGTTAACTGAAAGGCTCTCAGGGAAACAATCACGGCTAACAGCTACAATACCGATTTTAATTTTAGGGATATTATTCATTTTACTTCTCCTTATAAGATTTTTGTTTTATATGCAGTACCTCTTGGGTACTATATATACTTAATTATTTGATCAGTGTATAGATATCCTTTAATGCAGGATAGATCTGTACGAACTTCTTGTACTGCTCCTCGTATCTTGCTGCGATAGCAGGATCGGGTTCTACAGTATCGATGATCTTAACAAGCTTAGCTGCTGCTTCCTCTACGCTATTATACTCGCCGTTAGCAACTGCTGCAAGCATAGCGCCACCGAGTGCGGGACCTTCCTCGCTCTCGATAACGTCAACCTTCATGTTCATAACGTTAGCGATGATCTTCTTCCAAAGAGGACTCTTAGCTCCGCCGCCACAGATCTTTGTTCTCTCAAGCTTGATGCCAAGCTTTCTTGCTACTTCTACAGAATCACGAAGACCAAATGCAACACCTTCAAGTACTGCAAGAGTCATATCCTCGCGGCTGGTATCCATAGACATGCCGATGAATGTACCACGTGCATCGGGATTGTTGTGAGGTGAACGCTCACCCATGAGGTAAGGAAGGAAGTAAACTTTGTTATTTCCCAACATATCCTCGGTGATACCCTTCTGCTCTCCAGCGTAATCCTTTGTCTTAATGATCTCATCCATGAACCACTTGTTACATGATGCTGCTGAAAGCATACATCCCATAAGATGGTAGGTGCCGTCTGCATGATCGAAGAAATGGATCGCGTTGTTATCATTCTCTGAGAAGTTCTTGCTGGAGATAAATACTGTACCTGATGTACCAAGTGAAATGTTGCACATTCCGTCGCCAACGGTACCGGTACCAACAGCGGCTGCTGCGTTATCGCCCGCGCCTGCAACGATCTTAACTGATGTGCTGAATCCAAGCTCTGCTGCGATGTCAACCTTTAATGTGCCGACTGTCTCGTAGCTCTCAAAGAGCTTAGGAAGCTGAGACTCTGTAATACCGCATATTTCAAGCATCTCAGGTGACCACTTACGGTTCTTAACGTCAAGAAGGAGCATACCGGATGCATCTGATACATCTGTACAGAAGGTGCCGCTTAATTTGTAAGCAATATAGTCCTTGGGAAGCATGATCTTCTTGATCTTAGCAAAGTTGTCGGGCTCATTAGCCTTAACCCAAAGGATCTTGGGAGCTGTAAAGCCCGCAAAAGCGATGTTAGCTGTATACTTAGCCAACTTATCTGTACCGATCACATTATTAAGGTAATCGGTCTCTTTCTGGGTACGTCCGTCATTCCAAAGAATAGCGGGACGGATAACATTGTCATTCTCATCAAGGATTACAAGTCCGTGCATCTGTCCGCCGAATGAGATGCCGGCAACCTGTGACTTGTCACACTCGGATGTGAGCTCTTTAATACCTGCAATAACCTGTGTCCACCAGTCCTCGGGCTTCTGCTCCGACCAACCGGGATTCGGGAAGTATAAAGGATACTCCTTTGATACGATCTTGCAGATTTTTCCGCTGCCTTCCATTAAAAGAAGCTTAACAGCAGAAGTACCTAAATCAACGCCTATATAAAGCATTTGTATATCTCCTTAAATTATATTATTATACAGAAACATTTACGCCCTTAAGACCGATGAAAGCTCTGTCGCCGCATCCGCCATCCTTATGCGCAATGAGCCACTTGTTCTCAGCCATAAGAAGCTTGTCTTCTGCAGTTCTGTTCGGATAATCTGTAATGTCGGCATTGGTACCCTTAGGAAGGATTACGATGCCTCTGAAGCCTTTCTCACCCTCAGCTGTACAAGGAGCATAGTGAAGAGTTGTTCCGTACATCTCTACTGCTACGCCTGCGGGTACTTTGAAAGCTTCAATTTTGGATGTATCATATGTGAAATCATCCTCGATATCTCTCTGGTCACCGATGAGAAGGATCATATCGTAAAGAGCGATATTAACCTCTGAACATCTGTGATACTCAACTGCATTAAGCAGATGATTGTTACCGTTGCAATATCCTACCTGGATGGGAAGTCCGCCGTAGTAACTGTCCTGATACTCCTTAGCTGTCTTGGTAGCCTCAAGATCTGCATCTCCTGCTACATAAACTACAGCATCTGCAGGCATGGGCTTTGTTGCAAGTACGTCAAGCAGTTCTTTGCTGTCAATACCTTCAACTACCTTACCGTACTTCTTAAAATCCTTGTCAAAAACACTTTTGATAATCATGAGTAAACCCCTTTCTAATATTTTTTAAACGGTCATCCGCATATGAAAAAACAGGTCAGTTTTTTAACATATGCGCAATCTTCCCTTTGTATCATATTTTATAATTTTTTTCCTGTTTGGTCAAGCAATATTTAACGTTATATTGCTTAAATTTTACTAAAGATCACACTGTATTATCCCTGCTTATCCATAAGCTTCTCTTTAAGCCTCATAACTGATTTTCCGAGTACCGGATGTATAACAAACGGTGCTATCTCACACAACGGCTCAAGCACAAACATTCTGTTGTGCATATCGGGATGCGGTATCTTAAGATCATCCGTATATATAACCTCATTATCATACAGAAGGATATCGATATCCAATGTCCTGGGACCCCAGTGAAGAGTTCTGATCCTTCCTTCTTCCTGCTCTATCCCATTTACCTTTTTAAGAAGCTCATCGGGAGTAAGAAGAGTTCTTATCTCAAGGCATCCGTTTAAGAACTTGTCCTGTTCCACATTTCCATAAGGCTCGGTCTCGATATACTTAGATACCTTCGTAACCTTTATATTGCAGTCTTCATCAAGCTTTTTAAACGCATTGTTAAGGAACTGCTCTTTCTCACCTATATTTGATCCTACGGAAAGATATGCTGTATGCCAGCTTCTTTCTATCTCGACAGCTACAGTATCAAGGGGCAGCCTTACAGGTGCCCAGGGCTTTTCGATCACTACTCTTACCTTTTCCACAGGGAAGTTCTTAAGCAGTGCGTCAGCTATCTCTTCTGCAAGCTTTTCTATTAATCTGAACACAGACTTTTCGGATATCTGCTTTATAAGTACGGCAGCTTTTCCGTAATGTACCGTTTCTTCTACATCGTCTGACTTTCCGGCTTTACGCAGGTCTTTATAAAGGTCAGCTGATATTATAAACTTCTGTCCGAGAGTGTTTTCTTCGGGTATCACACCGTGATTTGCAAAAATCTCAAGTCTTTTGATATGGATTACGTCCATTCTGTCACCTGTCCTTTCAAAAAACATACAAACTTAAACTCTGGCAACCGTTTCATACATCTTAATAAATCTTGCATTCTCTTTTACATCGTGTACTCTTACAAAAAGACATCCCGCATCTATGGCTCTGGCTGTTGTGGCTAATGTACCTTCAAGCCTCTCGCTCTTATCTACTCCGAGTGTAAGTCCTATCACCGATTTCTTTGATGTACCAAGTAACATGGGAAGATCAAATGCCGAGCATATTTTTTCCAGTTCTTTTATTGTATTTACATTATCTTCGTATGTTTTTCCAAAACCAACACCGGGATCGAGTAAAATACGTTCCTTATCAATGCCGGTTCTCTTCGCTATCTCAAGGCTCTCATTAAGCTCACGTATGATAATATCAGATATCGAAGC
>JAFZRZ010000022.1 GCA_017619635.1 Lachnospiraceae bacterium | reverse complement strand
TGATTAACCCTGTTTTTATTATGTTAAAAGCTTCAAACCCTCACGAAGGACCCTCAAACCAGCCCCTCATGAAAGCCCCTCACGATAAACCCTCAAGTTGTCCCCTCACGAAGACAGCCCCTCAACAACTTTGAATACCCCGTAGAAACTGTTTTATTCTATAATATACAAGTCCCACCTCCAAACATTTCAAAGATTAACCAAATGATGATTATGAAGATTTTCACAGATTCTTGTATATAGTGAATATTGCAATTATAATATAAGTATAAGTAAAACTACTAAAGTCTAGTGAAAGGAGATGCATATGTGCAAGATGGTAGGTCTTGATATAAATGGTAGAACTGTTAATGTTGCAAGTATTAAGAGCGATTATGTTAAGAATATTGTTGATAGCATCTCTTTATGCAATCTTATTGATAAGGTGGTTTTGTTTGGATCTGCATTAGAAGACCGTTGTACTGAAGAGTCTGACATTGATATTGCGGTATTTGGTAAAGAATCAAAGAGTAAGATGTTTAAAAACAAGAGTTATCGTGACTATGTGAATTCTGTTGTATCATATGGAGAGATACAGGATTATGATATCTTATACTTTGATACTACCAAGAAAAACGATTCTTCAATCATGAAGGATATAAACAATGGAGAGGTTCTTTTCGAGAGGCAATAAATCATGGATTTATCAATGAGCATTATAAAAGCCGATCTACTTATGGCTAGGCAAGGAATAGAACTATATAAGAACAAAGAGATAAAAGAAGTAAAGAATCAGGTTGCATATCATCTTCAGCAGGCAGCCGAAAAACTTATAAAGATACAAGTGTATTCATCAGGATGTGAATACAATAATAGATCCATGTATGTTCATAACATATCTACGTTAGCATCGTATGCAGATTCATTAGGAATAGACATGTATATTCCTACAGACGTACGAAACAATTCAGTAGTGATTTCGGATTGGGAAGCCTCGGGAAGATATGATCTTCATTTCAGTGTTAGAATTAATACTTTGGAAAAGTATTATGAGGTAATAGATAAGTGGTATGAGCGATTATACAAAAGAGGAATTAGATAGGATTCGTATTTAAATGGTTCGTTGATTCATGGATACGCATCTGGCTACAATCATTATTGATGATTGCTCAACCTCGTGCTGGAAACGGTGCATATGCACTAGGTACGATGAAAAATATAAGTATCTTGAGAGTTCATGCCATAAAGTGGAAGGTTAACAATCGGAGAGCTCCTGCCGTTTAAGTGGAGGGTTTAACAACTGGAGATTCCTACCAATAAGTGGAAGATGAGAGGAGAAGAGATTCTCCTCTCATATATTATGGAGAAAAACATGAGATTATATGGAATAACTGATGAATACATTAGATTTATTGGGAAAAACTTCCCTAGGGTTTACTCAAATAAAGAAGATGAACGTATTCATATAAGAAAGTATTTGGGAACATTTATTGAAATAAATGGATTCAAAAGAAAACCTAATACGAGGATACTAAACGGGTTGTGTCAAACCGTCATTTTGAATACTTTTTTGATTACTTTTAATTTGATAGATGATCTGCATGCCAATAAACTACGGTGTTTACGGGGATTTTAAATCAAATTCAAATCCCCCTCTCACTACTAACTGAATGGTCCGCAAACCTTCGAAAATAGAGGGTTTGCGGATTTTGCTTTTTTGGAAATTCTCAGCAATTTTGAATACAGTTGAATACACCATCACTTGAAAGTGCTAAAGACATTATTCTTTGATTTTCTTTTCAGACCTGAGATCAAAAGAATAGTTTTTAGCGGTCGTAATAGTAGACTTATTACGGTACTTAAGTCGTGTATGTAAAAGTACATCTTCTTTTGCTATTGACAATAGGGGATATATCCCCTATCATATAGATGTAAGGAGGACTGAATATGCCTACAATAAGTCATTTTTACGGAATCATTATAGTGATGTATCTGCGGAACAAAGAACACAATCCGCCACATATACATGCAATTACACAGGATTTTGATGCCCCTTTTCTTATAGAAAATGGTGAGATCATGGAAGGGGAGTTTCCAACCAAGGCAAAAGCTATGGTAAAGGAGTTTATTCTTAAAAATCAAAAAGAATTGGAGGAGATGTGGAAGACGGAGCAATACAAGAAACTTCCACCAATAAGCTAAGGATGTTCCATAGAGCCGTAGACATACAATTTAAGGATGGAACCCTGTTGGAATTGACCTTTCAAGATGGGAAGGTTATCCAGTATGATATGGCGGTACTTTTCACAAAGTATCCTCAGCTTTGTGCGCTCAAAGACAGAGAACTCTTTGAATCAGGAAAACTGATGGGGTTGGGGATTATATGGAATGATGATCTTGATATAGAAACAGAAACGATTTATGAAGAAGGAAATGTAGTCAGGGAAACGAAGCCGGTAGTAGGCTTTGTTGTTGGAAATGCAGTTGCTGCAGCAAGAGCAAAAAAAGGATTATCACAAAAAGAACTTGCTGAAATAACAGGTATAGACCAATCCGATCTATCAAAAATAGAGAGGGGAGTGGCTAACCCATCGATTGGAACATTGAGCAGAATAGCCGAAGCGATGGATGCTGAACTAATGGTGTCAATCAATTGATAGGTGGTAAATAAAGTTTAGAACCTTTAATGATTCATAATAGAAACTCTATGGACAGAAAATGAACGAAAAATACTTTATAGCATTCGTAGATACTGAGAACGTTTCATGTGATGAGGTAAGAGGCATCAAAGAGATCCAGAAAAAGTATGGAGATCATAAGAATGCCAATTGATAATAATGAAGGGGCATAATTTATAATATAAATGTTGTATAGGGATAATTCAATTCGGTTGGATACACCTTGGATACACTAGTATAATGACGACCTGTGCATTCGCTATATTACTGGTTTTCTTGGGGATTATAACATTCAAGTCCCCCTCTCGCTACTAACGATTAGGGTCCGCAAATCCTTGAAAATAGAGGGTTTGCGGATTTTTACTTTTTGACTAAATGCGGTTTGGGGGATACTTATAGACAGAGTAAACAAAAATTCAAGAGACCTCAATTGAGGCCTCTTTGTCATTAAGCGTTATTTCAGATATTACTGTCCAAGCTGTCTCATAACTTCATCCAGCATCTTATTAAACTTCTCTGTCAGTTCATCACTTGGATAAGTGAATACATAATAGGTATTGTCACTGAGTCTGTCCCAATGCTCGAGCTTATTGCAGTCAGCATCATTGAAATAAACATAAGGAACTTCTCCGTTACGGAAACCGCCTTCACTGTTAACCGGTACAGTGATCTCCCTGACGATCTCTCTGTCTGTTCCGGGATCGACAACATATTTTAATGTTAACATGTTTTCGCTTTCCCTCTCAAAGGCTGCACAAAGATTCTTGCATGCTGCCGGTTTGGGAATATCATATTCAACTATGGTCTCGCTTAACACCTGCTTTTTTCCGTCCTGTGTGATACTGTAGGATATCTTTGAAACATCATAAGTATCTTTATCTACGATGATATCACAACTGATACGCTTACCCTTGTAATCCTCACCATAAAACTGTTCTGTCCAGGCTTTGCTTAAGGTGTTGTCAAATTCTGAAGACATATGAAGATATCCGTCTTCAGTATAACAGTCTTTTACATTATCATGATCCTCATCAAAAAACTCGCCTTCTGATCCGCCTGCAATGCAGTACAGTTCGGGGGAATCAGGGATAAAATCAACACCTACACGTGAAACCACTGAATCAGTTTCTGCATCATACATCATGCAGTAGAAGATGCGGTCTTTAACATATTCTGACTGGTTTGAACCCCACTCCTGATAAATACTGTCTTTTGTCTCCCATACATATCCGTTATTCTCATAATCGTTGGCAAAAGTAAAAGTATATGCAACAGATTCATGTCTGCTGAATAACGAATCCAGCTGGTTCGCGTCATAGATACTGTGATTGATCTCTGTTATCTTTTCCTTGCTTGGAACCTCTCCTTTTTTCTCAACTTTCTCACCGCAGCATGTCAGTCCAAACATGCACAAAACAATTAATGCTGTTAAGATGATCCTTTTCCTCATCTATCGATCCATCCTTTCATCCTTCATTACAAACTTATATGTGTCTGTACCAAACAAGTATACCATTTGCAGACTGATAAAACGAGGTGAAATTTGGGTTGGCGATTTAAAATAGGGAATAATTCCTTACCCTTTTTTGACTAGTACGGAGTTATTGCTTACCCATAAAACATATGGCAGCCATACCTGGACCGGTATGTGCGCCAATGATGGGTGATAAACCGCAGATACGAATGTTACTGTCAGGATAAGATCCTTTTACCTGTTCATAAAGGTGATCGGCTTTGTCGGCACAATCCGCATGTATTATATAAATAGTATTATCAGATTCATTATCAAAAGATTCTGAAAATCTGTTTAACAATTCGTTTAGAGCAACATTATTACCGCGCTTTTTTGCTATGGTCTCAAGTTTGCCTTCTTTATTGATATTGAGGATTGGTTTAACATTCAAAGCTGTTCCGACAATGGCAGTGGATGCACTGATCCTTCCGCCACGCTTTAAGTATGCCAGATCATCGACCATGAACCAGTGCTCGATCTTTTTTGTGGCTTTGGTAATGTCGTTAAAGTTATCTTCAATGGACATTCCGTTCTTGCGATTGTTGATGGCACGCTCAGCCAAAACTCCCATACCACCGGTTGCTGCCAGGGTATCTACAGGATAAAAAGAACACTGCGGATATTCCTCCAAAAGTGTCTGCTTTGCCATGCATGCTGACTGATAGGTTGATGAAAGACCGCTTGAAAGGCATAGATATAGGACAGATTTTCCTTCTTCGAATATCTTTTTAAAGAACTCTTCATACTGATAAGGAGAGATCTGGCTGGTCTTGGTCAGATCACCGTTTCTTTGTCCGTTATAAAACTCAGTAAGCATTTCTTTGTTTTCCGGTCCTTTACACAGACGGACTGAATTACCTACTGTATATTCCATTGGAATAAAACGTATATCGTTTTCAATTGCCACCTTTGAGTCGATGTCTCCGGCAACATCCATTACTATTACATAATCCATTCTCAGTAAAACCTCACATGTTGAATTATACACATGTGTGTATTATAATTTTTGCAATTGATAATATCAATTACCTGTTAAGAGCAAAAAGGGGATTAGTCCACACATAAAACAAGAATGGGGTTTATTTATGGATAGAAGAGTAATAAAGACAAGAGAAGCGATACAAAGATCATATTTTGAGCTGCTCAAACAAAAGCAGGGTGACCGTATAACGGTGGCAGAGGTAACAAGAAATGCAAACATAGACAGAAAGACATTCTATCTGCATTATACCTGTATTGATGATGTCTTAAATAATTTTTGTGATGAGAAGATAGAAGAATTACTGGAATGTCTGCACAGAACCGACTTTTTGGAAAATCCTATCCATATGAAAACATTCTTTACGGCACTGAATGAGGTGTTTGAGAAGGACATAGACTATATAAAGGTGCTGTCGAACAGCTTTTTGCAGTCTTTTTGTGACAGGGTAAATGATATATTGGTGGAAGCTCTGATAAACAAGTATTCGGAAAGAGTGACAGTCTCAAAGGAACGCATGAAGATATACTGCGAATTCCTTGTATCGGGAATGATACATTTATATCATCAATCTTTGACAGATTCTTCCGAGTTGACGACAGACCAGATTGAAAGAGTAGTCGTACATGTAGCGATGAAGGGGATAGTGGATCTGATCAAGACAGATTCGGTTAGTGCAAAACCTGGTGTATAAATATTGAGCTACATATTAGAGCTTTTCAGATTCTTTATCACTCTTTTTAAGTACGTCCTGAATTCATCAATTTCTTCTTTGGTAAAACCTTTAAACGCAATATCAGATGCGACGTTGAGCTGAACGTGAGAATCGTCTGCTATCTTCTTTCCTTTCTCGGTTACATAGATCGAGTGGGATCTGTTGTTCTTTTCAAAACGTTTCCGTTCGATAAATCCTTTTTTCTCCATGTTTGATAATACTGTGGAAAGCGTGGAGGTTTCCACATCACAGTTCTCTGCGATATCTTTTTGAAGACAACCCGGATGATCAGAAACGTACGTAAGAATCCTACAGTTTCCTGACTTTAAGCCATACTGCATCAGTTTTTTGGCTACAATTTTCCTGTAAGCTAAATGTGCATCGTATAAAAGTTTCATGGTGTAAGCCTCATTTGGATGACTTTGAACTGAATCAATATCATTATATAACATCCCTGTTGTCATTGTCATTGATATATTGACAGTATGTAATCAGAAAATGCATAATTTTTATGTTTGAAGTCGAACAAATGGAAATCAAACAATTAGAGATCAAATCTAAAAACTGTATATCTGAAAAACAGTTTAAAAGGAGTGAAAGGTATGAATAAGAAAAAGACGCTGTCTGTAAAAGGGCAGCTGTTGCTGATGTCTGCATTGCCGGTTCTTATAATCGGCGTGGTTTTACTGTTGATAATCTCAAGCAGATTAAGATCTGGTATGATGGATCAGGCATTGGAAGGTCTGATGGCATCGGCAGAAATGTACAGAACTGAGATCGCTGCTTCTGACGGAGCATGGGAAGAAAATGAACTGGAAGATCAGTACAAGAAGGTTACAGGATTTGATTTCACCAGATTTGAAGGCGATACAAGAGCAGCAACTTCTGTTGTAAAGGCTGACGGCTCACGTCCGATAGGTACGAAAGCGGCTCCGGAAGTTGTTGAAACAGTCATAAATAAAGGTCAGACATATACATCGGAAAGCACGGATGTAGCGGGTGCGGAATACTGTGTTGCTTACTCACCCATAAAAGATGAGAACGGAAAAGTCATAGGTATGGCATTCGCAGGAAAGCCTACCGCGGATATGGATAAAACAATCACTCACAGTATCCTCTCTGTATTCATAGTAGGAATGGTGATAATATTCATCACGCTTATAATCGTGTTATTTGTTGCAAACCGTCTTGTGAGCGCAGTGATCACTGTAAATTCGATCATAAATAACCTTGCGGTCGGCGAGTTTAAAAAGACAGAAAACATGACTAACAGAGGCGATGAACTTGGAGAGATGATACACAGTTCCAATGCCCTTGTTGATGTACTTACCGAAGTCATAAACGATATCAAGAGCATAGCAAATACCGTAAGAAGTCATTCAGCAGAGTTATCTGATACATCATCACAGATAAGAGATACCACAGAAGGTGTATCTGCAGCAGCACAGGAACTGGCTAAGAGTGCGATGGATCAGAATGAATCAATTGAGAAGATGACCGAAAACCTGGATATGCTCTCAGATGCGATTCATACAGTTGCTGAGAATGCAACGTCTCTTGCGATCTCTTCAGATGAGATAAACACGGTATCAAAGGATTCAGCTCAGGCTCTGTCACAGCTTTCAGAAAACATGAAATGTATGGGTGAGGCCGTGGCACAGATCGGCACTACCATGGAAGAGACGAACCAGGCCGTTGTAAATGTTAATCAGAAGGTTGATGGTATCACGAGCATTGCCGATCAGACAAATCTTCTGGCACTTAATGCTTCCATAGAAGCAGCAAGAGCAGGAGAGGCCGGAAGAGGATTCGCTGTTGTTGCCGAGGAGATAGGCAATCTTGCAAAAGAATCTTCAAATACTGCTGATGAGATCAGACAGGAGATGAAGGAACTGCTCGTTCAGGCAGGAAAGGCTAGAGAAAAAGCTCAGGAAGTTAACAGTATAGGTAACAATGTAACAGATGTATTAAATGAGACTGTTGAAAAGATAAATACCCTTATAAGCAGTATCAACAATACGATCGAAGGTGTTAATAACATATCAGCTCTGACTCAGGAGTGTGATGCATCCAAGATGGTGATAATGGAATCGATAGATTCGCTTTCAGAGATCTCTGAAGAAAATGCTGCATCAACACAGGAGACATCAGCTTCAATGGAAGAGATGAGTGCTAATTTCCATGTATTGGCAAACAGTGCTGAAGAGTTAAGAACAGTGGCGCAAAAACTCGATGAGGATCTGGAATTCTTTAAGATCTGATCCTGCTAATGGATATAAATAGATTTCACCCACATTCCCTGTGACAAGAAAGATCTGTGAAGCGTTATTAAACGGTTTGCAGGTCTTTCGCATTTTTTGAGGAATTATGTGGAAAAATGTGTTATGATATAAGAAAGACAAAGGCGTCAAAAGGAAGCTATTGTCTTTTTTTTATATGAAAGAATTTACCTTTATTTCAAAGAAAATAATTGAATAAAAATAAAGAGAAAAATAATACTTGAAATTAATTTTTAATTAAGATAGCCTTCTAATTGGACGTCCAAATCATTAATACGAGGAGGCTAAAATGAACCAGGAAAAATTTCACAGTTATGTATCACAGAGTAAAGGTAACGAGAGTAATATATGTCAGATCTATGCCATAAAAGACGGTAAAACAGTGTATGATGACAGCTGGCGTGGATTTAAGAGCACGGACCCGATAAATGTTAACTCCGTAACTAAAGGAGTAATGGCCATACTTGCAGGTATTGCGATAGATAAAGGTTGCATTAAGAGTGTTGATGAAAAGGTCATGGATTTCTTTCCTGATTATCAGGTAAAAAGAGGAGAAAAGACCATATATGATGTGACTGTTAAGCATCTTTTGACGATGACGGCTCCGTATAAGGGGAAATCGGAACCTTGGAAGAAGGTATGTACTTCTGATGACTGGACAAAGGCGGCACTTGACTTTCTTGGTGGAAGAAACGGTATAACGGGAGAGTTCAGATATGCGACTCTAGGGATACAGATCCTTGCAGGCATCATAGAAAGAGCCACAGATGAAAAGTGTATAGATTTTGCAAACAAGAACCTGTTTATCCCTCTGGGGATACCTGAACACATGCTGCATGGTGACAGCAGTAAAGAGGATCAGTTTGATTTCTTTATGAATAAGGGACCAAGAAAGAATGAGTGGTATTCGGATCCTAAAGATACGGTCACAGCAGGATGGGGACTGTGTGCTTCGGGAAAAGATTTGGCGCTCATCGGTGAAATGGTCTTAAACGACGGAATGTTTGATGGCAAGCAGATCGTTTCAAAAGACTGGATAAAACAGATGACAACTCCCTATATAAAGCTTGGCAGGATGTTTGGAAATATGGATTACGGTTATCTGTGGTATAAGCCTTATGAAGACAGAGAGGTTTATGCTGCCATAGGTGACAGCGGAAACATAATCTATGTCAATAAAGAAAAGAACGTTTCGGTAGGTATCACAGGTACATTCAAACCAAGGATCTTTGACAGGGTTGAATTTATCGAGAGTAAGGTTTTACCGGTTTTGGAATAAGATGACTTTATCAGATAAGATGTGATAAAAAGATATATCGGTATTTTTACATGTATAACGAGAGGAGATGTATATGATCTCATTAAATGATTATCTGTATAACGGAGACACAGTGGTAAAGATCCTTCATATATACTCACAGGATCTTAAGAAGTATGCCATAGATAATAACAATGGTGTCGATCTTGCACACAGTAACTGCCTGCTGCAGATGATCGAGCTTTTGGAGCATAATGATTTCCTTACTGCCCAGTCTCAAAGGATAAGGGAGTTCTACAAATACATGGCAGACAGATATCCCTTCCTTGCTTTTACATTTAAGGGAAGGATCAAATCACTCATAAGACTAGAGGAAAAGATAAACGGAAACATCGTTGAATATATCTATGATTATCACAGTCAGACGGGCGGTTATCCTTCGGAATCTCAGATAAAGAACCGTATCAGCAGGATAAAGGATCTTATAGCATACAGGATAGTCATATCGCTTCCGCAGTGTCATTTAAAACCTGATGATAACAGACATGATCTGGAACTGGGATATTTGTATGAGATAGCAAATGCTCTACCGGATTTCCTTGAAGAAAGAGGATTTGAACCGGAGATTTCGGGAATAGATGAACAGAGCACGACTATCAAAGAAGAGAACCGACCCTATTACAGGGATTATATCGAAAAGCCAAGGGGCTTTGGATATGAGTCACTGCATATATCTTTTTTTGACAATACGTCACGTAGTAACATAGAGGTTCAGATAAGAACAAAAGAGATGGATGACAATGCAGAGATAGGACCTGCAAATCATCTGGGTTATGAAAAGCATCAGGAAAAAGAACGCGCAAGAAGAGAGACGATACCGCTTGGTGAGAATGTGTTTTTTGATGATGCATACGAAAGAGGCATGATGTTGCAGCAGTTGGAGCTTAACAAGGTAAATGTCAATATGTTCGGTGCGATAGATAACAGCCTTGTAAATGACGGATGCGGTCTTTACAGGGGAAGGCTCATCCTTCCTTATGAGCACCTTTCAAGATTTCAGAACGATCTGGTCTGACAGATCATTAAAAAACTGGCATACAGATATAAAAAGTGATAAGATAAGCAAAAGGCAAAGGCGCCGATATGGTCGCTTATGCCTTTTTTGTTTGTAAAAAAGATGATTTGTGAGGTATGAGTCATATGAAAAACAATATAGTACAGGTCGCAGCTGTGGTCCCAAAGATAAAAGTGGCGGATGTGAAATACAATACTGATCAGATAATAGAATCTCTAAATAAGCTGTCTGACTGCGGTGCCATCGTCTTTCCGGAGTTATCTGTTACCGGATATACATGTGCGGATCTGTTTTTGAGTGATCTTATATTGGAGGAAGCAAAAAAAGCCCTGATTCAGATCGCAAAAGAAGCTCTTAACAGCGATAATACTGTTATCGTAGGAGCACCCATACAGTTTGAGAACAGTATTTATAACTGTGCGGCTATCCTTTCAGGTGGAAGCATAAAGGCTTTAATACCAAAGACATATCTGCCAAATTATGGGGAGTTTTATGAATGCAGATGGTTTGCATCCGGTCGTGACATAAAAGGTAAAACACTGCTTATAGGAAATGACGAAGTACCGTTTGGTACAGATATACTTACAGCAGATCCCATATCCGGTGCGGTTATCGGAGTTGAGATATGCGAGGACCTCTGGATACCCGATAAACCAAGTACGCATGCTACTTTGGCAGGTGCAAACATCATAGCAAACCTTTCTGCTTCCGATGAACTGATCGGCAAGCAGGAGTATCGAAGACAGCTTGTCTTACAGCAGAGCGGAGCATGTTACTGTACATATATCTATTCTTCATCGGGCACATATGAGAGCAGCACTGACATGGTATTTTCCGGTCATTCACTGATAGCTCAAAACGGAAGACTATTAAAGGAATCAATCTTTCCCGAATATCCTCATGCAGAGAAGGCTCTCATCGATCTTGGAAGCATAATGCATGACAGATACCGTCAGAATACATTTGAGAACCAACGCATTTCATACAGGAAAATTGATGTCAAGATCAACACTCTCGGAGCCGGTGATATCAGTATTGATCATATGGCTGACATACTCAAACGTTATGACTATCCTATCGCCAAAAACCCGTTTGTTCCGGACGATGATGATTTGAGAAACGAAAGATGTAAGAGGATACTTAAGATACAGTCAAGCGGTCTTGCTACGCGTGTAAGAGCAACCGGTATCAAAAACCTTGTGATAGGTATATCCGGTGGATTGGATTCAACACTTGCTCTTATCGTGTGTTATGAGGCAAAGAAGCTGATACCTGATATAAACATAATCGCATATACGATGCCAAATCAGGGAAACACATCAAAACTCACATATGATAATGCCACACGTCTTATGGAGCATATGGCTGATGAGATATATGAGGTACCAATAGGAGAGAGCGTAAAAGATCACCTTTTAAAACTCGGCCATGAGGAAAATTATCAGGGTGAGGGAGATGTGACATATGAAAATGCACAGGCAAGGATGAGGACATATATCCTTATGGATGCCGCAAATATGAGAAATGCTCTTGTTGTCGGTACGGGAGATCTTTCGGAACTTGCTCTTGGATGGTGCACATATAACGGAGATCATATGTCAATGTATGCTGTTAACGCATCCGTCCCTAAAACTTTGGTCAGATTCATCTGCAGTTCATATGCGATGATATGCGAAAATGACAGTTTAAAGGAGGTCCTTCTTTCCATATGTGAAACGCCGATAACTCCTGAACTGACACCGAATAATGACGGTAAGATAGCTCAGATGACAGAAGAGAAGATAGGCAAATATGACCTTAACGATTTCTTTTTGTACTATACGCTAAGGCATGGTTTTGAACCATCAAGGTCGGCCGCATATGCGATAAAGGCATATCCTGAACTTGACAGTGAGGAGGTAAAGGAAGCTGCGAGAAAATTCTTTAAGAGATTCTTTAGCCAGCAGTTTAAGAGAAGCTGCCTTCCGGATGGCCCTAAAGTCGGATCCGTATCTCTGTCTCCAAGAGGAGACTGGAGGATGCCAAGTGATGCCTCAGTCGCCCTCTGGCTGGAGGACCTTAGGTGACATGCGGATTCGAGATTCGAGACTTCTTGCTTGTGATACAAAAAGAATTTATTGAAATTCGATAAATTATTATTGACAACCCTGCTTCGTGGTGGTATAACATAACCATAAAGCAGGGTTTTGCTTGTTTATTGGGAAAAGGAGATAGGGTTTATGAGATCAGATGCACTTGCTAAATGGCTTAAGGTGATAATAATAGGAGTCGGGATATGCGGACTGTTGACATATATGGTTATACTTCCGAGGTTTGGTCTTTATCTTGTTGATCAGAACTCAATGCTTGAAAAGAACCTTTCACCATGGATGGTACTTTTGTGGCTGAGTGCGGTTCCCTGTTATGCGGTTTTATTCCTTGGATGGAAGGTTGCCGGAAACATTGGAAAGGATGAATCGTTCTGTACGGAAAATGCCACTTACCTTAAATGGGTAGCATATCTGGCACTTGGGGATTCGATATTCATCTTTGTTGCACATGTGATATTTTTGGTGCTCGATATGTCGGCGGCAGTCGTTATGCTCGTTATAATCGTCATAGTGATCATCGGGATCGCTATATCGATATGTGCAGCATCGCTTTCGCATCTTGTTATGAAGGCAGCTGAGATAAAAGAAGAGAACGATCTTACTATCTGATGAAGGAGTGAATCATATGGGACATTTGGTTTTTAATATAGATGTGATGTTGGCCAAGAGAAAGATGAGTGTCACGGAATTATCCAACAAACTGGGACTTACTCTGGCTAATGTTTCGATCTTAAAGAACGGAAAAGCGAAAGCAGTAAAGGTGAGCACCATTGAGGAGCTGTGCAGGATATTAAAGTGCCAGCCCGGTGATCTTATGGAATACGTGGAGGATGATGACAATGAATAACAATCTTTTGGATGAGATACCTTTTAGAAAACTGATCATAATCAGTATTGCGTATGCGGTGTTGTATACATTCTGTCTGTACGAGAATTACAGCGGAATAACATTCCCTTTCTTCATAGCAGGGACGATCGGATTTTTCATATACTATATGAAAATGATGGGCAATCCGATAAAGAGGTTTTCATATTTTTACCTGACTGCGATCTTTTTGATGGGGCTTGATATATGCATATCTGCCAACGAGGTACTGGCTGTTTTTAACAGGTGTTTTATTTTTGTGCTCTTTTTTATGCTTTTCTTACATAATATCTACGATGACAGCACATGGGATGCATCCCGATATTTCACTGCAGTATGCGGATTTTGTGCCTCAGCCCTAGCTTTTATCGTTCAGCCGTTTAAGGATATTACGTTTCTTCATAAAAGTGACAGGGAAGCCATGATGGAAGAGAATAACGGCTTTACAAAGACTACAGGTGTAAAAGGAACTGTATGGTATGTGATGATAGGTCTTGCGATATCGGTACCGCTGTTATGTGTGATCCTTCCTTTACTTTTATCTTCGGATATCATCTTTTCAAACACAATGGAAGACCTGTTCTCATTTGCATGGGATATAGATATATCAGTATTTGTGATGCTCGTTACAGTATTCTTTGTGGCTTATGCGATGATCTACAGGCTTTCAACAAGAATGACAGGCCTTGATATCCCGGTTGAAGATAAGCGTATACACAATCCGATAATCGCGATAACCGTAAACAGCGTGCTTCTTATCGTCTATCTTATGTATTGTGTGATACAGATAGTATTCCTGTTCATGAGAAACGGACAGCTCCCCGAGGGTTACACATATACACAGTATGCCCATGAGGGATTCTTCCAGCTTGTGTTTGTGTGTATCATAAATATCGTTATCGTACTCATATGCCGTAAGTATTCAAAGGACAACATGGTCTTAAAGATCGTGCTCTGTGTGATATCTGCATGTACATATATAATGATCGCATCGAGTGCATACAGGATGTATCTTTACATCGATGCTTACAAACTGACTTTTTTAAGGATATATGTGCTGTGGGCACTGCTTGTCATGGCTGTCATCATGGCTGGTGTGATAGTGTATCTGTTTGTGCCAAAGATGGCATTTGTAAAGTATGCGGTAGTGACATTCATCAGTCTCTGGATCATATTTGCTTATTCAGATCCCGATTATACGATAGCAAAGTACAACATACAGTATCATGATGATGACGATTATATCTGCAGGCTTTCATACGATGCGCTCCCTGCCATAGAAGAATACGGAGGAGATCAGTTTGTGGAAACATACCTGACAACATATGATACATCTGCTAAAAAGAAGCTGACAAAGAAGATAAAGATAAGGAAATGGAACTACTCAAAATGGAGAGCACACAATATCGCTCTTGAATATGATCCGTGGGATGATAAATGATCTTATTTTTGGTTAAACGTTTTAATTGCGGAGAGGGTTAAAACCTTCTTCGCATTTTTTTGTTTTAATTGTGGAAATTATTGCCACATTTGCCATATATGTTTGAATTGAAGTGTCAAAAGTGATATTATAAATTTGATATTTTGTGCGCATTGATCGTTAATGTCACCGGTCATTTCGGATTGGAGTTATTATGTTGGAACAGTTAGATGGTATCGATGTTGAACTTGGAATGTCATATTGTATGGATGACGAGGACTTCTACAGAGAGGTCTTGGAGGAGTATGTCAACTCCGATAAGAGTGATGAGATCGAGGATCTGTTCAACAAGGGTGACTGGGAGAATTACCGTATTAAGGTACATGCGGTAAAGAGTACTTCCTTAACAATAGGTGCCAAGGAACTTTACGACGAGGCCTTGCAGCTCGAGAATGCATGTAAAGCTTCTGATATAGATTCTATAATCGATCTGCACGGATGCTGTATGATGGATTATAAAAATGTGCTCGATATAGTGAAGAATGCATTGAAGGCATGATCGCTTTGGGATATGTTTGATGAGGTTATGCGGCAGGGAAATCCTGTCGGGTTGAAATGAGAGATTTTTTTAGCGAAAAGGCGGATATCATCATTGTTGATGATGAACCGTTAAACAGGAAAATTGCATCCAGGATGCTGACGGGCAGATTCAATATCAGGGAGGCAGGTTCCGGTGAGGAAGCACTGCAGCTGGTAAAAGAAAAGAAACCCGATCTGATCCTTCTTGATGTACATATGCCGGGGATGAACGGTCATGATGTCATTAACAGTTTAAAGGCTGTTGATGAGACATTTGACATCCCCGTTGTTTTTGTGACTGCAGATGATGACAGAGAGACTGAGGCTAATGGTCTTATGGAAGGTGCTGATGACTTTATCACAAAGCCTTTCAGACAGGATATACTGATACAGCGTATCTCCAGGATCATCGAACTGCATTTCCTTCAGTCAAATCTTAAGGAGGAAGTTGCAAGACAGACAGCCAAAGCCGAAGAGCGTAGCCGTAAGATCGAGCAGATGTCTCTTCAGACCATACATACACTGGCTAATGCGATAGATGCAAAGGACCCCTATACAAAGGGGCATTCGGCAAGGGTAAGCCAGTATTCCGTTATGATGGCAGAAGCACTCGGCTGGGACAAGGATAAGGTCGAGAACTTAAGATATGCGGCGCTCTTACATGATATAGGTAAGATAGGTGT
Organism: Lachnospiraceae bacterium; assembly: GCA_017619635.1. GTDB lineage: Bacteria > Bacillota > Clostridia > Lachnospirales > Lachnospiraceae > Colinaster. Next base: position 12,436 of record JAFZRZ010000022.1, on the reverse strand, counting down.
ACCCGATTCCATCCTTAACAATCCCAAGAAGTTAAGTGATGCCGAATACAGCATCATCAAGGGACATGCAAACATGGGCGGCGATATCCTAAAGAACAGGATGATGGTCGAGGGTGCAGAGGATGTGGCAAGAAGCCATCATGAGAGATTCGACGGTTCCGGTTATCCGAGAGGACTTGAAGGCGAAAATATATCAGAACAGGCAAGGATAGTGTCCATTGCGGATGCTTTTGATGCCATGAGTTCAAAGCGTATATACAGAAGAGCCTACAGTTTTGATTTCATAAGAAATGAGCTCATAGAAGGCAAGGGAAAGCAGTTTGATCCGTACCTGGTGGATATTTTCATAGGTCTTTGGGATCACGGCCTTTTGGATGTCATTTTGAAGAACGATTCCGTAGAGGAAGATGACGGTATGGAGGCTTCTTCAGCGCTCCTTCAGGAGGTCATGGAAAGCTTCGTTGCCCAAAACGGTGTTGATGATATCGATATCACAACGGGTATCATGAGCAGAACGACAGGTGAGGCTGCCATTGCCCAGGTAATGCAGGAAGAGAACGGCTGCTTCATATTCTTTGATGTGGACAACCTTAAAAAGATAAATGATACTAACGGACATAAGGCAGGTGACAGAGTCTTAAAGCTCATGGGTGACACGCTCATAGCAAACAGCGAGAACAGTTTATGCTGCAGACTCGGTGGAGATGAGTTCCTATTCTTTATGAAGAACGTTTCAAAGGATGAGGCTGAACAGAAGGTTCAAAAGATCATCAATGAGTTCGTTGAAAAGAAGAATGAGGATGCGGAGATAGCGGTCGCATCACTCTCGGCAGGTCTTATAATGTCCACCCCCGCTGATACATACGCGGAGACATACAATAAAGCCGATAAGGCACTTTACCATGTAAAGCAAAACGGTAAGGACGGATACAGTTTCTATAACAGTGATTCGGAATCGGCAAGAAATGAGAAAGTTGATATCAACAGACTGGTAAACGGCATCAAGAACAGCGGAAGCTACGAAGGTGCCATGGATGTTGAATACAGACAGTTTGCCAAACTCTTCGAATATATAGCAAATCTCGAAAAGAGATATGCACATCCTTTCAAACTCGTGATGATCACGCTTGAAGCAAGCGATGAGGAATCACCGCGCATGGATGAGCTTGAGGATGCGATGTTTTGTATGGAACAGTCGATAAGACAGACAGTCAGAAACGTCGACATCGTTACCAGATACAGCAGACAGCAGTTTCTTGTTATCCTTCTCGTGCCCGATATAGAAGGCGTAAATCTGGTTGTCGAGAGGATATTCAGGGGTTATTATAAGATGAACAGGAGCGGTGCGTTCACACCGACATATTCCATAGCGGATATGGACAGCAACAAGGAGAAAGACAATGAGAACCGGAATGGGGTATGATGTCCACAGACTGGTGGAAGGAAGAGACCTTATAATAGGCGGTGTGAAGATACCGTACGAAAAGGGGCTTTTGGGACATTCCGATGCGGATGTTTTACTGCATGCGATATCGGATTCGTTACTCGGAGCTGCGGCTCTGGGTGATATAGGAAAGCACTTTCCGGATACCGATGAAAAGTATAAAGGCGCTGACAGCCTTGAACTTTTAAAACAGGTCGGGAAGATGTTGGATGAAGAGCATTATATAATTCAAAATATAGATGCTACCATAGTGGCACAGGCACCAAAGATGAGGCCTTATATCGATACGATGCGATGTAGGATCGCAGACACGCTATCGATAGATATAGGACAGGTCAATGTGAAAGCCACCACAGAAGAAGGAATGGGATTTACAGGAAGTGGTGACGGTATTTCGGCTTTTTCGATCTGTCTGCTTGAAAATCCTGCAGATTTTGCTACTATGGATGTGACGGGCGGTTGTGCGGGATGTGCCTGCAATCCGGTCAGATAAGAGGGAGATATAAAAAGATGAAGATTTACAACACGCTTAACAAGAGAAAAGAGGAGTTCTTTCCACAGAGAGTCGGACATGTTTCAATGTATGTCTGCGGTCCTACGGTCTATAACCTGATACACATCGGAAATGCCAGACCTATGATCGTGTTTGATGCGTTCAGGAGATTTTTGGAGTACAAAGGTCTTGAAGTGAACTACGTGTCAAACTTTACGGATGTGGATGACAAGATCATAAAGAAGGCACAGGAAGAGGGCGTGGATCCTACAGTCATTTCCGAAAGATACATAGAGGAATGCAAAAAGGATATGGAAGCCTTAAACATAAAGCCTGCGACAGTACATCCCAAGGCAACAGAGGAGATACCTGAGATGTTGGCTCTCATTGATGAGCTGGTATTAAAGAATCATGCATATGTTGCAAAGGACGGAACCGTATATTTCAGAACAAGATCGTTTAAGGAATACGGAAAACTGTCTCATAAGAACTTGGATGACCTTGAGGCAGGTAACAGAGAGCTTTTGGTATCAGGTGAGGATCAGAAGGAAGATCCGCTTGATTTCGTTTTGTGGAAACCCAAGAAAGACGGAGAGCCTTACTGGGATTCATTCTATTGCCAGGGAAGACCCGGATGGCATATAGAGTGTTCTGCAATGAGCAGAAAGTATCTTGGTGAGACCATCGATATACATGCAGGAGGAGAGGATCTCATATTCCCTCATCATGAGAACGAGATAGCTCAGTCCGAGGCATGCACGGGAACTACGTTTGCCAGATACTGGATGCACAATGCATTTCTTAACATAGACAATAAGAAGATGAGTAAATCCACAGGTAATTTCTTCACGGTAAGAGACATACTGCGCAGATATGAGCCCATGGTACTCAGATTCTTCATGTTGTCAGCGCATTACAGAAGCCCGCTTAATTTCTCTGACGAGCTTATGGAATCGGCAAAGAATTCATTCGACAGGATACGTACCTGTGTTGATAAACTCACAAATGCCATAAACATGTCAGAAGGAACGATGCTTGCACGTAACGAGTATGCGATCGTTGAAAAAATGAGCCAGTTCAAGATGGACTTTGAAGAAGCAATGGGTGATGATAACAATACGGCAACGGCTATCTCTGTGATATTCGAGCTTGTAAAGTACATCAACATAAATATGATCGAGATGTCCACAAAAGAAGGCTTTAAGAGAATGAAGGATATGCTCCTTTTACTGTGCGATATCCTTGGACTCATCGTGGAGAAGAAAGAGGAAGTACTCGACGAAGACATAGAAAAGCTCATAGAAGAACGTAAGAAAGCAAGGGCTGACAAGAACTTTGCAAGAGCCGATGAGATAAGAAAGCAGCTGCTTGACATGGGCATCGTGCTTGAAGACACCAGAGAGGGCGTAACGTGGAAGAGAGTTTAAGCCTTCTTAACAAAATAAAGAAAGAATTTGAACTTGAAGAGGTGGATATTAATACATATTCACCTCTTACGCTTGCTTTTATAGGAGATTGCATCTTTGATCTTGTGATACGTACTGCACTTGTATGCAGCGGTAACCGTCAGACACAGAAGCTGCACAAGGATAAATCGGGTATCGTAAAAGCAAAGAGCCAGGCTGATATGATAGATGCGATAACAGAAGAGCTGACAGATGTGGAAGAGAGCTGGTATCGCAGAGGCAGGAATGCAAAATCCTATTCAGTCGCAAAGAATGCAACCGTGGGTGATTACAGAAAGGCAACAGGATTTGAGACTCTAATGGGATATCTGTATATCACGGGACAGGATGACAGGATGCTTAAGCTTACAAAGAAAGCCCTGGAAGCATGCGGATATATTGATGTTATCAGTAAGAATAACGGAGAACACGAATGAACGAGACTATAATAGAGGGACGAAATCCCGTCATTGAAGCGATAAGGGCAGGAAAGCCCATAGATAAACTCTACATTCTTGACGGATGCAATGACGGACCTGTAGCTACCATAAAAAGAGAAGCAAAGAAGAAAGATATCTTTGTAAAATATGTGGCCAAGGAAAGACTCGACCAGCTCTCTGAGACAGGAAAGCATCAGGGAGTCATCGCATATACCGCCGCATATGAATACAGTGAGCTCGAGGATATATTCGCACTTGCCAAGAAGAAAGAAGAGGCTCCGTTTGTCATCATCCTTGATAACATAGAAGATCCTCATAATCTCGGTGCGATAATAAGAACAGCAAACCTTGCAGGTGCTCACGGCGTAATAATCCCTAAAAACAGGGCTGTCGGACTTACAGCAACTGTGGCAAAAGCCAGTGCGGGAGCGATAAACTACACGCCTGTAGTAAGAGTGACCAATATCGTTAGAACAATAGATGAACTCAAGAAACAGGGCATGTGGTTTGTATGTGCGGATATGGACGGTACTCTAATGTATGACCTTGACCTTAAGGGTTCTATAGGTCTTGTTATAGGAAATGAGGGAGAGGGAGTATCAAGGCTCGTAAAGGAAAACTGCGACATGATAGCATCGATCCCCATGAAGGGTGACATCGATTCACTTAACGCATCTGTTGCATGCGGTGTTCTTTCTTATGAGATAGTTAGACAGAGATTAAAATAGGCTGGTGTGATGTTGGATAATACATACAGTGAACTGACTGATGAAGAACTGATAATGCGTATGCGTGAGGAGGACCCGCGCATAGTCGATATCATCATAGACAAATATAAGGATATGGTGAGGATAAAGGCCAGATCCATGTATATTCTGGGTGCGGAACCGGAGGATCTTATCCAGGAGGGTATGATCGGACTGTTCAAAGCGATAAGAGATTATGACATGGGAAGAGATGCTTCGTTTGCAACGTTTGCGACTCTGTGTGTCAACAGGCAGATGTATAATGCTATCCAGGCAGCAGGCAGACAGAAGCATATGCCGCTTAATTCATACATCTCACTGTATGGAGAAAAGGAAGACAGTGACGGACAGGAGACAGGACTGCCTGACAGTGTTGTGTCATCACCTGATCTTAATCCTGAACAGCTTGTCATAGACAGAGAGAATGTGAAAAACCTGGAAAAGGCTATAGACGAGAGCTTAAGCAAGATGGAAAAACAGGTATTGGAGCTGTCAATGACCGGAATGAGTTATACCGAGATAGCCAAAGTGCTGGGCGTTGATGAGAAATCAACTGACAATGCTCTTCAGAGAGCACGTGCCAAGGTTAAGAAACTGGTTTTCTAAAATTTTTCTAAAATAATCTTTCTTGTATTGAAATTAAAGATTTTCATGGTACAATTTAACTTGCATTGTTTGATGTTCAAATATTAAATGATGCTATGAGTGGGAGATATTGCTATTGTTATGGGCGATATTTCTCTTTTTTTGTGCAAATTAGCGAAAGATAACTCGGAGTATTGACAGAGAGTTTTATTGGTTATATAACAGATATGAACATATGAATACACATTCATATGTAAGCACGTTAACAACTCCCATCTAAACAGGAGAATGATCTATGTCTAAATTCAGTGTCAAAAAACCTTTCACTGTACTGGTTGCCGTTATAGCGGCGATCACACTCGGTATCGTCAGTCTGACAAAACTCCAGCTGGATCTTTTACCGGATATATCCTTACCATATCTTATAGTAATAACCACATATCCCGGAGCGAGCCCCGAGAAAGTGGAAGAAGAAGTCTGTAAGCCGATGGAATCAGCTCTTGGTACCATAAACGGTGTAAAGAATATCTACAGTATATGTAATGAAAACTATGGAATGGTCGAGCTTGAATTCCAGGACGGAACCGATCTTGACAGCGCGATGGTCAAGGTCAGCAGTGCATTAAACAGTCTGGAATCATATCTTCCGGAAGATTGCGGTACGCCATCCATTATGGAGATCGGTACCAATCTTATGGCTAGTATCTATCTTGCTGTAAGTATGGAAGGCATGTCGGCAGAGGAACTTTCACAGTTTGTTGAAAAAGATATATCACCTGCCTTTGCAAGAAGGGACGGTGTTGCCTCGGTAACTGAACTTGGTCTTATAGACAAGACCATACAGATTGAACTTGCAAAGGATAAGGTCGAAGAATTAAACGATAAGATCTTAGCCAGTACTGATGATGCATTTGCCGAAGCCTTAGAGCAGTTGGATGATGCAAAAAAGCAGCTGGAGGATTCTCAGGATACATTAAATAAGAGTAAAAAGGACATTGCAAAGAACGAGAAGAAACTTGCTGACGGTAAACAGGATCTGGTTGACGGTCAGAAAGAACTCGATGACGGAAAAAATGAACTGGCCGAGAACTGGAGCAAGTTTGAGGACGGAAAAGCCGAGCTCGAAAAAGGCAAGGAAGAATTAGAGAATAAGAAGAAAGAGACATATGACAAGCTCGCTCAGGCAAGTGAGGCTTTAAATCAGTTAAATGCCTACAAGGCAAGGCTGACAGAACAGCAGGCTCAGCTAGCAGCACTTGAGCAGGCTTCGTCAATGATAGATCCCTCAACCCTTAATGCGGCAAAAGCACCTCTTGGAGCAGCACTCGCAGGAGCAGATGCTTATGGTGATAATGACGGTAATCTATCATCCGATGAACTTGCCGGTCTTTCTGCTATGGGAGTAACCGATCAGCTGGCAGCAATGGGAATATCAGTGGATGACCTTGCAGGAAAGTCTGTGTCTGATGCAACAAACGTTGTAAATAATGCTATAGATTCGGTCGTATCTTCAAAAGACAGCTATCAAAAAGAGATAGATGCCATGAAGGTTGAGATCGAAGTCACTAAGGGTATCATTAACGGCTATGAATCAAAACTTGGCGGAACCACTGAAGCTGACATTGAGAAAGCAAAGATGGAAGCTGCAGCAGGCTTTGGTAGTGCGGATGCACAGATGACAGTCGGAAAGAGTACGCTTGATGCAACAGAGGCTCAGCTTGAATCTGCAGAAAAGAGTTTGGAGGATGCTCAAAAACAGATAGATGACGGCTGGGATACCATTAAAGACAGCGAAGAACAGCTGGCAGACGGCTGGAAACAGATAAGAGACGGCCAGAAGCAGATCACAGACGGCTGGGATGATTATAACGACGCGGTAAAGACATATGAGAAACAGAAAGCAGAGGCACTTAAAAAAGCCAATGCCGATGAACTCTTAAAACTTGATACACTCGCAACTTTAATATATGCACAGAACTTTGAGATGCCTGCGGGATATGTTGATGATAAGCAGGATAATTCATGGCTAATCAAGATAGGCCAGAACTTCACCGAGGTGGAAGAGTTAAATGATGTTGTTCTTTGCAACATCCACAATGTCGGAGATGTAAAACTTTCCGATGTCGCAGATATAACTGTCATTGATAACTCAGGGGACAGCTATGTAAGACTCGGCGCAGAACAGGGTATAATCCTTTCTGTATTCAAGAGCTCGGTTGCCGGTACAAATGATGTCAGCAAAGCCTGTGATGAGGCAGCGAAAGAACTGATGGAGCAGTATCCCGGACTTACGGTATCCGTTCTTATGGATCAGGGTGATTACATAGACATCATCGTAAAGAGTGTACTGCAGTCAATGGCTATAGGAGCTTTGCTCGCTGTAATCATACTTGCGATATTCTTAAGGGATGCAAAGCCTACACTTGTTGTTGCGATCAGCATACCTCTGTCAGTACTTGTTGCACTGGTACTGATGTACTTCTCGGATATATCACTTAACATGCTTTCGCTGTCGGGACTTGCTCTCGGTATCGGTATGCTTGTTGATAACTCTATAGTTGTCATTGAAAACATATACCGTCTGCGAGGTAAAGGAATAGAAGGCCCGAGAGCTGCCGTTCAGGGAACAAAACAGGTTGCAGGCGCGATCACCTCATCTACGCTTACAACAGCCTGTGTATTCCTTCCAATGATATATACGACAGGACTTGTAAATGAACTGATGGCACCCATGTGTCTGTCTATAGTATATTGTCTGATGGCTTCACTTTTGATCGCCATGACTGTTGTTCCTGCAGCTTCATCTACGATCCTTAAGAATGCTGTTCCAAAGGAGCATAAGATATTTGATAAGATCCAGGATGGATACGGAGCACTGCTTGGATTCTTCTTAAAGAAGAAATGGATCCCGATCTTAACAGCGGTTGGACTTTTGATATTCACCGGTTGGCTTATTGTCAGAATGGGTATAGTTATGATACCTGAGATGACAATGAACCAGATACAGGCAGATCTTTATTATCCTGATGAGATGGATAAACAGGAGTGTTTTGAAACCACTGATCAGGTAATCGACAGGTTGCTTAGTGTTGAAGGATTAGGTTCCATCGGTGTTATAGCAGGAGATGATACAGCACTAATGAGTTCTGAACTTGCCGCAGCAAGTGATAACTTCAGGCAGATGTCTTTCCTTATGCTGACCGAGAATCCTGATGCGGGTTCTGAAGAGATAGATCGTATAATGAACGATATTGAAAACTCTGTTGCAGACCTTGATGTGGACTTCAGACTTGCGACCGTATCATCAGAGATGGATCAGCTTACAGGCGGAAGCGGTCTCAGCATCAATATATACGGAAATGATCTTGATAAACTAAATGCCATATCACATGACTTTATGGATATCATAGAGGGCGTTGAAGGATATACTGATATCTCAAACGGAGAAGAGGATGCAGATAAGGTCATCCATCTTGTGATCGACAAGAACAAGGCTATGTCAATGGGACTCTCTGTTGCTCAGATATATCAGGATATCAACAGTAAGATCACAACATCAAAGTCTTCTGTGACTGTTACAGTTGATGATATAGAGATGGATATCAAGATAGTGGATGAGATGGAGCCTCTTACTAAAGAGAATCTCATGGATTATACATTCACTGTTGATGCTTATGATGAGGATGACGATCAGGTAACAAGAGAACATACTCTTTCTGAGATCGCAAAGGAAGAGATAAGTGATGGTATCAGCTCGATAGACAGAAAGAATCAGGCAAGGTACATAACAATTACGGCAGGTGTGGCTGACGGGTACAATGTAACGCTTCTCACAAGACAGCTTGAGCCATTACTTGAAAAGTACGAAATGCCTTCAGGATATACATATGAGATCGGCGGTGAATATGATTCAGTTATCACTATGATAAAGCAGATGCTATTAGTTGCAGGACTTGGATGTTTGTTCATCTACCTTGTAATGGTAGCCCAGTTCCAGAGTTTGCTTAGCCCGTTCATCGTACTGTTTACCATACCTCTTGCATTCACAGGCGGATTCCTTTCACTGTGGATAACAAGGGAGAACATGTCTGTTATAAGCATGATGGGATTCATAGTGTTAATGGGTACTGTCGTTAATAACGGTATCGTTTTCGTTGATTATACTAACCAGTTAAGAAAGGCCGGCCTTGACAGACATAATGCACTTATAGCAACAGGTAAGACACGTATGCGTCCTATCCTTATGACTGCACTTACGACCATTCTTGCAGAGAGTAATCTGATGATGGGAGATGATATGGGTGCCCAGCTGGGTAAAGGTATGGCACTTGTAATAGCAGGCGGACTCATGTATGCAACACTCATGACACTGTTCATCATACCTGTCATGTATGACATACTGTTTAAGAAACAGCCTCTGGACGTTGATATAGGAAGCGAGGATCTGGATGAGAGCATGGATGATGCTCAGGACTATATAGATTCCATGGCTTTGAAGGGTGTTGACATACTTGATGAAGAAAAAATAGAGGTTGACACTTAACAGGGGGTTTGATATTATAAATCGGTGGGTTGAAGCCCACCGATTATCATTTATTTACAAGTGATATGAAGTTAGAACAAGCTGCTGTAGCACAGTCGGTAGTGCGTCGCATTGGTAGTGCGGAGGTCACGGGTCCGATTCCCGTCAGCAGCTCGTGTGCTAAACATGGAAAAGCCTGTAAACATCAGTGTTTGCGGGCTTTTTATCTTTGGAAAAAGCGGTGTGACTAGCCGGTTTTTGCGGTGTGAGTAAATCCAAAAACCGCCTCTGCCTCGTCGTGAGACAGTGTCAATTTCTTGCTTCTGTCATAGTGTCTTGTCATATTTACAGAGGAATGATTTGCGTAAGAAACGATCTTAGCTTCTTCGATTCCCTGAGAATATGCTTCAGAAACACCATAAAAACGGAATTTGTGTGAACTGCGGTATTTGATCCCGCAAGCTTCACAATAAATCTTTAAGTGGTCATTGAAATGACTCGTCTCTATAGGGAGATCACCTGCCGAATTGAGGATATATTTTTTATCACCGTTTATCACACGGAGTCTTTCTATCACTTCAGCAGCGTATTCCACTACAGGGATCGTATGAGCCTGACCGTTTTTCTTGAGCGGTTTTTCAGCGTAAGTCTTTTTTCCATCCTTACCGATCGTTCTTGCTATCTGACGGGAGATTTTAAGAGTCCTGTTCTCTTTATCATAATCATCCCAATGGAGTGCTCTGATCTCACCTATTCTCTTACCCAAACAGGCGGCCAGCTGTACAGCCAGAGAGTATACATCCTGATCGGGAAGATCATCAAGATAGGAGAGCAGGGTGTCTCTGTCCTGACGAGAATATACATCATCAGAATTATCAGCTTCGCGCATAAATCTCAATCGTGAAGTAGCTATGTTCTTCGCGGGGTTGAAATTTATAAGATCATAATCGATGGCATAATCGAAGGTCATCTTTATCGGACTCAAAAGTCTTGTAAAGGCTTTTTTGGTCATCACCCCATCCTGAGTGATACTTTTGGCAACTCTCATGATATCACCTGTCTTAATGGATGATATCGGAAGATCTGCCAACTCGGTGAATGACCAGACCTTATTCCATGCCCTGACATCATCTTCATATGTCAGTATGGAGATGTTCTTGTAATCAACATCTAATCTGCGTTCTCTGATCCATTTCTCGTAGAGATCCCTAAGAGACATATCCTCAGTCATAGGAGTGGTGTAGTGATAAAAGTCATACAACCAGTTGATCAGCTCCAACTTGTTTTTGGCAGTCTTTTGCTTTTTAATCCTGTTATCATAATAAATCGTTCTATAGTATAAACCATCAGCTTTTTTTACAACAGAGATTTTATAAGGATGTTTTTCGTCAACATACTTTTTCTTTTCAAGGTTCATGATCGCCGTGTCTATTGTGGCACCAATCATGATAAGTGTATCATAATCGTATTGCGGATACAATGATTCAAAATCATTCTTAAGGATATCGTCAAGTTTGTTTTCAAGACTAAGTTCTTTTAATTCATCTTCAATATTTCCTTTCATTGTTATTCACCTTCTTCGATACTGCATAAAGCAGGTGCTGGTATGAATGCTCCGTCTATCCACTTTTTGTGGAAATAAAAATAGCCATTCATCAGTCTTCATTACAGAAAACTGATAAATGACTCTGTGTATGCGATAATCTTCGTAGCATTTGAAACCGTGTTTCCGGGTTGCTTTAAGATAGCATAACTATCTTATATAAGGCTTCTCACTGTCATGATAGTGTCATTAACATATGAGTCTGAACTCTCATCAGGTGAGTTCATATTTTGGTTTGTTATCCTGATATCAGTGATGATAAAAACATCAACCCAGGGATGATAAAGCATAAAATTCCCGGCGTGATAAATGGGGTAGAAAGCGAAGCTTTCGCAGGGGAAATCCGTTCCCCTGTTCATCCATCGGAGCAGACAAATCTATGAATAGACGATGGATGGTGGCTGTTTTTAAACAGCCTGGCTTCGCAGAACGCGATTATCACCGGGACGGTGTATAATTGCGCCCTTTTACAAAGGGGGAGAATTCACATCCCTTGTTGAACTGTCTTCCTGATGCTCAAACTGATCGCTGATATCCTTTTCGCGAAAAGATAAACATCAAAAAAGCACCTGTCCAAAAAGAACAAGTGCAGTGAGCGCTTCGGATGAATATTCATCTGATGATATTATTCTATCACGTATAAAAGAAAAGACAATCAGCCTTTAGGTCCTGTTTTGGTCCCATTGGCTGTTGTCCTGCTGGTTCATGATACTATTATCACACGTTAAAAAGAGACAATCAATGCAGTCAGGTTTACAGATCATGGATAGAACATTGAATGCATCACTTCATGGTAACATTTTAACATGGTCATCCCGACAAAAGAACCTATATTAGTTCCGTGAATATTCCGAGGATATGAAAGCTTGGAGGAGAGAATGGTATGATATCAATTTACCACATTTGATGAAGTAAAAAAATGCGCCATGCCCCCTTTATGTCTCCGCACTGACGATCTGATGTAAAGATGTGGATCTGAAAGATCATCATCATCCCTGATCCTCCTGATCATCATCTGCTCCTGATATGAGTCTGTCAAGGTCACAAGATTGGATGAGTAAACAACCTTTACAGACGAATAGCAGGAGCCACAATCTATTTAAGAGGATCAAAGGTTATCGTTTATCAAACGTGATAGTCGTGTTACAATAAGAAAGG
>JAFZRZ010000021.1 GCA_017619635.1 Lachnospiraceae bacterium | reverse complement strand
ATACGGTATAATCTCCTTGTAAAATTTTGTTTAGTCGCATAAATATATTTTACCGCATTAGCCAGGCTTTTCGAAGTCTGGTTTTTGTGTTTTAGCATAAAAAAGAGGCTGCGCACCATTTTTTAGTGCGACAGCCCCTTTCTGATTATCAGGCTTTAAGACCTGCTTTATACTTTGCTTTATTCTCATACATAAGTTTATCTGCCTGTTGCATGAAAGGAAGAAGAGATTTGCAACCTCCTGCGCCGACATGTACAAGACCGACGCTGGCATGCAGAGAATAAGGTTTGTTCATTTCTTTGTTTTCCTCATTGATGGCTTTTTGCAGATCAGACTCGAATGTCAGATGTCTTTCGGGATCCCTAGAAACCAGTATGGCCGCAAACTCATCTCCGCCATATCTTGCTACGGTCTCGTCGGGTGATACTACCCGGGAAAGAGCACGTCCCAAGGCTTTCAGGCAGTTATCACCGGCCTCATGACCATATGTATCGTTTATGGTTTTAAGACCATCCATATCTATACTTGCGACGCTTAAATAGATCTCACGTCTGTTTGCTCTGTCAAGGATAAGGAGCATGTTCTGCTCATAACCTCTTCTGTTATTGATGCCTGTGAGAGCATCTGTCAGATACATGGCTTTGATCTCTTCCATGTTCATATATTCGTTGTGAACATTGAAATCATCAAGCGCATTGCCAAGAGCGGATACATAAGACTGTGTGAAATGATAAGGCCATTCATCCGAATCATAGATAGATACCATATATCCATAACATTTATTCTGTGCATGTATCGGGTTTATGAAATACATCATCGGCTCTTCGGTATCAAACAATTGAACGGGAAGGATATCCTTTCTGTCAAAAGTGATATCGGGAGATTCATAGCTCATGTCTTTATCCATATAGAAGACACGCTTTAATATCATTTTATCGGTGTATTCATTTACCAGTTCCACAGGTCTGTGAACGGAATCGAGTGCATCACTGCACAGACATATATATGCATAACTTGCAAAATTATACTTGAAATAATTATCTGCATTAGAGAATATATCATCCTCATCAAATGATATCTGATAACCGTTGTACATATATACACTCATATCTATGCCGTAGTAGTACCTGGTCATCTTTTTAAGTCTGTATTCCAATGTATCCTGTTCTTTACAGTGACCGCATCCACAACTCTCGCGCAATAGCAGTGAACTCGGGATATAAGTTATCTTTGGAGCGCTATTGCCTTCTATGGCATCATGGAGAATGTCCATCGCGGTTCTGCCGAACCTGGATACATCAGGATCAAACGTTGTGATCGGTACAGTCTGGCACCGGCCTTCTTCCTCATTGTCGTAACCAGAAACACATACGTCCTCTGGTATTCTTATACCGCGCTTTTCGAGTTCGGCACATACTGCGACAGCCATATAGTCATTGGCACACACTATGGCTTCGGGAAGATCCTTGCCGCCATGAGTGAAATGATCGACTGCTTCAGCCGCTTTGTTATACCAGTAGTCACCATAGAAGACCATATCATCAGATATATCAAGACCTGCTTCCAACATGGCTTCCTCATAGCCAAGATATCTGTCTCTGGCATCCTGGAGTTCCCACCTACCAGTCATATGGCAGATCTTTGTGAAGCCATGATCTTTAATGAAGTGGTTTGTGATCTCTTTGATCGCCTGTCGGTCCCCCAAAAGGAGATCATAAAAACGATTACTGCGTTTTTTTAGGGAGATAACAGGACAGTTTGCATTCTTATCAAAATATGAATAAACGGTCTCGTTCATCTTTTCTATATTGAAAAGAGTCTCATCGATGATGAAGCCGTCAAATGAATCTATAACGGGAATCTTATATACAGAAGATTCTCCTTCGCCGTAGAGAACGATGTTATGATCGTATGTTCCGAAATTTGAGAAAATAAAAATATCGTAATCAAGCTTTTTGGCTTCTTCGAAGATGCCCTTACTGAGGGCTATTGAATAGTCGTTACCCTGTTCACCGACTATTAGACCTATACGTCTTCTCATGATAATCTACACCCCTGTTGTTCTTTGCGATGATATGCTGAAACAAAAGAACATATACATAAATATTTTAGCAAATTCTGTGACTGACAACAAGAAAATATAGCATTATTTTGCTGAAAAAACATATGCTTTACAATTAAATGCAGATTGGCTATAATACTCAATAGTGCAACTGGTATACAAGCAGAACTTGCATACTAGCATGCAAATCGTGAAAAATAACATGTAAAAGGGGCAGAGCATGAGAAAAACGGATAAATTACCTATAGAGACTGCGCGTGATTATGCTTTGAGGGCGATCAGGGAGAACATAGTATCTTTGGATCTTGAACCGGGAACGAGCATAAGCGAGAATGAGATAGCGGGGTTTCTGGGAGTGAGCAGAACACCTGTAAGGGAAGCTATTCAGGAGCTCAGTAAGGCTGCGGTAATAGAGATATATCCTCAAAGAGGCAGTTATGTTGCACTGATCGATCCGCTTCTTGTTGAAGAAGCCAGATTCTTAAGAAAGGTGCTTGATACTGCAGTAATAGAAGAGGCATGTGACGTAGCGACTCAGACGGACATAGAGAAAATGGAAGAGAATGTCTCGCTTCAGGAGTTTTACCTTCAGAGTGAGGCAGCAGATAAGATTTACTTGCTTGATGATGAGTTTCATAAACTGATCTATTCAGCTGCAAGAAAAGAGACGATCCATGCGATGCGTTCAAACATCATGCTTCATTTTGACAGGGTTAGGACTCTTTCGATGAAGACTGTCAAAGACACAAAGATCGTAAACGATCACAGACAGATGCTTGAGGCGATAAAGAATAAAGATAAGGAAACAGCCAAGGCGCTTGTTGAGAAACACCTCTCAAGATATCAGATAGATGAGGCGGAGATAAGAGCCGCATATCCGCAGTATTTCAAGGATTAAAACAAGTAAAAGGTTTCACTATGCAAAATAACCAAATTGGAAAAACCAATTTGGTTATTTTTTACGTTTAGACAAAAGTATATTAATGTGCTAATATACTTGTATACTAGTCGAAAAGTTACACATCTTTGGGAGGTGTCGGATGAGCGCTAAAGAAAAGAAAGTCAAAGCGCCAAAGCAGAAGGTTAACTGGAAAGTATATATAAAGAGATACTGGCAGTTGTATGCTTTGTTGTTACTTCCTATGGTATATCTTCTCATATTCAAGTATATACCCATGAAGTATATTCTCATCGCTTTCAAAAAATACAGCATAGTTAAGCCAATAGGTGAGATGCCATGGGCAGCAAATCATGGAATGCAGTATTTTATACAGGCGTTTAGCAATAACGATTTCAAGAATGCATTGAGAAACACCGTAGTATTGAATCTGCTCGATCTTGTGATAGGATTCCCGATACCGATCATATTTGCTCTTATACTTAATGAGCTTCCGTTCAGGAAATTCAAAAAGACGGTTCAGACGATTGCTTACATGCCTCACTTCCTTTCGTGGGTAATCATATACGGATTGGCTATACAGCTTTTCACACCAACCAACGGACTTATAAATATGTTCATTGAAAGGATGGGTGGTGAAGCGATCCACTTCCTTGATGATCCGGTCAAATGGGTTGGAACATACATCTTCCTGGGAGTATGGCAAAGCTTCGGTTGGAACTCAATCGTATACCTGGCAGCTATAGCTGGTATCTCTCCTGAATTGTACGAAGCTGCTTCAGTTGACGGAGCTAACAGATTCGAAAAGATGTGGCACATAACACTTCCGGGAATAAGAGGAACAATAGTAACGCTTTTAGTTATGGCTCTCGGAAACATTTTGGGATCGGGCTTCGACAGACCGTTCGCATTACAGAACAATCTGGTAATGAAATATGCAGAGGTTATTTCAACATTCGTTTATAAACATGGTATCAAGGGACTGCAGTTCTCTTTGACGACAGCGGTCGGCTTGTTCCAGTCGGTTGTGGGAGTGTTCTTCCTCCTGTTTGCAAACTGGCTCGCAAGAAAGCTTGGCGAGCGAGGAATCTGGTAGGAGGTGACATATGGCTAAAGAAGTCAAGATCGATAAGAGAAAATCAAAAGAAAAAGACGGAGCCGATGAGATCTCCAGGACCATTAAATCTAAAGCAACCAAGCGTGTTGACATGGTATTCGTTATTGTCTGTATATTCATCAGTGCGGTTTGTCTGATACCGATGATCAACCTGCTTGCAAGATCGCTTTCAGCTACGGATTACCTTGTAAAACATGAAGTATATCTCATACCCAAGGGATTTAACTTTGATGCATATTCATCGGTGCTCAGTGATGTTAAGTATATAAGAGCGTTCGTGTGGACAGCACTGCTCACACTCATATGCACACTGCTCTCCCTGACAATGACAACGCTTTGTGCATATCCTCTTATATTTGAAAAGTTAAAAGGCAGAGGAGTATTCAACATCATCATCACGATAACGATGTTCTTTAATGCAGGTACTATACCAAACTACCTGCTTATGAAGGAGCTGAATCTGCTTGACAATCCGCTGGTATTGATAATACCCAGCTGTCTGAGTGTATACAACATGATCATCATGAGGAGCTTCTTCTATGGTATACCGGATTCTCTCAGAGAATCGGCAGAGATTGACGGAGCGAGCTTCTTTAAGATCCTGTTGAGTATATACCTTCCACTTTCAAAACCGGTGCTCGCAACATTGGCATTGTTCTATGCGGTAGGAAGATGGAATGGTTATTCGGATGCACTTATGTATATGAAGAACAAGGATTTCTATCCTTTGCAGCTTCTGTTATACAACATCTTAAACAACATCAATTCGGTTGAAGTTGCCACACAGGAAGGATTCTCTACACCGGGACTTGCGGATTCGCTTAAAGCGGCGATCGTTATGTTCTCGACGATACCGATACTCTGTATCTATCCTTTCCTTCAGAAGTACTTCATACATGGAGTTACGCTTGGCGCTGTGAAAGAGTAATAAAGGCATTGTTTTACTGGCAGATACTTATTAACGGAATATACGGGACGGACCGTTATTCATAGATTTTTTGCAAAATATATAGGGAGGTAAAAAATGAAGAAAAAAGTTTTATCCGTACTTCTTACATCGGCTATGGTAATGTCTATGGCTGCATGTGGATCAACTGATGCTGCAACAGATACAACTGCTGCAACTGACACTACAGCTACAACAGACACAACTGTTCAGGCTGATACAACTGAGACGGAACCAGCAGTAGTTTCAGAGCTTACAGATGGTAAGTTCGCTGAGACAAGACATATCACTGTTGAAGTATATGATCGTGGTAATGACGGTGGTTCTGATCCCACAAACAACATGTATACAGAGTATATCAAGAAGGGTATGCTCGAGGATCACAACGTAGAAGTTGAATTCGTAGCTGTTCCCCGTTGGACAGAGGTTGATGAGATCAACAACCTTCTTGCTGCTGGTACAGCACCTGACATCTGTGTTACATATTCATATCCTACAATTCAGACATACGCAGGAATGGGCGGTGTTCTTGATATGAAGGATTATGTTAAGGATTATGAGTCAGAGCTTACACATCTCTGGTCATGGCTCGGTGAAGCTAACATCTACTGGGATCAGGATATCAATGATGGCACATTGTGGGCAATCGAAGGTAAGAGAGCTAACCCCAGACGTATCCTTACATTCATCCGTCAGGACTGGCTTGATGCGCTTAACTTAAAAGCTCCTACAACAAAGGCAGAGTTTTATGATACAATATGTGCATTTAGAGATAATGCAGATACACTTCTTGGCAAAGATGCAAAGAAGATGGTTCCTTTCTCAGTATCTTACGATGTAGGTTGGAGAGCAGCTCTTCTTATCGAGTCTGAGATTTCTCCCAGTATCACTGACAAAGAGTACTATGTAAATGGTTTCGATGACAGAAAGCTTACAGAAAACGGAACAAAAGAAGCTATAAGAACACTTAACAAGTGGTACAATGAAGGCCTTCTTTGGAAAGATTTCGCACTTTACGGATCTGGCGATGCTACAGAAGATGACATGATGAAGGCTGGTTACGTTGGTGCATTCCAGCACAACTGGGATTATCCTTTCAGAAACGGTGATGATTCTATACAGGCTAACCTTAAGAGACTTGTTGGCGACAATGCTAAGTACGTAGCAGTTGACTGTTTCGAGAACTCAGCAGGCCAGACACTTAAGTTCGGTATCTCAGAAGCCGGCGACAGAAAGATCTTCTTCCCTTCAACAAATGATGAGCCTCTTGCTTCTATGCTTTACCTTGACTGGATCTCTGATCCTGAGCATATCGAGTATCTCCAGAAGGGTGACGAGGGTGTTACACACAACGTTCTTCCTGATGGCGCTATCGAGATCATTGCAGCAGAAGGCGATGCTATCATGAACTCTGGTCAGAACATCGACTATACTATTACATGTAACGGTCTTCACTTCAGTGATGACGCACTTACAAGCCTTTCAATGGCACACAGCTATGCAGGCGTAGATCCCGCTGATGTCGAGACAGCTATTAAGCTTTCTATGACAAATCCTAGATACGAGAAGAATGTAAAGGTTGCTCCTATCTCTGCAGAAGACGGTATGGGTGAGGCTCTTTCTTCTAAGAGAGATGTAGTTTATGATACAGCTCTTGCAGCAAGCGCAGATGCTTTTGATGCTACATGGGACAGCGCTATAGCTGATTACCTTTCATCTGGTGGACAGGCAATCATTGATGAGCGTACATCTGCTTGGGAAGCAGTTTACGGCAGCTCAGAGAGCCTTCCGGAATAATATAATTAATAGTGATTTGAAGTGAACTGAAATATGGGCGCTCCATCCATGGTGGAGCGCTCTATTTAGAGGTAAGACGAGATGGAAATGACTTTCAGATGGTTTGGAACCGGATTTGATACAGTTAGTCTGAAGCAGATCAGACAGATTCCGGGAGTGACCGGTGTCATAACCACGCTTTACGATACAACACCGGGAGAAGTGTGGACAAGAGAAAAGATACACGCCCTTAAGCGTGAAGTTGAAGAAGCAGGACTTCATATTGCGGGGATAGAGTCTGTCAACGTTCATGATTCGATAAAGACAGGCAGTCCCGACAGAGACATTTACATTGACAATTACATCGAGACTTTAAAAAATCTCGGTGAAGAAGATATACATCTTGTATGCTATAACTTTATGCCGGTATTTGACTGGACCAGGACAGAACTGGCAAGGAAACGGGCTGACGGTTCTACGGTGCTGGCATACAATCAGGCTGCAATAGATGCACTTGATCCGGAATCTATGTTTGATTCGATAAGTAAGGATGCAAACGGATCTGTGCTTCCGGGATGGGAACCTGAGCGTATGGCGATCATTAAGGAGTTATTTGAGAAATACAAGGACATAGACGAAGAAAAACTCTTTGAGAATCTGAAATACTTCCTGGAGAGGATCATGCCTGTATGTAATGAATATGACATATATATGGCAATACATCCGGATGATCCCGCCTGGCCTGTATTCGGTCTGCCCAGGATAATAATCAATCTTGAAAACATACAGCGTATGATGAAGATGGTTGATGATCCTCATAACGGAGTTACTTTCTGTGCAGGTTCATATGGAACAAACAGGAAAAATGATCTTCCTGAAATGATCCGGGCTCTTAAGGGAAGGATACATTTTGCGCATGTAAGAAACCTTAAGTTCAATTCGGATGATGATTTTGAGGAAGCTGCTCACTTATCAAGTGACGGAAGCTTTGATCTGTATGAGATCATGAAGGCTTTATATGATATAGGATTCGAAGGCCCTATCAGACCTGATCACGGAAGAATGATCTGGGATGAGGTTGCAATGCCGGGATACGGTCTCTACGACAGAGCTTTAGGGGCAACTTATCTTAACGGACTTTGGGAAGCGATAGTAAAGAGTAACAGGTGAAAGCATGATACTTAGTAATTCAGGGATAGAAAACAGACAGGAATGGCTAGATAAAGGCTATAGTCTTCCAGAATTTAACAGAGAAGCTGTCATAGATAAGACTATGAAAGAACCCAAGTGGATCCACTTTGGAGCAGGCAATATCTTCAGGGCATTCCAGGCCAATGTTGTTCAGGAGTTGTTGAACAAGGGCATTATCGACACAGGCCTTATCGTAGCTGAAGGTTATGATTATGAGATCATTGAAAAGATGAACAGACCACATGATGATCTGAGCATCCTTGTGACTCTTAAGGCTAACGGTACAGTTAAGAAGACTGTTATAGGTTCTGTCGCTGAATCATGTATCCTTGATGAGGATAATGAGAAAGAGATCGAAAGATTAAAAGAGATCTTTAGAGCACCTTCTTTACAGATGGTGAGTTTTACTATCACTGAAAAAGGATATAAGACGGTCGCATACATGAGCAAGGTCACAAGGCTTTTGTATGAGCGTTTTCTTGCAGGAGCGTTACCCGTAGCCATGGTCAGCATGGATAACTGCTCCCACAACGGAGACAAATTGTTTGAGGCTGTAGCAGGTCTTGCAAAAGAGTGGGAAGAACAGGGAAAATGTGAAAAGGGCTTTGTTGATTATGTGTCTGACAGATCAAAGGTTTCATTCCCTTTGAGCATGATAGACAAGATAACACCCAGACCGGACTCGAACATAGAGAAGATGCTTATCGATGACGGTATCGAAGACCTCGAACAGGTCATCACAAGCAAGAACACATATGTTGCACCGTTTGTTAATGCAGAAGAGACAGAATATCTCGTGATCGAGGATCTGTTCCCTAACGGCAGGGATGATCTTGAAAAAGGCGGGATCATATTTACGGACAGGGTAACTGTGGATAAGACAGAGAAGATGAAGGTATGCACATGTTTGAATCCTCTGCATACCGCATTGGCGATTTTTGGTTGCCTGCTCGGTTATACATCGATCCATGACGAGATGGATGATGAAGATCTAAAGAATCTGGTAACCAAGCTTGGAAATATAGAGGGAATGCCTGTTGTTGTAGATCCGGGTGTACTTTCTCCTCAGGAATTTTTGGATGCAGTTCTTAAAAAGAGACTGCCAAACCCTTTTATGCCTGATACACCACAGAGAATAGCATGTGATACATCACAGAAACTGCCTATCAGATTCGGTGAGACAATAAAGGCATACAGGGCAAGTAGTTCATTAAGTACTGATGATCTTACTCTCATACCTCTTGTTTTAGCCGGATGGTGCAGATATCTTTTGGGAGTCAATGATTCAGGCGAGTCATTTGAGCTCAGCCCGGATCCTATGCTCGATGAAGTAAGGGGTCTTAATGCTCGTGATATATTAAAAAAGAAAGAGATATTTGCTGTGGATCTTTTTGAAGACGGTCTTGGAGAAAAGATACTTAAAATATATGATGAACTGCAGCAGGGACCCGGAAGTGTGCGAAAGGTATTGAAGAAATATGTGGACTCAGTGCTGGCTTGATTACAACAATGAAAATAAAAACGTATCTTCATATGAAGATTATTTTACAACACTCTTTGTAGACGGTTTTAAGAAGGATGAAGTCATAACCACTGCATCAGATGAGCTTTCGCTTGCATCAAAAGGAATGTTTGGCAGAGCGATCGATGTGGACATAGCTCTTCCTGACAAGGGTATCGTTATAAAAAAGAGTGAGGAAAGAACCCTTGGAAAAGAAGGATACCGTATTTATTGCGAGGGAAGCAGGGCATATATTGAGGCGCTTACTCCCGAAGCTGTTATATACGGGACATTCCGCTTTCTTGCGCTCGTAAGAACGGGAGCACTAAACGGAGATACCGATATAACTGAGATACCTGAAAATCCCATACGAATGCTTGACCACTGGGACAACATGGACGGGAGTATCGAGAGAGGATATTCCGGTAATTCTTTTTTCTTTGAAAATAATGATGTTATCATAAATGACAGAACAAGAGATTATGCAAGGCTGATAGCATCTTTGGGAATAAATGCCGTAGCAATAAATAATGTAAATGTTAAAGATGCGGCCACAGATCTGGTGAATCCCAGATTTATAGATAAAGTCAGACAGATGTCTGACATATTTGCGTGTTTTGGAGTAAAACTGTTTCTCAGTCTTAATTATGCGATGCCGATAGAGTATGAACCCCAAAGTGCGGATCCTCTGGATGAGAAGGTAATAGCCTGGTGGAAGAATAAGATGAAGGAAGTTTATGCTTCAGTTCCTAAACTGGGTGGATTTCTTGTTAAAGCAGATTCAGAGGGAAGACCCGGACCATTCACATACGGAAGGACGCAGGCTGACGGAGCAAACATGCTTGCGGAGGCAATAAGGCCATATGGCGGTATAATCATATGGAGATGTTTTGTATATAACTGTCAGCAGGACTGGAGGGATCTTACCACAGACCGTGCAAAAGCAGGTTATGATTATTTTCATTCCCTGGATGGCGAATTTGATGACAATGTGATCCTTCAGATCAAGAACGGACCCATGGATTTTCAGCCAAGAGAGCCTGTTTCACCTCTGTTTGGTGGTATGAAGAACACAAATCAGATGCTGGAAGTGCAGATCGCACAGGAATATACGGGTCATCAGATAGATGTTTGTTATCTGATACCATGGTTTAAGCAGATTCTGGAATTTGAAACATATATGAATGATGATCCCGAAAGTGATACGACGGTAGCAGGTATTGTGAGCGGAAGAGCAAGGAATGTATCACTTGGAGGTATGGTCGCTGTCACAAACACGGGTAATGATGAGAACTGGACCGGCAATGATCTGGCAGCAGCAAATCTGTATGGTTTTGGACGCCTGTCCTGGAATACAAAGCTCGGGGCTGAAGAAATTGCAAGGGAATGGATAAGACTTACGTTTTCTGATGCAGATGGTGAGACTGAGGATATAATAACCAGGATACTTATGGGATCGTGGCCGACATATGAGAAGTACACAGCTCCTCTAGGAATCGGATGGATGGTCAAACCGCATGATCATTATGGACCTAGCGTTGACGGTTACGAGTATGACAGATGGGGCACATACCACAGAGCTGACTGGGAAGGTATAGGTGTAGAGAGAGGGCCTGAAGGAACAGGGTATTCACTGCAGTATAACAGCCCTAATAAGGAGATGTTTGGTGATCCCAAAACAACTCCGGAGGAACTGCTTTTATTCTTCCACAAAACACCGTATAAGCATATACTTAAGAGTGGTAAGACCGTTATTCAGCATATATATGACACACATTTTGAAGGCTACGAAGAAGCTAAAAAGATGCAGGCTGCATGGGACAGTCTTGAAGGCAGGATAGATGAGAGAGCTTTTAAGGAGACAAGGCGCAGATTTGAACTTCAGGTTGCGAATGCCAGAGAATGGTGTGATATAGTAAACAGCTATTTCTATCGTAAGTGTGGTATAGCTGACGAGAAAGGTCGAAAGATCTATTAAGGGAGTAAGGAAAAGTATGAGACTTTCAGCTTTGATAAGTGATGGAATGGTCCTTCAAAGAGACAAAGAGAATTACATATGGGGCAGTGAATGTGCGCCTGATTCGGTTGTTGAAGTTACAATAGACGGTAAGCAGTCAGTATGCAACGCCGATAAAGAGGGAAGATTTAAAGCGACAGTTCCTGCTGTTAAAGTCGGAGGACCATATGAGATAAAGATCAAGGCGACCGGTGCAGATGGAAATAGTGAAGCAAAAAGCATAAGTAACGTTATGTGTGGCGATGTATTTCTTTTGGCAGGTCAGTCAAATATTGAGATACCGCTGTGCAGATGTCTGGATCTTCACGGAGAAGAGATAAGCAGGATGAATCTGCCAAGTGTACATTACTTTGAAGTTGTTAAGGAATATGCATTCGGAGAACCTGTAGAAGAATTATATGAAGGAAACTGGCAGGAGGCGACTCAGGAGAATCTGTACCCGATGAGTGCGCTTGGAGTTTTCTTTGCTCAGTATCACATGGAGAATACAGGTGTGCCTGTAGGTCTCATTCAGACAGGAGTTGGCGGTACCCATATAGAATCCTACCTGAGTGAGGAACGTGTCATATCCGTAGGCAAGCTGTTAAGAGAAGAGGCACTTAAACGCGGAGAGGATATCTCAAAGTGTGACTGCAATAAGAATGACAGCTGCAAGGTATGTTATGAAAATCAGCTTAAGATGGATAAGGATAAAGCGTGGGTAGAAAAGACTTCAGCAGATGAAGTGAAAGCCCAGCTTGATTGGACAGAGAAGTTAAACAGTAAGGACATCGGTTTAAAAGAGCATTGGGAAAGTAAGACTAGTCTGTATGAAGAGGGCGAAGAAGTTAGATATGTTAATGCTCCCGGCAGATGGGAAGACCTTACAGAGAATAAAGAGTTAGAAACTTTAAGAGGCAGTGTATGGGTGCTTAAGACTGTTGATATCCCGGAAAGTTTTGTAGGAAAGGATGTTAAGTTATATCTTGGTACTCTTGTTGATTCGGATGATACATATGTAAATGGAATAAAGGTTGGTGAAACGCTTTATCGTTATCCGCCGAGAAGATATATGATACCCGCAGGTGTTCTTCATGCCGGGTTAAATACGATCACTGTTCGTATCGTGGCTAATGCAAGAAGCGGTGGATTTGTTCCAGAGATGCCTTACTATCTTGCTCTTGGAGATGAAAAGATAAGTTTAGAGGGCAAGTGGCAGTTTAGGATAGGTGGGACCACTTATTCAGAAAAGGACGGATGCTATGAGGAATTTGAGGATATAACGTTCTTCACATGGAAGCCGACCGCCCAGTACAACAGGATGGTATATCCTTTGAAAAATCTGAGATTTTCAGCTGTTATCTTTTATCAGGGAGAAAGCAACTGTACTCATGCCTGGGAATATGAGTATCTTATGATCGAGATGGTTGACTGCTTAAGAGAACTCTTTAACGATGATCTTGCATTCGGATTCGTGGAATTGCCTATGTTTGGAGGAGAAGACAGTCACGGGGACACCACAGAGTGGGACAACTTAAGACTTGCCCAGGAAAGAGCAGCAGCCAGGATATCCAACAGTACGATAGCAGATATATACGATCTTGGATTCACATATGAACTGCATCCTCAGACCAAAAAAGAAGCCGCAAAGAGACTGTATGACAAGATGAAAGAACTTATGAGCTGGTGAGTGTTATGAATAAGATTTTAGATGAATTATGTGGATATCACATCATACCCGTTGTGGTCCTTAACAGAGCCGAAGATGCAAAGCCTTTGGCCAAAGCATTGTGTGAAGGCGGACTTAAATGTGCAGAGGTCACATTCAGGACTGATGCCGCGGAAGAGTCTATACGCATAATGGCAAGTGAATATCCCGATATGATGGTGGGAGCAGGAACTGTTCTTACT
The DNA here is from genome assembly GCA_017619635.1 of Lachnospiraceae bacterium. Taxonomy (GTDB): domain Bacteria; phylum Bacillota; class Clostridia; order Lachnospirales; family Lachnospiraceae; genus Colinaster. The sequence goes on along the minus strand of JAFZRZ010000021.1, from coordinate 27,392 downwards.
ACAGAACAGGTTGACAGAGCAGTTAGGGCAGGAGCTAAGTTTATAGTAAGCCCCGGATTTGATCCCGAGATAGTTGATTATTGTATTAAAAAAGATATACCTGTCGTTCCTGGATGCATGACTCCGTCAGAAGTTGCTCAAGGCGTAAAAAGAGGACTTGAGGTGCTTAAATTCTTCCCTGCTGAACAGGCGGGAGGCATTGCGATGATAAAAGCCATGTCAGCACCTTATACGAGTGTGAGGTTCATGCCGACAGGCGGTATAAATGCTAAGAATCTTGAACAGTATCTGTCATTTGGTAAGATCGCTGCATGTGGCGGAAGCTGGATGGTAAAGGCAGATCTGATAGATGCCGGTGATTTTGATAAGATAAGAGAACTTACAAAGGAAGCAGTAGATCTTGCTTCTTCGATCCTTGGCAGATAACAGGATTCATTGAATGTATTGGGAAGGAGATATGCAGTATAAACTGCATTGAAATGTGACCATGAGTAAAAAGATAATAACTTTGGGAGAGATCATGTTAAGACTCTCTACTCTGAATAACGAAAGATTCATCCAGGCTGATGAGTTTGATGTATGTTATGGCGGAGGGGAGGCAAATGTCGCAGTCTCACTTGCGAATTTCGGATATGATACGGAGTTTGTGACAGCGGTTCCGGATCAGGCTATAGGTGAATGTGCGGTTGCAGCACTCAGAAAATACAATGTGGGAACCAAATACATCGCAAAATGCGGTGACAGGCTCGGGATATATTTTTTGGAATCGGGTTCAGCTATGCGTGCGAGCAATGTCATCTATGACAGGGCGGGAAGCTCCATTGCAACGGTTTCACCGGACAAATTTGATTTTGAAAAGATATTTGAAGATGCTGACTGGTTTCATTTCACAGGAATCACACCGGCTATAAGCGACAGTGCGGCTGCGCTTGCAAAACAGGCTCTGATAGTAGCAAAGCAAGCAGGAGTGACTGTATCGGTAGATCTTAATTTCAGAAAAAAACTCTGGACTTCGGAAAAAGCAAAGAGTGTTATGACAGATCTTATGCAGTATGTGGATGTGTGCATAGGAAATGAGGAAGACGCGGAAAAGGTTCTGGGATTTAAAGCATCAAACACAGATGTGACAAAAGGTGAGCTCAATCTGGCAGGATACGAGGAAGTCTTTAACGCCATGGCCGATGCATTCGGATTTAAGTATATCATCAGTTCTTTGAGGCAGTCTTACTCTGCTTCAAACAATGGATGGTCTGCATGTATCATGGATGGAAAGACCAGAGAGTTTTATCATTCGAAGACTTATTCTGTTACTCCCATTGTTGACAGAGTGGGAGGAGGAGATTCATTTGCAGCCGGAGTTATATGCGGACTTTTGGATGAAAGAAGCATGAAAGAAGCATTGGAATTTGGTGTGGCAGCATCAGCTCTTAAACATACCATACCGGGTGATTTCAACCATGTTACCAGGTCTGAAGTTGAAAACCTCATGGGTGGAGACGGAAGCGGAAGAGTACAGAGATAATATAGATAAGAGAATAAGAAATTTTGAGCGTGATAGCATATGAATATGCAATTACGCTCTTTTTATATTGTGCGGATGGTGCTATAATTTTTTTAGCTTAATTTGACCAAAGGAGGAGAAAAAGTGATGGAGAAAAAATTTAAGCTGAACGAAAACAACACTACCGTCAGGACTGAGATCATAGCAGGTCTTACAACTTTCATGACCATGGCTTACATCATAGCCCTGAACCCGAACCTGCTTACCAATTTTGACGTTGGAAGTTCACTGTGGAATGGTGTATTCCTGGCAACCGTTATATCATCAGGTATCGGCTGTATCTGCATGGCTTTACTTGCAAACAAGCCTTTTGCCATGGCTCCAGGTATGGGACTTAACAGTTTCTTTGCTGTTGTAGTTGCCAATATAGTTGGAATAACCGGTCTTGGTTACACGGAATCATTCCAGGCAGCTCTTTGTATTGTGCTTATCGAAGGTATTGTATTCATTATCCTTTCGGTTCTCAATATAAGAGAAAAGATCGTTGAAGGTATACCGCTCGGTATAAGACTCGGTATCGCTCCTGCGATCGGTCTGATGCTCTTAAACATCGGTGTTGGATCCAATGCAGGACAGTATTCTGAGACAGGTGGTCCGTTCTATGCAATGAGAGATTTCTTCGGTGCTCTTACACCCAGTTATGCTCAGGATACCATGGGTAGCGCATATGGATGGATGGTTCTTACAGTAGTCACCATGTTTGTTGGTCTGTTTGCGATCGTTACACTCAGTCACAAAGGTGTTAAGGGTTCGGTTCTTATCGGTATGCTCATCGCTTCTGTTGTATATTGGGTAGGTGAGGCAGTATGCTTTGCAACAAATCCTTTCGAATCACTTAAGACAGCAAGCTTTGTTCCGCCTTTCGCTGATATGGCAGAGACCACATTGTTCAAATTTAATTTCTCTACACTTTTACAGATCGGTTGGTTTACAGTGATCACACTTGTAATAACCTTCTGTATCATAGATATGTTTGATACCATAGGAACCCTTGTAGGTACTGCTTCAAGAGCAGGTATGGTAGATAAGGACGGCAACATGCCTAACATGAGAGAGGCTCTTCTTTCTGATGCCGTAGGTACAGTTGTTGGATCATGTACAGGTACTTCAACAGTTACAACATTCGTAGAGTCAGCTTCAGGTGTAGAGGCAGGTGGACGCACAGGACTCACAGCTTTGGTTACAGGAATACTTTTCCTTGCATGTATGTTCCTTGCTCCTATAGCAGCAGTAATTCCTCCGCCGGCAACAAGTGCAGCTTTGATATATGTAGGATATCTGATGTTATGCGGACTTAAGAAGGTAGATTTTGATGATATCGAGCAGGGGCTTCCGGTTGCTATCATGTTGATAGCAATGCCTATATCAAGTTCTATCGGACATGGTATCGGACTTGCACTTATCTCTTATACACTGATCTGTGTACTTAAGGGAGAAGCAAAGAAGGTATCTGTACTTACATATGTGATCTCAGCTATCTTCCTTATCAAGTTCTTCCTGATAGTTTAATACGATCATAACGAATGCTTTAAAGCATAAATAATAACAGGTCCCGAATGGATGGATTAAACATCCGACAGGGACCTGTTTTATAATGTGTTTATTTATGTGATCTTCCTGCTATCCATGGTACGTAACGGTTTATCAGGAATATCAGTAAAGTTTCAACGATCATCGTAACAAGCATGATGTTGAACAGGAGTACATATTCTTTTGCATGTGTGATATAAGGATTGATCTTATATGCGATGACATTACCCAAAAAGAGAATGTAAAAGTTAAGGTGTGTCGCCATTATTATAAGAGAGTTCTTTCCCCAAAATCGTATTATATTAAGAACTCTTATCTCCGGCAGAGATCTGCACAATAGAATAAGTCCCACAGATCCGCAAAAAGCATTTAGGAGAAACAGGACAATGTTTCCGTAGTCCATGTTGTGTATGTCTATGTTTGTATTTGATGCTGAAAGTACAGCGCAGGAAGCTAGTAAAGCTATACCTGATATTGCCTGAACAGATCTGTTTGATAGAATATTATCATCTGTGGATACAAGTTTGAACAGAACATATGATAATGACAAAAATACCAGACATATCATACTTCTAATTATAATAAATGCAAAATTGAGTAAAAAGTATTTTGTAAGATCCAGTTTAGAAGCGGTATAAAATGGCTCAAAGAAACGCCAGATCACATAACCGGTCAGGCTTATGATAAGACTGATCATGATCCCGGATCTTAATCCAGCTTTTTTTAATAAAACATGGAAGATCATCTCACATATGAAAAGTGTCGGTAAGAACCATAACGGACCGCTTCCGGCGAAAGAACCGGTGCAGATAAGATTTATCTTTAAGTCATTAAGCGAGATCTGATTGAAGTAAACGCTTAATATATCTATGACAGTGTAACAGATACTGAAGCACAGATAGGGTATGATGATGCTTTTGAGCTTTCTGTAAAAAATATCTTTAAAAGATGCGGATTGTTCTTCTTTGTAAGCTATGAGCATACCTGATACTATAAAGAAAAGGGGCATATGAAAAGCACATATAAATGTCAAAATGCGTTCATTAACAAAGGTGGCATGTCCAAGTACCACCAAAAGAATACCTATTCCCTTTACCGTATCGAAGTATCCTAATCTTTTCATATCCAAATAATTATAGCATTTTTGTGCAATATACACTATAATAGAAATAATGTTTTGGTAATAATATTTCACAGGAGATACTGATGAAAATATCGGATATATATAAGAATAAGGGCAAGGGAGTTCTGTCTTTTGAGATATTCCCTCCAAAGAAGGATGAGGAGTTAAGAGACATTGAACCAACGCTTGATATACTCAGCGAACTTAAGCCGGATTATATAAGCGTCACATTTGGTGCGGGCGGAAGTTCAAACAACAACAAGACCATAGATCTGGCGCGTAAGATTAAGGAAGTATATCATATCGAGCCTGTTGCACATCTTACGGGACTTGCTTATGATGAATATGAGATAGATGAGTTTGCAAAAAGACTTGCGGAAGCCGGGATAGAGAATATCCTGGCGCTAAGAGGAGATGAGAATCCCAATGCGGCATCCAAAGGCGTGTTCAACCATGCATCTGAACTCATAGAGTATTTGAGACCAAGGACCGATTTTTGTATAGCGGGTGCATGTTATCCGGAAGATCATCCTGACAGTCCAGATCATGTATCTGAGATGAGATATCTCAAGAAAAAGGTTGATGCAGGAGCAGAGGTATTACTGTCGCAGTTATTTTTTGATAACAGTAATTTCTATTCATTTGAAGAAGATGCCAGGATATCCGGTATTGATGTACCTATAACACCGGGAGTTATGCCTGCTATAAAGGCGGCTCAGATTCAGAGAATGGTTACGACCTGTGGAGCAAAGCTTCCGGAGAGGTTTAAAAAGATAATAGATAAATACGGTGACAATAAGGATGCCATGTATGATGCAGGTATGGCTTATGCACTCAGTCAGATCATCGATCTTATTACAAACGGAGTGGACGGTATACATCTTTATACTATGAATAATCCGAAAGTCGCACGTACTATATGCGATGGCATTAAGAACATAATAAGCCGTTGATCAGATAAATCATTTGAAAAGATAAGGTGGGATATTAATGGACGAAACAACAAAAAAAGTTTTATTGATCATGCTTGTTATCTTGGGCGTGGTGGTGATCGGAGTAGGTATTATATTCAATAATGCCATCAAAGATGCCAGAGACTGGGACAGCATGGGAGCAAAGGATACAGTGGAAGAAGTTCAGCCTGTCGAAGCTGACAATCCGTATACAAAGACCGATGAGAATACAAAGAAAAAAGTCGATCCTAATGCTATAAAATCTATCGTGCTCAGAAATCAGGCAGAGGATGAGAATGAGAGTTATAGGTTTGAAATGTATGTTACAGACAAAGAAACACTCTTGTTTAGCTGCTGGTATCCGTCAGAAGACGGAACAATAACCTGTGTGGATGAGCCGATAAATATGTCGAGACTCGATGATGTTATGGACATACTTGAACAGTATACTGTTTCGACAACGATCAAAAAATACAGGGAAGCGCCCGGAAAAGTCACTATAGAAGGTGGAGATAAGCAGGCACTTGAAGTGGCATTTCAGGATGGAGATTTCGTAAACGTGGGATTCCCTAACGGAGCAGGACCGGCAGTTGAGAAGTATTTTAAGGAACTTGCCGAGTGGTTGCACACAAAGAAGTATTAATAAACAGAATTACAGGGAGTTATTATGTCAGTCAAATTACATAACTTTATGGGAAGATTCGGCTGGGAGATGCAGAAGCGTTTTCCTATGCTAAGTTCAAATATGTATCTTAAACTTCAGTTTGCCAGCAGAGCAAAATCTCAGAAGGGATATATAGACTATTTTATGAGCAAGGAGGAACCGCCTCAGCCTTTAATAGTCAATCTGGAGACAATAAACAGATGTAATTCCACATGTGCATTCTGTACAGCTAACAAAAATGCTGAAAAGAGGCCGTACTGCCGTATGGAAGACGATCTGTTTTACAGCATAATAGATCAGCTGGCTGATTGGGGATACAAAGGACATCTTACACTTTACGGAAACAATGAGCCTTTGCTTGACACACGTATAATAGAGTTTCATAAGTATTGCCGTGAAAAATTGCCTGAGGCATTTTTGTTCATGTCAACCAATGGTCTTATCCTTACTATAGACAAGGTTAAGGAAGTGGCACCTTACGTTGACCAGCTGATAATCAACAATTACTGCATGGATATGAAACTCCACAAGAATGTTGAGGAGATCTACGAATATGCCAAAGCTCATCCGGAGGAATTCAAAGATGTTGAGATCCTTATTCAGATGAGATACATGGAAGCGGTTCTTACAAATCGTGCGGGAAGTGCTCCCAATAAGAAAAATGAGACTAAGATAATAACAGAAACATGTCTTATGCCTTTTACGGATGTGTTTATCTTCCCTGACGGAAGAATGGGAATATGCTGTTGTGATAACTTTGAAGTAACAAATATGGCAGATCTTAAGACTGTTCCGATCAAAGAAGCATGGAATTCAGATGCGTATAAACAGTTAAGAGAGAAGATTAAGGATGGAAGGCAGAACTGGCCTTTCTGTAAGTATTGTGACTTCATAGATGCCGGACTTAGAATGGATGCTGTGGCAGATATACTCGCCGGCAGAGAGATGCATGGAGCAAGACAGTCACTTAGAAGAAAGTAGATATGAAAAAGAATGTAAAAGCAACTCTTATCATATTCATCATAACCGCTTTTCTTGAGATCTTTGCATTTAATTTTTCAACATGGAGAAGTATGGCTTCCGATACGGTCACGCTGGCTGAAAATGTGGCGACCGGAGAGGAGCTTACTTTTTATACGGAAGTTTTTGATATCAACGGTCCCGTAAAGAATGTTGATGTTGATCTGAATGTTGAAAATCATGATCTTGCTTATGTATCTGTTATTCTCACAGACGAAGGTGACAAATACGAGTACGGCACACCGGAGTACACGGTCTGCAACGGTATAAAAAGATCAGGATTTAGCAATATATACTCATTCGATGATGTGAAGACGATCCAGGTCAAGGTAAGAGTGGATGAGGGGTGTACAGCTCATATCAATAGTATTAAAGCAAATGCGCATATCCCGATGGATATAAAACCTATCCGCGTTATGATCTTATTTGCGCTTTTATGGCTCGGATATATGATCTGCACTCATTCTTTTATTCACGAGATGTATCTGGATGAGAAAAAAGGGTGGCAGAAATGGGTTACAGCTGCATTCATAATAGGATTCATATTGATCGGATCATTTGTATCCAAAGCTGATAAGGTTCTAATGAACAATCCCTGGCCTCATCACAGCCAGTATCAGGAGTTGGCAAGGAATCTTTCAGAAGGCAGGGTATATCTGGAAGGGCAGTATGTTGAGCCTGCACTTATGGAGGCAGAAAATCCATACGATACCATTGCTTTGCAGGCTGAAGGAATACCCTATTCAATGGATTATGCGTTCTACAACGGACACTACTATGTATATTTCGGTATAGTACCTGAAATGTTATTCTATTTTCCATATTACAGGATAAAGGGTGTGGATCTGCCAAATCATAAGGTGATGTTTTTACTTTATTTGATGTTAACGGCAGGAGTATTCCTGAGTATATCAGGACTTGTGAAAAGGTATGTGGGAAGTCTTCCGTATATTTTTTATTTAATGATCTGCGGATGCACTTTACTGACTGCAAATTTTGTATATCTTACAGCAAGATCGGATATATACAACGTGCCGATACTGAGTGCGGTGGCATTCACCTTTATCGGTATAGGACTTTGGCTTGCAGCTATAAATACTGAAAAGAATCTGCTAAAAAGAATCTATCTTGCCGGAGGATCTTTTGCGATGGCACTTGTTGCGGGATGCAGACCGCAGCTTCTGATCATCTCCGGTATAGGGATAATATTGTTTATTTTTGAGGATGGCTTTAAGAACAGAAAGCTGTTTACAAAAAAAAGCCTGATAGAGACACTGTGTTTCTGTCTTCCTTATGTCATAGTAGCGATACCGGTATGCCTTTATAACTATGCGAGGTTTGGAAATATTCTTGATTTCGGAGCGACATATTCGCTTACGACCAATGATATGAACCACAGAGGTTTCAATATGAACAGGCTTTTAAGGAGTCTGTATTGTTACCTGTTCCAGCAGGCTGTCATCAACACGGATTATCCGTTCTTGGAAGCTTCCAGAGTTGACGGAAATTACATGGGAAGATTTTTATATGAATACACGTACGGCGGTATACTGGTGGCCAACGCGATGCTGTATTCTTTGTGGATGGGACTTTTTACAGGACTTAAGAAGGCAGGTAAACCTGTAAGGATGATAGTTATCTTCCTTGTGATCTGTGCTGTTATAATAGCGGGCTTTGATGCAAACTGTGCAGGAGTTTTGTACAGGTATACCTGTGATTTTGCACCTGCTTTTATACTGGCGGCATCACTGATGTGGATGATGTATCTGGACAGGAGCCGTCATATCGTAGATTACGGAATTGTTTCAAGGTTTGCATACATTTGTTTTGTCATTGCAATTGCTTATGCTTTTATGACATTCATATCTTCTGCAAGTGTTGTATGTCTTGAAAATGATAACAGACAACTGTTCTATAACATTGCCGGTTATTTCAAATTTTAGGGGAGTTAAATGATAGATAGTAAAATTTCAAAGGTCTTCAGGGGAATCGCCATACTCATGGTGATTGGATCGCATTATGCGGGATGGATGTATGCTGAACCGTTTAATGAGACGTGGAGAGCATGGGTATCCACCTGGGGAGTGTATGGTGTGGATGTGTTCCTCCTCTTATCGGGGTACGGACTGGTTAAGTCATACGAGAAAAACGGCATAGACAAACAGTTTGTTATAAAGAGGGTAATGAACAGCTACGTGCCATATATACTTATAGTTGGTTTCTTTGCCATTATTGACAAGAGTGTTGACAGTGGCATGGCTGTGATCAAGCTGTTGATAGGTTATGACTATTGGTATATGTGCGTTTTATTTGCACTGTATATAATGTTTATGGTCTTTTATAAGATCGGAAAGTTTAAAGAGATCACTCTGACTGTTGGAGTGATAGCATTTACATATTTTCTGTATGTGAAGGGTCAGGTACCATTTTGGGAATTGTCAAACGGAGCATTTCTCATAGGAGTTTATGCGGCCTCTCTTGAAAAAGAATATAAGGATCAGTTAAAAGATACCATTATAAGAGTAAATCTTGCACTGATAGGTTTTTCTTTAATGGTCATATGTGCTTTCTGGCATGTGCATTCAGGGACAATGAGTTCACATATGGCTGCAAGCATGTGCTTTACGGTCATGACGCTTGGGCTTGCGGTACAGATGAAGGCAGGAGGATTTGTTTTGCCTGCACTTGGACGATATTCACTGTTTATCTATCTGTTACATACCAGGATGTTCTGGAAGTTTGTGGCATATAAAGAAGATTGGAGTTATTTTAAGGGAAGCGTAATCGCGGGGCTTATAACACTGTTTGTCAGTGTTGCCATAGGATTTTGTATAGAGTGGTGGTGCACAAGGCTCGTTAAAAAGATAACCGCTCAGAAATAATATTGAGGGATAATAAATCGGAGATTAGGGAATGAAAAAGTTAGTTACATTAGCATTATGCGTTGGTATGGCTGTATGTCTGACAGCATGTTCAAATAATGTTGAGGTTTCTCAGGAAGATAATATTGCTGTCACAACAGAATCGGGAGTTGGAACAGAAGAAAAAGTTGAGGAAGCATTGGATAAAGAAACAGAAAAAAATGATGTTAAGTCTTCAGCAGATGCGATAAGTGCATCAGGCAAGGCTGATACAACAGAGTCAGGTGCCAAAACTGCGGTCACTGCATCCGGTGCAAAGACCACAGAGTCGGGAGCTGAGGAAGTAGCTGCTTTGACTAATGAGGACGGTATCTCAACTAAAGTCGATATGGCAAAGGTAACCATGTTTGACGAAGCAAAGATAATGTATGCACAGACCAATGTCAATATGCGTACAGGTCCTTCTACAGATTATGAAGGTGTGGGAAATATAAAGACCAATACAGAGGTCAGGGTTCTGGGACGATTTGGTACTGATGGATGGTATCTTGTTGAAAATGGTAAGGGAAAAGCTTTTGTAAGCAACAGTTATCTGGGAGAAGATAAGATCGATCTTGAGGCCCTAAGAGCAGAGCAGGAAGCGGCAGCGCTTGCAGCTATTGAAAAGCAAAAAGCTGAACAGACAAATCAGGTTCAGGATAATACCCAGCAACAGACTCAGGCAGTGCCCCCACAGCCTGTAGCTGCTCCAGCAGGAATACTGTTCATAGGTGATTCGAGATGTGTTCAGATGCAGGCAGCTGTTGGCGGAGGAAACAGTTCGTGGATCTGTGAGAATGCAAAAGGATACGAATGGTTTTCCAATAAGGCAGTCGGCCAGGCTGATGCATGTATAGGAAAAGGCACAAAAGTTGTCATCTGCTTAGGAGTAAATGATACTGATAACATATATAATTACGCCGCCCTGGTTAATGCAAAAGCAGCAGAGTGGGCAGCACGCGGAGCAAAGACATATTATGTATCAGTAAATCCCGTAACAGAAAATCCTTACAGGACAGAGGAAGAGGTGGAAGCTTTCAATGCGACTCTTCCGGGACAGCTATCGGGAGTAAAATGGATAGATACCCATTCGTTTTTGGTAAATAACGGATACACTATGGTGGACGGTCTTCACTATGATACCAACACATACGTTGCTATATTCAATGCGATAGTGGGATCGCTTAAATGATCATTTTGATTTTTGAAAGGTGAAACAGATGGCTAACAGATATGAGATAGATATGTGCAACGGGCCACTGTTCGGCAAGATAATAAGGTATACTCTGCCTCTTATGGCAGCAGGTATACTTCAGCTTTTGTTTAACACAGCTGACATGGTCGTAGTAGGCAGATATGCCGGAAGTAATGCGCTGGGGGCCGTAGGGGCAACCAGCTCTCTTATTAATCTTTTGATAAATGTGTTCATGGGCCTTTCTGTTGGTGCTAATGTGGCGATAGCACATTATTACGGGGCAGGCAGGTTCAAAGAATTATCAAAGTCACTTCACACAGCCATCACCCTAAGCATAATATGTGGTTTTGTGCTTTTGATCATAGGGCAGGTGGCTTCTTCTCCCATGCTTGAGCTCATGGGGACACCCGAAGATATACTCCCTCTTTCCGCAAGTTATATGAAGATATATTTTCTCGGAATGCCGGTAATGCTTCTTTATAATTTCGGAGCTGCAATACTCAGGGCTGTCGGCGATACCAAAAGGCCGCTTTATTATCTGACTGTTGCTGGAGTGATAAATGTTATCCTGAATCTTGTGTTTGTCCTTAGGTTTTCTATGGGTGTCAGAGGAGTTGCATGGGCAACGATCATTTCACAGGCTGTGAGTGCAGTGATGATAGTGAAATGTCTTATTAAAAACGAAGGTCCCTGCAAGCTTGCCATTTCAGAACTCGGCTTTGATCCCTCAGAGGCTTTAAGAATAGCAAGAGTAGGACTTCCTGCAGGCTTTCAGGGCGCGATCTTCTCAATATCAAATGTTCTTATTCAATCAAGCGTCAACTCATTTGGTGCTATAGCGGTTGCGGGAAATACAGCTACATGCAATCTTGAGGGTTTTGTTTATAACTCGATGAATTCATTCCATCAGACGGCACTCAGCTTTACAGGTCAGAACATGGGAGCCAGGAAGATAAAAAGAGTTCAAAAGGTTTTGGTTTACTGTCTGTTTTGTGTAACTGTAACCGGACTTGGAATGGGACTTACAGGCTGGTATTTCGGAAAACAGCTTATAGGAATATACTCCAAAGATGCTGATGTTATAGCCTTCGGACTCAGAAGAATGGCTATCATTTTTCCTACATATTTTCTTTGCGGCGTAATGGATGTTGTAGTGGGCAGTTTAAGGGGCATGGGATTTTCTATAATGCCTATGGCGGTATCTTTGATGGGAGCGTGCGGTTTTCGTATCATTTGGATCATGACCTATTTTGCTTATCACCATACACCTGAAGTCCTATATTCGTCGTATCCTATATCATGGTCGATCACATTTTTAGTACACATGATATGCGTGTTCACTGTAGCTCGTATAAAATACAAAGATATGAAAGAACAGGCAGCATAACTTGAGAAATCTTAAGATTTGGATATGTATGTGGGGAGTCCATACGGTTGAGATAACTACGGGATTATGATATACTTACATAGATTGTGATTGAACAGCTACAACACTGATATAATGAGGCTACAATGAAAAAAGCATTGATAATCGGTGCGGGTCCTGCGGGACTTACAGCAGCGTATGAATTGTTGGAAAAAACCGATGATATAGAAGTTACGGTTTTCGAAGAAAGCGAGCATATGGGAGGTATATCCAAGACTGTCACCTACAAAGGAAACAGGATGGATATGGGAGGACACAGATTCTTCTCCAAAGTTCCCGAAGTAAATGAGTGGTGGAACAAGATGCTGCCCATGCAGGCTGCTCCGGCGTATGACTATAAGACTCTGGATATCAAGGTTCCGCTTGCTGATAAAGGTCCCGATCCCGAAAATGAAGACAGGACAATGCTCACGAGAAGAAGAGTATCAAGGATTTTTTTTAACAGGAAGTTCTTTGATTATCCGATATCACTGAAGTTAGAGACCATCACAAACATGGGATTTATTACGACCATGCAGGTCGGATTCAGTTATCTTGCGAGTATCATACATAAGAGAAAAGAAAACAGTCTGGAAGATTTTTACATTAACAGATTCGGTAAAAAACTTTACAGCATGTTCTTTGAAAGATATACAGAAAACCTCTGGGGGAGACACCCGAGTGTTATAGCTCCTGACTGGGGAAGCCAGAGAGTAAAAGGTCTTTCCATAGTAGCAATAGTTAAGGATATGTTCGGAAAAGTTCTTCCGGGAAAAGAAAACCGTAAGGTTGAGACATCTCTCATAGAAGAATTCAAATATCCGAAACTCGGGCCCGGACAATTATGGGATGTTACGGCATCTGAAATTGAAAAGCGCGGAGGAAAGATACTTAAGAACCATCAGGTGGTTGGAGTGATCAAGGATGAGAATAACAGACTTACAGGAGTAAGAGTTATTCACGATGGCAAAGAAGAAGTGTTTGAGGGCGACTACGTAATATCAAGCATGCCTGTAAAAGACCTTGTAGCAGGGATGAATGATGTGCCCAAACAGTATGCTGATATAGCTGCGGGACTGCCATACAGAGATTATATTACACTTGGTGTACTGGTTCCGAAGTTACTATTACAGAATAAGACCAAGATGAAGACCATCGGAAACATCATTCCGGATAACTGGGTGTATGTTCACGATAAGGGTATTCAGATGGGAAGATTCCAGATATACAATAACTGGTCTCCTTATATGGTAAAAGACCTTGAGAATACCGTTTGGGTAGGACTTGAGTATTTCTGCTACGAGAATGATGAGTGGTGGAACATGTCAGAGGAAGAATTCGCTGACTTTGCCATTAAGGATATGATCAACCTGGGACTTATCGCTGACAGAAGCGAAGTGCTCGACTACCACGAGGAAAAAGTTAAAAAAGCTTATCCTGCGTACTTTGACACTTATGAACATATGGATGATCTTGTTGAGTATTTGAGCGGTATAGAAAACCTGTACTGTGTCGGAAGAAACGGACAGCACAGATATAACAACCTCGATCATTCGATGTGCACATCATTTGAGACAGTTAAGAACATCCTTGATGGCACAAAGGATAAGAGCAATATCTGGAGCGTTAACACTGAGAAAGAATACCACGAGACTAAATAATGTGTCGGGCGAATATCAATATTAAAACAGGTAGCGTCTGTCTACCTGTTTTTATAATACGGGGAGTATAGCGATATGGATGCATCATACGATCAGGAGCGTTTAGCAAGACGCGAACGTATGAAGGAAGAGAAAAAACGTCAGGCGGCCATGCGAGCCATGTTAAAGCGCATGATACCGCTTGTTGTCATAGGACTGATAGCGATAATAGCGATGATCGTTGTTATCGTATGGGGAATCCGTTCACTTGTGGATAAGCATAAGGTAGAAGAACCGGAGCAGGCAATGGAAGTCCAGGTTCCGGAAGTGCCGGTCGTTATAGAAGAGCCAGTCGTAAAAGAACCTGAGATACAAAACATGCTTCCCATAACCGTTGAGCGTCCTAAATTGTTTGAGGGATATAAACCTGACACCGCCGGAGCAGATGTAAGCATCACGGAAGAAGAGGTGCAGAGTCAGTTTGCAACACTTATAGATGCGACAAACGGAAAAGTACTCGTTACCAGAAACGGTGGAGACAGGATGAATCCGGCATCCATGACAAAGGTCATGACAGCCCTTGTTGCCTGCGAGCATATCACGGATTTGGATGATGAGTTTGAGATCACACTCGAAGACACTGATTTTGCATATATACATGACTTAAGCTGTGCCGGATTTACAGCCGGAGAGACAGTACCAGTTAAGGATATTTTATATGGTGCTATAATGCCTTCTGGCGGAGAATGCTGTCACGCTCTCGAAAGATATGTTGCCGGTGACGAAGATAAATTCATTCAGATGATGAATGACAAGGTGGCAGAGCTTGGTCTAACAGGAACGCATTTTACAAACTCCGCAGGTCTTTACGGAGAAGATCATTATACAACGCTTTATGACATGTCCATGATCTTGAAGGCTGCCATAGAGAATGATATATGCAGGCAGGTGCTTCATGAGCATATGCATGTGACTACAGCGACAGAGGAACATCCCGAAGGGCTAGAACTCTCGAACTGGTTTATGAGAAGGATTGAAGACAAGTATACCAAGACGGAAGTCATGGGAGCAAAGACCGGATATGTTGTTCAGTCGGGCAACTGTGCAGTAAGCTATACCATTGGCGATGACGGAACGGTATATATATGTGCCACGGGAAATGCACACAGTGCATGGCGTGCGATCTTTGATCATGTGGCATTATATGAAAAATATGTGAAATAGATACCGATAGCGAAAACTGTCGGCAAGGTATTGGGGATGCAGCTTAAAGGAAAGAGCGTATGCGCGGGTTATGCCGTTGCTAAACTAGCCATATATGACAGGACTGAAACTACAGTCGTAAGACGCAAGTGTCAGGATGTTGAAGGTGAAGTCAAGCGCTTCGAGGATGCACTTCTTACAGCCGGTAATGAATATGAAAGGCTGTATGCAAAGGCTCTCGAAGAGGTCGGCAGTTCAAGTGCGTCCATTTTTAAAGCAGATATGGTCCTTCTTGAGGATATGGATTACAAAGAATCGGTGATCAATATCATAAGGACACAAAAGGTTAATGCTGAATACGCAGTTGCGATAACCATAGACAATTTTGCAAAGATGATGTCCAAACTCGATGATGACTATATCAGCGACAGGATAAAGGATGTCAGAGAAGTATATAATAAGGTAATTGAGATCCTGACTGAAGGATCTGCATATTCCAATAAGTATAATGAGCCTGTGATACTCTTGGCTGATGATCTTACTCCGGGAGAGATAGTAAGACTTGACAAGACGTATATAGCAGGATTTGTGATAAGTGAATCGAGTGCTAATTCACATACAGCTATCCTCTCAAAAAGTCTGAACATACCGGCACTGATAGGTGTTGATCTTTACGGATATGTTGACGGACAGGGAAATATCCAGCTCAGTGAGACAGTATCACCACAGTTTGAAGGCAGAATGGCCATTCTTGACGGTTACAGCGGACGTTTCATAGTTGATCCTACTGATGAGGAACTTAAAGTATATGACACCAGGATCAAGAAGGAAATGAAGAACAAACAGCTGTTAAATGTCATGAAAGGGAAAAAGACTGTGACCGGATCGGGAAGAAAGATAAATCTTTATGCGAATATAAACGGGGAAAAGGATGTAGCTACTGCTCTGATCAATGATGCAGAGGGAGCAGGACTCTACAGATCTGAGTATCTGTATATGGAAAGAGACGAAGCTCCGAGCGAAGAAGAACAGTTTGTTATGTACCGCAGGATAGCAGAGAGTCTTGGCGGCAGGAGATTCATAATACGTACAGCTGATATAGGCGGTGACAAGCAGGTATCTTACATAGATACCGGTGTAGAGGAGAATCCTGCACTCGGATACAGAGGTATTCGTATTTCTCTTGATAAGAGAGAAATGTTTGAGACACAGTTAAGAGCCGTATACAGGGCAAGTTATTTTGGTAACATAGCGATAATGTTTCCTATGATCACTTCAGTGACTGAAGTTAGGGAAGTTAAGAGCATATGTGAGAAGGTAAAAAAGCAGCTTTCGGATGAAGGATATCCTTACAGAGACTGTGAGATCGGTATCATGATAGAGACACCGGCAGCAGTCATGATAAGTGATCTTCTTGCAAAAGAAGTTGACTTCTTCTCAATAGGCACCAATGATCTTAGTCAGTACACACTGGCTGTGGACAGGACTAATGACAAAGTTCAGAAATATTACGACCCGCATCATGACGCGATATTAAGGCAGATAAAACTGACTATCGACAACGCTCATGCAAATGACTGTACTGTAGGAATTTGTGGTGAAATGGCTTCCGATGCAGATATAGTAAGAAAGATAGTTGACTACGGAATTGATGATATTTCCGTTACACCGACCAACATTCTTATGGTGCGTGAGATCATCAGAAATATAAATTGATCAATAATTTTTGAAAATTGTATTAAAGATATTAAATAAAAGTCCGATAAACATTATGAAGCGAAAGGTTCAATATGTGTCGGACTTTTAGTTTTATATAAGTCCGATACAAGTTTTTTTCAGGAGGAGCGAATATGCGTATAGATGCATTTGCCCAGATACAGAGCATGTATAACCTGGGTAACAAGAACAAACAGGTGAAGAGCGAGACCACCAAGAGCTTCTCTGATCAACTGCAGATCTCCAGCATAGGCAAGGACCTTAGAACAGCAAAGCAGGCAGTAGCCTCAACTTCTGATGTAAGGGAAGACCTTGTAGCGGATATCAAGAGTAAGATTGACGCAGGCACTTACAGCGTTGACAGTGACAGCTTGGCGGAAAAACTTTTCGCAAATTTTGAGAAGGCGATCTGATCGAAAACATGATCTTAAGGATTGATCATGACTAGGGAAAGGGGAATAACCGGTGGCAAGTTTAATGGAAGAACTCATTAATACTTTAGGACAGGAGTCTGAGGAATACGATAGACTCCTTGATCTGTCTTTAAAGAAGACACCGGTTATCGTCAGCGCCGATCTCGAGGCATTAGGCAAAATCACGGATGAAGAGCAGCTTATTCTTTCTAGACTATCTCATGTGGAAAAAAAGCGTGAGGAGTGCATGAAGGATATAGCCAATGTAGTAAACAGGGACGTTAACACATTAAAGCTGGGCGATCTTATCACCCTGCTGAGCTCAAGACCACAGGAACAGAAAAAGCTAGCTGTTTTGCATGACAAACTTTCAGAGACCATTAAACAGATGAGAAGGTCAAACGAGCAGAACAAGCAGCTTATAGAAAGTTCACTCGAGCTCATACAATTTGATATGAATGTAATCCAGGCCATGAAGGCGGCTCCCGAGACAGCCAATTACACAAAGAACGCGTATGCGTCCGGAGATGTTATGGGAGTGAGCAGCGGCCGTTTTGATAGTAAGAGTTAATCCCCTGTATGTGAGGTAAAGCCTATGTCTATAATGGGTAGTTTATATGTAGGCGTTTCAGGGCTTCAGACAAGTCAGAACGCACTCAATACAACAGCACATAACGTTTCTAATGCAGAAAATGCCGGCTACGTACGCCAGCAGGTCATGCAAGCCACCAATGTATACAATACAATATCAATAAACAGAAATGCCGTGTCCGACCAACAAGTCGGACTTGGTGTCGTGTATGCAAAAACCCGTCAGGTTCGTGATGTGTTCCTGGATAATACATACAGGACAGAAGCAGGCAGACAGGGATTTTACGAAGTAAGCGTGGATGTCCTTGATGAGATTCAGAGTCTTTTGGATGAGATGAACGGAGAATCATTCCATGAAGCGATAGATGATCTTTGGGTTTCAGTTCAGGAGATGGCAAAGGATCCAAGCAGTGCGGTAACACAGGGATTATTTATTGAGAAATGTTCAGAGTTCCTTTCAAGAGGTCAGTCAGTCTATGACGGACTGGTTGATTATCAGAAGAGTCTTAACGGACAGGTTAATCAGCTTGTTGACACTATAAATGATTATGCAGACCGGATCAAAAATCTTAACGATGAGATAAGATATATAGAATGTGGTGGATTTGAGGAAGCCAACGACCTTAGAGATGAGAGAAACCATCTTATAGATGAACTCGGAAAGATCGCTTCGATATCTTATTCGGAAGATCTGGACTCTACTATCTGGATACAGATGGAAGGTGAAGATCTTGTAAGAGGAGATTATGCGTACAAGGTAATGACAAAGACCGATCCTGATACAGGTTTCTCTTATGTGTTCTGGGAGAAGAATGCAAGGTATGAGCTCGACACATTCGGAAACAGATATTACACGGTTGAAGAAGCCAAGAAGGCAGCAGTTTTTGATCTCGACAGACTTATATCATCAGATATAGATACAGATATAGGAAAACTAAAATCAACACTACTTGCAAGAGGAGATCACAAGGGAACATATGTTGATCTTGATGAGAGCAGGTATACAAATTCGGTTTCACAGTCACTTTGTATGAATATCATGGCTGAGTTTGATCAGCTGATACACAACGTGGCTACCACGATAAACCAGGTTTTAAGTGACGGAGCTGCAAGAGCAACAGCGATCAATCCGAATTCTACATATTTAAGGGATGCAAACGGAAATCCTTTGCAGGTATTCCAGAAGATTGCATCAGACGGATATACAGGAAGTACATACATGCCGGAAGATCCTGATGTGCCTGAGACTCTTTACAGCACAGACAATCTACAGATAAATATGCAGCTTTTACAGCAGCCTACCAAGATGGGATTTGTTCTTCCTGACGGAAGCGTTGATTTCACAACAATGGAACAGCTTAAAGCTGAATTTATGGAAGAGGACAATGTCCTTAACATTAATATAAAGAAAAAGAGCAGTTTCGTTGATTACTATTCAGACCTTGTAAGCCAGGTGGCAAATTCCGGATATCTATATGAATCAATCCTGAAGAACCAGGAACAGACAGTCAATGCGACAAGTAATGCAAGAGAGCAGATAATCGGTGTTTCAACCGATGAAGAGCTTTCTCATATGATAAAGTTCCAAAACGCATACAATGCGGCATCAAGATATATCAACGTGGTTGATGAGATGTTGGAACACATCGTTAATACTTTGGGATCTTAATATCCTAAGAAAGGAGAGCATACATGCCTTCACAATTTTTTGGACTTAATATAGCATATACAGGTTTGCTTGGTGCAAATGCAGGCCTTAATACAACAGCAAATAACATAGCAAATGCGGAAACTGAAGGTTACAGCCGTCAGGAAGTAAATCAGGTTGCAGCTGCAGCTATCAGGACATTTACCACATATGGTTGTGCGGGTGCAGGTGTTGATGTTCTCACGATCGAAAGGATACATGACGATTTTTACGACAACAAGTACTGGGCTAACAATTCAAGAGTCGGTGAGTTCAACATGAAGCAGTACTACATGACTCAGATCGAGGATTACTTCAAGGATGATGATACGACTGAAGGTTTCACCACAGTATTTAACAAGATGATGGATGCTCTTCAGGAAGTTAAGAAGAATCCTGCGAGTGATTCTACCAAAGCTCAGTTTGTAGGTCTTGCTGATAACCTTACACAGTATTTCAACAACATGGCTGTTAACATGGAACTTGTTCAGAAAGATGTCAATGCTGAGATAAAGGTTAAGGTTGATGCAATAAATTCACTGGCTGACGAGATAGCTGCTCTTAACAAGCAGATAAACGTTATTGAACTTTCAGGAAGCAGAGCAAATGAACTCAGAGACAGACGAACTCTTCTTGTTGATGATCTTTCAAAGATAGTAAGTGTTGAGGTTGGTGAATATCCGATCGTTGACAGTAACGATCCTACCAGAGAAACAGGCGGCAATCAGTACATCATAAAGATCGCCGGCGGACATATGCTGGTTGATACTGATGAGAGTAAGAACCTTAAATGTATCGCAAGACAGAGTGATAACAACAGTGTTAGCCACAGCGAGAAAGTAAATCAGACAGATATAGACGGTCTCTATGATGTATATTGGATCTCGAATAAGACCACGGAAGATGTAGGAGATAAGTTCAATCTGTACAATCCTCTTCTTGGCGGAGATCTTATGGGACTTGTTCAGATGAGAGACGGTAACAACGGAGAGAACTTCAGAGGAACCATTGAATCTGTAGGTACACCTGATATGTCGACAGGAACACAGATAGTTACGGTTAGTACAGATCTTGATTATCTGATGGATCTTGATAAATCAAATATGTCAGATAATGGCGGTATCATCGCACTTGGAAATCAGGAGTTCTATTATGATTCATGGACATATTCATATGATGCGACAACCAATAAATGCACATATGAGTTTGTGATAAATACAGGGTTTACAGGAGAGACAGTCACAGGTAACAAACAGGGTAAGGAAGCTGAGATAGGTAACGTAGTCAAGTATCAGGGTATACCTTACTATCAGCAGCAGATGAATGAGTGGGTAAGGATCTTCTCTAATGCAGTAAATTCGATCTTAAGGAGTGGATACACATCAGACGGTAAGGCTGGAATGCTGATGTTTACCGGTGATGAACCTACTACTAATACACAGATAAATGTTACAAGCGAATACAATGATGAACTTGGAAACAATATCACTGCGACCATCAAGGATACAGATGACAGTTACTATAGAGTTACAGCAAAGAACTTTACGGTTCATCAGAGCCTTATAACCAATTCCAATCTGCTCGCGACAAAAAAGGATCCGGCAGAAGGCGTGGATGATTACAGTCTGGTAGCTGATTTTATCAATATGACAAATGACAGTGATATAGCAAGCTACAGAGGAGCCGCAACCTGTGAATTCCTTACATGTATGCTCTCAGATGTAGCTCTTAACGGTAACAGGGCTCAGACCTTCTATGATAATTACGATAACATAGGAAAATCGATAAACAACCAAAGAACCGCTATATCAGGAGTTGATACCGATGATGAAGCGGTAAATCTTGTTAAGTATCAGAATGCATATACTCTTGCATCAAAGATGATTCAGACACTGACGGAAGTCTATGACAGACTGATCCTTCAGACAGGAGTATGATCTTAGCACAGTGAGGTAGGACTATGAGAATAACCACAAAAGTCATACAGAACAATACAAGAATGAATATAAACAACAATAAGGTTCTTCAGGACAAGCTTTCCAACCAGATGGGAACGCAAAAGAAGATAAACAGGCCTTCAGAAGATCCTATCGTTGCTATAAGAGCGTTAAGACTGCGTACCAATGTAAGTCAGGTAACACAGTATTATGAGAAGAATATACCTGATGCCCAGAGCTGGATGCAGATAACAGAAGACGCTTTGTCAAGTGTTACTGAGGTAATAACCGACATGAAAGATCAGTGTCAGAAAGGTTCCTCTGAAAAACTGACATCTTCTGACAGAAATACAATACTTGATGCACTCAAATCTCTCAAAGAAGAGGTGTACGCCACCGGTAATGCTGACTATGCAGGACGCTCTGTGTTCACCGGATATCGTACAGACAGCACATTGAAGTTCACAAAAGCTGAAACCAAAACATATTCTATAACTGAGCAGCTTGAGAGTAATGCTGTTGATACCATCAAAAGAATTGATACAGCAGGTGTTGAGAATATCACTGATGCAAACTTTGATTCTACGCCGGCTTCTTCAATACAGGAGGCAGCTGTTAAGGAATATGATGTATACCGTATCAGGCTTGCATATAAAAACCTTGATGATGAGACTGCAACAGTGGCACCTACGATCACATCAGTCGACGGAAGCATAAGTGCAACAGCAACCATAGCATCAAAAACAGACACGCCGGATCCGTATATAGAGATAACACAACCCGGTAATGAAGACAAATGTGTTCTGATCAAAGAGACAGGTGAGCTGCTCATAGGAAAGAATCTGTATGAGAAGATCATGAACCTTCAGGATGACGAAACTACTACAAATATAAACGAAGGTGAGTTCAGAATAACTTATGAGAAGAGTAACTGGGTAGTTGGGGATCTTAAACCTGAACACTATTTTGCATGTACAGATAAAACAGATGCAGATCCTGCAAATCATATAGTTTATAACGCAGCATACCTTACTGATATAAATAGGGAGAAACAAGCTATAGAATATGACGTGGGTATGAATCAGGCAATCAGAGTCAATACTACAGCGGATGAGGTGTTTACTCATGATATCGGCAGAGATGTTGATGATCTTATAAATGTTCTTGAAGAGATCAACGTTATTGAGAATAAGATCACCGATATCAAGGGCCTGGTCGAGAAGAACAGCAATGATGCTGCTAAGACTGCAACTTTAAGAGATCAGCTTGAAGCTGCCCAGAAAGCTCTTACATATCTTAATGAAAAGAGACAGAAGCTGTTTGAAGGTAATATAACAAACATGCAGAAACATCTTGATAATGTCAATTATGCAACAACACGATGCGGAACCAGGATGAAGAAGCTCGAACTCATTGAAAACAGACTTATGAGCCAAAAAACTTCTTTTGAGGAACTTCAGTCAGAAAATGAAAATGTGGATCTGAGTGACGCGGCAATAGAACTGCAGGGAGCAAATATGGCATACGAAGCAGCATTAATGGCAACGGGTAAGATCTTACAGACTTCGCTGGTAAATTATCTGTAAATATAGTAAAATAATGGTAGTTAGCTGATAAAACTACATATTTAAGAAAGGATTGGGGACAATGAGAGTAGAAACAAGGATATTTGGCACAGTTGATATAGCAGAAGATAAGATCATACGCTTCCCTAAGGGGATTGTTGGATTTCCCGATCTGACTGATTTTGCTTTGGTTCACGATGAAGACAATGGACCGACAGGAGGTATCCGTTGGATGCAGTCTTTGCAGGAGACAAACTTTGCAATGCCTGTTATCGATCCGCTTGCTGTAGTATCGGATTATAATCCGACCGTAGATGATGAGTTACTAAAAGGTCTTGGGACACTGAAAGATGACAACACTCTTGTATTGGTAACCATAACAGTTCCGAATCAGATCGAGAATATGACAGTCAATCTGCAGGCACCTTTTGTTATAAATGCCGATACACGTATGGCGGCGCAGGTGATAGTGGATTCTGATAAGTATCCTGTACGCTTCCCTATATATGAAATACTTAAAAAAATGAAGGAGGAGGCGTAATATGTTAGCATTATCAAGAAAAAAAGGCGAGGCTATCGTCATCAATAACAACATAGAGATCACTGTTCTTGAGGTGAAGGGCGATCAGATAAAGATTGGGGTATCAGCGCCCAAAGAAGTTCCTGTATATCGTAAGGAAGTATATCTCCAGATTCAGAAAGAAAATGAAGAGGCTATGAATTCAGATAGTTTGAATGCGTTGAATGACTTCTTTAAGAAATAGGGATCATTGATATTATCAATAAAGATCAAAAAGTTATCGGACAAGGGTTAATTATATTAATTTTTGTCCGATATATTAGTTGAAACCATGAAATAGCATTTGTGCTGGGGATGTGATCATACCCGGCATATAGTAGACTTTATAAGTTAGAAAGGGACTAAGCACAAGGAGGTGACTTATATGGCAGTAGAACCGATCGGAACCATGACAGCCATGCAGATGCAGTCAACCGTTAGGGTTCAACCTATATCAACACAAAGAGAAGCTGAGAACATGGATGTAATCTCGGCTGATTCGGCTACTCCGAAGATTGATAAGACAACTGCGGAGATAGCAAAGGCATCCGAAAGTGATACCCAGGAAAAGAAGAAGGAAGAGCAAGAAAGAGAAAATACCAAAGCGGAAAATGATGCCATCAAGAAAGCTGTTGAGAATATCAATAAGATGTCATCAAATAATGAAGCTATATTTGGTATACATGAGGGTACCAACAGAGTAACTATCAAGATAGTAGATAAGGATACCAAGAAAGTAATAAAAGAACTTCCACCAGAGAAGACTCTCGATATGATAGCAAAGATGTGGGAGATGGCAGGAATCCTTGTTGATGAGAAGAGATAAGGAGGATACCTATGGCAGGAACAAGATTATCCGGATTGATGTCCGGTATGGATACAGAGAGCATTATCAGCCAGCTTGTTGAGGCAAGACAAAAGAAGGTTGATACTGTTAAGAAAAATCAAAAGAAACTTGATTACAAGCAGAATGCGTGGAAGGATCTAAATACTAAACTGAAAGGATTACAGACTAAATATCTTTCTACTATGCGTTTTAGTTCTGCATATTCAAAAAAGACCACAAAGATATCTGACTCTAGTGTTGCAAGCATAATTACCGGCGATAAGGCAACAAACAGTGTACAGACTCTTGAGGTAAAGCAACTTGCAAAGACAGCTTATCTTACAGGCGGAGAAGTTACCAATACAAGTGGTAAGTCAGGTGGGCATACTGCGCTTACAACGATGAGTGATCTTGGTATCAATGGTAGCGGAAAATTCAAACTCACTGTAGGCGGTGAATCTAAGAATATTGAATTTACAGCAGATACAACAATATCTGATGTACTTAATGAACTTAAGGATGCCGGACTCAATGCAAACTTTGATGAAAAGAGCCAAAGATTCTTTGTTAGTGCTAAGAACTCAGGCGAGGCGAGTGAATTCTCGATAGATGCAACCGGTTTAAACAGTTCAAAAGCTTTGTCTGCTCTTGGACTTATGAGCGATGAGCAGAAGGCTGAGGCAGCAACCAAATGGAATGCAACTAATCTTAAGGGAAACAGCTCTACCAAGGTAAAAGCTCAGGACGCTATCATAAAGCTAAACGATGCAGAATTCAAAAACTCAACAAATACATTCGAGATTAATGGTCTTACGATAACAGCTAATAAAGAGACCAAAGATGGAGAAAAGGTCACAGTTACCACTCAGGATGATACCGATGGTATCTATGATATGGTAAAGAAGTTCCTTAAGGAATATAACAGCATTATCAATGAGATGGATAAGCTGTATAATGCCGAAGATAGTAAGTTGGAACCACTTACAGATGATGAGAAGTATGCACTCAGTGACAAAGAAGTAGAAGATTGGGAGAATAAGTTGAAATCTTCTATTTTAAGAAGAGATGAAAATCTCAGCTCTGTTAGTTCGGGACTCAGAGAAATCATGTCATCAGGTATAAGCGTGGGTGGAAAGACGCTGTATTTAAGTGATTTCGGTATAGAAAAGCTTGGATATTTTAACGCTCCTGATAATGAGAAGAATGCATATCACATAGATGGAGATCCTGATGATGGGGATACTTCTGGTAATGCTGATAAGCTTAAGAGCATGATAGCAAATGACCCTTCAACTGTTGTTGACTTCTTCACAAAGCTATCTCAGAATCTGTATGATAAGATGACTGATATGTCTAAGTCAGTGGATGGATACAGATCATTTGGAAGCTTCTTTGATGATAAGAAGATGAAAACTGAGTATACAGACTTTACAAGTAAGATCGCTGACATGGAAAAGAAGCTTAACGATTACGAAGATAAATGGTATAAGAAGTTTTCGAAGATGGAAACCGCAATGGCTAAGATGCAGAGTAATACAAATGCTGTAACCGCTATGTTAGGAGGATCAAGATAAAATGGCACTGCCCAATGCTTATGCACAGTATAATAACAACAAGGTGATGACTGCTTCTCCTGCAGAACTTACACTTATGCTTTATGAGGGAGCAATTAAGTTTTGCAATGTGGCTGAAAAGGCTATAGAAGATAAGGACGTGCAGAAAGCACATACAAACATTATCAAGGCGCAGAGGATAATAGATTATCTCAGACAAACGCTTGATATGAAATATGCAGTAGCTCAAGATTTTGAAAATATCTATTCTTATCTTGGAACGAGACTTGTTGAAGCTAATCTGAAAAAGGATGTTGATATACTTAAAGAAGTCAATGGACACCTTCATTCCGTAAGAGATACTTGGAGAGAGGTTATGAGGATCAACAGCGGAAAGGAAAAGCCTAATGAAGAATAGCTTGGATGTATTATCTGAAAGCCTTGATATGAAGATACAAGTCCTTAAGGATATACAAAAGTACAATGAGGATCAGAGAGAAGCCTTTGAATTGGATGATCCGGATATGGATAGTTTTGATGGGGCAATCGAGGAAAAGGATGTTCTTATTGAAAGACTGATAAAGCTTGATGAAGGATTCGAATCATTGTATAGTGAGATATCGGAAGAACTCAATAACAATAAGGAAAAGTATTCTGACAAGATTAAACTTATCCAGGATAAGATATCTGAAATAACAGAGTTGAGTGCTACGGTACAGGCTCAGGAGGCTAGAAACAAAAAACTTATAGAAGCATATTTTGCTAAGCAAAGAAACGGGATTAAGAAAAACAGGGTAAGTTCAAAAGCGGCATATGACTATTACAGAAATATGTCAGGCATGAATCTTCCGCCTGTAAGTATCATGGATAGCAAACATTAATACAAATATAAAACCATTAAAAACAGAGGTTTACAAGTTTGGTAAGCCTCTGTTTTTGTGTATTATGTATAAAAATACAAGCTTATATAGTGGATATCTAACAAAAATGTAAAATTATGTTGTAATTGCTATTAACATTTAAACTATTTGTACGATATAATATGTGTAAGCGATGAAGTGTCGCTAACATAGCAGCAGAGTGGATTCATCCGCACAATGATGAAGCCTGCAGTAACTACTACGTAGCGAACGGAATGTGCGAGCCGTAAGTGAAGTAGATTAGCAACCGCCTCAAGGATGAGGTGTGATGATTTCAAGGAGGAAATACTATGGTAGTACAGCACAATTTAACAGCAATGAATTCCAACAGAATGTTGGGAGTAAACACAGCAACACAGGCAAAGAGCACAGAGAAGTTATCTTCAGGTTATAAGATCAACCGTGCAGCAGATGATGCAGCAGGATTGGCT
>JAFZRZ010000020.1 GCA_017619635.1 Lachnospiraceae bacterium | reverse complement strand
TTTTATTCCCACCTTCCCAGACAAATACACTCATCTTCAAGCTCAGATCATTAATCTGCGCACTCAATGATGATCCTTTGCATAATCTCCTTTAAATCATCCCATAATGTCTAAGTGCCTGCATGATTGCCGCTTCTTTCTCCGGTGTGCACTGCGGCTGTTTGGCATCTTCTGACTTGGGCTTGTTGTAGCTTTCCCCAACCTCTAGACCACATTTTCTCTTCACCTGAGAAATGTATAGTGTAGACACTCGAAAACCCGTCTGTTCACTAACATAATCCTTTATCTGCTCGTATGTCGCTTTGCCTCTGAGCTCCGACAGATCAAGGTTCTCCAAGGAGAAATCTATCTTTACGTTTGTTGTCTCGGGCGCTTTATTCCCTTTGTTGTACCCACTGATCATTCCAATATCATCGGTCTTCGCAATACTTTTTCTCTCCGAGCTGTCTCTGTCGATATCTCCCTTGGAAAGTTGAACTACCGTCTCAACATGTATGGTGTTGGGAAACATATCACAGGGACATACACTTATTAATTCATAACCACCTTCACACAGCAACTTTAGATCTCTTGCCAGAGTTGCACTGTCACAGCTTACATATACTATGCGCTTTGGATCCATCTTGAGCATAGTGTTTATGCAGAGTTCATCACATCCCTTTCGGGGCGGATCGACAACGATCACATCAGGATGAGTCATCTCATAAGCTTTCTCATCATCCTTTTTATCCCCATACTCATTCCAAATTCTGTCTGTGACTTCCTCCGCTTTTCCCACAAAGAATTCAGCATTGGTGAAGTTATTGAGTTTTGCGTTGTTTTTTGCATCTTCTATAGCCTGAGGGATAATCTCAACACCGTATACCTGTTTTGCCTTTTGAGCCAAAAACAGTGAGATCGTACCTATACCGCAATACAGATCCCACACAGTTTCCTCACCGTTAAGATCCGCATAGGAAAGAGCTTTCTCATAAAGCTTCTTTGTCTGCATGGGATTCACCTGATAAAATGACAGCGGGGATATCTTAAACTTAAGATCACCGATACTGTCAGTAATGGTATCAGATCCAAATATCGTATGATAGTTGTCGCCCATTATCACATTTGTGTCATCTTTATTGACACTGTAAGAGATACTCTTTAATCCTTCATATGAACCAAGCATATTAATAAGTTCATTCTGATGAGGAAGCCGGTTAGAATTTACTACGATACATACCATGATCTCATTGCTTGTGAAACCTTTTCTGATAAGCACATGTCTGACAACACCCTTGTTTGATGTCTCATCGTATGCCGGTATATCATACTGTTTCATCCAGTCAAGAATGATATCCAGTATATCCTTGTTTTCTTCACATCCCAAAAGACAATCCGATACCGGTATGATCGCATGTGTCCTTCCGGCATAGAATCCGACAATAAGTTCACCTTCTTTGTTATAACCTATCGGGAACTGTGCTTTGTTACGGTATCTGAAAGGTTCCCCGTCCATACCGATGACAGGCTCCATGATCCTTTCGATCCTATCCCTGTCAAATCCACCGAGTCTTACAAGGTTATTTAGAACCTTATTTCTTTTAAACACCAGCTGGCTGTCGTATGCCATCTCCTGGATCTGACATCCGCCGCATCTTTTGGCCTGAACACAGGGAGCCTCTATACGGAACGGAGATCTTTTAAGGATTTCCATTACCTTTCCGTATCCGTAATTCTTCTTTACTTTCGTAACGATGAAACGCACGGTGTCACCTATCATCGCATCCTTAATAAAAAAGGTGTAGCCGTCTATCTTACCTACACCTTCTCCTTCATTGGTTATATCAGTTATCTCAACTTCCAAGAGTTGATTTTTTGTATACATCAATATACCACCTGATTCCTTCCGTTTTCCTTGCCCTGGTAAAGTCTGTCATCTGCTTCTTTTATCGCTGTCTCTCCGTCTTTTTCAAAATCGTATTCCGAAAGACCGAAAGTCATGGTTATCTTTATCTCATGTCCGCATGCAGTGATCGACATACGCTGGATTGCTCTCCTTAACTCCTCGAGTTTGACAAATGCCTCATCCCCGTTATGATCCTTATAAATGATAAGGAATTCCTCACCGCCCCATCTTGCTACAAATGCATCTGTGCACATGCGTGTCATGAGTGCTGCAACTTCCTTTAAGACCACGTCACCTATATCATGGCCGTATGTGTCATTTACCTTCTTAAAGAAGTCAATGTCACCCATAGCCACACTTATAGGGCTGCCATTTTGCTCACTGATCATCTCATCAAGATATTCTATCGCTCTTCTTCTGTTAGACAGTCCCGTGAGTCTGTCAGTATTGGCTTCTTTTTTAAGCCTGTCATTATATTTCATCAGTTTCTCTTCAGCTTCTTTTTCATCTTTACTGAAGGTATATGAGATATAGATTATCGCCAAGAATACAGCTGAGATATTTGCTATCTGCATAAGCTTGTCCACCAAAAGGCTGTGTGCCACTATGGATTCAACTTTACCAAACAGCATTATGATAATGATCCTGATAACAAGTACAAATCCGGATGTTATGAACTTATAGACAGGTTTGCCGTATGATCCGAAGAAACATACAAGCAAAATGATTATAAAATAGTTCTGAAGACCGGCACTCCATCCGAATACCGGAATAAAGTTTATTATCCAAAAATATAAGAACAGCATGAATAAAACCGATGCTGTTCTTGTTTTACAAAAATATGTTGACACAAAAAGAAGAATATTTGCCGAAACAAATATAAGTATCTTAATTCCGCTTGCCATCCAGGCTTCAACGCCTGCCAAAGCAAGATCTATTGCAAAGGCAATAAGCACTGTGATGTACATGACTCTCAGTGCTATAATTACCTTCTTTGATTCATTTTCCGCCTTAACATCTTTATTAATAAGGCTGAGAATTCCCATAAGTTTATTTTTTGCGGGCCACCACTATAGACTGAACAACCAGGAAGATGCACAGCATGGCCGCAACGGTAATACCTGTCCACCAGGCCTGATCCAGACCTGCAGATGCAACTATGTTCTTAATAGTACTCAAAGACAGTACTCCGAACAGTGTTCCGATGATATTGCCGACTCCTCCTGTTAACATTGTACCACCAATTATGGAAGATGCAATAGCGTTCATTTCCGCTCCGGCTCCGTTTGTAGCCGCTCCTGAGCCTACATGGAGGAAGTAAACAAATCCACCGATTCCTGCGAGTATTCCGCAGAAAAGCTGAGATAAAAATCTTGTTCTCTTAACGTTGATACCAAGCATGAGTGCCGACTGTCTGTTACCTCCTACCGCGTAGAAAGATCTGCCGAGCTTTGTCCAGCGAAGCATCATGAACATGAGTATAACGATAAGGATAGCTATTATAACTCCTATCTCAACATATGCATTTACATAGATACCTTTCTTGTTGTAACTTCCCATTCCGGGAACATTTACTCTGGTGTTCTTAAGTGCAACGAAATTCTCGTTTGCAACGTTGAAAGGATCTGAATTTATGATGGTCGTCATACCTTTTGCAAAGAACATACCAGCCAGGGTAACTATGAAAGGCTGTATGTCAAGGTAAGCTACAAGGTATCCCTGTACCAGTCCGAATGCAAGTCCGATACCGAGAGCAAGAAGCATTGCTCCTCCTACCGAACCGTTATGATAATCCAGGTATACTGCACAGCTCATTGTTACGAGAGCCGTAACACCACCGACTGAGATATCTATACCGCCTGTGATCATAACAAGTGACAGACCACATGAAAGTATTATAAGTGCCGCATTTTCATTAAGTATATTGAAGAACGCCTGAGGTTTAAGGAATCCTTTTCCAAGGAATACCATTGCTCCGATATACATCAGGATAAATACCACTATAGTAATGGTAAGAAGCAGATTGCTGTCTGTCATACCGGATATCTTTGAAAGGAGTCCGCTTTTTTCTTTGGTCTTGTTTTCCATGATCAAGCCACCTCCTTTGCGATCTTATCTGTACTTCTTAACTGCTTCCATTTTGTGCTTATAAACTCTCTTACAACAGGTGCAGAGAATACAACGAGCAGGATGACAACTATAGCCTTATATGCAGGAAGTGCAGTTGATTTTACATTGAATTTGTACAAAGTCGTTGTCAGGAACTGTATAACATACGCACCTATTATTGATGCTGTCATGTTAAACTTACCACCGCTGAGTGAGTTACCACCGAGCGCAACAGCCAGGATGGCATCCATCTCTATATCTTTTGCAACAACCGAATAGTTGATGGTCGAGAGTCTGCTGACTTTGATAAGTCCGGCAACTGCCACACATACGCCGAGCAGAACAAATGTCAAAAACTTGATGAATGTCGGATTAAGACCGTTGAGTCTTGAAGACTTCGCATTTATACCTACTGCCTGTACATACAGACCAAGGTTTGTGAATTTTAATAACAGAGCCGTAACTATCATAACTGCTACCGCGATAAAGAACGGTGTGGGAATCGGGATCCCGGGAATGAAGTTACCGTAGTATCCGAAAGAAGGCTCACTTACTATCGGAAGCTCGTTATTGTTTATCCATGCTGCGATCGAACGTCCTGCTGTAAAGAGGATCAGTGTTGCGACCATCGGCTGGATCTTAAACCATGATACCAGTAAACCATTGAATGCACCTGCCAGCATACCTGCAAGCACTGCTATAAGGAATGCACATATGATGGGCATCTGAAGCTCATCGGGTCTGGAATTTCTTCCGCATAACATCCTAAGGATAACGCTTCCTGTTATGGCTATACCTGCACCGACTGATATATCCTGTCCGCCTGAAGCTGCGGTTACAAGAGTCATTCCGATCGCAAGGATAGCAAGTTCTGAACCGTAGTCAAGGATGGTTATAAGGTATCCGGAAAGTACCGGATTGCCTGCCGCATT
This sequence comes from Lachnospiraceae bacterium, assembly GCA_017619635.1. Lineage (GTDB taxonomy): Bacteria > Bacillota > Clostridia > Lachnospirales > Lachnospiraceae > Colinaster. Next base: position 16,331 of record JAFZRZ010000020.1, on the reverse strand, counting down.
CTGACCCATGGTTATCTTAAAGAATGACGGATCCATGATAAGATTGAACAATGCCAAAAGGATCAATGCCGCAAGCGGAATAAATATCTGATTTCTGAAGATATTGCTTATCTGAAATTTATTTTTCTGCATCATTTTCACCTCCGGCGATCGTATTCATGATCATAGTCTGATTCAGTTCATCTCCGGTAAGCTCACCGACAACTTTACGATCACGCATTACCACAAGTCTTGAACAGGTACGAAGCATCTCGTCTGTCTCAGAAGAGATGAAGGTGATGCTCATTCCTTCAGAAGCAAGTTTCAAAACAAGTTTCTGAATATCTACCTTTGTACCTACATCAATACCTCTTGTGGGCTCATCCAGGATAAGATATTCCGGATGTGTCAAAAGCCAGCGCGCGATGATACATTTCTGCTGGTTACCGCCTGACAGAGACTTGATCGGCGTATCGGCCGACGCTGTCTTTATGCTGAGGAGTTTGATGTACTCGTCAGCGAATTTATATGCTTCCGCTTTTGTGAAAGGTTTAAAGAATCCTTTCATAACCTGAAGCGCAAGTATGATATTGTCCTTAACGGAAAGGTCTCCTATTATTCCGTCGATCTTTCTGTCTTCAGGAAGATAAGCTATGCCGTTCTTCATGGCATCAATAGGTTTGTTGATCTTGATCTCGGTTCCGTTCTTTCTTACTGTACCGCTTATTACTTTGTCAGCACCAAAGATCGCTCTGACACACTCGGAACGACCTGATCCGAGCAGTCCCGTGAAACCGTTGACCTCACCCTTCTTGATATAGAAATCAAAAGGCTTTATACCCTGATCGGATGCCAGACCGCTTGTTTCAAACAATACCTCGCTGTCATCCTTCTTTTCGTCTTTTGTCTCTTTATCTTTTATGTCGGAAAGATCATCAAGTTCTTTTCCGAGCATCTTTGAAACCAGTTCTACTCTGGGCAGATCGGCTATGGCATACTCGCCAACAAGCTTACCGTCTCTTAAAACAGTTATCTTATCGCACACTTCATAAACCTGATCCAGGAAATGAGTGACGAAGATTATGCCTACTCCACGTTGTTTCAGATCTCTCATGAGTTTGAAAAGTTTTTCAACTTCCTGCTCATCAAGAGAAGATGTGGGCTCATCCAGTATAAGGACCTTACATTCCATATCCACTGCTCTTGCGATAGCTACCATCTGCTGTACGGCAATGGAACAGCTTGCAAGCTGCTGAGTGGCTTTTGCAGGGATGTCGAGTGACTGAAGGATCTTCTCTGCACCCTCATTCATCTTCTTCCAGTTCTGTATAAGCTCTTCATTTCTACCGATGTACATATTCTCGGCTACAGACAGATTGGGACATAAGGTGATCTCCTGATACACCGTACTGATTCCCATTCTCTGAGCATCCTGAGGAGACTTGATATGTACTTCGTTTCCGTCAAGTATTATTTCTCCTTCATCCTTCGTGTATACTCCTGTGAGTACCTTTATAAGCGTTGATTTTCCCGCACCGTTCTCTCCCATGAGAGCATGTATCTCGCCTTCGTTTAACGAGAAGTCAACTCCCTGCAGAGCAAGAACACCGGGAAAGCTTTTGTGAATATTTTTCAGTTCTAGTATCTTTTTCACCTGATACCCTCACTTCCTGTTTCTTACAAAATGCTTTTTCTACTTAACAGACGCGACGCAACGGGTTGATCGCTGCGCCGCGCCTCTGGTATTAAGGGTTTGAATTTTTAGATTCCGTAGTTGTCTACATCTTCCTGTGTGATTGTTGAAGCATCGAAGCCCTTCTCATCCATGATGATTGTCTTCTCAGGTATAGATTCACCAGCTTCAAGCTTCTTGATGATCTCATCGATGTATGATGACTGGAAAGGATTACACTGTCCATCATAGTTCCAGTTCTGAGCAAGGAGCTCTTCAAGTGCCCACTTGTTGCAGTCAAAGCCCATAACGATGACGTCTTTGCCAACACCGTGAGAGATGTTTGCCTTGTCAAGAGCTGCTACAGCACCCTTAGCCATATCGTCGTTCTCTGCATAGATTACGTTGAAAGGTGTGCCTGCATCGATAACTGACTGAACGATCTGCTGTGCATTGTCTGCGTTCCACTCAGCTGTCTGCTGTGTAACAATGTTCCAGTTAGCTTCTGCTGCTACCTTGCTGTCAAGAGCGCCTGAACGACCCTTCTGTGCTGCAGAACCCATAACACCCTGGATATGGATTACGTTGTACTCTGAAAGGTTCTGGCCTGCAAGCCATGTAACTGCTGTCTCACCTTCCTTAGCCATATCAGAAACGATAGAAGCTTCATATAAAGAAGGATCTGCGTCTATTGTACGGTCGAAAAGGATAACCTTGATGCCTTCATTCTGAGCATCCTTCAAAACTGAATCCCAACCTGCTGTATCAGCTGCTGAAAGAAGAAGGTAATCAACTCCGTCCTGTACGAACTTCTGAGCTGCTGCGATCTGCTCGTCATTCTTAAGGCTGTATGCGAACTGTGCATCGTATCCGTTTGCTTCACAGAATGTAGCCTTCAGATCCTTATCGTTAGCTGTACGATAACCTGACTCGTTGGGATCGTTGTTGATGATACCAACCTTGATGAGCTTTCCGCCTGCATCTTCTGTAGCAGGAGCTGCTGTCTCTGTCTTCTCTTCTGTTGTTTCTGTAGTAGCAGGAGCTGCTGTCTCAGTTGCAGGTGCTGTTGAGCCACCACATCCTACTAACAATGTTGCTGCCATTGCAACGCTCATGATTGCGCTGAGTAATTTTTTCTTCATTATTTGTCCTCCCTTTGATTAAACAATGAATATTAGGTCACTGGCGACCTTCTGATTAAAGTCTACTGTGCCTTAAGGGTAGTCTTCAACAAAATAAATACCTATTTTTTGTGTTTCGTCAAAAAAACAATACCAATTTTCTTCTCATGATGTTACAATAACTACATATTTAGCGGTGAACTTGAATATTTTACTTTTTTGTTGGATTTTTTATGCTTCGTGCCCGGTTTTTGTGAGAATACCGGATTTTTTTACACATGTTTAGGCCTGCCCAAAGCTTGTGCACATTCCACAACAAAAATAGTGTTTATTTCAATTATTTCATCCGGGATTGGTTTTTTTACACCGAAAAGTTTATTTTTTTTTGAACGATATTAAAAAAAATCAACTTTTTATTAAATAAGACATGATAGCAAAATACAAACAGGTAGCAGAAAAGATAAAAGATCATATCAACAGTGATGAACTTCGAGAAAGACGCCTTCCAACCGAGCGTGAACTTGCAATTATCAACGATGTAAGCAGGCAGACCATACGTGAAGCCCTCGATCTTCTCATTAAAGATAACTATATATATAAGGTACAGGGAAGCGGTATCTATGTTTCTGATGCATACTTTTCAGCCAAAAACAAGATCGCACTTGTAGTTGAAAGCGAAGAGGATTATATCTATCCGGAACTCATCAGCTATCTTAAGGATGCGATGAGACCTTACGGCTTTTCTCTTGATGTGCATGTCACAAACGGTCGCATGACCGGTCTCTTTGATGTACTGAACAGTATAAAAGAACATCCTGTCCGCGCTATCATATCGATCCCCGTAAGGAGTGCCCTTCCTGCTCCATTCGAAAGCGCTTATTCAGAGCTTGAGAAGATGCACATACCAAATATCTTCTATATGGATACATACAGTTATATAAAGGATATCCCCTGTGTCAGATTTGATGATACATTTAGCGCCTATCGCATGACTCTTGATCTTTTGAAGGAATCTTCGTGCCTGTACGGTATCTTTCTTACCGACAGTGTATGCTCGCATTACAGATTCACCGGATTCATTCAGGCTGCCACAGAAAAAAAGATAAGTCCCGAAAACATTCATGTGAAATGGATCTCAACCGATGAGATACGCGAATACAGGACTCTGTCATCTATCAAATGTCTTAAGGATTTTGTGAGAGAGCTAACCTCAGAGAGCAACAAGAATGTTTCCCTGCTTTGTCATAATGATGAGATCGCTGCCTGTGTATGTGACCTTATAGATAAGAAAAAAGATATGCCGACCATATACTCTTTTGATAAAAGCTATTTGAGCAGATTACCTGAATACGACTTCGTCTCATTTGCGCCTGATAAAAAAGAAATGGCCCAAGCCGTCGTAAAACAGCTTATGGCCATTATGAGTCACGATAAAAATGATCCTGTTAAGAATTCCTATAGTCTCTCGGTGACATTCCCTGTGTCTTTTTGAATACAACACTGAAGTAATGCTGGTCCTTATATCCCACTTCACCTGCTATCTCACCTGTGTGCATGTTGGTGGTCTTTAAGAGTTTCTTTGCCAGCTCCATTCTTTTGGATGTCACATATTCAACAAATGTCATATCCATCTCATTTGAGAATATCCCGCTGAAATAATTCGGAGACACGTTACTGTAACCGGCTACCGCATTTAATGATAATGAATCGTCCGTGAAATTCTCATCTATATATGCAAGGGCTTTCTTGATCATACCCTTGTACTGGCTGGAACTTGCCTTGTCTCTGAAGGCGATCGCCGAATCCAGCATGTTTCTTATATAAGTTTTGATCGTACCGCTGTCCATGCTCATCTCATTGAGCATGCTTATATCGGTATTCTCTAAAAACTCCTCTTTGCTGACACCTAGTTCACTGACAAATGCAAGTACTGTGAACCTTATATTCAGTATCAGATAATCCCTGAACATCTTTGATTCAAGCGCATCGGCAAGACTGTCTGCAAAGCCTCCCGCAAACACTTCCGTTTCAGACGCCTGTCCGTCAACAAGAAATCCCTTGATGATCTCTGGATCGATCTGAGAAAGCTCAGGCTCCTTATAATTTCCTGTATTGCCCGGATGGTTGTTTGCAACATCTTCACCTGTTATCACATGCATTGAAGGCTTTAAAAATCTGTATGAGAAAACATTATTTACTTCCGCGAAGCATTCCGGAAGGAGACTGAGTCTTTCCACGTGTGTTCCTGTTGCGACATACCATGCAAAATCCTCACCAAACGACTCACATATCCTTACTATGTTCTTGACACATCTGTCTCTTAGTATCTCTATGTTTTCCGTATCCCCGAGAATAAGGATACAGTATGTGCTTATGTTCCATCTGAATATCAGATACTCTTTAAAGCGCATGAAATATCTGACAAGCTCATCGGGGTTCTCATTTATATAAACAAGCGCTATATCATATGCGGGAGCATTAAGATCTATGGAAAGCTTTGATGCCTCCTCATACATCTCTTTTACAGACAGTTTCCTGTCAAATACCTTTTCAAAGAAATGCCTTACAGCTAACTGCTCATACTCGCGGTAATCCTCACGGTATTTTTCTAGATAGTCATTCTGCATCTTTTCATTCTCGATCTTATCTGAAACCTGGGAAAGTACCTTCTGCATGGCGGTTCTTGTGACCGGCTTTAACAGATACTGCTCCACACCTATGTCTATAGCCTGTCTTGCATATTCAAAATCATCATACCCGCTTATGATTATTATCTTTGTTGCAGGAAATTCATTTGACACTATCTGACTGAGAGCCAAGCCGTCCATAAACGGCATCTTTATATCGGTGATCAGAACATCCGGCCTTGTCTTTCTTATAAGAGGAAGTGCCATCTCACCGTCTGAGGCCTCACCAACAAAAACATAACCGTATTTTTCCCACGGTATGCTGTCGCGCAGACCCTCACGCATTATTCTCTCATCTTCTACCAGAAATACCTTTAACATATAAACCCCTTGTATACATCAATATGCCCGACTGCTCAGACTGTCGGCAACATTCTCTTTTGTGAAAACCTGCTCGTCAACAAAGTATTCCTTTTCTACGGTCTCTCCGTTTTCCAGCTTTCTAATTACCTCGGATACATAATCACCCTGTATCGGATTACATTCGATATCCACATTTATAAGTCCGTTATATACCATGGTGAGCGCTTCATGACAGGCATCGAAAGACACGATCATGACGTCGCCGTCTCTTCCAGTCGTGATACCTCTTTTACGCATGGCCTCAATGGCACCGAAAGTCATATCGTCGTTTTGTGAGATGACCACATCGATATCACTGTACTGTCTTAAAAGCTTGCCCATCTCTTCCTGTGCCTTTGTGTTTGTGAAGTCAGCATCAACCTCGGCAAGTATGTTCCATCCGGGATGTTTCTTTGCTATATCATGGAAGCCTTTGCTTCTTCCTATCTCGGAAGTTGATCCCTCGGTTCCCTTAAGAACGATTATATTGATCTCCTCATCCGACATATTTCTTCTTGCAAGTTCTCCTTCGAGCCACTCACCTGCTTTTCTTCCCTCTTCCTCCATGTTAGATCCGACATGGGTCACATACAGGGAATCATCCTCGACATTTACGGTTCTGTCCATAAGGATCACAGGTATGCCAGCATCCTTTGCTTCTGTCAGAACATTCTCAAATCCGTCTTCGGTAACAGGCGAGAATACTATGTAGTCTACTCTCTGCGAGATAAAACTTCTTATCGCTTTTATCTGATTGTCCTGTTTCTGTCTCGCATTGTTCAGTATGGCAAAATATCCGTTCTCTCTTGAGAGTGATTTCTGGATCGATTCAGTATTGGCTGTTCTCCATACAGACTCACTTCCAAGCTGTGATACTCCGACAACGATAAGTTTGTCATCGGATGAAGCCTGATCTTCCTGTCCTTTGGGATTTAAAAACAGTCCGCTCATCTCACCGATTATCATGATAGCGCAAAGGCTGAGGCTCATAATGGCAACCAGGAGCGGATACAGTATATTCTTTTTCATATGATCACTGTACCTCCTCTCCGGTCTTTTTTATCGCAGGTATCGTTACCCTTACGATGGTACCCTTACCTTTTTGGGATTCTATCTGCATTCCGTACTCTCTTCCGAAATGCATCTTTATCCTCTCATTTACATTAGCAAGGCCAAATCCTTTACCGGTATCGTTCTTGTTTCCTGATATCTCTCCCTTTAACTGCTCGAGAGTCTCCTCATCCATACCGACACCGTCATCCTCAACGCTTAGGATTATATTCTCCCCCTCACGACGTCCGGTTATATATATCTTGCCGCTCGTACGTTTATTCTTGATACCGTGATATAAAGAATTCTCTACAAGTGGCTGCAGTGTCATCTTAAGTATGCTGTAATCATACAGCTCATCATCTATGTCTATCTCAAAATCCAAAATATCCCTGTATCTTACCTGCTGTATGTCAAGATAACTTCTTATATGCTGTTCCTCATCCTTTATGGTTATGAGTTCCTTACCGTGGCTTAATACAAGCCTGAAGAAATCGGACAAGCTCATGACAACATTTATTGCTTCCTCAGACTTTCCGCTTTCAACAAGCCATACGATCGTATCAAGTGTGTTGTAAAGAAAATGAGGATTTATCTGCTCCTGCAGAAGTCTCAGTTCTGTGTGACGCATCTTGGCCTCATCCTCTTTAATGGTATCCACCATGACTTCAAGGTGGCCCGACATGTCATTTACGGAATTAGCCAAAACCATGATCTCATCATCAGTCTTTATATCCGCCCTTGATTTGAAATCGCCTTTTGCGATCCTTTCGGTAACATCACAGAGCTTGCTTATGGGACGTGTGATATCCCTAACCATAAAGATCGCCATTATGATCGCAACTATAACGATGATAGCGCTGACTATTCCCCAGAAAGCGATAAAACTGTATACTCTGTCATGCATCTGATCCTGCAGGTTCTCGATATCCTGTGTCTGGAAGTAGATGAAATGCTGAATGTCTTCCTCTATAAGATCGGTAAGGATGTAGATATCGTTGTCGAGCATATCCATGTTCACATCATACATCTCACCCTGTTCGAGGTTTGCCTTTATCATATCGACCTTCATCTCCAAAGTGTCGATATTACGAAGAAGACTCATAAGCCAGTCACGGCTCTCATTGTCCGTATCGTCCATAAGGCCGCCACATTCTTTCCTTATATCATTTATCATCGTATAGGGATTCTTTAACGATTCGTCATCTTCTATGTTTTCAAATGTTACATATCCGACAGTCAGTTTGTACAGACTCTCATCCATGTCCTCTTTGAAGAAAACGTTGTACTTATTCGCAACCGTCATGTTACTTATGATGTGCTCATAAGCTCTGCTGTAATTTAAAAGGGAAAAGATCAGATAGATAGTTATGATTACAAGCGGAATCAAAGCTACCAACACTAGAGTCAGCAGCTTGTTCTTAATCGGGTATTTGATATTTCCGGCTTGTTTTTCAGACATATGTTTATTCAGGCATTCTTGTCATGCGTACATTTGAATCCATGACTCTCTGGAACCCGAGCCATTCCTGGCTGGCGTTAGCTTCTATGAGTTCCTTGAAAGTCTCCATCTTAGCGTCCAGGTTATCTGCCATGTTAAGAGCCATGGCCTCCATGAGTGCGGGTTTCTTGGGAGAACCGAACTCATACTCACCGTGATGAGCAAGTATGCAGTGTTTTAACTCACTCTCAAGTACTTTCGGAAATCCGGGTATGTTTCTTATCCTCTCACCTACCATCTCGGATCCCATTACTATATGACCAAGCAGATTTCCTTCATCCGAATAGTCATTTAAGGGAAATGCATCAAGCTCCCTTATCTTTCCTATGTCATGACATAGAGCAGCCGTAACGAGAAGATCTCTCTTAAGCAGAGGATAATGCTTTGCATAATACTCACACATGGTCGCAACACTTAAAGTATGCTCCAAAAGACCACCGACAAATCCGTGATGAACAGATTTTGCGGCAGATGAGAACTTGAAAGCTTTGATGAAATCCGCATCATTTACGAAGATATCCGTAAGAAGAGCCTTAAGGTATTCGTTTTTGGTACGATTCACGATAGCCATCAGCTCCGAATACATCTCTTCTATATCTCTTGAAGAGGTGGGCAGATAATCAGAAGGATTGTATTCTCCCTCCCTGCATACTCTTATGCGCTTTATGCTCATCTGAAGCGAGCCGTTAAATATGCTCACATCACCCATGACATCTATGTAATCCATGGGTTCGAAATCAGCTATACCCGGACTTGAGGGATCCCATACCTTTGCATCTATGGTCCCTGTCTTATCCTGCAGTATGATACTCAGATAATTCTTACCGTTTTTGGTAACAGCGGATATACGCTGTTTACACATATATATGTCAGAGACTCTGTCTCCGTCGCTAAGATCTTTTATAAACTTCATCCTGTGCTTTGCCGTGTATAAAGGTACCGGCACTCCCCTTTCTGTTATCTCTATTCGCTCAGAGTGACAGTTACTTCCATCTCTCTGTATTCATCACCGCTTAGTCTCTTTATGGTAAGGACGACCTCATCCTCAGGCTGATGTGAACTGATAGCCTCAGTAAATACCATGAACGTTGTTATCTCATAGCCGTCAACTTTTGTTATCACATCACCGCTTTGTATACCTGCTTTCATTGCGGCAGATTCCATATCTATCTCAAGGACATATGCGCCCACGGGAACACCCTGCGAAATGGCATCCAGTGTGACATCTGTACCTATAACACCAAGATATGCCCTCTTTCTTCCGTTAGACATCCTCTCAATACTTCTTTTAAGATCTGATATTCCAAGAGCACAAAGGTAGTTCTTATCAAGTGCTTTGTTCTTCTGATAGATTATTCCGAGAACCTCTCCCGAGAGATTGAAGATCACTCCGTTTGAGGAAGCAGTTCCGTTCATGTCGGTAACAAACATGTCATAATTGTTATCGATAAGATTGTAACTGTTTGCCTTGTATGTGATCATTCCGGTCTCATATGAAACAGTATTTCCTATGGGACGCCCGAGCGCTATGACCGGGGCGAACATAAGCCTGTTGGTCTTTGAGTTTCCAAGCTTTGCTATGATATCCGGATCGAGTAATGTGGCTGTCAGACTGTCTACAGGAACCCCGACAATGGCAAGGCCGGTGTTCTTATCCGATTCCTTTATCGTTCCGGGTGCCACAAGCTCATTGAAAAAAGTGACCTCTATGTTCTCTGAATCTTTCAGTATGCTTCCGTCTGTCAGGATCAGAAGCTCTATACCGTTGTTTGCAACTATAAGACCTGTGGTCACATCCTCACTCTCATACGAGTTATTGAACCAGTCCACGTCCTGGCTCACACCTGTGACTGTTACAAGAGATTTCTGACATGTCTTTGCAAGATCGTACATTTCATTGTACAGATTCTGATAATCCTCTAAAGACGTTGTCGTTCTCTCTGTTTCCTGATATATGATCTGGGTTCTGGGTTCTTCCTCATCCTCGAGTATAAAATCCTCAGGTGAAGTCTCCTCCTCATCCAGAGGTATCCTTATCTCATCCGGCACCGGTTCTTCTTCTGGTGTTAACATGTTACTGAAAACAGGTTCCAGCACAAGGAATGTGATACAGGCGAGCACACCAAATATAACAGCCATTGCCGCAGTAATGACTGTACGTCTGAAAAGTTTTTTTCTGTTGATTGGGCGGGTCTTTATGCGCTCGCGGACGAGCTCATATTCCTCCTGATTATTCATCTCTTCCATAAGAAAAAGTATACTTTAGGCTTCGTTTTTTGTCCACTGTAGTCTGTGTAATTCACCTTCAAGCTTCATGTTAGCAAATTGCTGCTGCCTTAATGCCTCATACAGTACGATAGCAACTGAATTTGAAAGATTAAGACTGCGTATACTGTCGAGCATGGGGATACGTATACAGTTTTCCTCATTCTCAACCAATATCTCTTCCGGTATTCCCGCACTTTCCTTGCCAAACATTATATAGTCATCAGGCGAGAACTCCACATCGGTGTATACCTTTTTGGCTTTGGTAGTAGCCATCCAGACCTTTGCACCCGGGTTCTTTTCCAAAAACTCGGCATAATTCATGTATCTGGTCACATTTAGTTTATCCCAGTAATCCATGCCTGCACGTTTCAGCTCCTTTTCTCCGAGTCTGAAACCGAGCGGCTCAATAAGATGAAGATTAGTTCCCGTTGCAACGCAGGTCCTTCCTATATTTCCTGTATTTGCCGGTATCTCCGGCTGATGAAGCACGATGTTCATACATTCCTCCGATGACCTTTATGTCATAAAAAAGCTGCACATATGCATATGGGCAGCTTTTATCATGATCTAAACTTTAATGTAAGAATCAGGATCCAAAGCCATTAAGCTTTTTCACGCAGTCTTGCAACAAACGCTCCGATACGGTCAAGCGCTATCTTTAAGTTTTCTATTGAATAAGCATAACTTATCCTTAAGAAACCTTCTCCGCAATCTCCGAAAGCGGTTCCGGGAACTACCGCAACCTTCTCCTCTTCAAGAAGTTTTGTAGCAAATTCCTCACTAGTCATTCCAAATTCCTTTATGCATGGAAATACATAAAATGCTCCGTAAGGCTCAAAGCAGGGAAGACCTATCTTTTCAAACTCACTCATCAAGAATCTTCTTCTCTGGTTGTATGCCTCTGCCATCTCTCTGACATCATCATCACCGTTTTTTAGTGCCTCTACAGCAGCATACTGGCTGGTAGTCGGTGCACACATTATGGCAAACTGATGTATCTTTGTCATCTGGGCAATTATATTTGCTGGACCGCATGCATATCCGAGTCTCCATCCTGTCATGGCATACGCCTTTGAGAAACCGTTTATGAGTATGGTCCTTTCCTTCATGCCGGGCAAAGATGCGATCGAAACATGCTGGCCTTTATAAGAAAGCTCTGCATATATCTCATCTGAGAGCACAAATATATCATGTTTGATGATGACTTCTCTTATAGCCTCTAAATCTTCTCTTTCCATAATGGCTCCGGTAGGATTGTTGGGGAAAGGAAGTATCAGAAGCTTTGTCTTATCTGTTATAGCCTCTTCAAGTTCTTGGGCTGTAAGTCTGAACTCATTCTCATTTTTAAGGTTTATTATAACGGGCTTTGCATCCGCAAGGATAGCGCAGGGCTCATATGATACGTAACTGGGCTGGGGTATGATGACCTCATCTCCGGGGTTTACCATGGCTCTGAGCGCCATATCGATACCCTCGGAACCACCGACAGTTATAAGTGTCTCTGTACGTGGATCATATTTGCAGTCAAATCTTCTGTCGAGATATCTGCATATTTCCTGTCTCAGCTCCATGATACCGGCATTTGAGGTATAGAAAGTGCGTCCCTTCTCAAGTGAGTATATACCCTCATCTCTGATATGCCAGGGGGTATCAAAATCAGGCTCACCTACTCCAAGAGAGATCGCATCCTTCATCTCTGCTACTATATCGAAAAATTTTCTTATTCCTGAGGGTTTAAGTGCTACGCACTTTTCTGACAGCGGATCTCTCATGGCATTATCATCTCTCTTTCGTCTTTATGTTTTACACCAAGGATTGTACCGTGATCCTTGTATTTCTTAAGTATAAAATGTGTTGCTGTGCTGAGCACATTGTCAAGCGTTGAAAGCTTGTCTGAAACAAAGCTCGCCACTTCCTTGATGGATTTTCCCTCAAGGTTTACGAGCAGATCATATCCGCCTGAAATAAGATATACGGCATTGACCTCCGGATACTGATATATCCTCTCTGCCATATGATCAAATCCCTGTCCTCTCTGAGGAGTCACCTTAACCTCTATAAGGGCTGATACCTTCTCAAGGCTGGTCTTCTCCCAATCTATCATTGTATGATAACCGCATATGATGCCTTCTTCTTCCAGCGCCTTAAGCTCATTCGCGACATCTATCTCGGCCGCCCCAAGTCTTACCGCCAGTTCATCAATTCCAATCTTGCTGTTCTTTTCGATGATGCGAAGAATCTGTTCTCTCATGCTATTATCTCCTTTTATTTATATTTGGTGCTCTGGCACCGATACTCAATATACTATATCACAAAACTTTATGTATTTCATCTGTGTCGATAGATTCCAGGTATCTGACCTCTTCGTCTCTTAAGATCACTCTGTCTATACACTGACTTGTATGACCTATGACTGTGGCAAGCACACCGTTATCTGTCAGTCTTTGAGCCAGTGAAGATCCGTCATCTGTCACAATGAGTAATGATCCGTCTCCCCTTAATCTGTATGGATTGATATCGAATACTTCACATACCTCTATTGTCTCCTGACGGACCGGAATGTCTTTAAGATTTATCCTGCAGCCACATTTAAGATGTGAGCACAGCTCCCACAGTGCTGCAAACAGACCTCCACCGGCAACATCATGCATTGCCACGGTGTGATTATCTTTAACGGCTGTCTCAGCTTCAGTCTTAACGCTTAAAAATGCTCCAAGTCCAGCGGCATCATCGATATAATATTCCGGAAGTCTTGCCATAAGCTCATCTTTCTTTTCTGTAGCGATAATCGAAGTCCCAGAAATTCCCATCCATTTGGTCATGACTATATCATAACCCTCAAGATTTAAGCCTTTTATCTCTTTATCCTGATATGTCCTGTCCGGATCACCCAGTGCAGTAACGCTTATGATCGGTTCCTTAAGGTCTTTTACAAATTCAGTATGTCCGCCTGATATGGTGATACCTAATGAAGCGGCTGTTTCACATGCCTGTCTGATTATCTCCTTTAATCTTATCTCCCTGTAACTGTCAGGCATCGATATTGAGATACTTATCGTACGCGGTATCACACCGGAAGCAAAGAGATTGTTGCATGCCTGTATTATCGCATGCTCACAGGATCTTTGATCCTTAAAGGCAACATAACCGGTTGCCATTCCCATGTCTGAAAAAAGGGCGCAGTCCAACTGTGTGGATGCGCCTTTATCGTATACTTTATATTGCTTTTGAGGTTTTATTACAGAACGGTCCAAAACCGTCTCACTTATCTTCCCGATATTTCTCACTATTAAGGATCTCCTGCAGGCTGTTCCTGTGGCGCAGGCTGTGCAGCCAACTGTCCTGCCCAGTAACCCGCTGTAGCCCTTACCTGATCTATGCTGCCTGTTGCTATAGCCTCCTGCAGCTGATTGTATGCCTCTGCATTATCCGTTCCGACCCCGACAACAAGAGTCCTCGGAACCATCTTGTAGCTGCTGTTGTTTATAACTTCGCTGCTCTGTACTACACCGTCAACAGTTACTTCTTTTATATATCTGGCCTTGATACCTGCATGTGAGGATGTCAGTGAAAGATATCCGACAGGTTTGCCTGCATCAGGTATTATGCTCTCATAATCGGCAACCGTTCTCTCGAGGACTTCGCTTCTGAAAGAAACTTTTCTGTTTGCCGGTCTTGTCTCAACTCCGTATATATTAAAGGTTATCTCTTTTTCATCTGTGACATATCCTTCTATATATATAGGAAAGTCTTTGTTGTTCGTGAATTTGAAATCCTTGCCTGAGGATTCTGCGATAGCTGCATCCCCTGAGGGATCCACATAGTCAACTATCATGGAATGGTTCTGTCTCTCATCCACCTGAAGCTCAGCTAAGAGTACCGCATTGTACAATGTGGAAGATACCTGACAGATACCTCCTCCGAGTGTGTCTACCACCAGACCGTTCATGTATGAACCAGCTAGCTCATATCCGTTTTGTGTGGTAAACGGCACAAGATGCTCAAGAACTGAAAACTGCTCTCCCGGATATACCGTTGAACCGTTTATGAGTCTGCATCCGTTTGCCACGTTACTGCATCTTGACGCGCCGGATTTCTTATAGCTTGTCGTAAAGCTTCCTATAACATCCGTGATCTGAGTAAGACCCTCAACGCTTCCCTGAGGCTCATCCACATGTGAAGTGAGCTCGATAACCGCATCTTTTCCGTCCCAGTCATTTTTTAAAAAAGAAATGGCATTTTCCACTGCTGCCTCTTCATCCACGACTATTCCGGGACAGCCTTCCTTCACCATAATGCCATTGTCATTCTTTGAAAGCTCATAATCAATCGCTTCCTGATTGAACCCTTCGAGGTTCTCCTCTATGATAGCTGTCAGCTTGTCTCTGTCAAAGTTCAGTTCCAGATTGTAATTGATATTGCTTCTCTCGAGATCTTTTGCGACCATATATCTCTTTAGGATATTGCCCGTGGTCCCGTAGGATGCCGCTTTTTTGGCTATATCGGTATTGGCCCAGCTCATGCCAAGCTGAGCAGGGTGTACCTTTACCTCATAACCTGTGGGAGAGGTCAATGTCAAAGTCGCATCATATCTGTCAGCTATCCTTGACTCCACCATGCTGTTAGCCTCTTCCTGAGTCATGCCTGCAACATCGGTATTATCTATATATATTCCTTTATGTATGACTGCCGCCTGCAAGGGTGCTGATATGCATAGCATAAGTACCATGCAACAAGCAGCCAAAGTCACTACTCTATGCCATCTCATCTTAAGTCTCATTCCGTTTTATCTAAAAATATGATAAATTATACAAGAGCGGATATTAAAAGAGGTAATATCATCGCAAGAACAAGAATGATTATGATTATGGAAGAAACTATTTTTTTAGTCTTCCTGTTATTCATGTTAAACATGGTCTTTCTCCTGTAAACTTAGTTTGAATTACGAAAGGAATTATATATGAAATACCCTTTCTTTGCAAGCTTTCTTGTGCTTTGTGCGGTATTTTATCACAACAGAAAAAAAGCCGATCGAAGTCATGCCAAGATCATGCAGGATTACTTCAATCGTGAGAACGAGGCAAACAATACAAGAAAGCAGCCTCTTGATGATCTGGAGTACGTAAAGATACCCCTTGATACGCTTCCGACAGATGTATGTTTAGATGATGATATCATCAAAGAATGTGTTGAGGACCTGCGTAAACTGGCTGATGAGAGCATCGTTAACTTCACAGGCATGACAAATACTGATCTTAAACTTCGCTACGGACCGGCTAACCTTCCTTTTCTACAGCAGTGTGATCTTAATTACACACAGCTTGTGCGCATACTTAACACATGGGGCACAAAGCTTATGGAGCTTGATAAGCCCGATGCCGCATTAAATGTCTTTGAATATGCGATAAACACCAGAGCCGATGTCAGCAATATATACTACATGACAGCTGATATATACAAAGAAAGAAATGAGACCGACAAGATAAGGCACCTTATAGAAAGCGTTGAAACATTAAACAGCGTATTAAAAGATCATATCATCAAGAAACTGAATGAATATTTATAGATACAATCGAGTAGGAGGAATTTCTCTTAAATGAGAAATTCCGACCTCTCACACCACCGTGCGTACCGTTCGGTACACGGCGGTTCAATCAACTTAACAAGTAACACACCTTTTGGTGTAGTAGTCTAACATTGAGATTAGTCCA
>JAFZRZ010000002.1 GCA_017619635.1 Lachnospiraceae bacterium | reverse complement strand
TGATTAACCCTGTTTTTATTATGTTAAAAGCTTCAAACCCTCACGAAGGACCCTCAAACCAGCCCCTCATGAAAGCCCCTCACGATAAACCCTCAAGTTGTCCCCTCACGAAGACAGCCCCTCAACAACTTTGAATACCCCATTTTATCCCTGCGATCCATTTAATATGCGAACCGTGGGGATTTTTGTTATCTTAGATAAGTGTTGTTTTACTGCAGGTTTTGTATATATAATAAAAATGTGATAGTTAATAGAGGGCTGTGGCAGGCGTTTATTTGCGATGTATGAACAGCCAAAACGGAGGAAATAAAAATGGTTATGTTTTTAAGATTAAGAAATATCTAAACGGCATGAGACCTTATAAATAGTTTCATGCCTTGTGATCGCAATGTAAAACTATTTGATTTAAGGAGGTCATTATGATATTTCAGGACAATATAATTAAAGAGTATTTAAGAAACGTTTACTTTATAACAGGAACACCCTGCGGAGGAAAGACCACCGTTTCAAGGGCACTTGGAGCAAAATACGGCATACCGGTCTACGACATAGACGAGCAGTTTGCGATCCATCAGGCAAAGTCTGACAAAGAGTATCAGCCCAACATGAACAGGCAGTTTAAAGATGCTGATGAGTTCTTTGGAAGAACTACCGAGGATTACCAGAAGTGGCTTATCAATAACACAAGAGAGCAGCTTGATTTTGTTCTTCTTGATCTTATGAGACTGTCACAAAACGGACGTATCATATGCGACTGTCATCTTACCATGGAACAGGCCGATATGTTCACGGATCCTTCCAGAGTCGTGTTTATGATGAGAGAGCCCATAGATCTGGTTGAGGAATACTGTGACAGACCGGACCATCAGGGATTTAAGGATTATATCAACAGTGCAACCGATCCCAAAGTCGCCAAGACAAACTGTAATGAGACACTGATGGCTCTTAACAGTGAGACATACAGGCGTGTAAAGGAAAGTGATTTCTGCTGGATCGAGCGTGACAACAACAGATCTGTTGATGATACGGTAAAGCTTGTTGAAAAACACTTCGGATGGGACTCTTCCTATGACCCCGAGATAAAGGAAGTGGAAAAGGGCAGTGATCTTGCAGATGAACTTGTGAGCTTTGTTGAAAACAGCTCATGGGACGAAGCAAAGGAGCATATCGCGGATCTTATAAGAAACTGGGAATTCACAGACTGGGAGACAATGTTTGCGGCAGTGGTCGATGAAAGAATAGTCGGAATGGTATCTGTGATGAAAACGGATTATTATCCGCTTCCCGATATCTGCCCGTGGGTATCCTGCCTGTTTATCGATGAGGAATGCAGGGGACACAGGATAAGCGAAAAGCTCATATCACACGCAAACGCTTATCTTAGAAAACAGGGCTTTGATATAAGCTATATCCCGACAGAGCATGTCGGACTGTTTGAACACTACGGATATCACTATGTGAAAGATATAGTGAATTACGCCGGTGGTACGGATCACCTGTATAAGAAAGAACTTTAATAAAACAATGATGTGCAGCCTTCATGGGTCATCCCTGTGGAGGCTGTTTTTTTGGCGTTATAAATGCACGATATTATCCCCTTTTTAACATTAAAGGTCTGTGATAGAATAAAACAAATCTTAACAAAGAGGCAGATATGATAATACTGATAACCGGTGCATCTCATACAGGAAAGACACTTCTTGCACAGAGAATGCTTGAGAAATATAAATATCCGTATCTTTCCATCGATCATTTAAAGATGGGACTCATCCGCAGCGGGTTAACTGACCTGACGCCCGAAGACGATGATGAGCTTACAGGATATCTGTGGCCCATCGTCAGAGAAATGATAAAAACGGCGGTGGAAAACAGACAGAACTTAATAGTCGAAGGATGCTATATACCCTTTGAATGGAGAGATGACTTTGATGAACAGTATCTTTCGGATATCAGGTTCATATGTCTTGCCATGACAGATGAATATATAGAAAACCATCTGAGTGACATCATAAGCCATGAGTCCGAGATAGAAAAAAGGATCGAAGGTTTTGATGGCAGCATGGACAGTCTGAAGGCTGAAAACAGCAAATACATTGAAGGTTTTAAGAAAGCGGGAGAGCAGATAGCACTCATTGATCTTGATCATAAGAAAACCCTGGATATGATCATCAAAGAAGTTAAAGACCATATGCAGATCATGTAATCATTTTTACGAAAAATGACGATAAAAACTTTAGCGAAAAGGATCGTTTCGGGAGTATAATAACTAAAGGGCAGTTTAGCTTTATGCTCTTTTATGAAGGAATGAACTTATGTATTACGCGAGTTTTGGATTACTGGCCATAGTGATCCATATAGTTATAAATTTCAGGGTAATGAAGAAACCCAAAAAAGAAGAGGAACAGGTATGGTTCAGATACCGCATGTTCCTTCACGGAGTCATGCTCTATTATATTTCAGACATCTTATGGGGTATTCTTTATGAATCAAAGATAGTTGCACTGGCTTATGCCGATACGGTTCTTTATTTTGCTAGCATGGCACTTTCACTTTTGCTGTGGATGCGTTTTATCGTTGCTTTTCTGGATCAGAAAAATGTGCTCAGCAAGATACTTAACTGTGCGGGATGGACGATATTTGCTTTTGGCATCGTTACCATCATCCTAAACTTCTTTAATCCCATAATGTTCGATTTCAGGGAAAACGGAGAATATATCGCAGGTCAGGCAAGATACATCAATCTGTTCATGCAGATGATACTCTTTGGCCTGATGTCTGTTTATACACTGATACTTGCCATAAAAGCAAAAGAGCAGGACCGTCTTCATCATACGGCGGTGGCTGTATCCGGACTGTTTATGACTGTTTTTATCATCCTGCAGGCAAAGAATCCTCTTTTGCCCTTTTATGCGATCGGATGTCTTATAGCGACCTGCATCATTCACAGTTATGTTGAACTGGATCATGAGATGGCTTATGGATCCATAAAGAAGATAGCATACAAGGATCCTCTGACAAACGTCAAGAATGTCAATGCATATACGGAAGTAAAGGCTGTTTACGAGGAACTGATAAAAAACAAAGCCGTTAAGGAACTGGGGATAATGGTATTTGATCTTAACGATCTTAAGAAGGTGAATGATACTCAGGGACATGATGCGGGAGACAGATATCTTCAGGAGTCGGCAAAACTCATATGCGACGTCTTAAAGCACAGCCCGGTATACCGTATAGGCGGAGACGAATTTGCGGCACTTCTTGAAGGCGAGGACTATAACAACAGAAATGCCCATGTTGATTCATTTATGAGGATAGCAGAGTATAATGTTAAAAACGGCGGCCCCATAGTGTCCTGCGGCATGGATATATATGATCCTGAAAAGGATAAAGGTTTTGAGGATATATTCTACAGAGCCGACAGCAAGATGTACGAATGTAAAAAGAATTTAAAGAACGGTGCACAGCCTGCCGTATAAACGGAGATATAACACATGGAAAATCGTGTTGCAGTACTTAGCATCATAGTTGAAAATGAGGATGCTGTTGGTGAGCTCAATGAGCTTCTCCACCGCTTCTCAAAATACATCATAGGCCGTATGGGTATCCCTTACAGGCAAAAGAACATAAACATCATATGCATAGCCATAGATGCTCCAAATGATGAGATCAATTCTCTTACAGGTGCATTGGGCAGGATCAGAGGGATAACGGCGAAAGCCACTTATTCCAAGGTCTGATCCTTACAGTAACTGAATATAAAAACATCCCCTGACGCCGAAATTGAGTTTGAGGTGAAAGACAAGATGGAATGGCAAAAAGACACACTACCGCTGTACCCTTGTCCGGGGATGGCGGTATTTTTTTGTCATAGGAGTAAGATATGAGTTTAAACGAAACACCTTCAGGCGAAAGAACACATATTGGATTTTTCGGTATCAGAAACGCAGGAAAATCAAGTCTGGTAAATCGTATAACCAGTCAGGATCTTTCTGTGGTCTCTGATGTTAAAGGCACGACCACCGATCCTGTTAAGAAGGCAATGGAGCTTTTGCCTCTCGGACCTGTGGTCATTATAGACACACCGGGTTTTGATGATGAAGGGAAACTGGGAGAAGAGCGTGTCAAAAAGGCAAAGGATATCTTAAAAACATGTGATATAGCTGTTCTTGTCACAGATTCAGAAAGCGGCATTACCGATACGGACAATGAGCTTTTAAACCTGATAAAGGAAAGAGATATCCCTTATCTTATCGCATGGAACAAGACAGATTTAACGACAGACATAACTGCACCCGAAGGGGCAGTAAAGGTCAGCAGTCTTACCGGAGAAGGCATAGATGATCTTAAAGAAAGACTTGCAGGGCTGATACCTCAAAAGCAGGAAAAGAGACTTGCAGGAGACCTGGTATCAGAGGGGGATCTCTGTATTCTTGTCTGCCCTATCGATGAATCTGCGCCCAAAGGAAGACTCATTTTGCCGCAGCAGTTAGCCATAAGAGACCTTATGGATTCAGGTGCCATACCGGTCGTATGCAGGGACAGTGAACTGGAGACACTGCTTAAAAAGGTAGAACCTGCTCTTGTCATAACAGACAGTCAGGCGTTTAAAAAAGTCTCGGCACTGGTCCCCGATGAGATACCGCTTACATCCTTCTCGATCTTAATGGCAAGATATAAAGGCTTTTTGGAAACTGCCATAAAGGGTGTGAGCGCACTAAAGGATCTTAAGGACAATGACAGGATACTTATGGCCGAGGGGTGCACACACCACAGACAGTGTAACGATATAGGCACGGTCAAGATACCTAACTGGTTAAGGACATATGCAGGAAAAGAATTATCGATAGAGACATGTTCGGGCAATGAGTTTCCGGATGATCTTACACCCTATAAGATTGTTATCCACTGCGGTGGATGCATGCTGACCGAGAACACGGTCAAAGCCCGCATGGATTCGGCTATAAGACAGAATGTGCCCTTTACCAACTACGGGATAGTCATTGCATATATGACAGGAATACTTGAGCACAGCCTGTGTCTGTTTCCCACACTTCACAGTCTTTTGACGGAGGATATGGATGGACAGGCATGAGAGAGAACTCATAGAAAAACTTGATAAGGAAAAAGTCCTCTCAGAGAAAGAATATGAACAGCTCATTGTTTTAAGAGACGATGAAGCAATAAAACTGCTGTCAGAACTCGCGACAAAAACAAGAAAGGCTGTCTTTAAAGATGAGATCTATACAAGAGGACTTATAGAGATAAGCAGCATATGCAAAAACAACTGCCTGTACTGCGGCATCAGAAGGGATAATACTCTGGCTGAGAGATACCGCCTCACAAAAGATGAGATCTTATCGTGTGCCGCGGAAGGATACGAACTTGGTTTTCGTACCTTTGTATTGCAGGGAGGAGAGGATCCGTTCTTTTCTGACGATGTGCTGTGCGATATAGTGACTGCCTTAAAATCTCAACATCCGGACTGTGCAGTGACACTGTCCATGGGTGAGAAAAGCAGGGAAAGCTATAAGGCTCTTTATGATGCAGGGGCGGACAGATATCTTTTGCGCCACGAGACTGCAGACAGTGAGCATTATGCTCTTCTTCATCCAAAGGAGATGTCATTTAAAAACAGGATGCGCTGCCTTGATGATCTTAAGAGTATCGGATATCAGGTCGGCTGCGGTTTTATGGTGGGTTCACCTTACCAGACACCAAAGACACTTGCAAAGGATCTGTATTTTATCCAGCAGTTTAAACCGGATATGTGCGGCATAGGTCCTTTCATTCCGCATCATAACACTCCGTTTAGGGATGAAACGCAGGGCAGTCTTGAGCTGACACTGTTTCTGCTTTCCGTTATCCGTTTAATGCTGCCCGAGGTATTGCTGCCTGCGACCACGGCTCTGGGAACTATAGATCCAAAGGGAAGAGAAAAGGGGATTATGGCAGGAGCAAATGTTGTGATGCCCAATCTGTCACCTGTAGCAGTTAGAAAAAAGTATGAGCTTTATGACAATAAGATATGCACGGGTGATGAATCTGCGCAGTGCAGGGACTGTCTCGATAAAAGAATGGAAATGATAGGATGCAGACTTGCTGTCGACAGAGGAGACGCACCGAGGATAAGAAAATAAAACCGTAAAACGGTTATGATAAACAAGGAGAAAACAAACCATGGCAAAATATGATCCCAGATCATTAAAAGCAGAAGAATTCATCAATGATGAGGAGATAAGAGCCACGCTTTCCTATGCTCAGGAAAATAAGGATAACGTGGAACTGATCGATAAGATACTGGAAAAGGCAAGGCCCGTGAAGAACGGAAACGGCTGTACATGTTCAGGGTTAACCCACAGGGAGGCATCTGTGCTTTTGGCATGCGAGATACCCGAAAAGATAGAGAAGATGTATGAGATAGCAGAGGAGATAAAACTCGCTTTCTACGGAAACAGGATAGTCTTATTCGCACCTTTGTATTTATCAAATTACTGTGTGAACGGCTGCCTTTACTGCCCATATCATCTTAAGAACAAGCACATAGCAAGAAAGAAGTTAACGCAGGAGGAAGTTAAGGCTGAGGTCATAGCCCTGCAGGATATGGGTCATAAGCGTCTTGCGATCGAAGCAGGTGAGGATCCTGTAAATAACCCTATCGAATACATCCTTGACTGCATAAATACGATCTACAGCGTACATCATAAAAACGGTGATATAAGACGTGTCAATGTAAATATCGCTGCAACAACTGTTGAGAATTATAAAAGATTAAAGGATGCCGGAATAGGCACATATATCCTGTTCCAGGAGACCTATCATAAGGAGAGCTATCTTAAGCTTCATCCAACGGGTCCCAAGCATGATTATGACTATCATACAGAGGCCATGGACCGTGCCATGGAAGGCGGTATCGATGATGTCGGACTTGGTGTCTTATTCGGACTTGAGATGTATAAATATGAGTTTGCAGGCCTTATAATGCATGCCGAGCATTTAGAGGCGGTGCACGGAGTGGGCCCCCATACGATAAGCGTTCCCAGAGTAAAGAGGGCAGATGATATAGATCCCGATATGTTTGATAACGGTATCGATGATGAGACCTTCACAAAGATAGCTGCCTGCATACGTCTTGCCGTACCCTATACCGGAATGATAGTTTCCACAAGGGAATCTGAGGAAGTTAGAAGAAAGATGTTAAGAGTGGGAGTATCGCAGGTAAGCGGTGCTTCACGTACTTCTGTCGGTGGATATACCGAGGAGGAGAGACCTCACGATACTGAGCAGTTTGATGTATCCGATCAGAGAACACTTGATGAGGTTGTTCACTGGCTGATAGACAGCGGACATATACCTTCTTTCTGTACTGCATGTTACAGAGAGGGCAGGACAGGAGACCGCTTCATGAGTCTTTGCAAGAACGGTCAGATATTAAACTGCTGTCATCCAAACGCACTCATGACCCTGGCGGAATATCTGGAGGATTATGCATCAGAGGAGACAAAAGAGGCCGGATATCGTATGATAGAAGAGGAACTTAAACGTATCCCCAAGGATAAGGTAAGAGAGATCGCCATTCAGAACATCAGGGATATAAGATCATCAAACAGACGTGATTTCAGATTCTGATAAGGATGTTGGAAAGGAGACCAGCTATGAATTGGTCAAAATACTTGATTTAAATTCATGATTTATGATTGGCTAAAATAGGCATCGTTTGATGCCTCAGACTGTAGACAAAGTGGTTTTGAGATAACACAATTCTCAAGGCCATTTTTTCTATTTTGAACATGTTAATCCAACAATGGGTTGGAATGTACCTGTATCAGGCCATTCCCAAGCTCCATTCATGCTTGATCTTTGCTA
>JAFZRZ010000019.1 GCA_017619635.1 Lachnospiraceae bacterium | reverse complement strand
ATCCCTCCCTACCCATCTCATCCCCCCATCTTCCTTCCTCATTATTTCTTACTAACACTTACTAACATCTTAAATATAAGTTTTAAGTAAACTTATATTTGTGATAAGATAACAAAAGAAAATAAACTTATATTAAAGAGGAAGTCATGTTAACACTATTATCAGTCTTACCAAGTATCGTATTATTTATATTTGTATGGAAGAAGGACAAGATAGAAAAGGAACCTCCAAAGCTTTTACTTAAGCTTTTCCTTTTCGGTGCACTAACTACTGTAAGTGCGATGATACTCGGAGAAATCTTTACAGTGATCACTTTGGAGTTTATCTATGAGGATACCCTAACCTTTGCGATCATAGATAACTTCATCCTTACAGCTTTGATAGAAGAGGGAGGCAAGTACTTTGTTTTAAAGAAATGCACATGGAAGCACAAAGCCTTTAATTACACCTTTGACGGTGTCATCTATGCAGTATGTGCATCCCTTGGCTTTGCAACCCTTGAAAACATCTTATATGTTGTCGGAGACGGCCTGTCAACAGCAATACTCAGAGCCCTTCTTGCAGTACCGGGCCATGTGATAGATGCTCTATACATGGGCTGTTACTACGGCATAGCAAAGTATGAGGAGGCACTCGGCAACACCAAACAGTCAAAGAGCAATCTAAAGAAAGCCCTCCTTGTCCCTGTACTTATACACGGTTTCTATGATTTCTGTCTAAGTGATGAATCAGGACTGTTCCTTATAGTATTCCTTGTCTTTGAGATCATCATAACCATCAAGGCAGTAAAGAAGTTAAAGTCACTCTCCAAAGAAGACAAGATGATCTTTAGCGCAGCAGATCAGACAGAGACAACACACACAGATCAGTAAAGACAACCAAAGGAAATAAAGATGAAACCATTAAAAGAAAGCATGTTCTTAAAAGTACTATTGATTTTGATAGTCATCATCGCTGTACCTTCCCTTGCCTGGTTCTCACATCAGACAAACATGGATAAGAAAGCGACAAACGAAAACAGACAGGCCTACAATGAAGCAATTGAAGCAGGATATGATGAAAGATATTTCTACTGCACTAAGAACAGTCCTGTAACAATAGAAGGCATCACCTATCAGAGCTACTCTATGGTAGGAGAGGCACTTATGGGTGTGGGACCTACAGAAGAGATATTATTGATACCGGGCATTGTCTATATAGATGACACCAACGGAGCAACAGAAGGTCTTGTTATCTTTGCAAGGACTTTAAATACAGACACTGAGGACTCACAGGAGCTTATCCCCGGAAAGTACAGAGTGGTCGAACCCTACAGGATAGCGGTATACCAGAAAGGCATCAGTCTGATATGGACGATAGCGGTAATGGCCTCTGTCGGATATTTGGAGCTATTGCTTGTCATAGTACTGATAACCTATCTTATCGCATATGCGGTCATAAGGAGGAAAGATGGAGTTTCAAAAGGATGAGGTTTTGAAAAAGTACTTGGATCTTTATGAGAGATATGTTAAACCTTTTACCCCTGATACGGATCTTAAAGATACGACAGTCAAGTTTGTCAGGTTTAATGATGCATGGAGGGGCTTGGATCCCTTTGAGAAATTTCTGATCCCAAGGCTTACCATAAAGAAGGATACCTTTCCAAAGAAGCCTTTAAACAGCTTATCAAAAAACGCAAACCCCGATAACTATGTCTCTTTAAGATATGATGCCAAAGGGAAGCTGGTGGAGACATTTTACCCGGGATATCATAACTTCTATGTTTCAAGGAACCTTACCATTGCAGGAAAGAGCAGTGAGGAGAGTTCATGCTTTGAGCCTTTTGAGTTTATGTGGTATGAGTATGATGAGGATGACAGGCTGATAAGCGCAGAGCAGTTTATGGGAAGCGGGCTACCCGGAGATGACTTCAAGTACTGGGGTGAGTTTTATGAATATGAGAATTCCACTCTAAAGAGCGCATGGCGTTTTAATGAATACCAGCGCTATCCGATGAGTGCTTCTCTCGTCTTAAGATTTATGCCAGACAGGATATTTAACCCTGATATATATAAATACACTTTCAAAAGAGATGATGAGGGCCTTAAATATGTCTGTGAGCACTTCTACAGAAAGAGTCAGACTCTCACTAATGAGGATCATGTCTCCAATGATAAACTTCTTAATCTTAAAGAAAACGGGCTTAGCCTTGTAAACGATATTTAATAAGCGATCACTCCAAACGATAAACAGGTCTGGGACCGCCTGATCATAAGAAATCACGAAGAAAAACCTGTCAAGGGTGCGAAGCAGTGCAACGTACCTTTACAGGTTTTTATTTGTGACATAGATAAACCGGTTTCGGACATATCCTTTGTTTGTAAAGAAAGAATAATCAACCAATTAAAAAGTTGACACATCTTTTCAAAGCCCTTATGATCATATCAGGAGGGCTTTTTATGAGGAATGAGAGAAATGCCGGGAGAAAACCGAAAGTAACCGATGAAGTGATAGATCAGGCCCTTAAAAGATATGAAAAGGGAGAGAGGATATCTAATCTTTCAAAGGAGATGGGCATCTCGAGACAGGCACTGTATAAAAGGATAAAAGGATCAAAGAGTAAACCTGTCCATATTGAGTATCTGGTTGACGGTACCGTGACAACACTGATAGAGGCGGACTTTTACAAAGAACAGATAAATGTGATCAATTATGCTTCAAAACTGTCTGAAAGGGCATTCGGTTATGAACAGGATCCCGACTGGGACAGATTTAAAAAATTCCTTGAAGATATCTATCTAAAAGAATGCTGTCCGGATAATGATCACAGGCTGATGCTTGAGAACCAAAGAAGATTCTCGCTAAAGGATCTGGCAGACGCCGGTACAAAGCAGGGATACGGTATAAAGACCGATGACTTTGATGAAATACCGGTCTTTGAGTTTACAAAGAAGGATCTGATCTTACTCAGAAGCGATACAGACGGATTTCAGATGAAGGCACTTACCTTTGACAGGAGATATTTTGTGAAATCCCAGGCTGTGATCGGGGGAGTAAGACTTGATGACTGGGCGGTTGAGATCATAGCGACTAAGATCTGCGATCAGCTTCATATACCGTGTGTAAAACAGAAACACTGTAAGTTCTTTTATGGCAGTCAGAGTTTTGAAGGAGTGTGTTCCTTAAACTTTGAACTTGACGGTTATACATTTGTTTCATTTGAGAGTCTGCTATCCAGGATGAACAGATCATCAATTGATGATGAATTCATTAAACTTGATGCGATATCCAAACTTAAGTGGTGTGCAAAAATGCTATCTGAGGCCTCAGGTCTTGAATATGAAAAGACTGAGAGATATATGATAGATCTTGCTGTTCTTGACTGCCTTGTGGGAAACGTGGACAGACATACCAGAAACTTTGGACTGTTTTATGACTGCAGTAAAGAAAGATTTGAGATACCTCCCGTATTTGACAGCGGGATGGGTTTGTTTGAACATGACAGTTATAAGGATTCGTACAAAACCTTCAAAGAGGCAATGAATAACGTATATGTGGCTCCTTACGGGGAGGATCCTTTTGATATGCTTACAATGCTTAAAAACGAATATGATCTTAAAAAGCTTTATCCTAAGGCTTCTCATATCGAATACGGGAATCTTATAAATACAGAATATGCCCTTGAGTATGAAAGGAGGATGCAAGAGTTATGGCAGAAGTAAGACTCATAAATAACCTAAAAGGTATCCTGTATTACCTTGATACACCTTTACTTGATTTCGAGATAAAAGAAAGAGAACTCATAAAAGCCGTGAACTTAAGCGGATCAAAACTGTTTCCTCCCGAACTGGCTGTCTGGGGCGTTTCTTACGGGAATCTAAATGCCTTCTTTGAGAGACGCACCATGAAGGAGGGGTGTATGTTCTACAGGGAGCATCTTAAAGCTGTCGGTCTGGACAGATTTGATTTTGATGAGTATATTCACAAAAACAACGGAAACAACAACGTGGATAATTACTGGGTCAGATTTTCTGATCACGGAGCAAAGTGTTTTAAAGATATAGCTGACAGATAAAATAAGCTTCAGTCCTTATTGGGCCGAAGCTTATCTGTTTAATTTACAGCTGAGGTTACAATTCGTTTGAAAAAATGTAAGATGAGCCAAATATTCGTTTGAAAAAATGTAAGATAAGTAAAATATTCGTTTGAAAAAGTGTAAAGAACTGTTAAATATTCGTTTGTAAAAGTGTAAAATGATTCTGATGTTAAAATACTGATAGTGACAGATGCTTGTTTAAATAAGCATCATACAGGGAGCCAAAATGCAAAGAAGGAAACACTTTTTAAATCTTATATCCATCCTTTTTATCATGTATTTATCCGTTATGCTCACAGGATGTTTGGTAAAAGAAAAGCCGGAGGAGACAGGTGATCCTAAAATAAAAGAGGAGATATCATCCGGTTATGATACAGAGCCTGCAGTTACAAAAGAGGATAAAGTATCTGATGCTGATACAGATCCTGTCATAACAGAGCCTGCAGATGAGGTTTCTTTGGATGAAGAGATACCTGAAGAAAAAGAGGATGAGAAAGTATCAAGGAGTGCGGATGATATCCTGGATGAATATATAAACACACCGGATCTTTCAAACGATAAGATGGGATACTTTATGTTTGATGTAAACGCAGACGGGAAAGAAGAGCTGTTTATCACACAAAACGGGCGTATCCGTGACATGTATGCACGTTTAGAGAAAGACATGCGGCTTGTCGGATCATTCTCGGATGATGTGGAAGTCGCCCTGTATCCTGAAGGCATGTTAAAAGTATCCTCCTCATCTAACGGTAATTCCACATGGTTTGAATACTGTGATGAGTTTGAGGATTATTTTCCTGTTTATGAGCAGTGTGACGGTCAGTATTACACATTCTGTTCCTATAACCTTAACGATGAGGAGATGGAAGAGATAAGAACAAGCCTTAACAGCACGGGCTGCTATCCTGTATGGCTCTTTGAGTGGTCAGATGTGATCACCAAAAAAGAATATGAATCCCTCACTCCCAAAACAAAGTCTGTCAGCCTGCCTGCAGCCGATAAGCTTACAGACAGGGATTCATTAACTGTAAGACCCGAATATATCCGCTATGTTAATGCACCTGACGGTTATGCGAATCTAAGGACAGGTCCGGGAACAGATTATGATATCATCTGCAAGATGCCAAATCATGACGAACTGGAAGTCTATATGAAATTTGCTGTTTCGCAAAACGCTAACAAGTGGCTCAAGGTGGCTTACTTTAAGGAGGACGACTCTAAAGACGGATATACGTGGCTTACAGGCTGGGTCTCAGAATCACAGCTTGACAGATTGATAGTGGATTAAACACATATAAAAACGGAGGAAAATATGTCCGATAAGCTTATATTCAAAAAGGGATGGGGATGGAAGGTCTGCTTTGATCCCAAAAGAAATCTGTATACCGCAAAGACAGGAGATGGACCAAGCATTGATCTGTATGAGATAAACAAAGAGGTCTTTGATCATGTGGACGATCCGGATATCGAATATCCGACCTTATATATACATGAGAACGGACGACATCTGTTCATGGCTGTGGATGACCGCTGCGGTCCTCCCTATACTGTCATCCTTGACTCCGATTACGAAGAACTCTGTCCGTGGGCAAATGCCACTACAAGAGGAAAAACCTGGGATGAGGATATGACTGATGCTGTAGTTGAGATCTTTGAGTCTGAAAAGGATAACCGTGATCAGCGAAGAAAGAAACGTGCAGAACGTCTAAAGAAAGCAAAGGAAAGCGATAACGGGTAACAGTAAGGAAAAGCGGGAGAAAATATGGCAACAGGGATCATGATCATCGGACCGTCCGGGAGCGGCAAGACAACTCTTGGGAAGATCGTTTCACAGAAACTAAAAATCCCCTACTTTGATGTTGATGATTACATATGGAGAAGAGATACAAAAGAGCCTTTCACCGTGATGTATAAAAGAGAAGAAAAGATAAGCAGACTTGGTGATGACATTGCAGAGAGTGAGCATTTTGTGATGGCGGGCTCAATGAGTTCTTTCCACCAGGCATTCGATGATAAGTTTGAGATGATGGTGTTTCTCTACACCACCCCTGATATAAGGATCAGACGTGTTCATGAGCGTGCGATCAGACGCTTTGGAGACAGGGTGCTTGAAGGCGGAGATATGTATGAGAGCCATATGAGGTTTTTAGAAGACAATAAAAGATATGAGACAGACGGATCACCGAATCTGTCAGAACAGGAGGAATGGCTTAACAGCATGTCCTGTGTGAAGATGAGGCTTAACGGTGAAGACAGTCCTGATCATAATGCCGATCTTATCGTAAACAGATGGAATGAGTTAAAGAGTATATCAAAGTAAGGAGCATATATGATCTTATATTTTTCGGGAACAGGAAATTCGCTTTATGCGGCAAAGAAACTGATAAATGAGAACGAGAGACTGGTATCGATAGCAGAACTCATAAAGAAAGAAGAATATGATATTGAGCTTACAGACAACGAAAAACTGGGTCTGGTATTCCCGGTGTATTTCTATACCGTTCCGACCATAGTCAGGGAGTTTCTTGAGAAAGCGGATATCAAAAATTCAGACTATGTGTACAGTGTCATCACATGCGGAGGAGGTACAGGTCAGGCATCGGCTGTATTAAAGAAGATACTCCTGGCAAAAGATATAAAGCTCTCATATTTTAAAGAACTCTTAATGCCTGACAACGGTATGCTGTTTTATCAGATCGATACGGGTGACAAGGTAAAAGAGCGACTTATTAGTGCTGATGAGAAGCTAAAGACCATAAAAGAGGATATAAGTCAGAAAAAGACAACTCTTACAGGTGACAGCTCTTTTAGCGCCTCTTTACTTGAGAAGATGTACAGACTGTGCTCAAAAACAAAGAAGTTTTACGCCGAGGATACATGTACAGGCTGCGGACTGTGTGAGAGAAACTGTCCTTCTCAGGCGATTAAACTTAAAAACAATAAGCCGGTCTGGAAGAGTGAGACATGTTGTAAATGCAGTGCCTGCATTAACAGGTGTCCGGTTAATGCCATCCAGTACGGAAAGCAGACCAAAAAAAGAAACCGCTATGTCAATCCTTATTTGTGAATAACAGCATTTTTGCATATCGTAAGATTGAAGATCTCTCCTTAAACGGAGGGATCTTTACAGTTTTGCAGGCCATCAGATTATATAGTAACATATTTATCGACCGATAACATAAATAATGTTATTATATAAAAAAGATGTTATCGAAGCGAGGGCCATGCTATGGATCATATGAAGATATTGGGTGTGGATTTTAACAGAGAAGAGATTAAAGTGAGGGATCTTCCGGTATACATTACCGCAAAAAGATCTTTCTTCAGAATGTCACATAAGGAAATGGAGTTTATACTTGTCAGGCTCTCTGAAAAAGAGAAGTTCGGGGTAGTAGCTTATGAAAAACAGGCAAA
Source organism: Lachnospiraceae bacterium (assembly GCA_017619635.1). Classification (GTDB taxonomy): domain Bacteria; phylum Bacillota; class Clostridia; order Lachnospirales; family Lachnospiraceae; genus Colinaster. The sequence continues at coordinate 3,046 of JAFZRZ010000019.1, read as the reverse complement.
GATAATATTGGAAAAATACGGGATCCCTGTTGCTTTTGAATTCGAAAACATGAACAGGACACAGAGAGACAGTCTTTTGGAGAGAAATGTTCCTTTTATATATAAGACAGTACAACTGTATCTTCCTTTTCTGGGGATGGCATTGAGTGACAGATTTGTTCATCAAAAGAAAACCAAGACAGAAAAGATGATGCCGGTTACTCAGGCTCTATTCTTATATCTGCTGTATTTTTGCAAGGATAACCCTGTTCTGAAAAAGGATGTGGCTAAAGCTCTGGGCGTGACCAGAACATCCATTACCAGAGCAAGCGACCAGCTGGATGCCATGGGGCTCATCAGGCAGGAAAATCATGGAAAAGAATGTCACATGATCACTAACGGGAAAGGGATAGAACTGTTTGAAAAAGCAAAACCATATCTTATCGATCCCGTGCAACAGACTGTCACAACCGTAGTCGATAAGGACTCATTATCACTTCCTTTATCGGGGGAATCTGCTCTCTCTAAGCAGACCATGCTAAATGCTCCCAAAGTTCCTGTAAGAGCTGTATATAAATCAAAGATCGACATTAAGAGTTTGCAGAATGTGGATGTCAGATGGGATACAGATAGCAACGTGATGCAGATAGAATTATGGAAATACGATCCTTCGTTATATGAAAAAAACGGTGTGGTCGATCCTGTTTCACTTTATATGTGTGTTGAAAACAATGTTGATGAAAGAGTTGAAGGTGCCATGAAAGATTATTTGGAGGAATATCAATGGTAGCGGGAATGGAAAGTTTCATAAAGAGATTCGAGGATTATACAGATTGCTATACGATAATAGGCGGAGCAGCATGTGATATCCTTATGTCAGAAGCAGATACTGATTTCAGGGCTACCAGAGATATTGATATGATCCTGATCATGGAAGCTCGACAACAGGAGTTTGTTAAGATCTTTTGGGAATATGTACTGGAGGGAGGTTACCGTTTTGGATGGAAGAACAGCGACAAAGTCCATTTTTACAGGTTCACGGAGCCTAAACAAGGATATCCCTTCATGATCGAACTGTTCTCAAAAGAGCCAGATTATATTACTGACATACCTTCTGGTATAGTACCAATCCATGTCAGTGATGATACATCAAGTTTTTACGCATTAAAAGATAAGCTGACTAATAGAAGAAACAGACTTGACTACGCCGAACGGCTTATTATAAAATGAAACGAGGATAATAAAGCCGAGCGGCTTATTTTTCACCTTTTTAGACAGAATTGTTCGAACGGCGTATTTCGGAGGCGGATATGGTAATAAATAATGCAGCTGATTTTGGTAAAGCATTGAAAAAACGAAGAAAAGAACTTGGGTATACTCAGCGATATATATCTGAATTTACCGGCTTTAGTATCAGTTTTATTTCAGATTTGGAAAATGGCAAGAGTACAGCTGAGCTGGGAAAAGCTATTTATCTTACAAATATGCTTGGACTTGATATTACTGTTAATGCGAGGGGAAATAGATGAGACATTACAATGTATTTCTTGAAGTAGACGGAAGTCAGGTAAGAGTCGGAGAGATTAAAGGTTATTCTTCTGAAGATGCCTTTTTCTCATATTCAAAAGAATACATAACACGAAATGATTCAAGGGCTATTTCTGTTTCTTTGCCGATACAGGATGAACCGTTTTCTCCTGAACAGACAAAAGTATTTTTTGATGGTCTTCTTCCGGAAGGATTCATGAGAAAGAGCATTGCCACCAACATGCACCTTGATGAGAATGATTATCTATCGATCCTCTATAATCTCGGTAAAGAGTGTCTCGGTGCAATAAGGATAGATGAGTCTGATGAACTGCAGGAATCATGGTATGAAGCTATAACTTCAGAACAGGTAGAGAAACTGGCAGCTGAAGGAACAACCAAATCTACGGAGATAGTGATCAAAACTCATTTATCACTGACAGGTGCTTCGGGAAAAGTCGGACTTTACTATGATGATAAAGAAGGCAAATGGTATCTGCCAGGTGGATTAGCGCCCAGCACTCACATCGTCAAGCAAAGTCACGTCAGACTTGACGGAATAGTTACCAATGAACAACTATCAATGTTAGCAGCTCGCAAATGCGGAATAGATATTCCGGAGAGTTTTATTGTTAATGCCGGTAAAGGAATTGATTCGGAAGTCCTTTTTGCTACAAAGAGATACGACAGGATTATTGATGAGACCTCGCCGATGATCGGAAAGTTGAAACGTCCGTACAGAATACATCAGGAAGACTTCGCCCAGGCCATGGGAATAGCGTCTTTTGAAAAGTATGAAAGAGAAGATCGGAATTACGCTGAGAAGATGTTCGAAATAATACGAAACTATACAAGAAGTCCATTGGAAGATCAGCTGCGCCTCTGGAACAGGATTGTATATAACTTTGTCCTTGGTAACACGGATGCACATATAAAAAACTATTCTCTTCTTTACGATCCACATATGGGAGGAATCTCTCTTGCACCGGCTTATGACATGCTAAGTACCGTTATTTATGAAAGTGCAACCAGAGATATGTCTTTTAACATAGGTGGAATAAGAAATCTGGATAGTATTGATGAAGAAAGATTCAAACTAATGGCTGCCAGAGTTGGTATTGGCGAAAAAATAGCCATGACCAATTATCACAAGGTGCTCGATCGATTTGAAAATGCAGTAAAGGAATCCGCTCAGGAGTTGCAGGAGCTTGGTTTTGACAATGCATTAGACATTGCTGAAAGAATTATTATGGCACGAAAAGAGATATTATAAATTATCTTGGAGGTGTTTATTATAATACCTCAGTGAGAAAAGCCCTTCCGACGCATGTCGGCTGCGGGATGAATCGCTTTTTTGTAAGATTTTGAATTTTAGTATAAATGAGTAAGACAATCGGATTTTGTGGAGGTTGCGATGAAGAATTATACACAGGTATATGTTAAAAACAGTTTTGAAGCAGCAAAAACATACTGCAAAGCCTTTGGAGCAGAAATAACCCGGGAGTTTAAAAACGAAGATAACACTGCTTATGAGCACTGT
>JAFZRZ010000018.1 GCA_017619635.1 Lachnospiraceae bacterium | reverse complement strand
GATAACCTCCTTGGTATTCATTATGTGCGGTTGGCGAACCTGCACCTCATTATATACCCTGGAGGTTTTTTACTTGAAGCTAAAGCTATTTGAGGACTCACCTGCATAGCAGGTGGTTTATTTTTATCGCTGATACAAAAACAGGTCAAAACATGTCTGCTCTGACCTGCCCTGAGTATATTCTTTTTACATCAATTTATTATACTTATTGTTTTCACAAATCGTGTCTACTTACTTGACTAGTACATGACACCATTTACAACTCATCTATCTTCCGAAACATATTGTATTTTCTGAGGTTTTTGACCACATTTTTGACACATTTTATATCGATTTTGGGGGTAAAAAGTGGGTATTTTACGAACAAAGACGAACAAAGAAAAACCTCTTGAATGTTCTGAAACCCTTGATTTTACTGACAAAAATAGACTTCCGTGTAAAAACACGAAAGTCTACATAACTCGATGCGGATAACAGGACTTGAACCTGCACGGTCTCCCACCAGAACCTAAATCTGGCGCGTCTGCCAATTCCGCCATATCCGCAAACAGGAACATTATAATAATATATCCCCTTATTGTCAAACTTCCTGCACGGTCTCTCCGACATTGCTGATTATCGTCCTATATACAATAACAAGGAAGATCGTTGTCACAAGAAAACTCATGGACTCCGCTATCGGGAATGCCCACCAGACATTATTGACATTTCCTGTAAGGCTTAAAAGATAAGCAGCAGGAAGCAATACAACGACCTGTCTCATGATCGAGTTGATCATGCTGTATACAGCTTTACCAAGTGCCTGGAATACAGTTCCGATAATGATACAGAATGCAGCTATCGGGAAATGTATGCTTATGATCCTTAAAGCAGGTATGCCCATGCTCATCATATGGTCAGATGCAGCAAAGAGCATCAGAAGTTTATCGGTAAACAGCCAGAATCCTAATGTTCCGAGTGACATGATAACAAGTGCGTAGATAACGGCATATTTTATCGTCTTTACCATTCTGTCGCGTTTCTGTGCTCCGTAGTTGAATGCCACGATAGGCACCATACCGTTATTCAGACCAAACACAGGCATGAATACGAAGCTCTGGAGCTTAAAGTATACTCCAAATACAGCGGTCGCAGTTGAAGAAAAGGCGATCAGTATCTTGTTGATACCATAAACCATCACTGAACCGATAGACATCATGATTATGGAAGGAAATCCTACCGAATAGATCTTTCCTATCATATCCTTATCAGGCTTAAATCCCTTAAACTGAATATGAACATCCTTATTCATATAGACATTCATTATATATGCAAAGACTGCTGCCACAATCTGACCTGCGACTGTCGCAAGAGCAGCACCCTTAACTCCCAGTGCAGGCATTCCTAACAATCCGAAGATAAGGATCGGATCAAGGATAAGGTTTATGATCGCACCTGTGGTCTGAGTGATCATCGTACAGACAGTTCTTCCGGTAGACTGTAACAGTCTCTCAAAGATGAACTGGAAGTATATGCCAAATGACATACAGCATACTATAGAAAGATAATCAACACCATAGCCTATGATCTCGGGATCCGCAGTCTGGCTTACGTAAAATGGTCTTATCGCGAACACTCCGATAAAGATGAATATTATATAGTTGATGAGCGATAAGAATATACCGTTCATCGCAGCTTTATTTACGTTACTGTAATCCTTTTCTCCAAGTGACTTTGAAAGGATCGCATTTACACCGACGCCGACACCGCCTCCCAAAGCTATCATTATCGACTGTATGGGAAATGCAAGTGATACTGCCGTCAGTGCGTTCTCACTGATACGTGATACAAATATGGAATCGACCACGTTGTATAATGCCTGAACGAGCATGGATGCCATCATCGGGAGTGACATGCCCAAAAGCAGTTTGTTAACGGGCTGTACGCCCATTTTATTCTCTTCGTGTACTTCGTTGGAAACCTGTGACATAAAACACCTATTAACTTATAGACCCATAAGAAATGAAATACCAATACCTATAGTATTATACATGTTTTCAGATATTATTCAACATCATCGGACAGTTAAGACTCAGACAGATTAATATACTCCACACCCATCTTTCCAAGCTTTTGGCGCATCTTTCTGACTTTTTCCTGTGGAAACCGTCTTCCTATGCAGTCAGTGAGCATATATGTTTTAAGGCCTGCCTTAACAGCGCCTTTTGCTGTTGCACCAACGCAGCCACACTCATCAAGACCGCATAAAACGACCTCGCTGTATCCCTGTCTTTTCACATGTTCTTTAAACGGTCTGGATGTGAAAGTATCTGAGAAATACTTCTCAAAGACATGATCTGATACCACGTTGAGCCCGTCATACAACTCAGCCCCCTGTGTTCCCTTTATCGTGAATCCTATAAACCATCTGTTGGTGATTATATCCTGGAATACCTGTTTTATATAAATGATGTCATAACCTTTTTCTTTATAATGTCTGATCGCTTCGTTAACAGAAGTAACGAGATCATCCGTATCATAGGAAAACATAGGCTTTCTTTTCTCATTCAGATAATCTTTCTGCATATCTATCACTATCAGAGCCTTTTTTTCTGACATATTCTTCATCCCTCTGTTTAAAATTCAGGTCATATGTTTTATCTGTAATACAGGATCTCACATCTGCCATCTTCCGTAAAAGTTTCTATCTCATATCTGAGCACACCGTCAGCGTATATCTTCTGATATATAAGTCCAAGCTCGTCTGTCTTTCCTTTGACACTTACCCATCCTGTATCTGGAAGTTCAACAGTACAGTTAAGACCGGCGATATCACCCTGTTTAAGACCTATCACATACTCGATGGTATCAGCAGTCCAGTTGTACCCAAGGCCTTTAAGATTCTCGAGTCCATATATATCAGACATCTCATCCCAGAAAGCACCGATGGTTTCATACTGTTTCTCACCTATAGTTGAAAAAGTCTTACTGATCCCTTTAAAAATCATGTTTTCAATATCCTTTCATCTGTCCTGTAAAAATCTCCGATCTCTCCCAGCATCCTTAAAAGACAGTGATACCTTCCGAAATAGATAACAGAATCCAAAACAGTCAGGTCTATATCAAAAATGTCTTTCGGAGAAAGTCTCTCATCCATCTGAATGTTTCTGATCTTACAATAAAAGATGGTAGAATCTCCTGTCTCAATACTTCTGGTTCAGACATCCTCGCCGGTCCTGTGATGTAATATTCTTAGAACGGTGGCTCTTTACCTGTCAGATAGTATCGTAAGATCCAATAGACATTAGTACCGTCCAGAAATCTGCATAAATATGCCATGAACAGCACAAACAGTATCACATGTATGATGATCGCGATAACAAAGATCAGCTTTGATCCCCTGCTCTTAATATAGTTTTTCTTCTCGATAAATATAAGCACTGCCGCTTTTAACAGAATAAAGAGACACTCATAACAACCTGCTCCGAATCTGTACACCCTTGAGTTATCAAGCTCTCCAAACCAATTCTCATAATCGGCTATGTCATAACCCACGAGATTGACAAGCGGCCATCTAAACACTTTAACCAATGCGATAAACAGTGCAATATCTATCAGCACAAGGATTACAGATACGATGATCTGACGTGATCTGTTCCCCTGTTTTATATCATCATTTTTCATTTTGATCCTCTTTTACCTGACTAATGTGTCATTCTTCACTGATCAGCCACTGATCCATGCCCGGACCGGCATCATCATTTGGACGGACTTTGAATCCAAACTTTTCATAAAACGGTTCCTTACCCTTTGCTGAATTAAGGGTAAGCTTCACTTTATAGCCCGGTTTCATATCTTTCTTAAGCCTGATAATGCAGGACTCAACGAGTTTTCTTCCTATCCCCTGACCCTGATACCTGGAATCAACGATAAGATCCGACAAAAATGCGATATATCCTCCGTCCCAAAGAAGTCTTACAACGCCTATTGCCTTTTCACCTGCTCTTACACATACAATATAGTAGGCATTATCAACACATGCTTTGGCCTGTTCAAGCGGAAACTCCACCCAGCCGACATCCCGTCTAAGCTGCATATATTCCTCAGGAGTGATATCATCCACATATCTGATCTCGTCTGAAATATCATTTCCTGAATTCTTCTTTTCAAAATACTTCTTCCATCGAGGATTCTCATTATCAAAGATCTCCTTTTGCTGAGGCGTGAGCTTTTCAGGGTAATCTCTCATCAAATCATAAACGGTCACCTTGTCGAAAGAAAACATATGCTCATCTGCCTGCTCCTTTGCCCACCATATGATATCAGAGCTTTTTTTCTTATAGAAATCCTTGTCTGAACCGTTTGTAAGAAGATGCTCTCTATCAACCTGCCTGATATATTCTTCCTCCAAACATTTTGATTCTTCTATACTTTTACGATCTTCAGCGATCTTCTTAAAATAACTTACCTTATCAGGTTCTATCGGATAGTAAGTACTGTAATGAGAATATGCTGATCCTATATTGTATTCGTGGGTTTCAACATTATAATATTTCCCGGATTTTGTAACACCGACCCACCTGGTGTACATATCCTTACTGTTAGCTTCATAACAGAATAACTCTTCAACTTTTTCTTCCGGTATAACACTTTTTTCCATCATGCACCTGCTTCATTAAAAGACATCTTCTTTAGTCATGCAATGCCATAAACAGCTAATTCATTAACAGTATCTGACATATGATGGCAAGTATAGCAAATACTATTGCCATTATATGACCGATCACATATTTTCTGTGGGTATCTGACTCCCAACAGGTTACCACCGAATGAATTTCCAGCAGAATCAGCAATGTCAGACATACTATTGCTATTATTTGAACTCTCATGCTTGTTCTCTCTTATTCCGAGATAACATCCGAACTGTCATCCCGGCAATTCTGTTTTTTATCTACACACTCTGTCCACCTATGAACATTAAGACTGCCAATAACGCCCCCAATATGCTAAAAAGGATCTCAATGATACCAAGTATGAAGAATTTTTTTGCCTCTGCAGTTCCTTCCTTTTTTGCCTTTGAAGCAAACACCGTTCCGATTATCGAGATCACCAGACACGGTAATGGCGAAAAAAACATACTGATAATACTTATAAATATCAAAACTGAATAAACAGCACCTCTGCTTGTAGGCACTTCCAGTATTGAAGCAATTACAAAACATATCACTGTGACCAAAAAAACAATGACCGGTATCAGTGTCATTACCTTTGCCTTAGAATAGTTACCGTTCTTCACTTATGCCTCCTAATCATTTAAATCTTTTTTGCAACGTTTTAAATAATCTTCAGTATATTCAAATCCGCATCCGGCATTGATCGCCGTATCTTCGTCCTTTTTCATCACCGACAAACCGGATCTCGGATATCTTATCAAACATTCTGTTCCATTACTCCCCTACGTCATCTATCACTATAAACTGCCTGCAGCCATTTCTCACTTCCAGATCTCATTCCACAGGTCATCATGTGATTTTGTGAACAGTTCGGGCTTTTCGGATTTTGAAAAATACTTTAACTCCTTTGTTTCAATCTGATCACAGTAAAGTTCTCCTCCAACCGGCAAAAGCTCGAATGCGATCACTATGCTTTGTGCCTCATCCCCACTGGCATACCTGATATCCAGGTCTGTATATACTCCGATTATCCTTCCAACTTTTACGTCTATCCCCGTTTCTTCTTTGGCCTCTCTAATCGCTGCCATCTGAGGCGTTTCACCGATCTCTATCGCACCTCCCGGAAATCCCCACTTATCGCTATCTCCTCTTCTCTGTAAAAGGACCTCTCTTTTTTCGTTAAAGATACATCCCCCTGCAAATGAGAGAATGATCTTCTCATGTCCTACTTTACTTCTTATCCATTGAATATAGTTTTGTGGATCCATTTTATCCTCCAAAGTCTACTCTAAACAGCAATCTTGTTTTTTGACCTCCCTTAAAAAGATATTATACCATCCAACCACCTTTTTTGTCTGCCAAACAGCTCATATGCATAACTGTTACACTTCATCTGCTAATATATATTCGTGGATAAAACAAGAGCGTTTTTCTTTCAATTTCCATTGCAAGATGTGAGTTAATACTCCGTACGACTAAAGGCCGCGTTGTGAGCGGTCTTTTTCGTTGCCATGATATATCCTTTTTTCATAACCCTCATATTGTCACCAAATGGTACAAGTGACCATATTCCGAGAAGATCAAAAAAGCTTCAGGCCCGCATAAAGTATGGGTCTGAAGCCTCTAAAACCAATTCAATCGGCTTTCTTCAGGAATTATCACGATCGTATATTCTTTCTCCGGAATCATCTGTGACAATGTATATGAATTCTATTTTACCTTCACTGTTAAATACCAGTTTTGCTTTTGAACCATCATCAAGCTTCCAAACATGATATATGATCCCTGACCCTTCATAACCGCAATCACCGATCTGTTCGACGATATCATCCAGACTTGAATCCTTGTCTAAGTTCTCAAAATAGTTTCTTGAAGGCAAAGAGCTCGATGATCCTGTGATTTGCTCATCTGCAGGATTCTCCGATACATTATCAATAGGGTCCTTCGCTTCGTTACACCCCATAAGTAACAATAAAAATGCTAATATGATAGCAGATATCTTAAGTCTCTTCATTTTCCATACCTGTCTGATTAGAATTTAGTATGCTAATCGTTTTTGAAACAACTGATCAACCGAACCATGTACGGTCTCAAAATCACCGATTTTTTCAAACCCGTATTTCTCGTAAAGACCGGTTTCACCGCTCATTATATAAACAGTTTTATAACCATTGGATAGTGCATGATCCAAAGCTGCTGCTATCATTTTTTCAGATATCCTTTTGCCTCTGTATTTCTCATCAACAAACATAAAGCCAATAAACGGTGAATATTCCAAATCCTTAGGCAATTCATCTTTAAGTGTGAAAGTGCAATATCCAACAGGAGTATTGTTCTTAGTTGCCACAATTACCCGTTCATTTTCATAAAACTCATTGTTTCTCATCTTCTCAGCCAAATAAGGACCTGCTTTCCATGAGCAGTTTTGGGCAAATGAAATCGTTTTATCCCATAAGGGATGTCCTTTGGTCATTACAGATATTTCCATTTTTCATCTCCGTAAACTCGAATCGTAAAACTCTCAGTTTGTCCTGGCATATGAACGTGTAAGATCCTTTACTACTTCACCTGCTATGATCAGCCCTGCCACAGAGGGTACAAAAGCTGTACTGCCGGGGATGCTTCTTCTTTTTGTGCCACTTTGCTGCGTTTCCGTAAGAGAAATATGATCAGTACGATCACTGATTTCCATATCTTCGACCGGCTTTATCGGTTTTTCTTCGGAATAAACAACTTTAAGTTTTTTCACGCCTCTTTTTTTCAGTTCCCTCCGCATCACCTTTGCCAATGGATCCATCTGAGTTTTGTATATATCCGCAACTTTAAACTGTGTGGGATCCAATTTATTTCCGGCACCCATTGAACTGATGATTTGAACCCCTGCTTTCTGACACTGCATAACAAGCTCGATCTTTGCTGTAACAGTATCTATAGCATCCACTACATAATCGTACTTTTCAAACGGAAAATCCGATGCGTTTTCGGGAAGAAAAAAACATTGATGAGTGTTCACTTTGGCGTCCGGATTGATATCCAGAATTCTATCCTTCATAACATCTGTTTTATATTTCCCGACGGTTTTTCTTGTCGCTATGATCTGCCTGTTGATATTCGTTAAGCAGACTTTGTCGTTATCTATCAGGTCAAATACGCCGACACCGCTTCGCGCCAGTGCTTCACATACATACCCTCCTACACCGCCGATCCCGAATACAGCCACGTGGCATTCTGCCAAATGCTCCATTGCTTCTTTTCCGAATAATAATTCAGTTCTTGAAAATTGGTCCAACATAATTTTCCCCGTATTTCTTTATAATCTTCAATTAACCAAATCTTCCTACGCTTTTGGTTGTTTTTCAAAACAGTATCAGATCTTTCAGTCAATCCGATTTGACAAGAGATTCGTTGTTTACTTCCACTCTTTTTTCAAAATCGCGTATTGATAAGTATTCTCATAACGTGGAGTTCCATCTGGGTTATTAACAAAACTAATGAACTCCTTGAAAAGGCCTTCCTGTCTCATTCCAAGCTTTTCGCAAAGATGCTGGCTCGCCTTGTTATTGTCCTCAGTATAGGCATATATACGCCTAGCCCCTTTATCCTTAAAAAGATACTCAAAAAATGCATGCGCTGCCTCGTAGGCATATCCTTTTCTATGGTATGCCTTATTCAGCATCCAGCAGGGGCTGAAAGTGTCTATCCCAGAATCTGCACCATGCTCGTCTGCAGATTCAGGATAAGCATAAATCTCGCCTATCACTTTCCCGGATTCTTTGATAACTATCGCAAAATAGTACTCTGTCTCAACTGTTCTTTTTAAAACCTCTTCTCTTGCTTCTTCCATTGAATGTAGTTTCATATCGGCAAAACAGTTTACTGGCGGTTCATTCAGATATTCAAATACATCCTCCGCATCGCCCTCTTCAAAAGGGCGAAGAAGTAGTCTTTCTGTTTCTATTAACATCGTGCTACTCTCTCCTACAAATATTAAGTTTCCTTTTCATTTATGATCAATTAATAAGATCATCTGTACCATTCTCTTTTATCCAGTTCCAAAGCGGTTCATATTTACTCATGACAATCCTCAATGTTTACCTTTAAATATTCTATTACCATTCCCTTAGGTCATCACTATCAAAAGGAATCTGTTAACCCAGATCTATTCTCATAGAGACAGTTCCGTTTTCTTCAGATAATTCTTCAAAGCCCATCCGCTTATACAAGCCATATCCAACACTCATAACTTCCGGTTTTGTGGTAAATACCACTTCTTTAAACCCAATCTCAGAAGCCTTATCCGTCATCGCCTTGATCATTATCCTGGCATATCCATTCCCTCTGTATTCAGGTTTGATAAACAGGCGTTTCCCCTCACAGGTGGTGTCATTTATCTTTCTTATGGCAACACATGCAACAGGATTGTCATTTTCGTATCCGACCATTATTGCTCCGCCTGAATAATATCCTGTCAGATCATTAAGTTCCTTATCAAAAGAAACAAAGCAGCTCTCCGCCCCTTTTATCTGTGAGTACTCTGTAAAAAGTTTTTTTACTACTTCCGTGTCATAACACTCTTTAACTTCAAAACTATTAACCATTGTTCACTCTTCCTACATCATTTTATTTCATAAATTATAAACCGTTATTTCGATAAATCCTGATCCGTTGTTCTCGTTTTCAGGATATCAGTCCATCTTAAAATCCGTCGTAACTTCCAGTATGTTTTCACTATTGTTCAATATGTTTACAAGTCTTTCATCCAGATCAGGCTCATTATTCCGATAGTCAATCTCACCAAACTCACTCCTGACAGGAAAGGCAAGATGCTCTTCTTCAATGCAAAACTTGGCATGTACATTTTCCTTGTTTCCCCTGGCATCAAGTCGTATCCACTTGTTTTGCTCTTCGATGAACACAGTATTTAATGCATGTATGATATATCCTTCACTGTCATCATCGTCTGCCCGTGTCAGTAACTGATAGCTTATTCCACACGGAATCCCGTTAGCTCTTAACAGTGCGGCCAGGAGGCATGATTTTGTCCAACAGATACCGGTTTTATTCTCCAGCACTTCACTTGCTTTACGGGAAACAACAGTCGACTGAATATCCCAGGAATGTGGGATTTCATCTCTGACAAACTCATACGCTTTCACGATATAATCAATCGTCGATTCTGTGCCATTCATGAGTTCCAATACCTTTTCCCTGATGATCAAAGCTTTATAATCTATCGTTTTTGTTTCTATTAAATAAGCTTCATTCATTTTTGTGCCTCATTCTCCGTGAGTCAGGTTTTTCCATTCCTGTTTGATCAATTCAAGTACCCTTTTTTCTCTTTTGATCATAACTTCATTGAAAAGATCATCACTCGAATAAACCTCATTCACAGCAATGGCTTCATCTATATTCACTATTCTCAGTACAAAACCGGCCTCATTTTCATATGCATCCAGTTCTTGTTCGACTTCTTTATCAAGAACATCACAGAAATAGTAATAATTCTCCTGTTCGAATATCTCTCCCTCTTTGACAGTACTCTTTTGCCTTCGCAAAACACTTCCAAACTCCATGATAGACTCCGGGACGACAACAAGCCCCACTTCTTCTCTTACCTCTCTGACGAGTGTGGCTTTCTTATCCTCATCATCATGGATCCCTCCTCCTGGGAACTTGTAATACTTCTCTTTCCTGCTGTAAACAAGAGCTATCTTATCACCCTTAATGATTATCGCTCTGGCTGAAGGCCTGCGAAAAACGCTATCCGTTTCTTTATAATCTTTAAGATCGATTTCAAACAACTGTCTCATTATATTCCTTCCAATTTGCGATCCCTTATTCCCATATGTACAATTGAATTCCGCTTTAGTACACTATCGATCAGCTCATCAAACTTCGGTTTATTGATCCATTCTTGAGAGTACAAACTCCGGCGCCTCTCCAATAACAACAGATCCTGTTATCTCAATCACTTCACAACCTTCTTTGCTATATTCAGATATAAAGCTCTGTTCATTATCAAAAACGATTTCTTTACCATACCAGGGTTTCTCGGACTGGGGTGTCAGTTCCAGATATATAGTTTTGTTATCTATGTAAAACGTCAAAACCGTATGAAACTTTCCGCATTGCCTGTCATGTAATAGCCAGATTTTGCTGGGGATGTTCTGTTCATCAAGAATAGCTTTCATCAGAACAACTATATCATTACAAGTGCCCACCTTTGCCTTTCTGGTATCTCGAGGATTTTGAATGCGATACTCTGACAATAATCGGTCAAAGAATTTCTCATCAAATCCATTAGACATATCAGGTTTATACGTCTTTCCGTTTAGATAAAAACCGTATTCATAGCCATTGTCTAACAGCTCATCTTTAAGCAGCCTGCATATTCTTTGAATCATAAAAATCCTCTACAAACTTGTTTGTTAAATTGAAATCCACCAACACACGCCATATTTGTCAATAATGGTAGCACAGCATTTACTCCATGGAAGTTCTCCGATAGGTTCGATAATTACACCGCCATCGTTCATCCTGCTTTCACAGGACAGATCATCTGAAGATCAAACGGCTCCCCTTCAGCGATCTCTTTTATCGGATCGCTAGAAAGGATACTTCCCATTGCTCTGTAAAAAGCGATCGTCTCCTCAGAAGAACAGGCAGATATGTACAAAGCCTCAGCTCCGGCTTTTCTTGCTTCCGTTTTTCCCGCTTCAAATAATTGCCTGCCAACACCTTTGCCTCTGCATTCTGAAGATACCTGCATCATATCTAGGATCATGTAGGGACCGTTTAGTTTCCTTAACAGCCCTATAAAGCCGACAACTTTATCATTTTCTAACGCAATGCATGTAATATAATCATCACTGCTTATCTGCTTTGCCACAGAACGCTTTTTGTTAAGGTCCCAGTCTTCGGTATATTTGCATTCTACTAATGTATATTCTCCGTCTATCCTTCGATATACTTTGTTTACATCCTGTTTTCTGTTATATAGATCTAATGACTCTAAACAGAAATTTGTTTCTGATAGTAATTCAATCTTAATCAAATGATAATTCTCCTTATGTTATATATTTTTCTCTTCTGATTTATTTTTATTATTATCGTTTTCATACGCAACACCCCCTTCACAGTTAGACTGTAATTAGTCGAAATCTCAGATCAACTCCGTAAGAGAGTGGATCTTTAAGTATGGAGTTTCAAGATTCTATGCCGGGTAATCGCTCGATCATATAGACAACCTCAAAAAACATTACGGCTTTATCCGATAATATACTATCCATGATCCTCCTGTTTTAATTGCCCTCATTGTTGTTTTATTGAACACTTCATAAAATATGGTTTAGCTCTCATGATCTATATTTAGATAATGTATGACATGTCGTTGATATGCCTTACCCGATGCTTTCCATCATCATCAACGATCATATGTGATACCCCTCCGGCTGGACCGTGTATATCCACCTGATAATACGCTTCAACAGTCATTCCCAAATACATGGCATTCCAGATACTCAAAAGATCCCCGTGTGAGACGATGATAATGTTCTCTTTATCGTTTGCCATCACTTCTTCATAAAAAGGTAAAAGTCGTTTCCATGCATCGCGTCTGCTCTCTCCATCTGAAAACAATCTGTCATCGACTGTTTTCTCCGGACACTCGATATTCTCGCGAAGCCATTTAACGGATTTACCGCAGCACTTTCCAAGATTTCTTTCTCTAAGTTCCTGTCTGAAAACAGGCTCACTACCAATATACTTTGCGATCGTTTCCGCCGTTTGTCTGGCACGCTTCAAATCCGATGAATAAATAACTACGTCTTTACCGGTAAATTCGTCACCAAGCCTTTTACCGATATTATCGGCCTGTTTCTTTCCTGTTTCTGTCAGATCCCAGTCCGTCCAGGAGCCAACCATTCCATTTGTATGGTGAACAGATTGTGTATGCTGAACTGTAACAATATGTTTCATTTGTGATTGTGTCCTCTTTGTTATCCGTACAGATTCGGTATGATGCACGACCAGATCTTTGGTTGTGATGTAGGTGGTTATATATTCAAATTCTATCATGATATTTAAAATGTGTCATTGAACCTCTTATATAATGGTATTAAGTTCTGTCTTTCCAAACTTTAATCCTATATTTTCTTTTGCATTAAGGAATAAGTAAAGGCTGATCCTTTTTTCGACTTTCACCCATGCACTTCCTGTTTGATAAACACTACCAAACCGGTTTAGTGACCACAAATATCCACAAATTCACATGACATAAAAAGACTTCAAACCCACATGAATATTGGATTTGAAGCCTTTAAAAAAAGTGAGACATCGGGGATTCGAACCCCTTAACGAACCTGGCCAAACCCGCATAAACACTGGGTTCTGCCACATTGATAACCGCCAGGTGACCCAAGAGGTGACCCAAAGAAATACAAACAATTTATTACTCTCAAAATAGCTCACTGTGTGTACCGGTTCTGATCAGTTCAAGAATCAACTCTGTTTTATATATCCTATACACAAGAAGCCAGTCAGGATAAATATGACATTCCCTCACATTTTTATAATCTTTCGAATCTGTCAGCTGATGATCACGATACTTCTCAGGCAATGGTTTTTGTGCTACAAGATATTTTAATACTTCACGAAACTCTTTCTCTTTACAGCCACTCTTAATGGCTTT
This sequence comes from Lachnospiraceae bacterium, assembly GCA_017619635.1. Taxonomy (GTDB): domain Bacteria; phylum Bacillota; class Clostridia; order Lachnospirales; family Lachnospiraceae; genus Colinaster. The sequence continues at coordinate 571 of JAFZRZ010000018.1, read as the reverse complement.
TTTATAGTCCTTCTTAAACTGAGAAGTACGCTTGATTTCTTTAATCATTCAAGTCCTCCATCAGTTCATCAATTGAAGAAAAAGAAGCCATTTTTCCCTTTTCTGCTTCTTGTATTGCTTTTAAAGTCAATGCATTCGGTATTTCAGCCGAAATGGGAAACGGAATTCCGTTAGTCCTAACAACCTGCTTTAAATATATGGTAATAGCTGTAGACATATCCATTCCTACTTCTCGAAATACATCTCCCGCCTCTTTTTTAAGTTTATCCTCAACACGAACAGTTATTGTACTACTCATAGCATCGCCTCCTTTGTACTAACATTGTAACACATTGTCAGTACAGTGTAAACGATTGTTACTAGTGAATTATAAAACTCGGTAAAAACTCGGTAAAAACTCGGTAAAAACTCTCTATTTGATTATATTCCGATATAAATGAATAACATATAGTTCTACTTTTGTATATGATACCCACCATCTGCGAACACATTTGTGCCCGTCATATAGTCAGACATATCTGACAGCAGGAACATCACGACAGATGAAATATCCTTTGGCATTCCCAGTCTT
>JAFZRZ010000001.1 GCA_017619635.1 Lachnospiraceae bacterium | reverse complement strand
TAGCAAAGATCAAGCATGAATGGAGCTTGGGAATGGCCTGATACAGGTACATTCCAACCCATTGTTGGATTAACATGTTCAAAATAGAAAAAATGGCCTTGAGAATTGTGTTATCTCAAAACCACTTTGTCTACAGTCTGATATGAGCCAACCTTACGGTTAGGCTCATATTTAATAATGAATTATTCTGTATCTTTATCGTCATCATCAAAATGTATTTCTTTCTTTTCTTCAGTGTTTTTACCTTTTTTGAAGAAGGAAACGATTTTGTGTCTAAAAACAGTAAGTACTGCACCCAATGCGATTATAACAGCACCAACTGCCTGAATAACATAGGTAGTTGCAGAAGGGTCAATGTATGCTTGAGAGTAAAATGACATCATCACAAACATTGCGCTAAAGAAATACATAAATTTTGCAAGATGCATAATAGTTTTTTTCATAATATGATATCCTCCATTTACATTAATTATTTATTATAAAATCCAATGCAAAATTTTAACACAGTGATCAGAAAAATTAAAGTATATCTATAAACATATTGTTTTTTCTATGTTCTAGTCAGATTCCGTTGTGTTTTCATCCACAATTTCTTCTATTAGGAATGGGGGTCTGTTGCTGCTGGCATCAAGTGCTCTCCATACATATTCGCCAAGCATTCCAAGCATAAGCATCATCACACCACTTGAGAATAAGAGTACTGTCATGAGCGAGGCCCATCCAACTGTTCTAACACCTGAAACTACAATTTCGGATATACACATTATTATGCCTATAAAAGAAGCAAGTGAAAAAATAATCCCCATTATGGACATAAGACGCACAGGAAAATATGAGAAACTCATAACTGAATCAACAACAAGTTTTATTTTTTTGGCCATTGTCCAACGACCTTTTCCTTTTTCGCGTGCTTTTCGACTGAAGTAAATTTTTTCTGATTTGAATCCCACCCAGAGAACTTGAAGAGTAAGAGCGGAATTCTTTTCGTCGAGCATTTTTATGACTTCTATGACTTTTCGGTCCAGAAGATAGCAGTCGAAGCCACCTTTGGGCATTTCAGGATTGACTATTTTTCGCATGAGTTTGTAATAAAGATTAGCAAACACTTGGTAAATCTTACCGTCATCTCTGTCTTCTCTTACAGCTAGAACAACTTTGTTCCCTTTTTTCCAGCTTTCATACATGCGAAGAATCAGTTCTGACTCTTCCTGCATGTCGGCTTGTTTTGTGACCGCACAGTCTCCGGTACAAACATTTAATCCGGCAAGGATTGCAGAGTGTTCACCGAAATTTCTTGAAAGGTGGACACACTTTATATGAGAAGGATTCTTTTGACGTATTTCATTCATTACAGTCCATGAGGAGTCTTTTGAACCGTCATCCACCATAACTATCTCATAGTCATCGAGCTTGTCGAGTACCTTTTCGCACAGATCTTCATAAAGATCCTGTAAAGTATCTTCGTTGTAATATACTGGTATTATTATAGATAATTTGTTCATAATATGCCCTCATTTATTAATCGATTCTTTCGATCTTTACGGAATCATGCCCGTAAAAGGTTGCCATTGATGTGTTGACCCAGCTTGTTTCATCTTCTTGGATCATTACTCTGTCTATGATACATTCTTTGTCGAGATATTCACCATCAACTCTTATAACAAGGTTCTTTTCAGGAGAATTCTCAACTTCGTGTAAGACGTTTCTCCAATAGTCAGAATAATCCTTAATACTTCCGTCTGCTAATCCTGCTGCACATTTTAAAACTGGAATATCAGATATCTCAACATTATCAATTGCTACTGTTGAAAACACTAACAAAGATATGACAGTTATGACGATTATCGATTCACGAGATAAAACTATATCTTTGGATAATAGATAGTTGACGATGCTGCACAAAAATAGTATTGACCAGATCACTATCATAAGATCCATCATTTCATAGCCTCTTGAAGCCATTGTGGATTCTCCGTATCCGTAACAAACAGGGAAGGAAGAACCGACAATACAAGAGATACCGCAAAAGGCTACTATCAGGGGGTGTAACTCTTTGTTGTTTTTTACCTGTTTAATTGTAAAGAACAGGAGAATGAATATGATCAAAAAGACATACGGAAGGAAGGTTTCGGTACAAAGTCTCTTGATTTCGTTATATACGCATGTGACAGTATAAATCACTCCGTGGACAAGGGAAACCGATTCATAATCTCCTTTTCGAACACGATGTCCAGGAGCAGCAACATTTACAATCGTAAAGATGAATATGCTACAAAAAAGGATGGCCGATTTGATCCAATTCTTTTTTCTACAGATAGTCCATACTAACAGCAATAGTACTACCCAGCATAGTATAGCTGATACGTGAAGGGTTCCGCCTGCCCCGATCACTTCGAAAACACAAGCAATAAGTAAAACTGCTATTTCTTTTTTGTTTTTTTTCTCTGTTTCAGTATTTGTTGTCAGATCGAATACCATGAATAATCCCAGCGTTCCCAAAAGAAGTTGCAGAGTATAATACATATATCCTGTATACCAACCTAAAGTCTCTCTCATGAATCTGCAGTTCATTGATATTATGAGAACAGTAAGGGTAAGTATTCTTTTACCATTTTCGTGCATCTGGAAGAATGAAAGACATCTGTATATAATGTATGACCATCCAAGAATAAACCCTATGAAACATATTATATTCATAAAGTGTACAGTAAAGTCGGAATTACCAATTATTATGGGGTTAAGTGCTGAGTAGATGAATACTCCTGAATAATTTCCCTCCCACTCCATATAATTATCTATTACATGATCTATCAGTGCAGATAATGAATACCCTCCTCTTACCGCAATCCCGTATGCGCAGGCAAACTCATCATTTCTGGGAAGAGTATGGTATATAACTCCCATATAAGGAAGTATACAGACCAGTGCAACAATTATTATGAGTGACTTAATCCAAAATTCTTTTTTTCTCAAGATAGTTGTTTCCTTATTTGAAATATCTTTTGTGAATCATATCTATGCAACAATGTATTTTAACACATTTTAGGCTGGATTAGAATGAAAAACGTGAATAACCGCATATGTTTAAAAATATGAAAGAATATGATACAATTTGAAAAGTTGTAATAATGGCTCATTTACTGCCCGAGGAGTATTATTGAATGGATCATATGATCAGTAAAAATAAAGCAATTTTATATACAGTAATATCTTTCGCTGTAATGATATTGATGCTGATATGGCCGCTTAAGCTGTTGAATTTACCGTATACAGCCAAATCTGATGAGATCATGGTAAAAGAATCCGATCCAATAAGTGTTGAGTATAACATGACGCAGATGTTTGAAGGTATCGGTGGTTCTCTTAATAGTGTAGATCTTTTGGTTTGTAATGATATGGCGGGACAGATCATTACTTTTAGATTGTATGATGAGAATCATGCTCAGATATTCGAAGTGTTTTACACAGTACCTGAAGATTTTATAGCGCCTGATTTTGTGAATATTCCGGTACGTTTCGATATGGACGCAAAAAAAGAGTATTCATTTATCATAGAAGGACTAACTACAGATCTGTATTGTGCATACGAGGACAGGGATACATCAACATCTCCTGTAAATTATTTTATGGCTTATGGTGGAGCTGAATTACCTGGTTATGATCTTATAGTTAGATACAACTATTCATGTCAGTTTTCATGGTGGCAAATAGTTCTCACTATACTTGCCTTTGCTGTGTTATTTGCAGTTTTGGTATATTGCCTAAAGAATAAGAAGGATTCAAAGATCTCACTTAAGAAACTGCTTAGGATAGTGTTTGATCCTATTATAGTTATTGGGATTATAATGTCTTTTTATGTGATCCTGATAAGAAAACTGTTTGGTATCGATACGAAGAATAATCTGTTTCTTTTTATGGGAATATCCCTTCTTTGGTTTATTCCGGCATATCTGATAAACTTTACTGATCTTTCATTTATAGAACGTTTCAAAGAACGTTTAAGTTTTAAGAATGTAAGCAGATGTTTAAGGATAATAGCCATTGCGACTACCCTATGGTATTGCTATGAATACATGAATGGGTTATATGATATTTTCCATTATTACAGTATAAGTAAGATAGTGGTAGCGTTCTTATTTGTTTTGATATCGACGTTCGAACGTAAAGAATTATTGAATCTTCCAAATGCAATATGGCTTGTTGCAGGGCCAATTTTAGGATATATGTATTATCTTCCCCAGAAAGGCGTAGAGGAACTGGGAGAGTTGTATCGCCTGAATGGCTGGGTTATCGCTGTAGGCGGGTTTGTGATCATAAATATAGTTTATACAATAATCCGACTCATTAAGCACGAGATAAAGACTGCAAAGATAGATAAGGCTTTTGCCATCCCGTTTATGATTTTTGCTTTGGGAATATGCATTCTTTCAAATGGAAGATACTGGCCGTTCATGCTCGTTGTAATGTGTCTTTTACTTATATACAGATTATGGATCTCTGAAGGAAGAGTAGAGTTTTCTAAAGATCTCTGCCTTGGTATAATACTTAACTTTTATATGATGGTGTACTTTTCTGTAAGACACAGACCATATTATTTCTATAAGTATTACAGATATAATATGGGATTTCATACTGTAACGATGACAGCATATTATCTGGCGATGGTTGTGAGTGCAGCGTGGATGAGACTATATGCACGCTTAAGAAGTGACAGTCGCTTGGAGAGTATTGTCGGACCTATGTTCACGTTCGGCATGGCGTCTTCATATCTTATCTTTACTATGTCAAGGACAGGCTTTCTTTCTGTTTCGGTGATGATCATATTTGCACTTATCATCACTGCTTTATGGGGAAAGCTTAAAAAAGTTCAAAAGTTTACGACCAAGCAGATTTTGATAATGATCGTTACGGTAGTATATATGTTCCCTGTAACATTCTTTCTTACGGATGTTGTTCCGAGGCTGGCAAACGACCCTGTAGTATTTGAATACGAGCAGTGGGAATACAGTTTTCAAAAAGGTATGCCGTATGCAGACTTTAAATATATGACCATTGAGCAGTTTGTTTCGGAGTTCGGTAAAAAGGTTTTGGATATGGATGAAGATGATAAGGATGCTTATCATATTTCACCTCCTTGGGTGATAAAGGCCTATGCAGCCGAGACAGATGATATCGAAGAAGATGTAACAGATATGTCAAACGGGCGATTTGACATATTTAAAAGTTATATGAGTGTTTGGAATCTTTGGGGACATGATGATATGGAGGCGGTGCTTCCAAATGGTGATATGGCAGTACATGCACATAACTCATTCCTTCAGGTAGCACATGATCATGGAATCATATTTGGCATATATTTTGGATTATTCATCGGATATGTGATAATATTATCTTTGATAAGAGCCTACAGGTCAGGCAAAGTGTATGAAATGTTCTGCCCTGTACTTTTGGTGTGCTTTTGTATGGCCAGTCTTGTTGAGTGGATTATGCATCCGGCAAATCCTTTTGGCTTATCGATTTTTCTGGCTATGATGCCATTGTTTATAAAGGACTACGCTAATGAAAAAAGTGATTAATGCAAAGCTTCTTTACAGAAGAACTTTTCTGATCATATACGACATTATAAGCATTGTGGCGGCAAGCTACATCGCTATTCTAATCAGGTATGAATTTGAGTGGTCAGCAATACCGAGCCATTTCATGAATACCATCACCAGATATCTTCCGATAAATATCTTGCTTACTATCGGGATTTTTTTCCTGTTCAAATTGTACAGCAGTCTCTGGGCCTTTGCGGGTGAAACGGAACTGCAGAATCTTGTATTTGCATGTATAGTATCTGCCGGCGTGGGAGGAGTTGGCCTTCATATCATGAGGGAGAGCACTCAGGGCGTTCCGAAGAGTTATTATTTCATGTATGCATTTACTCTTATTGCAATGGTGTTCGCGAGCAGATTTTCATACCGATTCTTGCGAAATCAGAAGCATAAATACATGAATAAGGACAATGCTATCAGGGTTATGATCGTTGGAGCCGGAGACGCAGGCAATTCGATCATAAGAGAGATCAAGACCAGTAATTTTTCAACAATGAATGTTACCTGTCTTATCGATGATGATAAGACAAAATGGGGTAGCTATATTCAGGGTATAAAGGTAGAAGGCGGACGCGAAAAGATCAAGGAGTGTGTAGACACACATTCTGTAGATGAGATATTTATAGCTATTCCCAGTGCCAGTAGGACAACAATAAAAGAATTGCTTGAGATATGTAAAGATACCGAGTGTAAACTGCGTGTTCTTCCAGGCATATATCAGCTTGTAAATGGTGAAGTAAGTGTCAGCAAGTTAAGAGATGTAGAAGTTGAAGATTTGTTGGGACGAGAGCCTGTAACAGTTGATCTTGATGCAATCATGGGTTATATCACGGGCAAGACCGTTATGGTCACCGGCGGGGGCGGTTCAATAGGAAGTGAGCTTTGCAGACAGATAGCGGGTCATAATCCTAAGAAGCTCATTATAGTTGATATATATGAGAACAGTGCATATGAGATTCAACAGGAATTGCTTTATAAGTATCCTGATATGGATCTTCTTGTGCTGATCGCTTCAGTAAGAAATACAAACAGGATAAATTCTATCTTTAAAGAATACAAACCTGATATCGTATACCATGCTGCAGCGCATAAGCATGTTCCACTTATGGAGATCAGTCCTAATGAGGCAATAAAGAACAATGTATTCGGCACATGGAAGACAGCTCAGGCAGCAGCGACTTACGGAACCAAGAAATTTGTTCTTATCAGTACGGATAAGGCTGTAAATCCGACCAATATCATGGGTGCCAGCAAGCGAATCTGCGAAATGATAGTTCAGAGTTTTGATAAGCATTATGATACTGAGTTTGTGGCAGTTAGATTTGGTAATGTACTTGGCAGCAACGGTTCTGTCATTCCGTTGTTTAAAAAACAGATTGCGGCAGGAGGACCTGTAACCGTAACTCACCCTGATATCATCAGATATTTCATGACTATCCCCGAGGCAGTTTCTCTGGTACTTCAGGCAGGAGTATACGCTCATGGCGGAGAGATATTTGTTCTTGATATGGGTGAACCCGTAAAGATACTCGATCTTGCTAAGAATCTTATCAGACTTTCAGGATATAAAGTCGGTGAGGATATAGAGATAGAGTTTACAGGACTCAGACCCGGTGAAAAACTGTATGAAGAACTTCTTATGGATGAGGAAGGATTACAGGAAACCGAGAACAAACTGATACATATAGGAAAGCCGATAGAAATAGACGAAATGAAGTTTTATGGGCAGCTTAAAGCACTCAAGGAAGAGTCAAAGAATGAATGCTCAGATGTAAGATCAATGATCCATGAGATAGTTCCTACATATGTTTATCAGGGAAAAGATAACGAGGGGATGAATGCATAAAGAATCATTATACGGAAAAGTTATAAAGCGCCTTTTTGATATTGTTCTTGCATTGCTTATACTTGTTGCGTTTTGCTGGTTATATCTTATAGTTGCAATCCTTGTCAGGGTGAAGCTGGGCAGTCCGGTGTTATTTAAGCAGCCAAGACCTGGAAAAAACGAAAAGGTCTTTGATATGTATAAGTTCCGTACAATGACTGATGAAAGAGATTCGGACGGAAATCTTATGCCTGATGAGGTACGTCTGACAAAGTTTGGAAATATGCTCAGAAAGACAAGCCTTGATGAACTACCTGAACTTTTTTGTATTCTTAAAGGGGATATGTCATTTGTAGGTCCAAGACCGCTTTTGGTTAAATATCTTCCTTACTACAATGAAAGAGAGAGAATTCGTCACAGCGTTCGCCCAGGCCTTACAGGATATGCTCAGGCGCACGGAAGAAATGCGATATCATGGGAAAAGAAATTTGAGTACGATGTTTATTATGTTGAACACCTGTCTTTTATGATGGATATCCGAGTTATAATAGATACAGTTAAAACTGTTCTTTCACATGATGGTGTTGTACTAAACGCTCTTGAGGATTTTGATGTATACAGAAAGCATCAGATGGAGGAAAACGGCTGATATGAGATCAGTAGATGGATTTTATCCAAGTCCTGTCATATGTCTGAATGATAAAGAGATTCCGGGATTGTATGTAAAACGTGAGGATATGATCCCGTATTCATTCGGTGGTAATAAAGCAAGGAAAGCCTTGCTTTTCTTTAAAGATATAGATGATGGCGATTATGATTGTGTAGTGACTTATGGCAGCAGTCATTCCAATCACTGCAGGGTCATTGCAAATATGGCAGCAGCCAGAAAAATGCCGTGTTATCTGATAGGTCCTTCTGAAGTCAGTGATACCACATTCAACAGCCGGCTGATGGGTATTCTGGCAGCGGAGCAGACAACTGTTCCTGTTGAAGAAGTAAGCGATACGATCGACAAAAAGATAGCCGAATTAAAAGCATCTGGGAAGAAGCCATATTTCATCGCAGGAGGCGGACATGGCAATATCGGAACCCAGGCTTTTGTTGACTGTTATGAAGAGATAAAGGAATACGAGCAAAGCAATGGCATTAAATTTGATTATATATTCTTTGCAAGCGGAACAGGAACGACTCAGGCGGGACTGGTTTGCGGAAAGCTTCTTAATAAAGATGACAGAAAGATCATTGGCATAAGTATCGCTAGGAAGAATCCAAGGGGAAGAGATGTTGTTCTTTCAAGTATAAAAGAATACCTAGAAGAGCGTTATCCTGAGAGTGGTATAACATCAAAACTGATCGAAGAAAATACGATATTTCTTGATGATTATACGGGTGATGGATACGGAAAAGACAGTGAAGGCATCAATATGGTAATAAAGGACAGTCTCATAAGATACGGAATGCCGCTCGATGCAACCTATACGGGAAAAGCTTTCTTTGGTATGAAAGATTACATTCAAAAAAACGGTCTTGAGGATAAGAATATCCTCTTTATACATACCGGCGGAACACCATTGTTTTTTGATGAGATAATAAGTGAGAGATGAATATACTTATATTAAGCGCGGGAACACGCGATAAAGTAGTACAATTTTTTAAAAATGAATTACACGGAGAAGGCAGGGTTATAGCAACAGATTGCAGTAATCTCGCACCTGCGGTTTATGATGCAGATAAGTTTTGTCTAGTTCCCAGGATCAATGTTCCGGGATATATGGACGGTATTTTAGATATTTGTAAACAGGAAGGTGTTGATGCAGTACTTTCCCTTATAGATCCAGAACTCAGCATGGTCGCTGATAATGTTGAAAGATTTAAAGAGATAGGTGTTACACCTATCATATCTGATAAGGCTTTGGTGGATAAATGCTTTAACAAATATGAGATGGCTAAGGAATTTGAAAAGCATGGCCTTAAAACAGCACTTTGTTATCTTTCAATAGATGAATTTGATGCGGCCCGTAAAGAGGGTAAAATAGACTATCCCGTTTTTGTTAAACCGGTATGTGGAAGTGCCAGTCTTCATATCAATAAAGTCACATCAGACAAGGAACTTGAGGGACTGTTTTCGATGTATGACGATCTTATGATTCAGGAATACATGGATGGTCAGGAATATGGCGCGGATGTCTATATTGATATGCTCAGCGGAAAATGTACTTCCATATTCATAAAAAAGAAGATAAAGATGCGTGCAGGAGAAACTGACAAATCTGTGTCTGTTCACATACCTGAACTGTTTGAGAAGATAACTTCCTTTGTTGAGAGCGAGGGCTTTAGAGGAATAATCGATATCGATATATTTGAGGTGAATGGAGAGTATTATTTCTCAGAGATAAATCCGAGATTTGGTGGCGGATATCCCCATGCATATGCATGTGGTGTGAATGTGCCTGCACAGATAATTAACAATCTGAAAGGCAATAAGAATCCCGTATCGATAGGTGATTACAGGGATGGCATCGTAATGATGAAATACAATGAGATAATGATAAGGGATATGAGCGGCACAGAACTTGTGCCATAGGTGGGATTATGCCAAAAGTTTTGATCCTTGCCAATTCATCCAGTGGTCTGTATGGATTCAGAAATGAATTGGTATTAGAACTTCTAAAAGAATATGAGGTCTATGCTTCTTTACCGGATAAGACAAACAACGCTGAGCTTGAGCAAGAAGGATGTCATATCATAGAGACACCGATTAACCGCAGGGGGGTAAATCCTGCTGAAGATCTTAAATTGTTCAGGTCTTATCTACATCTTTTGGATACTATAAAACCTGACGTCGTACTTACATATACTATCAAGCCAAATGTTTATGGAGGTTACGCATGCAGGACAAAGAAGATTCCGTATTTAGCAAACATTACAGGACTTGGATCTGCACTTGAAAATCCCGGCATTCTTCAAAAGATAACCAAGATACTATATAAAGCAGGGCTTAAGAAGGCAAATACCGTTTTTTTACAGAATCCTTACAATCTGGATTTCTTTGAAAAGAACAGGATGACAAATGCACCAAAGGTTTTACTTCCGGGCTCAGGAGTAAATGTTGATAGGTTTACTGCAGGTGAATGGCCAAAAGAAAAGACTGCATTTGTTTTTATTTCCAGAGTCATGAGAGAAAAAGGTATAGAGGAATATTTGGCGTGTGCTGAGGTAATACATGCTGACAGTCCGGAAATTGAGTTCCACGTTCTTGGGTATTGTCAGGAGGAATATGAGCAAAGGCTTCGTGAGTTAGATCAAAAGGGGATCATCCGTTATCATGGAAATGTCCTTGATGTCAGACCTTACCTTGCCGAAGTGAAATGCTTGATCCATCCGTCGTTTTATCCCGAGGGAATGTCAAATGTATGTTTAGAGGCAGCAGCATGTGCAAGAGCGGTTATAACAACTGACAGACCAGGATGCAGAGAGACCGTAATGGACGGACAGACCGGGTTCATAGTTCCGGTGCAGGATAAAGAGGAGCTTATAGCAGCTGTAAGAAAGTTTTTGGCAATGACAGACGAGCAGCAGCAGGCCATGGGAATGGCAGGACGCAAATATGTTGAAGAGTATTTCAACAGACAAAAAGTCGTTGACGCATATATGACAAGGATACGTGAGATATGAAGGTTCTTATTGTAAACAAATTTCTATATCCTAACGGCGGTTCTGAAACCTATATATTTGAGATAGGAAAGCAACTTGAGAAACTGGGCCATGAAGTCCAGTTTTTTGGTATGGAACATGAAGGACGCTCAGTGGGTAACAATGTCGGCGCTTACACTCCAGATATGGATTTTCATACGGGTAAGATTGACAAACTGTTATATCCTTTCAAGATACTGTATTCGTTTGATGCTAAGAAGCAGATTCGCAAAGTCTTAGAGGATATGCAGCCGGATGTTGTGCATCTTAATAATATCAATTTTCAGATAACGCCTGCAGTAATAGATGAGATATATAACTTCAGAAAAAGAAGCGGCAGAAATATAAAGATAGTTTCGACTGCGCATGATTATCAGTGGGTATGTCCCAATCACATGATGAGGATACCATCAAAAGATTGCAACTGTGACGACTGCCTGGGCGGACATTATATTAACTGTACGAAAAACCGATGCATACATGATTCTGCTGTTAAGAGTTTACTTGGCAGCGTGGAAGCAAGATTGTACAGGATGAAAAAGACATACAGCCGTGTTGATACCATAATATGTCCAAGTACATTTTTATATGAAAGATTCAGCAAGGACAGCATATTAAAGCAGACAAAACTGATATCAAAGCATAATTTCTTTCTAAAAGGCGAAGATCATGATGAGATACTGAAGCTTTCAAAGAAGGATTATGTTCTATACTTTGGGAGGTATTCAAAAGAAAAAGGGATACTTACTCTTATCAATGCAGTGAAACAGTTGCCGGAAATACCGTTTATCTTTGCCGGAAAAGGTCCTTTGGAATCGGAACTTTCAGGGATAGAGAATATAGAAAACAAAGGTTTCTTAAGCGGATATGAATTAAAGAAGCTGATCAGAGAAGCAAGATTTGCCATATATCCGTCGGAATGGTATGAGAATTGTCCGTTTGCCGTTATGGAGGCCATTTCTTACGGAACTCCTGTGATCGGAGCACGTATAGGAGGGATTCCTGAGCTTATCGGAGAAAACAGAACGGGGCTTGAATTTGTCAGCGGAGATGTAAAGTCTTTGGCAGATACGATCCACAGATTATGGAATGATGAAGATAAGCAGAGTGCAATGGAAAAGTTCTGTATGGATGCCAGATTTGATACCGTGGAAGACTATGTCGACTGGCTGATAAAAGAAGTATATTAAAACAATATGTCAGATAAAGAGAAGGGGCTGTCGCACTAAAAAATGGTGCGCAGCCTCTTTTTTATGCTAAAACACAAAAACCAGACTTCGAAAAGCCTGGCTAATGCGGTAAAATATATTTATGCGACTAAACAAAATTTTACAAGGAGATTATACCGTATCT
>JAFZRZ010000017.1 GCA_017619635.1 Lachnospiraceae bacterium | reverse complement strand
GGAATCTTCGCTTTGTTCTTTGCAATCTCTGCCAATTGTTTTCTTGTTGCCCGTTTCATCAATCTCTCTTCTTATTTATTTTTATTATTTTCGTTTTCATATGCAACACCCTTTCACAGTTAAACTTCGATTTGCGCCACAACTTATGGCGTAATTGCACCCTCAGATTGTATCCCACAACTGCACTTCCACATAAGCGTACTTCCCTAATGATTGTTTAAGAAATGCATCTACAGAACCGCAGTTTCTGATGCTATCAAGAAGCATCTCTTTTGTGAGAACAACCGGTTCTTCTCCATGCACGATAAGTGCACAGCTGTCACCCAGAGTAAAGCTCACCTGCTCATCAGGTATATCAGAAAGATCAAATACAATCTTTTCACTACTGTCAAACCATTTCCTCAGATATTCACACTCCATAAGTGTAAAAGAATACGGGTGCTGCAGTTTGGGCTTTCCGCCAAGCCTTATAAAGCTATCCCTCACATACTCATCCGCTTTCTTTCGATTGGGATAATAGTTCTCAAAATCGGCAAAGCGTCCGAAACTTGTAATGTCCGGATGCGTGGCAGCAAGGTTCGCAGCCATCGCAAATGCTTCTTCCTCAGGGAGATTCATTATATTTTTCCAAGGATCCGTTCCGGGATAATAGTAATGTGTGATAAACAATTTATCCATGTTCAATCCTTTTTTGAATATTCTTTATACCGCCTTAATCATGATCATTTCCATCGGTTGCTCGTATCCCGGTACGTCCACAACAAAACCGCCGCAATCTTTATAACCAAGCTTTCGATAAAAATGCTGCGACTCTTCGTCAACCTGAGTCGAGGTCATCAGCATTCCATAGTCCTGTGATTTCATATCACTTTCCCAACGGTCCATAAGCAGTCTTCCTAATCCCTGCTCTCGATGTTTTTCGTCAATAAATAGCAATGTACAGAAAGGTGTGTTATCCCAAAATAGATTGTATCGCAGAACGCCTACTATCCTACCTTCATTCAAAAGGACATACCCCTGTTTGTTTTTAACCTTTTCTTCAAATCCAGCTTCAGAAAGATGTCTATCAAGAAGATACCAGCCAACCTTATCCTGAAACTCCACATGTCTTATTTCCATTAATGTATTATCCATTTCATTTTGAACCTTTTAACGTTATGACCTTAACCTTTTAACGATTTGACTTTACACTTTTTAACGATTTAACATTGAACCTTTTTATCGATATCTGTCGGTAAAAACTACTACCGAATCGACAGTAGTACAAATTATATGCAAAACCTGCGAAAGCCTGATTCCATGCGGTTTGCAGTTATTATTTTATCTTTCGTCAAACGTAGTTTTTTGGTAGTACGAATATGTGAAACGGGCAAGTTATGCGCCGGTTTGCCGCGGTTTTGCGCGATAGTGCAGGGTTCCTAGAAGGCCATGCCCCAACAAATGAATAGTATCTTTATCATTGCTTATTTTCCTTGATTTTTCACACTGTTTTACTTTTTACAATAAAAAAACAGTAGCATATTTTTGTATATTTTATCAGGCTCCGGGTATATAAGCGGGTATGAATTTCCAGATTTGAACCCAACTATATTACAGGCTTCAGACTGCCTGCAACTGCTTAATCTCTTATATTTTCAAGATATTATAAATCCCTTTTATTTAATACCATACACTGTGACTCCCAAAACTGCCGAAATCACTATAAGTATAATAGGTGACACTTTCTTCTTCAACAGCATTCTTGATCCGTAGTAAAACACAGCAAGTATCGCCGTCATACATATAGGCCAAAAATCTGCAACTTGCTGCTTCATAGGTGTGACACAGTTGTTCAATATCATATAGCATCCTGTAGCAGCTATTATTCCGATAATACAAGGCTTTATTCCCATTAGAACAGCATTAACATATTTATTCCCGATTGCCTTTTTTAACAAAACCATTATCACCAGGATGATAAGAAAAGCCGGAAGCACAACGGCAAATGTTGCGATAATTCCCCCAAAAACGCCCGCCTTACTGCATCCAACATATGTAGCCAGATTGACCATGATCGGTCCCGGTGTACTCTCGCTTATGGCGATCATATTCGTCAATGTTTCTTCGTCCAGCCACCCATACGAAAGAACTACATCCCTGATCAGAGGAATCGCCGCATATGCACCGCCAAATGAGAATAGGCCCACAGTCAAAAATCCGATAAGTAATTCAAGATAAATCATTACTTTCCACCACCTTTCTCAGACGGCACGCCTTGAATGATGAAGACAACAATGCTGACAAGCGCTGCTATTAACATTAGAAATATGGAGGAAAAATTCCATGCAAAAACGCTGATCAGTAACATCGCAACAAAAGAACATGCCATGATCAAACACGAAAGGATTTTCTTTTTCATCTTTTTAAACATATTGATTCCTGCATCGAGAATCAGTATTCCTACCGCTGCTCTGATTCCTTTAAATGCATTCGCAATCCATGCGATTTCAATAAAATTGTCCAAAAAGATCGAAATCAGGTAAATGATGATAAACGATGGTAACACAACACCAAACGTAGCTGATATAGCTCCCCATATACCTTTTTGTCTGTATCCGACAAATGTAGCACAATTAATCGCAATCGGTCCTGGCGTAGCTTCAGCGATTACAGTGATGTCCATCATTTCATCATGTGTAATCCATTTTTTCTTCTCCACACAAATATCCTCTATAATCGCGATCATGGCATATCCGCCACCGAATGTAAAAAGTCCTATTTTAGCAAATGTAAGGAATAAAGAAACTATCATTTAGTGGTGGCAGCCTCCATGTCCGCAGGAATGACCCTCTCCATGCTCGTGGTCATGATGACCACAGTTTGCCTTTCCAACTGCGCTAAGCGTACCGCCAATCAAAGCCTCTACTGCAGCATCTGTATTTCCGCTTGCTCCGGCATAAAGCTTGATCCCTGCTTCTTCAATGGCATTCACTGCTCCGCCTCCGATACCACCGCAAATAAGAGCATCCACATCTGCGATGCTTAATATACCGGCAAGTGCACCGCATCCTTCTCCGTTGGTGCCTAAAACCTGAGAACCAACTACCTTTCCATCCTTGATATCATATATCTTAAACTGCTCTGTCCTTCCAAAATGACCGAATACATTTCCGTTATCATAAGCTACTGCTACTCTCATTGTTTTATCTCCTTTGCTCTTCAGGCTGACACTGAGCCCGCATCTTTCTCTATCAATCTCAATATTTCCACCGGCTATGCGAAGTCTTTTGCCTTCAACAACTGCACCCACAAGTTTTTTTCTGGCGCTCTCATACATGGCGGTCACTGTTGTCCTGGCAACACCCATTCTCAAAGCGCACTCTTCCTGGTTGAGCCCTTCATAGTCCAAAAGTCTTATGGTTTCATACTCATCCAGCGACATCATCACAGTCTCAAGCTTCCTCACATTCGACTCTTCTGGTACAAAGCAATAATAGTCCGGAAAGCTGCATATTTTTCTGCACTTCGTGGTCCTTGGCATAACATCCTCCAAACATCATAACTGACATATGTCAGAATAAATATATTCCTCTTTCTGACATATGTCAATATACCCCTTATGACTGGTCACAAAAACAAAAAAAGCCCGTGGCCAACCGCTTTCACAGACAGCCATGAGCCCATTATCAAATATTACTATTTTCCTACTATACCGGAGCATGACAATTTGAACAGGGTTCTCTCACTAATGATCATCAAAGAATGCTCATCTTATCCAGATTTTTAGCTATCCATTCTGTCATTTTCCTGTTGATCTTATACAGTTCCTCATATTTATCTTTACCAAAAAAGAAAGCAGTTGAAACGAACTGATTAGCCAGTATCATATATGGCACGGCCTTCTTTTCGCCATCAGTCATCTTTACAACACAGTCATATCCATACATGATCTCTTTCATTACTTCCACCCAGTTAAGGAGTTTTTCTTCATCTCCATCAAATGTCTCTGACAATATCGCAGTCGCTGCATAGCAGGGATCAAACAGCCTTGCATTATTCTCACTGAGCTCAAAATCTATGAATCCCCATTTATCATCTGCAAGAATGATATTACTCGGATTAGGATCTCTGTGGATGATCTGACGAGGCAGTTGATCGTAGAGTTTTTCAAATCTGTCTGTGAATTCATCCAGGAAACCATCATCCAAATCCATCTTATCCTTAATGATCGGAACTGCAAATTCTTTGACAGCCTTTCCCATATCTGCTTCATCCGCCAAAACATCTATCTTTGAAAATGCCATGTCCAACTGTCCCACGATCTCACCTATAAAGCGTGCCTTTTCTTTGTAATCATCCAGATATAATCCGCTTGCCATAACACGCTTTCCATCAATCCTTTTTGTTAGCACGAAATATAATTCGCCGTTCTGAACAAACTCTTTACCATCTCTTGTTAAAACAACAACCGGCGAATTCAGCCCCACATTCTCAAGAGCCCTAGATATTTCGATCGCTTTTTTCACATTTGCAAGATTTGATGTGTATTTAATAACTCTATCTTCTCCGACATACTTTGCTGTATCACTGATCTCACCCGTCTCGGGAAATACAATGTCTGTGATCTTTTCATTCTCGAGTCCCCAGCGCTTCAGTATATCAGAAATCGTCTTATTACTAACCATGATATGTTCCTCCTGAAAAACATTTACTCTATAAGGCTTTTTAGCCTTGAAACTCTGGAGGTACTGTGCAGGTGTATACCCTATCTCACGTATAAAAGCTTTGTAAAACCCCGAATATGTCTCAAATCCATACTCATAGACCACTTCATTTTTCTTTTTTCCGGTTCCGATCTCATAGATGGCGTGTAGCAGTTTACGTCTTAAAACATACTGCATAACCGGAAATCCTACGGCAGACTGAAACAATCTGTAGAAATGGAAAACAGAATAACCCGCTGTTTTTGCAAGATCTTCTGCTAAGATATCTTCCTTAACATTGCTGTCGATGTAATCCAAAGACTTCTGTATCGATTCCCTGATCATTAACAGTATCCTCCCTCCTGTAAATTTCGTAGCTACACGTATATCATATACTAAAGATAAGTTAAAAGCATTTCCGTTCTTGCTATCTGTAAAACAAAAACCGCAGTCATTGACATATAGCCAACAGCTGCGGTCTATTTTATTCAGACAACTTCTTTACATTTATATCTCCCGAGGAAGTATGTACTTTCATCTGATTCTGTCCGCTTCCGCAAACATAAGTGTCCCCCTCTTTTGCAAAAGCCTGTTCATAATTAACCTTTCCGCTCGTCACATCAAAATCTGCGGTAAGATCTGCTGCCTCGGGAAGATAAATCGTTACATTTCCTGACGAAGCTTCAATATCCATGTTTTCGGGTACGTCTCTAAAACTGAACTGTCCGTCTCCACTGGACATCCTTGCCTTGAATTCTTTTACACTTACCGCATCTACCGTTACACATCCCGAAGATGCGGATGCACTCATTTTTTCTGCACTGTCCATTATCACATCTATGTTTCCGGATGATGTATCAAGCTCTATGTTTTCGCTATTCCCATGCTGTGTAAGAAAGATATTTCCGGATGATGCATGTATCTTAAAAACATCTGCCTCCATATCTACCGCAATGTCACCTGATGATGCTGATACATTTACATTTTGTGCCACCAGCTCGCTGCAGTTTACATCTGCAGAAGAAACTTCAACCTTCACATCATTCAGGTCAACACTTTGAGGTAATTCAATCACAAGTTGCTTTTTAAGATTATTAAGATCGAGTCTTTTGGCTGAAGCACAATATCTAACATACAGTGTATTTCCATCAACCCAGGTATGAACTTTCCTTTTATCATCAAGTTCGATATTGCATGTCTCCTTTATAGAAACCGCTTCCGAATCGCTTCCCGTAACCTTAACATTTCCTGACAGATAATCTATATCTATATTTTCAATGTTCTCCGTGATCTCACGATCGCCTGCCGTATATTTATCACCGTTTTCATATGTATAATTTGTTTTTGTTGCAAATGAGCATCCGCCCAGAATTCCGATCACTGACAATATTGCCACAGCGCAAAAAGCACCTTTTATCTTATTCATTGTTTTTTTCTCCCTTTTTTCCAAGAACCATCCCTATAACTATAAACACTGCGCCCACTACCAGACCTCCTATAACTCCGATCATAGAAGGATAATCATAAACCTGAACGCCATCATTTACCGAATTATTTAATGTTAAAAACAGTATCAGTTCAGTACCAAAACGTCCGAAAAGACTTACTGCCACTATGCAGATTCCTGCTTTTGTCAGACCGTTCACTTTAAGATACCTGATGATAAAGAAGATCACCCAGCACATAAGAATGATCGGTACGCTTATTGAAAGAGCCGTTCTAAAGAAACCCGGAACTCTTACATGCAATCCTATGCAAAGTATCATAAAGTAAAATGCAACTGTATCCGCTGCCATGACAGTAAGGCCTTTAAAGTTCTTAAGATACTCATTAACCGGCCTCCTGCAGGCTATAAAAGGCATAAAGCACATACACAGTCCAAATAAGACTGAAGATGCTGCAACAAAGAACCAGTTTCCTCTTGAGTAAATGCAGCATACCGCCAAAAGCAGGATTATGCTTGCTGTGAACGATATCATCGTCCAGAACATCCTGTTTTTAGGTGCCATTAAAGGAACCACAAAAAGTGATGTCGGTATCATCATTGATGCAAGCACTATAAAAAACCAGGTCAGTCCATGACCGCTTGCCAGATTCACTATCAGACATATCAGGATAGGCAATGCAAAGATAGCTGCCACAACGATACCCGCGATCGCGCTCTTTCTCCTAAAGTATTTGGATTGAGATCCTATTATATTGTCCTTTTCCCTTACTATCAGTTCATCTATTTCTGTATCTTTCAACTCTTCGAGAATCTTCGCACATTTTGAACATTCCTTGATATGTTCTTCTACAGCCCTTGTACTAGCCTCACTGCATGCGCCGTCTCTGTATAATGGTAAAAGATCTTCTATTACGTCGCATTCAAATCTCATTGTTCTTCCATCCTTTCTTTAATCATTATTCTTGCACGATGATATGTAACCCGGGCCCAGGTTTCTGTTTTCCCGAAGATAGAACCTATCTCCTTGAAGGATAATTCTCCAAACACCCTGAGTTGGAAAACTTCTTTGTATGGTTCTTCCATGTCATGAAGTATGCGGTGTATGCGTATTGAGGTGTCCGAATCCAGCAGACTCTTCTCAAAGCTTTTCTTAGTATCCTGCTGCTCCTCGAGAGGTACATCATCAAATCTTGATTTTCGCCTTTTCTCATCGATAAAGTAGTTCTTGGCAATGGCACACAGCCACGTAAAGCTTTCGCTCTCGCCTCTGAACGTCTTTTCTGTGGAGATCGCCCGATAAAACGTTTCCTGCGTGATCTCCATGGCATCGTTTTGATCTCTCGTGAGCGTCATTACGTAAGAAAACACCTTCATGTAAAAAGCTTCATAAAGTTTTTCTGCGGTGTTCTTATCCATGTATCGTCGTGCTTTCCTTTCTTTTGATCTCGTCGATTAGACGGAGGAAGTTTCAATTCGTTACAAAAAAAATGAAAAATTTTTAAAAAATATAAAAAACAATTCATGGACCGTCCCAAAACGATCCATGAAATCAGTAAAATACGCTTTTCTAATTTATCTATCAATCCATGTTTACATGCTTCATTGCAGACCAGACAAGGAATGCATATATAAATCCTATACACGCTGTAATGAACTGATACAGCGAGAACGTGGTCTGCAAAACTCCCATCTTTCCCCTCAAAGGACTTTGCTCCGGGATAAAAGTCGGTAACAGCCAAAGCGATATCGTTATACCCATAAACACTCCCTTTGCAAGCGAAGAAACTACAGCCACAACATATTTGTGTATTCTAATGATCATATCCTTCGGCTCACGCATCTCCTTCTTTATAAGAAAGAAAGTCATGACCACTATTACGATATTTCCCATCATTATAAACGGCACTATGATCGGTACTGCTGCCATAACGCCACCGCCGGTTATTATATATGCCGTTATCGGTGTGATGATACCCAGTATTATCGCACAGGGAAGATTGACCATGAGCACAGCCAGAATCAGGCATGCGTTGACTATCGGACCTGTTATGAATATGCTTAAGTTCTTAAAAACCTGACTCAGTATACATACAGCCAAAAGAGCAGCTGTCATGGCTATCTGTTTTGTTCCAAACCTGGCGGTCTTTTCATTACTCATTTATCATCCCTCACAGATCACTACATTTCCATTATTATATCTCTTGCAAGGCTTTCTTCAACAGGCTTTGCGAATACTCCCGGTTCAAACTCCTTTATTGAGCCTATGCTGTCCTGAAGTACAAATCTTAATTTCCCGTCACGGACTTTTTTGTCGGTATAAAGTCTCTTAACAAGTGACTCTCTGTCTATATATTCAGGTATGCTGACAGGAAGTCCCGCTTTCTTCAAAAGACTTATCACGGCATTCATCTCATCTGTTGAGAGCAGATCCAGTCTGTTTGCCAACTTAACTTCTGCAACCAGACCTATCGAAACAGCCTCTCCATGCATGAGTTCATATCCGCTTTCGGTCTCTATCGCACGCCCTACAGTATGACCAAGATTCAAAACTTCTCTGAGTCCCGATTCTCTCTCATCCTTCATCACCACCTGATACTTGATCGCACAGTTCTCATGCGCGATATGTTCGCACGCATTTTTATCAAGTTCCAGGATCTCATCCATGTGTTCATCTATGTAATCAAAAAACTCTTTATCTGCAAGACATGCATGTTTTATAGTCTCGGCCAGTCCGCTGATTATCTGTCTTTTAGGAAGTGTCTTCCATGTAGCGATATCCAGGTAAACCTTTACAGGCTGGTTAAAAAGTCCGATAAGATTTGTTGCAAGAGGCGTATCAACCGCAGTCTTTCCCCCAACCGAAGCATCCGCTGCAGCCAGAAGCGTTGTTGCATAATTGATAAACGGCACGCCTCTGCCATATGTGCCTGCAACAAATCCTGCCAGATCGGTTACAACTCCTCCGCCTATTGCTATTATGCAGCAATCCCTGCGATACCCTTTGGCGAGCATTTCATCTTCTATCATTGCCTTGACTTCCCTTGTCTTGCTCTTCTCACCCTCGGGAAACACAAACATGTCAGCCTGATAACCTGCTTCTTTCAAAGCATCATATATCGGTCTTGCATACAAACCTTCGACAATGCTGTCAGTTATAACAGCGAACTTTTTTATCTTTCCTACCATCCCAGACCTGATATCATCTATCAGCTGACCCTGCAGTTCATATCCGACAGATATATCGTAACTGTCATCAACCACTTTTTTAAGTTCTACTCTAAATGTACTCATAATACTCCCTTACTCATCTGTGCGTTACTGTACTTTGGATCTCCCGTCACCTCTTTGTCAAACCACGATACCGGCATAAACTTTGAAGCACTCTCTTCATCGGGAAACTCCACCTCTGCGATGACCACTCCGTCATAAGGATCATCAAACACATCCAGTTCTATCTTAACTTCACCGCTTTTTATACCTTCTGTCAGATCCGGATGTGATAAAAGATATTCTCTTTCAAACGCATCTTCATTTAACGGAATAAGATATCTCTTCTTTTTAATCAATACCCCCTCCGCTTTTGATGCAAGCCTTCTGTAAGACTCTTCATCCAGGGGCATGTTGTACTCGACCTGACCTATCTCTCCCTCCTTATCGGAATGGGCTCCTTTGTAAGTCATGTAAAAGATATCATCTTCACGTCTGACCCTTATTGCGGGATGAACATTCAGATATGCCTGTTCTATCACATGATATGGAAAGCTGTCTATATCTTCCGGAAGTTTTTTAACAGTAAACTTCTTTTCTATCTCTATTCCCATGATCTCCTCCAAAAAGCAATGGCGATACCTTGCAACAGATACCGCCACAAGCAGGATACGGGAATCGAACCCGCCTATCCAGCTTGGGAAGCTGGCGCCCTACCGATAGACTAATCCTGCGCACACATCAACTTTTATGAATTATAGCATTTATCAATACCATACTCAATACCAAAAATCCCTAAGCTCACGTGCTATGCTGTCCCTGTTTACACGCTTAATATTGCTCCATTCCCTGGGGTAAAGTTCTCTGTACGAGGCATAGTCAAATCTGTAATCAAGCAGTGCGACAATCCCGATGTCATCATGTGTTCTTATAACCCTGCCTGCTGCCTGCAACACCTTATTAAATCCGGGATATATATAAGCATATTTCATGCCTTCACCGTCCCTGTCATCAAAATATGACTTTATGAGTTCATTCTCCTCACAGACCATTGGTATACCTGTGCCGACTATTATGGAACCGATAAGATTCTCTCCCTGCAGATCGATACCTTCAGAAAATGCACCTCCAAGAACGCAGAACCCAAGAAGTGTTTTTTGCTCTTTACAGTTATCCTCCTGATCAGAGAACAATGCGAGAAATTCCTCTTTCTCTTCATCGGTCATACGCTCATTCTGTATGGCTAGTCTTATATCACCAGACGTTTCATTATGAGAGCAGTACATAATCTCATATATATCCTTAACATTCTCTAAAAAGTTATAAGAAGGAAAGAATACCATATATTTCCCGTTTCTAGCTTCAACTATTTCATGAATGTATCCTGCTATCTTTGCATACTGATCCCGTCCTCTTTCAGTGTATTTGGTCGTAACACCCTGAGCAAGATAAAGACCTCTTTTTGAAGGATCAAATGTCGATCTGGCATATACCTCATAATCCTCTTCTTTTCCACCAAGCAGACTCTTATAATATCTTATTGGAAGGAGAGTCGCCGAAAACAATACACTGCTGACTCCCTTATCCATACATGCATCCAGATTCATTGACGGATCCACACAAAACAGTCTGACGCAAAACTCATCCCTGTCATAATAACCGTATGTGATATATCCGTCGCTTATAAGCTCATATATATATAGGAAATGAGAAACATCAAAATAAAAGTCAAGCAGTTCTTCCCTTATCTTACTGTGATCTGTATTCTCTAAAAAATGTATCAATCTGTCTGACAGGCGCTGTATGCTGAGTACCAGCTGTAAAATATCGGGATAGATCAGATATCTTCCTTTACGTTCTTCATCCTTATCTTCAACATATTCATCCAGTTCTTTTTTTAATTCAAGCAGTTCCTTATTGACGCTTCCCAGTCTCCTGGTGAGAGTCGGATCCAATCCTTTAACAAGACTCTTTATCCTTAATGTCTGTGTCTTGTTAAAAACGGCACTGTACATATTTCTGCCTCTGTCGACAAGATTGTGTGCCTCATCGATCAAAAAGATACTGTCCGCAGGTTTTCCGTCAGCAAAAAATCTTTTCAAAGATACATGCGGATCAAAAAGATAATTGTAATCACATATGACAGCATCACAAAAAAGACTGACATCAAGCGAAAACTCAAACGGACATACGCAGAATCTTTGCGCATATTCCTCCAGAGTATTCCTGTCATAATCCTCCCGCTCTGTAAGAATGGCAAACATCGCATCATTCACTCTGTCAAAATGTCCCTTTGCATAGGGGCATGCTTCCGGGTTACAGTTTCTTTCTTCGAGCGGACATATCTTATCCTTGGCCGTAATGACTATACTCTTAAATCTTAAGCCTTTATTCCTTAAAAGATTAATAGTATCCGACGCAACGGTACGTGTCACTGTCTTGGCTGTAAGATAAAACATCCTTTGGGCTTTTTTTTCACCGATAGCTTTTATCGTGGGGAATATGGTCGATATGGTCTTACCGACACCGGTCGGAGCTTCAAGAAAAAGCTTTCTCCCATGAACTATAGTGTGATAAACATGAGTGACCAGTTCTTTTTGTCCTTCTCTGTATTCAAAAGGGAACTCCGTATCCTTGATTGAAACGTTTCTCTTTTCGAACCAGTCCTGCTCCATATCCACCCATCGTATATATTCTCTCATCAGTTCTTCAAACCAGATATCAAGTTCTTCAAAAGAGAACACATATTTAAATCTTTTTATCTCCTCCGAGTCCATATTGACATATGTCATCTGAACTCCAATCTTTTCAAGACTGTTTTGAGAAGCGTATATAAAAGCATAACACTTTGCCTGTGCGAGATGTACATTGTCCGGAGATTCCATACGTTCAAGTTTTCTGTATGTACCTTTTATCTCATCTATTGTCACAGAATCCGCATCTATGATACCGTCAGCTCTGCCGTCTACCGTTACGGTAGTCAGATCAAGATTCTTAGGATTCTCAAACGCTTCACTTATCGTATCCGATATGAGATGCTTTTCAACATAAGTATACGAAAGCGGAACTTCAGCCGTGTATTCCCCTCCCTGGGCTCTTTGTATCTTACGGTGAAGCCTCCCGCCTTCCTGCATAGCAGTTGTGGCATCATGCGCTATTCTGTTGTCTATGTCCCCTTCCCTCAATATGAATTCAACAAGGGAACGGACCGATATCTTCACATTTCGCATATAAACATTATAACTTAAGAACTGATTTATAAAATAAAAAAGTCCTCACTGGGAAGACTTTTTTAATCATAACAAGAAATATACTTCTTATTAAACCTATATACTACACTACCTTTAATTTAAATCTCTGGATATCTTTCTCGGTGTTGACCTTCTCTATCATGGCGCCAAGTCCTCTGAGTTTCTCATCAAAGTCCTCGTAACCTCTCTCGATATACTTGATATCCTCAACTGTTGTATATCCTTCAGCTGCAAGTCCTGCAAGCACCAATGCTGCACCGGCTCTAAGATCAGGTGCGCTTATTCCCGCTCCGGTATACTTCTCAACACCATCTATTATCGCAACACTGCCTTCTACTTTTATGCTCGCTCCCATACGAGTGAGTTCATCAACATATCTGAATCTATTCTCAAACAGACTCTCTGTCACGATACTGGTTCCCTTGGATAAACCAAGTGCCACTGTGATCTGTGGCTGCATGTCAGTCGGGAAACCGGGATAGGGAAGTGTATTTACATGAGTATGTCCAAGTCTCTTTGATGCAACGACTCTTACCGCTTCATCCGACTCTTCTATCTCACATCCTATCTCAAGAAGCTTTGAGCTGATGGACTCAAGATGCTTCGGGATTACGTTCTTTACTGTTACATCTCCCTTTGTGATCGCTGCAGCAAACATGAATGTTCCTGCCTCTATCTGATCGGGGATTATGGCATAATCGGTACCATGTAACTTCGGAACACCCTTTATACGGATAACATCCGTACCTGCTCCCTTGACGTTTGCACCCATTCTGTTTAGGAAGTTTGCCACATCAACTACATGAGGTTCCTTTGCTGCATTCTCGATTATTGTCTTACCTTCTGCAAGAACTGCCGCCATCATAACATTTATGGTAGCTCCTACAGAAACCTTATCAAGATATATATGTCCGCTGTGAAGTTTCTCTGCTTTTGCGATTATGATACCGTGAGATATCTCAACCTTTGCCCCCAGTGCCCTGAAACCTTTTATATGAAGGTCTATAGGACGGCTTCCGATATTACAGCCTCCAGGAAGAGCAACTTCTGCTTCATTATACTTACCGAGCAGTGCACCTATAAGATAATAGGAAGCTCTGATTTTTTTGATGGATTCATCATCTATTGTCTGAACCCTTATATTTCCGGCATTGATCTTGACAGTATGTCTCTCGGGACGTTCAACTATAACACCAACGCTCTCCATAGCCTGGATCATAACATTGGTATCTCTCACATCCGGAACATTCTCTATCAATACCGTCTCATCTGTCATGGTGGCAGCCGCAAGGATAGCCAGTGCCGCGTTCTTGGCACCGCCAATCTCTACCTCACCAACAAGCGGTGCGCCACCCTTGATCACATATTGTTCCATATCAACCTCTTCGGTTTTAATCTATATATAGTATATCGAATCTTCAAACAACAAAATATTGTATAAAAATAAATACAACCTTTTATAGTATACACGCATATCCCCGATTTGTAAACCGAACGCGTGTGCTTATGGATTCGGACTAGTTCAGATACTTAAGCGGATTGACAGCTGTACCGTTGACACGGATCTCAAAATGAAGGTGAGGTCCGGTGCTGACACCTGAGTTTCCGCTCAGTGCGATCTTATCTCCCTGTCTTACCGTCTGACCAACACTTACCAATACCTTGCTGAGGTGACCGTATCTGGTCTCCTTTCCGTCAGGATGCTGGATATATACAACATATCCGTATCCCTTAGCCCAACCGGCTTTTGTTACCTTACCTCCGGATGATGCCATAACCGATGAACCCTTAGCTATAGCCCAGTCTACACCCTGATGATTTGAGGAAGCTCCCCTTGTAGGTGCATTTCTCCTTCCAAATGTAGAAGAAAGTCGTCCACCGCTTATAGGCTTTATATATGTAGGCGGAACTTTGGTTCCTCTTTCAACGATCTTCGGAACAGCTTCGAGAAGCACCTGTTCTTTGATAACCTCTCTGCTGACTTCCTTATCATTAAAATAATTGATCTGAGCAACTATATTTCTGTGGCCTGCACTCGGCTCCTGTCTGGTGACACGATCCGTGGTATACCATTCATCATTATCTATATAAATGACTTCAGCGTCATAATCCTCTTCTATATACTCCTGCTCAACTCTGTTTATGGAAAGCGGAGGCTCAGGATTGGTTATTATGATCTCCTGACCGACCCTGATCATGGAATTCTCATCCTCGATAGCATCGTTTAAAGCTATGATCTTTTCCATCGGAATATCGGTGGCCATAGAAATGCCCGAGAGTGTATCGCCTGACTGCACCTCATAAACCACGTTCTTATCCTGGCTTGCGGTAATACTGTCAATGGCGGCATCAACACTCTCTAACTGTCCTTCAGAAAGATATGCGTCTACTATCTCAATGGAATTATCAAAAGACAGGCTTAAAAGCCCGTAATCGAAATCAGAAAAACTCTTGACTTCCTGTATGTTCTCGACTCCCATTTCACTCTCATCGCACAGTCTTTCAAAGCCTGCACCCGTAAGAGTTCCGGTCGTATCCTCCTCTTTGGAATCTTCTATCGGAACGATAGATGCCGTTAGAGCATTAAGCTCTCTGGCATGATCCTTTTCAAGAGAAACGGTATACTCATGTTCAAGGTCATACTTGTCAACAGCCGCCTGAAGTACACTTTTAACGTCATCCAAAGTTGCAAGGTTAACAGTGAATCCACCTATCTTAACTGTATATGCCGGTTTAAGTCCCTCGTGCATGCTCTTTTCAAGACAGTTGACCATATTCTGTCTTACACTGTCTTCCGAGTCTGTCTCGCCAAACATAACTTCGCTTCCTTCAGTGCTTACGGAAGCTTCCAGGAACACAAAAGCATCAGATGCGGAAGCAACCTCTCTTCTGGCTTCCACCAAAAGCTGGTCCACATCTGTCTGCTTTCCTACCGAACCAACATACTCGTTGTTAAGAAAAACCTTAAAGAAGTTATTTCCTTCAGAACGGATCTTCTGATATTGCGGTATAAAGATTATATTTAGAAATATCGCCAACAAGGACATCTTGAGCATTACAACTCTCATCCTTTTATAGCGGCTTGTAATAAACTTCATAATCAAAAACTAGAAAATACCCAGTGCATTGAGCAATAAGATGGCAAGGATGATGATATCAAGAGCAAAATTGACAACACCTAAAACGATGGGCAGCTTTGTTCCGTCCTTACCGGCATTTTCTATATATCCTCTTAAAGCTTTTGTCTGATCAGCCAGGCTGTCATCAACTGCAGCCTGAACATTTCTGTATACTTTGACATTTTCTGTGTGGATCGCATCATGAACGTCATCAAACTGTGCATCGAGGTAGGTCTGATCCATAGCGGGAGCTTCACCTTTTACAACATCTCCGCTAGCCTGCTTGATAGCTTCCAGTCCGTCTGCCACAACCTGCTTGATAGTCTCTGTTGCTTCAGCCGAAGCCTGCTTTATGTCTTCAACACTGGCTGCAGAAGCATTCTTGATATCCTCAACGCTTGCTGAAGATGCATTTTTGATCTCTTCCACGCTCGCTGATGAAGCATTTTTGATATCTTCAACACTTGATACAGAAACCTGTCTTATACTCTCTGCGCTTTCAGCGGATGCAGTCTTCATGCCGTCTATTCCGGCATCACATGCCTCCTTAACTGTAGCAGCAGCTTTATTTATCTCTTCTATATTCTCTCCGGCTTTACCGCTGATAGAAGATATGGCATCATCGGATGCTCTCTTTACAGATGCCACAGCATCATCTGCAGACCTCTTAAGGCTGTCGATAGATTCTTTGACATTGTCTGAATTCTCTTTGAATGCTGCGATTATCTCTTCTTTAGAAGAATTTGTGGCAGCTATGGCTTTCTCCGATGATCTCATCGAAGCGGCTACCATGTCTTCGGAAGCTGTCTTAACCGCACTTACAGTTTCCTGAGAAGCTGAACGCACTTCACGAAGTGTCTCTTCAGATGAAGCCTTTGCTGCATCTATCATCTCTTTGGAAACCTCGGCTCCGCCGGCATCTCTGGTTGCAAGACTGCCTGCTTCACCCAACATATCACTTACTTTGGAAGCCGCCTCAATGTTCTTTAAATTGACCTGCTTCATTTCCTGAAGAAGTTCTTCATATCCTGCCAGCTGATCTTTTATTCTCTGGCTCTCTCTTGCTTCGGCAGCAGTGTTGGCATTGATGATATCATTTGCCACTGTTTTTTGTGCAAGTTTGTCAATAAATGTATCCATAGCTTCCTCCATTTAGTAATTTTTACTATATATTCATAGTCTGTTCATATATTGTTCATAATTAATCACTATAATTAAGCCATAAAGTTGATTCAGACTATAGGTAATTTTTTCATAATAGCCCGGATGCCGCGAGGTATCCGGGCACTCCTCATTTTTAGGGCTTTTTATATCGACTCTTCGTCCTCCAGACTTCGGATCTCCTCATTTAGAGCAAGCATCCTCGCATCCAGATCAGATACCATTCGCGCACATTCCTTAAGTTCATTTTTGATGTGTTCCGGTGCATTTCCTTCAAACTTGTAATGTATCTTATGTTCAAGGCTGGCCCAGAAATCCATCGCTACCGTCCTTATCTGTATCTCAACCTTTGCATTGACCATTTTGTCAGATAAGAATATCGGAACAGTCACAAGCATATGATAGCTTTTGTATCCGCTTGGTTTGGGATTCTTTATATAATCTTTTATCGAAAGAACCTTTATATCGTTCTGATTACCGATCATCTCAGCTACGCGGTAAATATCCGAGGTGAACGAACATATTACCCTTATACCTGCGATATCATTGACATGCTCAATCATGTTTTCAATGGTTGATTCATATCCCTTCTTCTTAAGCTTCTTCACAATGCTCTCAGAAGTCTTGATACGCGATTTGATATGCTCTATGGGATTATAACGGTGAACCTGTTGGAACTCATCATTCAGTATCTCCAACTTGGTCCCGATCTCCTTCAGAGCTGAGTTATATACCAGCGTAACCTCCATCCAACTGTCAATCGGATCAGGCTCTCTGTTTATGTCTCTAGCCATTTGCTACCTTCCATTCTTCCTTCTCTCCCCAATATATAATTGTAACATATATAAGTAAATCTCTCAACTTGCGCATCAGACGTAAGCAGTCAGTCGTCATATCCGTTGGGATTGTTCTTCTGCCATCTCCATGAGTCAGCGCACATCTCTCTTATTCCACGTTCAGCCTTCCATCCAAGTTCTTTTTCTGCTTTTGACGGATCCGCATAACACTCATCTATGTCACCGGGCCTTCTGGGTTTTATAACATAAGGGATCTTAACACCCGTAGCCTCTTCAAAATTCTTAACTATATCGAGAACAGAATATCCCTGTCCCGTTCCGAGATTATATATTGACAGTCCGCTTCCTGCCTGAAGTTTACTTAAAGCTTTTACATGTCCGATCGCCAGATCGACCACATGGATGTAATCCCTGACCCCCGTTCCGTCATGGGTATTATAATCATTACCAAATACACCAAGCTCTTTTAATCTTCCTACTGCCACCTGTGTTACATAAGGCATAAGGTTGTTAGGTATACCATTTGGATTTTCTCCGATTGTTCCAGATTCATGAGCTCCTATGGGATTGAAGTATCTTAACAGAACAACATTCCATTCATTATCAGATATGTACAGGTCTGTCATTATCTGTTCTATCATCGACTTTGTCCATCCGTAAGGATTTGTACATGTTCCTTTAGGACACTCCTCAGTTATCGGAACAAACGCAGGTGTGCCGTATACAGTAGCAGATGATGAAAAGATTATATTCTTGCATCCGTTCTCACCCATGCTCTTTAACAGATTGAGTGTACCAGCAATGTTATTCTCATAATACATAAGAGGTTTTTGAACAGACTCTCCCACAGCCTTTAATCCTGCGAAATGGATCACGGCATCATATGCTGTGTCTGTAAAAATCCTGTCGAGAGTTTCTTTGTCTCTTATATCACCATTAACAAATCCGGGACGTACTTTTGTTATCGCCTCTATCCTGTCCACTACCCTTTCGTCAGAATTGCTAAGGTTATCGAGTATCGTTACTTCATGTCCCTCTGTAAGCAGTTCTACAACCGTATGACTTCCTATATATCCGGTTCCCCCGGTCACCAGTATCTTCATAATTATCCCCACAAAACATCCGGATATTCTCCGGCTTCTTTAAGTTTTTTAATACTATCAACAACAAAAGGTTTGTCTTCCTTGTAAGTAACACCAAACCACTTGTCTGAGCTTCTTAATACCTCAACAGTTGCTTTTCCAGACTTGATGATCACATCAACCTCTGTTGGTATCAGGCACTCAGCCTTCATAGGATCCTTTTTGATACCCTCCTTGTAGAACAGTTCCATGGCTTTATCAAGATGATCAAACAGACCCTTTTTGAACCCCCACATATTCATCGAAACAGGTGTCTTAACATCCATCTCAACAGCATTGTTTCCATCCGCATCGGTATATGCTGCTCCACTGGGAGTCTTTATCAGATTTTTCTGCTCCACGATATCGGTGAGCATGTTATTATCATCCACCTTGCAGACACCCCTGGTAACACTTCCTTTTTCTGTCAGGGTATTGCCCAGTTCATATGAGACCATGGCATATCTGCTATCATCGTCTATGGTCTTTGTCAGGAAATCATACATGATCTTATATCCCTGCTTACCATAGTAATCATCTGCATTTATGACCATGAAAGGACCGTTTATCGCATCCTTGCAGCGAAGGATAGCATGTGTCGTTCCCCACGGCTTAACCCTGCCTTCGGGCATGGTGAAGTAATCCGGGATATCCGTTATATCCTGATAAACATACTCCACTTCCATATGTCTTGCGATAGCATCTCCGACACATTCCTTAAAGTCTTTATCCATCTCTCTTTTTATGATAAACACAACCTTTTCAAAGCCGGCAGCTTTGGCATCATATATCGAAAAATCAATAATCTTATGACCTTTATCATCAACAGGATCCATCTGCTTCAATCCACCGTAACGGCTTCCCATTCCGGCAGCAAGTATTACTAATACAGGCTTATCCATATATCCTCCTTTTTCGCTTTTTACGAATCGTTCATCTTTAAGTCTGCACACTTCGCAGTTAGAGTTATTATAACATTTTAAGCCTTGATTTGTCTATCGCGTGAACATGCACGCCCTTGACACTTTTCCTTTTTTTGCTATATTACTTGGTATGGAAGAAATGAGTTTAAAAGAAGGCATAAGCCTTGTAAAAAGATACAACAAAATGACTCCCAAAGAACGTGATCAGATAAAGAGACAGCGTTTTTATGCCATGGTCACTTTCGCAAGGAAACACAACCCTCTCTATGCCAAACTGTACCAGAATCTTGGTGTCAATTTCTTCATGAGGGACGTTCCTTATGTTGAACGTGATTATCTTATCGCCAACAAGAAAGACTGGCTCAGCGATGAGACCGTTCCCATGCCCGTGAACGAAGCAATAAACACTGTGCGTTCTTTTTCCTATGACAGCGATTATGCAAGATTCCTGTTACACGGGAGCCGTTATGTGATAATCTCTTCAACCGACGGTGCTCTCCAGCAGGCTGCATGGTCAAAATCCACTTCGGTACTCTCAGTGTTTCTTCCCATTGAAGAGATGGTCGCAAGATTAAACGAACTCCGTCCTGCATTCCTGTGGGCTTATCCGTCAACACTGGAGAAACTTCTTGAACAGAAACGTTTGGGTACATTATCAATAAGCCCTGTGCTTATAATAGCCGGAGGAGAATCTCTTTCAGATGAACTAAGAGCCTCTCTAATAGAAGCTTTTGACAGCACCGTTCAGGCGACATATTCAAGTGCGGAATTCGGCATCGTGGCATCGGAATGCCAGATGGGGCATCTGCATGTTAATGACGACTGGATCATCATAGAAAAAGCAGATGTTAACGGTAAGCCATGCGCGGAAGGCGATGAACCGGATAAATTTCTCATAACCAATATGTTCAAAACCGATTATCCCATCATCAGGATGACTCTCCCGGATTCCGTGTATATACATGATAAACCATGTCCATGCGGAAATCCTTCGCCCTGGATAAGCATAACATCAGCCAAGGATGATATCATAAGATTCACCGCAGACAATGGTGAGGATGTTTCCATACATATAGATGAGTTCTCATCCGTATTAAAGGATGTTAAAGGTCTTACTGGATACCAGATACTTATCTATACAAACAACAGTATATCCGTGCGTATGGAGGTAGATGACAATTCCGCGAAAGGTATATTATTCCTCCAGGCAGAACAGATAATAAGACGCTTCCTTAAAGACAAAAAGATAACCGCCTCAACCATAACTCTCGACGCTGATACGCCTTTGAGAAATGAGCAAAGCGGTAAACTTAAAAATGTACTGGATTGCAGAGATTAAGATCTTTTCTTTATCAGTTCGTCTAAAACTAAGTTCAGATGTTCCCTGCTCTCTATAGTTATAGAATCAATACCGAGGGCTTTTGCCGTATCGGTATTTTCTTTTCTGTCATCCAGAAAGATACAGTCTTTCGGATCAAGCGAAAACCTTTCAATAAGAGTCTCATATATATCTCTGTCAGGTTTCACCTGATTAACCTCGTAAGAGACAAGTTTTCCGTCTATATCATCCATAAACGCAGCATCTTTCATATGTATCTTAAAAAGATACTCTGAATAATTGCTAAGAAGATATATACCGTAACCAAGCTGTTTCAATGTATGCACCTTCTCCCATATCTCAGGTCTTTTAATGTGCATCCTCTCACCATGGATCAGAAATTCTTTTATATTTTCGGCATACTTTGGAAAACGTGCACCAAACTCCCTGATCAGGTCATCCGTTGTGGCAGTACCCGCATCATGCATCACCCAGAGTTCATCATCAAACATCTGAGTCCATATATCTTTTGCTGTCTCTTTTGAAAGTCCCGTGTCTTCGAGCGCCTCTGCCCATCTGTACTCCATCAGAACATTGCCTATATCAAAAATAATATTCTTAATCATAACTATTTCAAAAATCCATTCACTATCTCTTCTTCTGCTTCCTCTTCCGTAAGCCCCAGTGTCATCAGTTTGATGAGCTGTTCACCAGCTATCTTTCCGATAGCCGCCTCATGCACAAGAGCAGCATCCACATTTGCTGCGGTAAGCTCGGGTATTGCCGTTACGATCGCATCATCCATAAGTATGGCATCACATTCGGAATGTCCGCTGCACTTATTGTTTCCGCTTATAGCCGCAAGGAATTTCTGTTTCGACTTCCCTCGTGCAACAGATCTTGAAACCACATTTGTGGAAGAATCCTCGCCGTCAAGAGCTACATCAAATTCAGTCTCAGCATACTGTACGCCGTGAGTCATTATCTTTTCCTTTACGATAAATGTTGCTCTGTCTTTGACAACGCCTTTTGTAACTCTCTTTGTAGAATCGATCCCTTTTATCTGGGTGGTCTCCATCTCGAGATATGAATCCTCCTCCATCTCAACAATGGTTGTGGGATTCATTATGTTCTCACCTGTACCGTCAGCTTCACCGTAATGCTTTTCAATATACTTTACTTTTGCACCTTTTCCTACATGAAACGTATGTATACCGTCATGACCTGAATCCTGATCTCCGCAGTTGTGTATTCCGCATCCTGCCACTATCACAACATCAGCATTCTCACCGATGAAGAAATCATTGTAAACCAGATCCGTCAGTCCAGTCTCACTTATGATAACGGGTATATGTACGCTCTCATTTTTGGTGCCGGAAGCAATGATTATATCTATCCCGGGCTTGTCTGTCTTTGTTACTATATCTATGTTCGCCGTGGTATTTCTGCTCTGGAGTTTTCCATTTGCGCGGATGTTGTAGGCACCTTCAGGAGTCTCATGTATATCCGCTATCTCCGCAAGCAGATTCTTTGTGATATTATCCATCTTATAAACCATTTATCTTTCTTATAATTTCTCTGTAAGGGCACTGCATGCACGTTCATTCATGAGTCCCGGCCATACCTCATCCTTTGATCCGACATTTGTTATCTTACCGTCAGTTATGACTACTATCTGATCAGCTATATTAAGTATCCTCTCCTGATGGGAAATGATAAGGATCGATCCATTGATCTTATTGTGAAGTTTCTCAAACACCTTTATAAGGCTGTTAAAACTCCAAAGATCTATTCCTGCTTCAGGCTCATCAAATATAGACAGTTTTGTCTGTCTTGCTATGATCATCGCTATCTCTATCCTTTTTAACTCTCCACCGGAAAGCGAAGCATTAACTTCCCTGTTTATATAATCCCTTGCACAAAGTCCAACCTCAGAGAGTATGTTACAGGCCTCACTGACCGAAGTATCTTTTCCTGCTGCCAAAGTGAGAAGATCTTTGACTGTTATACCTTTGAACTTTACAGGTGTCTGGAAAGCATAACTAATGCCTGCTCGTGCTCTGTCGGTAACAGACATATCGGTGATATCCACACCGTCAAATATTATCTGTCCCGATGTCGGCTTTATTATCCCGGCAATTATCTTTGCGAGTGTTGACTTACCACCGCCATTTGGTCCGGTTATTGCTATAAAGCCTTCTCCTATATTAAGATTGACTCCCCTTATTATTTCCTTTTCACCCTCTACGGTGTATTCAATATTTTTTAATTCCAGCATTTTTTATTTCTTCTTTCCAAGTTTAAAACCAAATGCACAACCGCATGCACCACCTATTATGTGACCAAGCTGTGATATGTTGTCGTTAACAAATATCGCATTAAACACTTCCTCTCCTATATAAAGGATACAAACAAGTATCAGAGTAAGCGGTATCTTTCCTTCCTTTAGATCTGTCATGGATGAGAGGACTATAAAACAGAATACTATTCCGCTCGCTCCAAGTAAAGCAGATTTCGGAAAGAAAATAAAAAAGATCAGTCCTGTGATAAATGCCGTGGCTACAATTATCAACAGGGTGTTACGGCTTCCGTATTTTTCCTCTATTGCAGGTCCCAAAAGTAAAAAGAACATCATGTTTCCCATATAGTGGGACAGATCGGCATGCCCAAGCACATGAGTGAACAGCCTCACATAAGTAAGCGGATTAAGTAACGATGATCGATACACCGAAAACAACCAGGTGTTCGTAAGCCCTCCCGTCACGGTGCCCAAAATAAGAGCAACAAGTGATATTGCCGCAAATGTCAGTATGACAGGTGAATTATATTGTATAACGCCTTTGAGTTTTTTCAATTACGTACCTCTTATCAGTTTTTATCATTTCAGTTTTGAGTAGCTCTCTTTATAAAAAGTTCTCTCTTTCTTTGCTATCCTTCCCGGAACACATTCTGCATCTGTACAGCACATGGCCAGTTTAGCTGCCATACATCCTTTTTCAAGAACATAAGCCGTCGCTTCCGTATCCTCTTCAGAACCTCCGGTGCATATAGCCCCCTGTCCCGCGATAAGAACAGCATTGTTATCCTTAAGCCCTCTTGAAATAGCTGCAGGAGATTCAAAATGCGGTTTCTTTCCAATCTTACCGACACACCTTACAGTCTCTCCAACAATCTGGGCCTGATCATCAATATATGGTTTAAATCCTTCAGCAGTCTTACTAACATCGACTATGTTGGGAAGTGTCACATGATAAATATTGCTTATCTGTCTGTTCTCGTAAATCTTTGAATGTACAAGAGCGATCCTGTTAAGATTTCTTTTGAACAGTCCCTTGCTTATGGGCTTTTTATCTGTGATCTTGTAGGTATATTCTTTCTCATCAAGCACAAGCGTTATATCATCGCCGACTATGTGGCTGATACCGTAATCCACATATCCCTGTGCATTAATATCCTCTTCTAAAGCTTCTGTCTCATCTTCAGCATCTGCTACGTTCTCATCTGTCTTCATCAGTTTTGCTACAGCAAAGGAATCAGTCAGAGATTCATATTTATATTTGCAGACCTGTTCCATCATGGAAGATATCTCAAACGCATTGTCAAAATCAACTCCCATACATAACACACCATGATTTCTAAGAAGCATTGAAGAGCATCCTTTTGATGCTTTGAGTGCCTTCTTAACCTTGCGTCTTAATGTAGGAGATGACGACATACCGTATGCCGCACACGGTATCCTGTCACCAAGAAACTGTTTTTCTTCTTCGGTCAGCTCAATATCCTTCCCCAGTATACTGACAACCGATGCGTATGTCTGATGCGTGTGTACCACAAAATTAACATCCGGTCTTGCAGCATATACATCCGCATGTATACCACATTCAGAAGACGGTTTTATATCGCCTTCGTATTCACAGTTCTTTATAGTGACTGTAACGATATCATCGGGAGTAAGATCTTCGTAGCCTTTTCCACTAGGTGTTATCACAAACTGCTCATCGCTTATCCTTGCACTGATATTCCCCCATGTACGGACTATCAATCCTTCCCTTACAAGCTTATGCCCTGCTTCTATCACCAGGTTCTTTGCTTCCTGTTCCGTATATGCCATACCCTTCTCCTGTTCTTATCTGTAACCCGTTTATCTCAAGCTGCTTTCATTTGAACTCTTGTAAGTTCGTTTTTTGTTCTCATACATGTATTTATCCGCAGTCTCGATATAATCCTCCAATGTCTCATTTGATGTCGGATCAGTGATCAGAAAACCGCTACTCGCTGACAGCTTATAAGGAAGACGAAGTTCTTCGCCTCTTTTTTCAACTGTACTACATATCCTCTCCGACAGGTAATTTACGTCAGTCTCGCCGGTAACACTTCCTATAACAAGAAATTCATCGCCACCATATCTGACCGCCATCCAGTCCTTTGGTATACACTCACTGATCACCGATGCGATAGTCCTTATTGCCATATCCCCCTGAAGATGACCATAAGTGTCATTTATGAACTTCAACCTGTTTATATCCATGAACAGGATGACATCCCTAATCTTATGATTGCAATCTTCTTTAAACCTTTCTGTTACTATGCTGTCATAACCCAGCCTGTTAAACAATCCGGTAAGTGAATCCTTCACAGACAGTTCGAGCAGTTTGGCATTGACATCATCAAGACGCATGATCTTTCTGTATTTCTCAAAAGACTCTCCAAGACGTGACATGTAGGAATAGAGTGATCTGTCTTCAACATGCTGCATCACATCCTTCATGACAACATAACCGAATATGTTATTCCTGCTGTGCAGGGAAGACAGCACGTACACATGTGTCTTTTTACCCTTATGATAAAAAGGAACAAGTTTTGATGTCTCAAACTCTTTCATGCCCTGAGCCTTCTTTGAATTTATAGCTACAGGCACCGTCATCGTATCCTTAAATCCGAACGATTTCAGATTGACACTTCCTGAATATATATTCTGACCATATTCATTGCAAAGAACTATTGAAAAGCCATCTCCCTCATACTCATGATTCTTTGAAAAATGTTCCTGAAGCACTGATGAAAGCTCGTCATAATCCTTCGTCTTAAACATCGCATTCTCTATGTCTACGCTTATGCGTTCATAGATTATATTCTTCTCTGAATTAAGGAAGTTTTCCCTAGCAAGATCCTTTCTTGCTCCTATTGCATTCTTATCAGTTTTACATCCGCAGCTTTCGCCTATTATGAGTTTTGATAAATAGCTCTTCTCTTCGCAGACACCGCTCTCCAACATGGAATATAACACTTCCATGCTTCCGTAGCCCATATCCTCATATGGTTGAGCCATGGTTGTTATCGAAGGAGAATACGCTCTGGTGAGCCACACATTATCATATCCGGTAACTGCAACATCTCCCGGAACGCTTATACCCATGTCGTCAAAGGTTGAACATACAGCCATCGCACCGACATCATTTGCACATACCACAACATCGGGAAGTCCCTTCTTGTCGTTTGCGATCCTTTTAGCCGCTTTTACTACCTTGGAATATTCCCAGTTGCAGTAGTATACATCCCTGCTGTCAACGCTTGCACCATACTTTTCAAATGTATCCCTGCATCCTGCCAGTCTCAGGTTTGACTCGGCATTATCCTTATGACCTGCTATAAAAGCGACTCTTTTTATATCATGTTTCTTTGCAAGGTGCTCACACATGATACACATTGACTCATAATTGTTGCATGATACATATCCGACGCCGTCCATCGGAGTTCCTACGCTCACTGCAGGGATATGCTCCTTCACAAACAGAGCCCTTAACCTCTCTGCTTCCTCCGGAGAACTTAAGGAATCCGGAATAAAGATAACCCCGTCATAGTCCTTATAGACAGGCAGACGATGGATGTTGAATTCACCGTCGTTATACTCCCTGCTCTCACGGAATTGTGAATATGTCAGAAACAAAAATACATCGATCCCGTTCTTTTCGGTATAGGCAGTGATGCCTTTCATGATATCCGTCAGACCCCTGTTATACCATCCGTTAGCTATAACCGCTACTCTTTTCTTCATAGTGCACCCCCGTTGTGTCTATGAAACATCAGTTGAGACTCAGATACTCGTCTATTTCCTCCGCTATATAATCATACTCTCCCATCTTTTTTCTGGCATCATCCATCGCTGCTTTATAATCCGATGCCTTAACATTCCCCGCCTGATGATATCCCTTATACATCAGTGCATTTTCATAATAATCACAAATGGCATATGTTACCACATACGAGGGATCCGTATCGCTGGTCACACCAAGTGCTTCATTTATCTTCTTGTACTCATTCATGCGATGATATCCCGAAAAATCCATCTTGCGCACAAGCTCCTCAGGTGTGCTCACTTCATAATAACCAGAGAATTTGGGCGTGGTGGATGTTACAACACCCAAAACGATACCGCAAAGAATGATCGCAAGGATAGTGATCACCACATAAAACCATTTCCCAGATGATATTTTATCCTTATTCTTCATTCTTAAGACCTTCCTCCATCAGTATCTTTCTCCTGGCATCACTTATCTCCCAGAAATGCTCCATATCCTCATCACTGATATGAAAATATCCCTGTACCAGCACATCAACGTGAGCACAAAGATCATCAACGTAACTTATCGTCTGCTCATTGTAATAGTGCTCTTTCTCATAATCAGCCGGTTCTTTATACTTATGTATCCTGGTCGCTATATCAGCCAAATGTTCCACCGCCTCTTCATCGCTCATGTATGAACCGTCTTTGAAAAGATAATCCGTGTACTCCAAAAACGACCAGTATGTACGTGATATCTCGCACACTATCCTGTAATCTTTCATATAGTCAGAGTAGGACAGCCTGTTTGCGCTGCAGTACATGTTAACAGCGGTATAATCCCTCTGTTCGATCAGCTCGTCAAGCCTTTTAACATACTCATCACGGTTCTTTTCAACTATCTTTTCTTCTCTGTACCTTTGTATCTGATAGGAATTGGATGCCACCAAAATGGATATGGCGATAAGCGCGATCATAACAGCCAGTATTGTTACACGTATAGTCAGCTTATTAAATTTCCTGCTGTTTTCAATTACTTCTTTTTGTGTGGAGTCATAACGCGTTTTAAACTTTTTCATGTCACGGTTATGCTCAGCGGCAAACCTGTTGGCTTTACCGCAGGCGGGACATACTTCGTCTTCCAGTCCCAGATTATTTCCACAGAATTCACATTTCATTTTACTTCACCTGATCATTTATCACTTATATTTATTCTGATTCTCTTCGGCAACCTCTTTTACCTTGTCGTAATCCATATTGCCATACTCATTTAATACCCGTTTTTTCAGCTCGTCAATTTGCTCATCATCATATCCGAGTCTGTCAGTAAAGATCGTATGCATATATTCCGCACAGGGCACTATCCTTTCACGATCTTCATCATTAAGTCCTGTATCTTCGTCATCCAGCATGTATATATAATACAAACAGTCATAGGTCACGATAGTGGAAGCATAATTATTCCATCCTTCCTTATCAACCTTTTCCAAGGTTTCTTCAGTTTCTTTACAATATACATAGTATGTATAGAAATTGTAATGATCCCATCTGTGAACAGTATGCCCCTCATTCCTGTCCTGATATATGGTCTCAACAAGTTCATCATACTCTCCGCTTTCCAATAACTCATCATAAAGAGCATAATGTTCTTTTTCCCACTTCATCTCGGCAAGTGTGTCCTCGCCTGTGTGAGTACTTGAATCTTTGTTGATCTTATCAATCCTTGCCGATAACAAGAGCCCTGCACAAAAGATCACGAATACTATTACCGAAACGATAATGATAACCTTTAGTGGCTTGAACAGTCCCTTTTTATATTCATCACGTGCTTCATCATCAA
The DNA here is from genome assembly GCA_017619635.1 of Lachnospiraceae bacterium. GTDB lineage: Bacteria > Bacillota > Clostridia > Lachnospirales > Lachnospiraceae > Colinaster. Next base: position 25,060 of record JAFZRZ010000017.1, on the reverse strand, counting down.
CAACGTCAAGTTTGCTCCTCACATCTTCGAGCTTGTCCATGTATTGATCTTCGGCACCTTCTATGTTGATATATCCGCAATAGGGGCATTTTGACAGTGTTTCGTCAATGTCGGCTCCGCAATTGGGACATTTGATCATCTTCGACATATTTATGTCTCTCCCGTAACAGGTATTTATTTGGTATATCTTACCATATTTTTATCACTCGGGCATCTTTGAGGGTACATTAAGATAAACATCCTCTTTCAGATGGAATCCGCTGTTTATGATGACCTCATTCATGTTGTCAGCAGTTACAGCTATAGGATCGAGTTTTACATATGGAACATCATATTTTCCGTCATTTGCAACAGTCACATCATCACCTTCTATCTTCTCATTCATAATAAGAGAGATAGTGCACTGAGCAGCACGGGTGGCGAGTTTTTCAACAGGTTTGTAAACCGTCATGACCTGTGTGCCCTCTACTATACGCTGACATGCTTCAAGGTCGGCATCCTGTCCGACAACCATTATACGGTCTGCCATACGATTCTCTGCAAGCGCATGAACAACCCTTGTTGCCAGGTTGTCATTTCCGCACATTATCGCATCTGTTTCTTCTATGAGTTCAAGGTTGTTGTATACATACTCACCCGCGAGTTCTGCACGCCATCCGTCACAATGCATGGTATCCAGTATCTCGATCTGGTTCTCTGTCATGACTTTGCCAAAACCGTCTTCTATCTGACGGACATTGTCATCCGTAAGAGGTCCTTCGAGCATGATCACCTTCCCGCCCGACAGGCCGTTATCCACAAGGTTATTGGCCATGATCGTACCAACTTCATAATTATCAAACGATACATACAGATCCACATCTGCTTCATGTATAAGTCTGTCATAAGCCACAACCTTTATCCCTGCATCTTTTGCTTTTTTCACGGAATCCGCAAGACCGTCAGAATCAATGCATATGATGACAATGGCATCCACACCTTTATCTATAAAGTATTCTATCTGTTTTTTCTGTTCTTCCAGATCACCGTTGGCATTCTGAACGTTAACTTCAGCTCCCATCTCTTTTGCCATCGATACGAACACATCCCTGTCCTTTTGCCATCTCTCAATGACAAACGAATCAAAGCTCATACCTATGGTGATCTTCTTTTCGGTCTCGTCAACCTTTTCGTTTCCCCCCTGCTCCTGACTCTGGCATCCACACAATAAAAGGATCACCGAAAGTAACAGTGCAAGCCTGCCTCTAATCTTCAACGCTCTTACCTTCCTTATACTCCGTAGGTGTTACTCCCACATTTTTCTTAAAACTTCTGCTGAAATAGTTCGGATCCGAGTATCCGCACATCGTACAGATCTCTTTCATGGAATAATCCGTATTGTTTAGCAGATCCTTTGCCTTATCTATCCTTATATTGGTCAGATACTCTATAAAGTTGACTCCTGCCTCCTCCTTGAATATCTTACTGAAATAGTACGGACTTATATTGACCATCCTTGAAACATCATCAAGCGATATATCTTTCGAGAAATTCTCTTTTATGTATCTCTTTGCCTGTTCTATGATGCTTGTGGATCTTTCTTCTTTCTTATTAAGAATGTTCTTGCATGCTTCAGAGATCCTGCTCAAAAACCAGGTTTTCATCTGATCAAACTCGCTCATTTCCATGATCTGAGGAAGATATTCATCCCTGGCATTGAATCTGTATGTCTGTCCACCGCTCTGATAAGCAAGGGTTTCCGCTCTCAAAACGAATTCAAGAATTTTGAGCCTTACAGCCATGATACTTCCGGACTGTGTCTGTCTCATCCACTCAAAATAACTGTCCGCGTTTTCAAGTGCCTTGTCTGTGTCTCCACGCTCGATACGCTCAAACATGCCTTTTTCAAGATCGATGGGATAGTTCTCTTCATATTCACATCCGATCGGAAGGTCATCAACGTGCGCTACAGATCCTGTGGTCGCAACAAGTGCTTTTAGTGCCTCCTGATAAGACTCGGAGAGATCCTTAAGAGGTTTGACGCTTCCTATTCCTATACGGAAGCTCATGTCAGTACTCTTTCTTAGATTTCTTACCAGTTCCCTCGCTCTGTTGATCAGTACTATTCTCTCATTGTAATCCTCAAAGTGTTCATCACATGGAACGAATACCGCGATCTTATTTGACATGATCGATCCGACTACACACTTGAAGTATTCCTTTAAGCTGTTCCTTATCTCGATATATTTGCCGGATACCCTGATACTGCTGCCAATGGCATTTGTCATGTGATTGCCTTTCTGTTCATCACCACAGACAATAGCCATCATATATCCGTATTCAGCCTCAAGTTCGAGGATAGACATATAACTCTCAATATCCTCTTTGAAATGCTCTTTTAGAAGGATATTATAAACAAGGCCACTCTCTATTATAGGTTCTATGGTCTCAAGTTTTTCTTTGATCAGCAGTTCGTTACTTCTCTTTTCCCTGTCAGAATCGATCTTATCCATGGCCTTTTTGAGAGCATCAACGATCTTTGTCCTCTCCATGGGCTTTGTGATGTATTCAAGCACTCCAAGTTTTATAGCCTCTTTGGCATAATCAAATTTGTCATATGCAGACATGACGATAAAGATGGTGTTCTTCGAAAAAGAACGTATCTCCTTCATTGCCTCTATTCCGTTGATACCCGGCATCTGTATATCCATTACCGCGATATCCGGTCTGAAACTCTCAGCAAGTTCTATGACGCTTCTTCCCGTCTTGGCAAATTCAACCACACATTTGTCGCCAAATTCTTTCTCGATTATGAATTTAACGGAATCGATAACAATCCCTTCATCATCTGCTAGCATTATCTTATACATAAATGATCTCCCTATGTATATATTTCATCAGGCTGTCTCAAGAGGAAGATATATAACGATCTCTGTTCCCTTGGCTTCTCCCTCGCTTATTATCTTTATGGAATCCTCATCATCAGTGAATATCCTGACTCTCGCAATAACGTTATCCATGCCGATACCATTGGAATCACTCTTCTGTCTGTCAACCGAAAGAGTACCGTTCATGATATTCTCTATCGTTGCTTCATCCATGCCTTTGCCGTTATCTTTTACAGATATGCAGACCTCATTATCCTGCCTGAACACCTTAAGAGTGATTATGCCCTGATCTCCCATCTCTCTGATTCCGTGATTTACACAGTTCTCAACGATAGGCTGGAGGATCATTGCCGGCATCTGTGTCGAAAGCAGGCTCTCATCAACATTTTTTTCGTATTTGATATCACCCGAAAACCGAACGTTTAATATCTGAATATAGTTATCAACAAGCGACACCTCATCCCTTATACTGACCGGTTTATCCTGCTTTTTAACATTATATCTGAAGAAATCGGCTACAGTCTGAACATACTTATATGTTTTATCCGCACCTTCCATCATGGCAAGCTGTGCACCCGCGTTAAGTGTATTGAACAAAAAATGCGGATTTATCTGAGCCTGAAGATACTTAAGCTGTGCATCCTTAAGATGCGCTTCCATGGTCAGTTCTTTTTCCTTTAGTGTCCTCTCAGCTTCCATACTCTGTCTGAGCTTTTCGATATAATCTCTGATACTCACGATCATCTTGTTGAAAGCATCTGTAACGACTCCGACCTCATCTTTGTATTCAGCTTCAACCTGCCCCGCATCCAGATTGCCTTCCGCAACCTGTTCTGCCGCATCAGCCAGTTTTCCGAGAGGTTTCATGATACTCTTAACAAGCATTATGATAACAAGCACGTTACCTGCAATAACAAAGAAAACAACCACGATGCTTATCTTTTCAAATGACCTGAATTTGTCGGCCATCTCATTGTAGTTTTCCGAATTGTTCTTGAACTGAACCTGGTTTAATGCAGTGATATAACTGGAAATATAATTATACTCCTGAGAGGCCTTCTCATAACGGACCCTGTATTTCTCAACATTTCGTCCACGCTTGGCCTCTATGGTCTGTCTGACGGTATCGAGATAACCCTGGGCCATATTTTTGATGTTATGCTCCATTCTGTCAAAGGTCCTGTCGGTTATCGAATCGTTCAGTTCCTGAACCATGCTGTCAAAAGCCTGATCACTCTTATAGTATTCCTCCAGAGAATCGCTCGTCTTTGAATTAAGATAAGATGTCATGCTCTCCTGAACCTTATCCAGAGCCTCAGACAGTTCATTCAGCTGTCTGTTGTCCTGATATACGAGTTCTATCTCGCGTGACATGTTATTTATACCTATTATCAGGAAAATATTAACAAGCAGTATAAGGAAGTTGGCAAAGATGTATACGCTGGTGACTTTAGTTCTCAGCGGGAGATTCCAGAATCTGTTCATCCTGCTCCTCCTTCCTGACATATGAGGATACATTGTTCCTATTGATCAATGTGACATCTGCCGTAAAATACTGGCTTGTAGCTCCCATGTCATTGTATTCTTCAAGTGCCTCAACACAGTAACGTCCAAGCTGTGCTGTATCTATGGCGATAGTCGCATAAACTGCGCCTCTGTCTATCGCATTTATGATAGTATCCGAATTGTAATAGCCAAGAATATTTACTTCTCCCACGACATTGTAGTCTATGACTGCCTGATATACGCAGGTGGTGGTAAGCTCATCAAGACACACTATGATACCCGGAACATCACCGTTTATAAAAAGGTCCCTTATGGATTCCTCCACGGAGAATGCGTTTGAATTATCCACAGCCACCATCGTAAGATTTGCTTTTGAACCGCTCTGTTCATTTCTGGCAATAGTCTCTTTTATTCCGGATATTATGATGTTCTGTCCGGTACTGGGTTCAGAAGAATTAACAAGTACAGCCACGTCGATCTCAGCTATATCCTCTTCTTTGGCATCCTCTGTCGTCATGAAGTATTCTCTTCTTAATGCTTTTATTATGTCAGATACCTGAAGGCCGTATTCTCTTCCAACATCATATCCGCCGATACCGACAAAGCTGCATCTGGTAGCCTGAGTATTATCATCCAAAAGAGTGACAACAGGTATATTCGCAAGGCTTGCTTCAACCAAAAGCCCTGTCATCTCTTCGCTCTCATCCGCATCTATGATGATACCGTCCACACCCGAGTCTATGGCTATCCTCATAAGGTCATATTTTGTATAATCCTCAGGAAGATCATCGCCTAATATATCCACATAAATATTGTCTTTCTTCCCGCGTTCAAAAGCACCTTTATAAACCGCCTGCATGAAATCCGATTTTCTGTCGGGCGCTATCATGACATAGTAGCGATCATAGACCTGCTGTACCTTATCCTCTCTGAAAGAGTTCATATAGGACTGATAAAATATAAGCAGAAGGATCATGGCTATCGCCGTGAGCAAAAGACTAAGAAACAGAAAACCGTTTCTCCTGGATTTCTTCTTTCCTTTTGCCGGGGTATTCAGTTTTTCTTCCTGTGTTCTCTCTTCCATATCCGGTATCCAAGTGTACTTTAAGCTGTCTTTCCTGACAAATCCATAACATTATAATTATATCATATAGACTTTTGTGCCACAATTAATGCGATTCTTTTATATGTTATAATATGGACCGAAATATTTTTGATTAATTTGTAACGAATCGAAACATATGTGCATTAACGTTATAGAAAGGAGGCGATGGAATGCAGTCGATGGAAGACATATACCGCGAATATGCAAAAGTGGTATATCGTTATCTGATCTCACTGACACACAGTCCTGATATTGCGGAAGAGCTCACGCAGGAAACATTTTATCAGGCGATAAGATCCAGCGACAGATATGACGAGACATGTAAGATAACCACCTGGCTTTGCTCCATAGCCAAGAACGTTCTTATAACCTACCGCAGAAAGCACCCTGAATATGATGATATCTCGGTACAGGAGATACCCACAGGTTCTGCGGAAAATGATGCGCTTAACAATCTTCAAAGACTCGAGCTTATGAAGAAGATACACTTTTTGGAGGATCCGTACAGAGAAGTCTTATACCTGAGAGTATTCGGAGAACTGTCCTTCAAAGAGATAGGTGAGGTTCTTTCAAAAAACGAGAACTGGGCACGTGTTACATATTACAGAGGTAAGGAAAAATTAGGAAAGGAAGTGAGACATGATGAGTAAGATCCCATGTGAAGTGATAAGAGATCTTCTGCCTTTATACATAGATGGCTTAACCAGCGATAAAACAAATGCTGAGATCGATGAACACATAGGGGAGTGTCACGATTGTAAAGCCATTCTTGATGCAATGAGGACACCTGAGGGGGAGGATATGTCCATGATAGATGAAAACAAGGAACTGGATTTCCTTAAGAAAAACAAGAAAAGAAACAGATTATTTCTTTGGGGAAGCATAATAGTAGCAATGGTCTTGGTATGTACGATCCTTTTTGTAAGGCTGTACATCACGGGGGATAAGATTAATGCTGACTCTATCAGTGTTCAGACAGAGGTCGACGGAAACAGGGTAATTGTTGATGGTTCGATCACAGACGATCTTCACGATCTGTCATCAGTAAGTGTCAGTGATGACGGCGGGACAGTAAATATAACCGTACATTCAGTACAGGAAAGCCCTATAAGGACAAATGAACTACATGTAGTCCACGATTCATCAGACAAGGTTGTATATGTATATCTCAATGACAGTCCGATCTGGGTTGAAGGTGTGCAGATCCGCCAAACAGTATCAAAGGTCTATAATACCCGCCATGCTTATATGGGTAATATGTCGGACAACATCAAGACTGCAAATGCACTTCATATGTATGATATATTTGGCACATTCAAAAATGAACTGGAATCATCAGATCAGCCCTATGTATGGCACATAAAACTGGATAATGATATCGCTTCAGATTATCAGGCTTCAAGCGAAGAAAACATGCGAAAGAATGGGTATATTATGCTTGGTGTCATACAGAATCTGGATGAGATATGTTTCGAATATACTGTTGACGGCAAAGCTGTCACAAAAACTTTAACTGCCGATGAAGCCAGCGAGTTTTTCGGTAATGATATAAAGGGATGTTACGACGATATACGTACATTACAACTGCTGTATGACAAACTTGGTATGTGACCACCTCATCAGACAGCTATAATACCTGCTATCAGATATCCTGCGGCTGCAATCGCTGTGAAGATCGCGCTGTAGGATATTCTTATTTTCTTTACCGCATCGGGATTTATGCCTACGGCCGTACCGACATTAAGCGCCTCAGCCGTAAACGCACAGTTTTTCTCACCTGCTATGCCTGCACCCGCTATCGCACCCGCCATCAGTGCAGGACTAATACCAAGATGAGTCGCAAGGTTAAGCACTATAGGAAAAACTATTGCATACATAGCCCATGAAGATCCAAGTGCTATGGTTAAAAGCATTGATAACACAAACGTTACTGCGGGCAGTAAAAATGCAGTACCTTCAAACACATCTATCATTTCAGCCATATATACATGAAGTCCGAGACTGTCGAGCAAAGAAGCGAAATTGATAGTAAGGATATACAAAACTATGGGAAGAGTACTTTCCGCTATACCATCTATAAGATGCTCCATAAACTGTTCCGGAGTCATTATCCTTCTGAAACAATAAAGTAAGAACATAAATGCCAGAGCAGCCAAAAGTCCGACCGCACTGTCAGTTATAAAGCTTTTGTTTATAAGGCTTCTTATGGCAAGTGAGCTTACCGCCAGTACAAGTATGGGAAGTATTACGTTCAGTTTTCTTCCCCACACCTCAGTATCATGTACGCTCAGATATCTTTCGGAGCCTTTAGGCCATAGTGAACCTGTCTCTTCAAATCTTTTATCAGCCTCTTTTATCTGACTGTTCTTCGGAAGTCTTCCTATAGAAAACAGTATCATGGCGATAAATGTTATCAAAGAGAAGAAATTAAAGGGTATGGATTTGATGAACAATCCAACAGCATCCTTCTTCACAGTGGCAGAAAGAGTACCTGTTACAAAGATCCCCCACAAAGAAAGCGGAAAGAAAGAACTCAAAACTGTCGGCAGGATACTGTAAAACAGAGCAAGTTTTTCACGAACCAGGCCCTTTTCTCTTGCAGGATTATATGATGAATAAGATGCTGTCAGCATGCTGAGGCCGTCATCTATCGAAGTGAGTGCCATTATAACAAACGATGACAGAAATATCCCTCTGTGTGACCTGCTGTACTTTGCTGATGTCTTCTCAAATGCGGTAACACCACCGGAATTTACAATAAGATTTACCATTCCTCCCATCAAAGCCATCACAAGTACCGTGAACACATTATCACTCTGTCCCATTGTATTCATTAGAGAATCGGCAAAGCCTGCGAAGACCCCTGCCCGATAAACCAAGATAGCCGCAAGTATTCCGGAGACGACAAGAGATTCTATTGTACGTTTCGTTACGAGTACATATATCAGCATGAATATTAGCGGTAACAAAAACACAGGTGCAGTCGAATCAGCCGGTATAGATATGATCGCAAAAATGTAGACCAGCGAAAGGATTCCGTACTGGATGAACATCTGCTTATGTGACATGGGACGGGTATTCGAAGGATGTGTGAGCACTCCTCTTCTCATACCTGAAAGCGCAAGGATCTGGGAGTGTTTATTTGACAGCTGCGAATACACACGCTTCATGAACTCACCATATATATCCGAATGTTTGTTCAAAAAGTCAAGCAGGTCCTCACTTTCCATCTTATAAACAACAGTCCTTCCCATGGAACGAACGGTTGAAAGACGCTTTTCACCACTAAGCACGGCATATTCACCAAAATACTGACCGACATGCAAAATGTTTAACTGTTTCTCATCTCGATCAAGCACAACAACGGCTCCCGATTCAATAAAATACATACCGTCGGGATCCTCATCTATGACACATATATCAGTATTGTTCTTAAAGACCATCTTTTTGAGTTTTGATCTTATATCCGCCAGTTCTTCAGCTCCTTCATCGTTATCTTCTATCCCGAAAAAGTCAGCTATATAGCGTTCATTAATCCTGTCACTCATACCTTGCTCCGTTTTTATCCATTGACTGTTAATCAAATAGAAATCACATTTAATAAAATTATTGATAAATATATCATTGCTGTCAATGCCATTCTTCTGTGTTTTATACCCTCTAATGCCAATTAATACAAAAAATTCTTTATTTTGTTTGAAAAATTAACAAAAGTCATTGAAAAGTCTGAAATAAACATTTAAAATAAAATTGAGGGAAGTTTGGGTGGATGTATGAATATAAAATGATCAGGGGGTGATCATGTGATCAATAAAGAGGAGATACTCAATACTTTCTTTGAATATTACAACAAATTCACAGAGTGCGTTAACTCCAAAGATGATAAAGCAGCCGGTAAGAAGATAAGAGAAGCCATTGGATCTGAAACAATGGTTGATCAACGTGTTAAGATTGGGCGAAACGGTGTCGTAGAGTTTTGGGGTAAAGAAAGTTACATATGTGAAGTAGCTTTTAAAGAAACTGTCGTAGACCTTGCTTTCGACCACAAAACACTAATATCCATAGCTGCAAAAGCAAGAGTGATCAGACATATCCTCGTAGAGGAAGTATACAATTCAATATCAGGCTGGGGCTTTAAAGGTTCGATCATAAATCTTACCATAGAAGATGAATTCCCAAATTACATCCAGAGCTTGATGCCACGTCTTGATGAATGGTTACAGACCGTAAGCAAGGATGAAAGAGAAAGCATTGCAAATGACATTAACGAGCTGTTGTCATATCTGGCTCCCGAGCCAAAAGAGTTTAAACAGCTCAATATAAAACCTTAATACTAACGTAAAAGACTCCCTCATCGGGAGTCTTTTTTTGTCATTATTTTAAATATACATCAAAGCTTTTTCATCAGTCTTAACTTGAAATCACGTATCTGCTTTGCATATCTGCTGGTAATAATGGCTCCGACTATTATCATTCCGTAACCTATTCCCATCGACAGTCCCTGCATAAAGTCAATAAACGGTCCCTTCCATGTATCAACGAAAATTGACGCAAGAAAGAAGGTGAAAAATAAGAAGGCCAATATAAACATTATATGTAATCTCTTCATGACCTTTGCCTTTTCCTCATTACTGAAATCCGCTACCATCAATACTGTTTCTTTCATCTCTTTATCCATTTGCTCGTCTTTCCTTTCTCCATTTAAGATCTCTCTGAGATCCACGTCATAGTACTCGGAAATATCGATCAGGATATCCAGATCGGGCATGTTACTGCCGGTCTCCCATCTCGAGACCGTTCTCCTTGAGACATTCATCTCTTCCGCCAACTGTTCCTGAGTGATATTTCTTTCTTTTCTCAGGTCCTTAAGAAATGTTCCTATCTTCTGCTGATCCATGACATGATCCTTTCCTTGAACTCAAATACTTGCAGTTTATAACATTAGCCACTGCAGTGAATCCCAGACCCATTGCCAGATAAGGTGTTACCTGATCGGTTACCATTGATACGATAATACATATGATACCGGCTAGTGCCAGGCTCATTCTTATCAGTACAAGTTCCTGTTTGTCTTTTTTCTCGAGTTTCATTTTTGTCCCTCCTTTGATCGGTGTTGGTTTTCAAGCCATCCGGTACTGCCGTGTCGGCTTGTTTCTGATCCAATGATATCCCCGATCCATGTGATCCGGAAGGACACAAAACGAGCAAATGTTTATTTTTTCTAATGTGACATACCTTGTCTCATTCTAAGAATAACCGCCAAAAGGCGGTTATCCGATAACAGGTCATAAGCTTTATTATCAATTTCCTGTTTTTATCTTCTGTCTGCTCTCTTCCTTACGTAAGAACGTATCTTTTCGATGAGTTATATTCACTCCGTTTTCGGTGATGTAATTGTTCGCCGCCGTAACATGAGCAACGCTCTTTGTACTGTTATAAAGGATGACTCCTACGATTCCTGCCGTAACGATAGCAGCAACGAGACATCCTCCGACCGCCCAATCAGCAATTAACATGGCACCCAGCATTACTGCCGTGAATACTGCAGCTATAGTCAGCCACATTTTTGGCTTGTTAGTCGGAAGGTCACCAACCAGCTTACCTGTCTGACCATTCATCGCGAATGTATAATTATTACCGTTCCATCTTGTTGTCAACAGCCATACGGGAAGCATCGCATAATATGCTTTTCCCTGATCGACTTTGATATTTTCTGTCTTTGTGGTAACACTTGTATATCCTTTTACATCAGTATAAAGAGCATTCTTTGTTGATTCTCTCGCACGCTTTAATGCTCTTGGTGCATCATCCTTAGCTTCAACATCATATTTATCAGCCATATATCCTGTAAGGTATGCTTTTGAGAACGGCTTAAGATCCTCATATTTATATGGCTCAATGGATTCCATCAGATTATCATCCATCTTGGTTGATGCATCAGCGGGGATCTTAGAGAATTCCAGAGTACCTTTTCTTTCAACATGATAGATTTCTTTTGTAGTGATCTCCTCATCACCCTGACGCTTTGTCTGACTTTTTTCAGCTTCATATACGCAGTCACCGTATGCCTTGCCATCATAAAGCCAGAAAGGAACATAAACACCCTTAACTTCATCCAGATGGTTTGCATTCTTGAATGCCTGGGGAAGAAGATATTTTTTACCGTAATGTTTCTTTAATGCTTCAAGGGCATCATCTTTTTCCAACTTAAACGGGATTACAAAATCCGGTTTTAACATATCCGTGAACTGTCCAGGAACAACTGTGGGATTACCGCAATACGGACAGCTAGACGCTGCAAAAGTATCATCACAAACGAGTGTGGCTCCGCATGAAGGACAACTGTAAGACTTCATGCCCTCTCCGTTCCATCTCTCTTCACTGACTTCCCACTCATTATCTGATGCAGGTTTATTATCAGCCTCAGCTTTAGCCTGTGCTGCTTTTGCATCCGCCTCAGCATAGGTTGCCTCAATCTCCTCTACAGAATATGAACTGCCACAAAACTCACATTCCATTTTTCCGGACTTTGCCGCAAAGTGTAACGGTCCCGAACATGCAGGGCACTTATAATTGGTAATCTGATCCGCCATAAGTTTAGAATTCCTCCTTTAGTTACCTTCGAATTTCCAACAATATTATTTTATAACTCTTTTTGTTTTTCCACAATCTTAAACTCGTTTAACGCCTTTTTACGTCTTGTAGTCATACCTCTTAGGATCCTGAATATCCATACAAAAGGTATCAGAGGTTTGTATTTGGCCGGTGGAAAATAAGGTACCATGGTTTCCTGATTAGGAAATATCCTCTTAAAGTAATACTTTAATCTGACCTTTTTTGTCACAGGTCCTACACCGATTTCCTTGATCATACGGTTTTTTACACCATTTTCCAGCGTTCCGTATGTTCCGGATGACAGAATATAATCCATCTCCTGCCTTTCATCATCGGTAAGCCCATTAAAAGCATCATAAGTCTTATCAGGATCAGATAACAGTTTAACAGACAGATTATGAAGTTTTTCTTCTAACGTCTTAATTCCAAGTTTATCAAGTTCTGTTTCTACATATGATCTGTCAAAAGTTTTAAATGCCCTGTCCATTACAAGGATATCCACAAGAGTCCTTATTCCTGTACCGGAACCATTATGATGCTTACCGGCATGTGCCAGTACATATATATAAAAGTCTTCATACTTCATGTGATAGCCAAACCTCTTGCCTTCATCCGGCATTGCCCAATCCCATACATCCGCATAATAGTCTCCAATTACACCACCATGCAGGCTCTGATCAAACAGCTTTGTATGCATCTCAAAATTGTATACAGGCTCCTTGTAATAACAGTCATGCACTCCGACACCCACACCCTTAGCAGTAAATCCTCTGCTGACCATAAAATCCTTTAGTTTCTTCTGACCTTTGACATCATAAAGAATATCGTTGTCTGCCATCTGACGCATGCCATACTCCGGGTAGAGTTCCTGCAATATAATTCCCTTTAACGGAAGATACCTGATCCCTTCTTTCTCAAAAAAATCAAGTATAACTTTACGCTCGACATCAAAAAGCATGATCTTTCGAACAGACTTATCTTTTTCAGTACGAAATGCAGATGCTGTTGTCAGATCTATACCTTTATATTCATTCTTCTCAAGAGCATATGCCACCAACGCTGCTATACCATGTCTCCTGGCAGTTTTAAACAAGATTTCAGAATTTTCTTTTGCATATATATATTCATCAGGCTTGATTCCATTTATAGCACAGGCAGCAAGATACAAAAGTTCTTTATTATCACTCATTGACGCCACCTCTTATTTCATCAAAATGAACCTCTCTGTCACATATAGCAAGAGCAGCTGGTCTGTGTGTGACAATGATCACAGTCTTATCCGTCATAGCCTTTAGATTCATGAGCAACCGCTTTTCTGTCTGCTCATCCAAAGCACTGGTTGCCTCATCCAAAAGAAGAACCGGACGATCAGAACATATGGCTCTTGCTATGGCAAGTCTTTGCATCTGTCCCTCGGAAAGGCCGTTGCCCTTCTCCCCCAGTTTAGTATCTACACCATTTTGAAGTTCTAAAATAAACTCTGAAGCACAGGCGATCTCCAAAGCCTTATTAATATCATTGTCATTCTCTGCAGCATATGTAACGATATCTTTGACACTCCCACTCATAAGAAGATTTCCCTGAGGAACATAAGCAAACAAAGATCTGTAGGAAGCATTAAGCTCCTTTTTCCCTTCTTCACCTACTATATATCTTTCACCAGAAATAAGCGGGTACAGACTCATTAGCAGTTTTAAGATAGTACTCTTGCCACAACCGGATGCTCCTGTAAATGCCACAAACTCTTTCTTTCTGACACTGAAATCAAGATGTTCAAATACAACTGTATCTTCCTTGCCTTCTTCCTTATATGAAAAGGATGCATCCTCAAATCCAAACTCCGTAAAATCCGTTACTGCAACCTTTTTATCACTAACTATATCCTCTATAAATCTCTCTGATTCCATGATTCTCTCTGCACTTGCGATCATGGCATAATACTTAGGCAGATACCCTGTGATATTAGCAAACGGCGACTGTATCTGACTGATAAGCTGAAGAAGCGCAGTTAGTGTTCCGTATGTTACTGTTCCCGAATATATCCCAAAAGCACCATAGATCACCCCCAGAACATAAGCACCATTCATGGCTGTGGCAAAGCCTATGTTACAAACATTGGAGAAATGATTCTTATTCATCCTTGCTCGCTTATGATCAGACATCTTTTCTTTAGCCTGAACTACGCTTTTTTCTTCTTTCCCATATGTCTTTATGATAACCAGGCTTTCTAAATGTTCCTGCATGAACATCCTTAAATGTCCGTCTGATTCCTGAACCTTTTTGTGCAATCTTTTTAACTGCTTTCTGAAGACATAAGTTAAGGCAGCCATGATTAACCCGCCCGGAACGAGTATCATTCCAAAACGAGGCTCCATAACGATGATCATAACAGCTGCCCCTAACATTTTGGTAAACATCTCCGCTATACCGGGAAGTATTGAGGACATGCCTTCAGCTATAACCTGTGTATCTGAAGTAAGTCTGTTTAACCATTCTCCTGAATGCACTGCATTTACCGAACTAAAATCTTTTGACAAAAGCACAGAAAAAAGCCTCTGCTTGAAAGCATTCTCATAAACAGATGCAGAGTATTCACGTAGAAACCTCACAACTGCCCTTAGCGCTATCTGAAAAGCAACCAATAAAACAAGAAAAAAGATCGCTCTTCCCATAGCAGTCTTGTCCTTATCAATCGCATGATCGATAACCTCTCTCAATAAAAGAGCATAAAAAACACTGCTTGCTCCAAGAGTTATCTGTACAAGCAGCAGTGTTCCTATATGTATCATATTTTTACCGGATATCCTACTGATATATCTGAGGGTATCTAAGTCTTTTTCTTTCATCTCAAAACTCGCATTATCATATCTCTTAATAGAATAATTCCTGCTCTTATAAAGAACATATCACACCAAAGATGCGAATAGAATCTATAACCTATTCCGCTTAGTGTTATCTCTTTACCATCTCGTACTATCCCTGTCAGTACACCCACAACATGTCTGTCAGTTATACCAAACTCTCTGTTCCTTCTGTTGTCACCACAGATAACATAACCATCTTTTTTTACCGCCAAGACTCTGTGTAGTACATATACTTTTGAGTCATCTCTCCTATATAGCGGTATATCCAGTCTGTGAAGTTTATCAGTTGCACTGTCAGAAGTCAGCTCATCCCATTCCTTAGGTCTCTCAATTATAAGAAGATCTTTTCCCTCTCTGATAAGGGGAAGCATGCTGTCTCCTACATTGTGATATATAAGTCGGCCCGTCTTCTTAAGTTCCTCTTCTATACCGGAATGAATGATCCCGGCATTTGTATCATTACTCATTCTGTCAATGCACCTGCTTTGCGGAGCTTAGCTATCAGACCATGTACATCACTTTCAAGAACTTCCATGGGAGCATCATATTTCGCAAAAAGGGCTTCAACCAGTTCTTCCTCAGTATGTTCTTCTTTCAACATATCAACAACAAATGCTGCCGACTTATTGCTCTTTATTATACCTGAGAACTGCCCAGATACATCCACCATGACCTGACCATCTTTATTATCATGTGTTACAAAACTATCCTTTAATCTCATAATACTATTCCCTATTCATACCTTCGTAGGCAACTCTTGCCGCATCTATATCCATGTTGCAATAAAGGTTATATACCGGTACCTGTTCAAGCATCTGATCCAATAAATCAAATGTCTTTGACATACTCTCTTTCTGTGACGGACGGTATGTCTGTTGAACAAACATAGGATAAACTTCTTTACCGGTTACTCTTTCAATCCTGTTATCTTTTGATCTGTGAAGTACGCATATTCCTGTAAGAGGTACGGAAGTATTCGTACTAAACCTATGTTTTCCGTCCCATGGTGTTCCATAAGCAGTTATCATATCTGATTCCACATGGATCAACGGTTTATCATCATTGATCATTATAACTCTATTTCCATAAAGATCACGCCATAGTCTTGCATGCGTTGATTTTCCGGTACCGCTTTTTGCGGTAAATAGATATCCCTTACCATCCATTGCTATAACAGAACCATGAAAAAGAATTGTATCAACTTTAGGCATCCATTCAGCTATTTTACGATAGACTGCAAGTGTCTCAAGATAATCATCTTTAAACTCTCTTATCTCTCTTCCTTCCACGATATCTTCATTTCGTGATTTCTCGCGTTCGAAATCAATATCTTTCTGAGTTATCATTACAGACAAATCAAGATTAAGATTATTCGAAACTATGTATTCCTTGCAATATTCTTCTATATATGGATAAATATTTCTAATCTCGATTATTTTTTCAGCTAACTTTATGAACATATCACCAGATCATTTAGTCCTAATCTTTGCCACAATAAAAACTATTACACCTGCTATAACTGAAATAACTGCAGCAAATCCCAGAAATATCAAAAACGGGGAGCTTTGTTTATCACTCTCAGGCTGTTTAACAGATATCTGTTCAGGAATATCAGTATTTTGGTCACTTTCTGGTGCTTTGACATATGTATCCTGAACCGCTTCGGTTTCATTATCGTAATCCGAAGAATCTACAAAGCTGCCGCTCCCCACATCAGAGCTCTCATTCACAATACTCTCATCTTCAACTGTATTATCTGAATTTCTTTTATTCCGAGTATCAGCTGATTGTGAAGATTTTGAGGTATTGCTTCCCTGGTCGGTATTTTTCTGATCCGCTACCTGTGTAGTTTTCTCCTTCTCAGTTCTCTTTGTGTTTTCATCAGACGCTGATGTATTGTTATCGGTATCTTTTTGTTCTGTTTGAGTCTGCTTATCATTTTTAGATGTGGTGTTTGCAGTCTCCTGTTTATCATTAGTAATATTTGCTGATTCATTCTTTTCAGATGCATAATCTATGTTTACACCCTGATCAGCAGTGATGTTCACTCCTACAGTGTGACTGACTATCTTCTCAAGCGAACCCGCTCCGGTAAATGAATCATCTGCCACCATCATTACGGTATCCGGCACTTCGATGGATTTAATGGAATCACATCCGTTAAAAGCCCCGCTTTCTATCTCGGAAACCGGTTTTCCTGAAATATTGGCAGGTATAGAGATATCCGTCTCCTTACCCAAATACCCGCATATCGATACATAGCCCTCATGATCATGATAATAGAAATGTCCCGAAGAATACTTAGTATTGTCTTCTGTAGCGAATACAGCTAGCGGAAACAGCACCATGATAAAAGTAACAAGAACAAGTGTATATAATGCTTTTCTCATATAATTAACCTGTCTTTAACAAAATATAGAGATAGAGGCGGGAAATCCCGCCTCTTGCTTAGTATTGATTATGGTCCTTCAGTATTACCACCTTCGCCAACACTAGTGGTTATAACATCCTCAACATCAAACTCTATTACTTCTAATTCCATTTTTTCGTAATTTTCTCTCATAATCTTCCCTTTCATGATCATTATGTATCTTGCTTATTAATACGTCTGGCTTACAATCGGCCCGTATTTTGTAACAACATTACCACTGGCATCCGTGTATTTCAAGTATGCTCTAACATACCAAGTGCTTCCATTAGTATTATTAGATATTGTCCATGTATATCTATATGACGTACCTGACCAAGCATCACCTCTCACACGAACACCGTCAGCAGTATCTACAAAAGTATTCTCGGTTGCTGCAGTTGTAGGGTTATTGGTTGCTATAACACCTGCTTTATTTATTGTACAACCCTGCGGAACAGTGCTCATAGAAACAAATACAAGTCCGTTTATAGATTCATTCTTGTATTTATTTATTATATCCGTAGTTCCGACTGCATTAACAACTGTATCCTGAGCCACATAGACCGCTTCTAAACTAAGATTCTTTTCTGCATAAAACTCATAAGTACTATTGTAGCTTAATGTATTGTTGTTTGAATCTTTCCAATGGCTGAACTTTTGTCCAGAAGGAGCAGCATCTGCCGTAACAGTAACTAATGCGTTCTGGTTATAAGTATTCGATCCTGTTCCATTTGTTACAGTTATAGTATATGAAGAATTGTTAATTACATATATTGCTCTTATTGTAACAGTTTTATTTGCAGCACTAAGTCCCCTTGAGATAGCTGCCGCAATATTATCAGTAGTGGGATCATAATTATCATCACCATTCATGTCCCATCCTAATGCCGTATAACCATTCTTTGTAGGCACCACAGGGATAGTCATAGTACCATTTTCGGCCAACTGATCTTTTGCCATGATCTGACCGTAATCCGATTCGAATATTATTGTAGCCATATTCTCAGTTATATTATTATATACTGCCGTAATCGTATCAGGTCCGGTCACTGTAAATGTATATGAATTAGAACGACTCAAAATCCTTCCATATGAATTCTGCCAGCATTCAAAATTATCAGCAGTAGTCGCCAATGTTATTTGAGAACCCAGTTGATAAGCACTTTGAATATTATTGCTCTTGCTTACTCCATTAACTGTGTACGATGATCCACCATTAATACTTAAACTAGCCGTTCCTCTTGCCTCATATACAGCTGTAAGATTCAAGTCGTTTGAAACTGTAAAAGTATATGCATTTGTACTGCATAATACCCCACCTGTATAGTAAGGTGAACTATCCGAATGGTTATACCATCCAACAAAATTATAACCGGATACAGCAGACGCTGTTAACGTTACATTTTCTCCTGCAGCATAATAACCGGTTCCTGTAATATTTCCTGGTATCTGATTACCTATCACATCATTTTTAAAGACTGATACTATATGAGACGTCGATGTATTATAATTGCTCCCAGAAATTGAACGTTCAGTATCCGAAAACTGTCTAAGCGTATCGGCGTCATAGGAATAATATATGTCATCACTACCACCCTGGAATACGTATCCAATACCTGTGGTTCCATCACTATAATTCACTTCACATGTGTTCTTGTATCCTTTCAAAAACAGTTTATCCGGTGCTCCTATTGACCCACTATCACAGTTAGTAACATCCACCAAATAATTATTGTTATCGTCCATGGTAACTATATTCCACATATGCGGTCCATTATCAGAACCTGACTGCATAGTGCCACTTACTAAATAACATGCTATATCATTACTGTTAAATGTAGAATTATCTACAAGGTATTTAAACGCTTTTGAATATCCTTCACACACTACTGTCGTATTGTCATCACCATCAAATACATTTATAAGTTGCCATGGATCACCAAAAGCCACATTGTTACTAAGATTTGCAGCAACATTATTGTATGAAGTTAAGTCACAAATCTTTTCCTTATAAGCTAAAAGTTTTCCATAATCAGATAATCCTGCATACTCGGTTATAACATTTTGTGCATTAGTTACAGCTGTATTGACTCTTGCCGGAATATCATCTAACGTAAATACATCCCCCCCTCGATAGTCTTCTGCAACATACATCTTAAAAGTATATGAGTTTTCAGCAGGAATATACAACTCATCTCCTAACCCTGCAACTGACGTACTAGATATATAACCAAGTGTTTTATCAAACCAAAACAGATCATAAGGATAGTCACTCAATAATGCATCTACTACTAAAGATACATCAAGATCACCCAAAACAGTCTGAACTAACGCATCATACCCTTCCCTTGTTATACTACCATTCTGAATTGTAACCACTCCTAATTGAGCAGAACTATAATGTGCCGTACTAATCCCTAACTGTTCCGCAGAAAACACAAACTCTGTGCTGGATAGGTCGCCATTTGCTACACTTTCTATCTTAGTTTTAAGGCAATCATATAGTTTTTTATTTTTTCCCGAGAGCTGACTACCTCTTGTAACAGGAGCACTTCTTAAAAGCCTACGTGTAGATGCTGGTGTATCCTGAATACCAAACGCTCTGTTAACGTAGTCGTTGAAGTATTTATCGTTATCAAATTCTCCATCATAAGAACCTTCTGTCAGATCAACAGTTAAAATAGTCTCATTTGTTTCTGTTTCATCTGAGGACTCATTATTGAGGCTCTGTACTTCTTCATTATTGGAAGTATCAGCAGGCAATCCTTCATCCTGTGGCTCTTCTTCCTGATTGTTTTCTTGATCCTGGTTTTCCTCAACAACTGGCACATTATTCTGATCAATCTCATTTGCATATACAGGTACCTGCATAAGGCTGATACTCATCAATATGGCCATGAACATATACGAAAATCGCTTCATCCCTTTGTCTCCTATATCGAAAACTATTTGTTGTGCTCACTTATGAACATAAGACTCATAAGCATACACCATATCAAATTTACTCTATCACAAGAAAGGCGGTTTTTCAATATAAACCGCCCTTCTATACACATCCAAAACCTATATTCTGTTTACAATATTAAAAATCCTTATATATGTGTTTGAATTTTCCGCTGACCTTATTGGCTGTGGGAGCATCATCGGACAGGATTATCTTAATATCAGACAATCCTTTGCTTATAAAGAAAGCCTCCAGATCACGCTTGGATTCCATAAATGCATTTTCTTTATCATCACAAATGAGTCTTAATTCAACCTTATCCAAAGCCTTCTGTACAAGCTGAAATCTTCTGACTCCTTTTACTTCTTCCAATACTTTATATAAAGACATTGGTGCTATCTTAACGCCGTTTTTAAAAGTCAGGATATCATCCGTTCTGCCTTCTATCTCTATCCAGTGTGTCTTCTTTCCGCATTTGCAGGCTTCATCATGTACGATCACCCGATCGGTCAGTTCATAGCGAATAAACGGCTGAATATAATTGGACAGATTTGTTATCAGAACTTTATCTGACATCTGACCGTAACCAACAGGATTATAATCATTATCAACAGGTTCGACTATGACCCAGTCCTCATTGATATGAAGATGTCCCTCACTACACTCACATGCGATCTCTCCTGCTTCAGTGCAGGAATAGTGTGTCTGTACATAACACCCAAACTTATTCTTAAGCTTGATCCTGGTATCGTCGGTAAGCATTTCACCGCCTGTTATGACCACATCAGGGTGGATATTCAGTTCCTTATAATCAGCAAGCAATGACAGATTTGCAGGATATCCGCTTAACATCGCAGGCTGAAAATCATTTAACTGCTTGATTATCTCTTCTTCAGGAGAGTTAACATCCACAGTGATCTTTGTCTGCTTACCCGGCATCTTTAACTGAAGATATCTAGACATTCCGCATGCAAGATAAAAACCGTAATTGGCAAATACACCGGCCGTCTTTTTTCCGTTCTTCATAAAGGCCTTATAATCCTCGTGCCTTGCAAATGTACGAAAAGCAGCTATGGCAGAGGACACATCTATATTTTGCTTGTCATAAAGAACAACAGCAGGATTTCCTGTTGAGCCGGAGGTTTTGAATATAAGATACTTCCCATCGATCATCCTTCCGACATTATCTATATCCCTGGTGAAATCATCGATCTTTTTCATAGTCACATTTCTGTCAGTGACTACCTCATCAAACCTGGACATCATATGGGGCTTTGTCGTGACCTGAAGATCCGAAAGCTTATATTCTTCACCAATACTTTCAAACAGTTTCTTATAATATGGACTGTTCTCTCTTGCATGATTAACAAGTTTGTTCAGTCTCTTCTTCTGTAGTACTGTGATCTTTTCTCTTGACAGATCATTACCCTGATATGTTTTCAGCATTGCTCCGACCAGACTCATAGAATACCTCCGATATGTTGATTGATAAATGTTATATATCAACCATAACAAAGAATTACCGCTCTTTAAATGGACACGTTATCATATTAAGTCCGTCTATATCAGTTTTTTTATCAGGATCAAAAGCCTTATCCTTCCTGCTTCTTATAACCATATAACGGTGCAAAGATAAACAACATGAACACAACGGCCGAGATAAAATGAGACGGTATCATAGACCATGTAATTACCTGATTCTGCAAAGATTCGTTTCCGCCTCCATTTAACAGAGCTGCGATATTGTTATTCAGAAAATGCATAAATGATATGATCCATATATTTTTTGTTTTCATATATACATATCCCCAGAATATCGCTATAGCCACACATGTTATGATCTGGCTTATAAACATCTGCACACCGTATTCTCTTGTGTAATACATAAGATCGGCGCCAAGATGCCATACAGCCCAGACTACACCAAGCGCCAATACGCCCAAACGTTTACCAAACTTTTCTTGCATTATAGGCTGAAGATAATATCTCCATCCATACTCTTCACCGAAGAATGCGATCCATGTAACAAAAAAACTAAAAGGCAGCGTTATTATCGTTATTATGGTATTTCGTTCTTTGAGAGCATCTATCAAAAAATTTAGGCGAGTGTTTGTATGCTCAGAAAGATCACTTAAATAAGCAAATATAAATTCTCTGGCAAAAAGCATTACGACAAACACAAGAATCAAAACTATTCCCCATCCAATACTGCTCCTTTGCAGACCTGCGTTAATCCTTTGTTCTTTTCCGCATGTCCAGAAAAGTATGTACGCCACGATACTGCCTATCATGATCACAACAGAAAGTGCTGTATACCATATATCCACACTCACACCACCTAGTTCCAATGGCTTAATATGAAAGATGATAGACATAAGACTCATGATTATCATTATAAATGTAGTCCCAAGAACTGTTATATACCCCGCTTTAGGAAGCTTCTCATCCTTATTCCCAAAGATAAGTTTTCCTAAAATAACACCGCATGCCGGATACATCATCTGAGTTGCCACAAATGACGACAGATCATATTCTTTTTTAAATCCTATGATCATCACAATATTCATAGCATAAGCCACACCATATGCGACGGCTATGAATATCCAAAGTTTTTTCTTTTCAAGTTCTTTCATTTTTATTACTCCTCCTTTTGTTAAATCCATTTAACAGTTTATCAGTTTTTTCTCAAAATAAAAACTCCCCCGGTAAGCAATATTGCTTATCGAAGGAGTTTCTCCCCCTTTATCTATATATATCAGGATATCCTGTCATATATACTTATTGTATGGTATGTTTACTCATTCCATATCTCTACCGAAGCCATTT
Organism: Lachnospiraceae bacterium; assembly: GCA_017619635.1. GTDB lineage: Bacteria > Bacillota > Clostridia > Lachnospirales > Lachnospiraceae > Colinaster. Next base: position 1,923 of record JAFZRZ010000017.1, on the reverse strand, counting down.
TCTCATCTGCAAGATCCCAGGTGACTCCAACCTCTTCTTTACCATAGTAAAAAACATACCTTATCTGCCTTGTATCTCCGTAGTCATCATACTCATGATACGCTTCCATCTTTTCCCTGTCAGGTTCTCCTGAATACCCATAAAGACTTTTTAGTTTCTCCAAAACCTTTGCCCTGTCTTCCTTTGCCTTTTTTAGTGCTTCCTCATCGGTATAACTTCCAAGGCCTGCCCAATGCTCTCTTCCACCTATAGCAGCCACCCTGAATTCAAGGTCATGCATACCAAGAACCACGACATAGTCAGTACTGTTTGGAGATCCGCTACTCCTTTCCCAGTAAATGGTATACATATCATGATATGTTCCGCATCCGGGATCCACTTCAGAAGGTTTAAAGGCTTCAACCCTCGCATGCCATTCATCTGACAGTTCATAACCGAGGAATTTAACAAGATGTTTATAACCAAGGTCTATAATATCCTGCTCCGAAGCATGATCTACATCAACATAAGGATCCTCGACTTTAATATTTTCCTCTTCGAAATACTCCTGCGCTTCCTTCTCCATCACATAGTCTTTTTTGGCTGTATAGTCAATGAAGAGTAATAACTGCTCATCGTCCATCTCCTTTTTTGGAAGATGTAAAAGGTGATCCTCTTCTATATAACAAAGAGTCTTTCCATCCCATTCATCAAGTGTCTTTAATCTCTTTACCTCAGTCTCCGGATATACACCAAGATCATAGTATTGTCTTTCGAGTTCTGCCATTCTTAAAACTTCATCATTTGTCAGTTTCCTGCTCCATGAATCATCTATCGTTACCCCCGTATTATTTTGAAGATCCTCTTTCAGACTCTCCTGTTCTTTATCAGACATGCTTTCCATACGGCTTTTAATGCCATCATAACATGCCTTTGCGCCAATTCCCGTGCTCCCTATGATCAATATGACAATCAGCGCTGTAAGCACGCCGGCATATTTAAACCGCAGATCCGCTGTCCTTTTCCCCTTTTTACAATTTCTATACAGTTCAAGTTTTATATCATTTGAGATCTCTATGTTTGAAAATAGATCTTTGTCAATATCATACCTGTTCACAGACGATACCTCCTTCATAAGCACTGCCCAGTTTTGCAAGGATCTGTCTTGCTCTCTGGAGTCTTTTCTTAACGGCAACCTCTGATATGCGAAGGATCTGTGCTGTTTCTTTGACTGAATATCCTTCCACATAATAAAGGATCACCACACTCTTAAGGTTGTAATTCAAATTCCATATCAGTCTGAGCTTTTCTTTATCTTCCACATTCATTCCGCTTGTGATCTCAAGTGCTTCTTCCACCTCATCAAGAGGGATTCTGGCATGTCTCTTATGAAATCTGAGGAATTCTTTACATTTATTCTGTGATACTTTTATAAGCCAAGCTTTCTTATGTTCTTCGGAAGCAAATCCCGGTCTTTTTGTCATATATGTTATAAATGTCTCCTGTAAAACATCTTTTGTATCCTGCTCGTTTTTCAGAATAACAAAACATATCTTATAGAGCATGTTACTGTATTTTTCTATGACCTGTTCCAGATCTGCGTTCCTTTCTTCTCGATTCATTTAATTTCCTCCTGGGTTGTTGAATACAACAGGTCTTCGCGAATGGCCTTTCACTCTATATATGCATACACATAAGAAAAAGTGACATCCATAGGAAAATTTTTTCGATCCATTTTGATCAATACCTATTTTACCAATAAAAATAAAAAAGACCAGTCGCAAGCTGGTCTTCTTATAAAACGGGTATTCAAAGTTGTTGAGGGGCTGTCTTCGTGAGGGGACAACTTGAGGGTTTATCGTGAGGGGCTTTCATGAGGGGCTGGTTTGAGGGTCCTTCGTGAGGGTTTGAAGCTTTTAACATAATAAAAACAGGGTTAATCAG